>NZ_JALJDY010000004.1:0-619632 GCF_023242425.1 Pseudomonas sp. MWU12-2029 | reverse complement strand
TTTTTGCCCGCGACAGCGAACAAATTTGCACAGTTATTTTCGAATCAGAACACTAGAATAGTCCCCATCTTTTTCGGAGCCAGAGCCCTTATGTCGGATTCGGTTGACGCCCCCGGGCTGTCAGATTTACCGCTGGATGACTTGGTGGCCTGTCATGAGTGCGATCTGCTGATGCGCAAGCCCAAGCTTGCCCACGGTGAGAAAGCCCTCTGCCCACGCTGCGGCTACGAACTGTATGCCCACCGTCATAACGTGGTGCAACGTAGCCTTGCCCTGGTCATTGCAGCACTGTTGCTCTACGTGCCGGCGAACTTTTTACCCATCATGCAGCTCAATGTTCTCGGGCAATCGTCGCAGGACACTGTCTGGAGCGGCGTTGTCGGCCTGTTCAATACCGATATGCGTGGTGTTTCAGTCGTCGTATTCCTGTGCAGCATGGCGATCCCCCTGCTGAAACTGCTGTGTCAGTTGATCGTGTTGCTGACCATCCGTTTCAACATCGGTCGTAGCTACGGCCTGTTGCTCTACCGCATTTATCACCACCTCAAAGACTGGGGCATGCTTGAGGTCTACCTCATGGGTGTCCTGGTGGCGATCGTCAAACTGGCGGACATGGCGGCCATCACCGTCGGTCTCGGTCTGGCTTGTTTCATCGGTTTGTTATTGGTTCAGGTCTGGCTCGAAGTGGTGATGTCACCGCACCAGATCTGGCAGGCGTTATCAGGAGAAGATCCCCATGCGGGCGATTGATGCGGGCATTCTGATCTGTACCGAATGCCACGAACTGAACAAGCAGGATGCCGACAGCGACGTGCAGACCTGCACCCGATGCGGTGCGCTGGTTCACGCCCGACGGCCCAACAGCCTCGCGCGTACCTGGGCGCTGCTGATCACGGCCGCGATCGTCTACATTCCGGCGAACGTCCTGCCGATCATGACGGTCAGTTCGCTGGGTCAGGGTGATCCGAGCACCATCATGTCCGGGGTCATCCAGTTGGTGCAGCACGGCATGATTCCGATCGCTGCCGTAGTGTTTATCGCCAGCATTCTGGTGCCGACCTTCAAGCTGGTGGGCATCGCGCTGCTGCTGTTTTCGGTACAGCGCCGCCAGCCATTGTCCGCGCGCCAGCGAATCTGGATGTACCGCTTCATCGAGTTCATCGGCCGCTGGTCGATGCTCGACATTTTCGTGATCGCCATTCTGGTGGCGGTCGTCAACTTCGGCCGGCTAGCCAGCGTCGAAGCCAATCTGGGCGCCATCGCCTTCGCCAGTGTGGTGATTCTGACGATGCTCGCCGCTGTCACTTTCGATCCCCGACTGATTTGGGATAACACGGAGTCGGACGCCGACCATGACTGATTTGCCCGTAGCGAAAACCCGACCGGCTTCGAACTGGTCTGCCATTTGGGTACTGCCCCTGATTGCCCTGATCATCGGTGGCTGGCTGGGATGGCGTGCCTACAACGAAACCGGCATCGAGATTCAGGTGCGTTTCGAAAGTGGTGAAGGCATCCAGGCCAACAAGACCGAAGTGGTCTACAAAGGCATGTCTGTCGGTAAGGTCAAAGCCCTCAAGCTCGATGACGAAGGTGCTACCAAAGGGGTGATCGCCACCATCGAGATGAACAAGGATGTCGATCAATACCTGAAGACCAGCACCCGCTTCTGGCTGGTCAAACCGAGCGTAACCCTGGCCGGTATTACCGGCCTGGAAACCCTGGTGTCGGGCAACTATGTCGCGATCAGCCCGGGTGAAGGCGAGCCGACCCGCAAGTTCAAGGCCCTGGCCGAAGAGCCCCCACTGTCGGACTCCAAACCCGGCCTGCACCTGACAATCAAGGCTGATCGCCTGGGGTCGCTGAACCGTGGCAGCCCGGTGTTCTACAAGCAGATCAAGGTTGGCCAGATCAAGAGTTACGTGCTGTCGGAAGACCAGAGCACTGTTGAACTCAAGGTATTCATCGAACCGACCTACGCCAAACTGGTGCGCAAACACACGCGCTTCTGGAACGCCAGCGGCATCAGCATCGACGCCAACCTGTCCGGGGTGAAAGTGCGCAGTGAATCCCTGGCCAGCATCGTCGCCGGCGGTATTGCCTTTGCTACGCCGGAGAACCGCAAGGACAGCCCGCCCACCGATCCGAGCCTGCCGTTCCGCCTGTACGAAGACTTCGATGCGGCCGCCGCCGGTATCCGCGTGAAGGTCAAACTCAGCGATTTCGAAGGTCTGCAGGCCGGACGTACCCCGGTGATGTACAAGGGCATTCAGGTCGGTAACCTCAAAGCCCTGAAAATTGATCCGGATCTGTCCAGCGCAACCGCAGAACTGACCCTCGATCCATTGGCCGAAGAGTATCTGGTCACCGGTACCCAGTTCTGGGTGGTCAAACCGTCGATTTCCCTGGCCGGCATCACCGGTCTGGAAGCACTGGTCAAAGGTAACTACATCGCCGTGCGCCCCGGCGACAAGGGCGGTGCGCCGCAACGCGAGTTCGAGGCACGGCCGAAGGCGCCGCCTCTGGATCTGAAGGCACCGGGCCTGCACCTGGTGCTGTTCACCGACAGCCTCGGTTCGATCGAGGTCGGCAGTCCGATTCTCTACAAACAGGTCAAGGTCGGCTCGGTGCAGAGCTATCAGTTCTCCAAGACCAAAAAGCAACTGGTGATTGGCGTCCACATCGAGAAGGAATACGAAAACCTGGTCAACGCCTCGACCCGGTTCTGGAACGTCAGCGGCATCACTCTGACCGGTGGCCTGACTGGTGGCATTCAGGTCAAGAGCGAGTCCTTGCAGACTCTGATGGCCGGCGGTATCGCCTTCGAAACGCCGCAAGTCAAGGCGCCGTTGCAGAAGCGTATTCCGCGCTTCCGTCTGTTCGCCAATCATGATGACGCGAATCAGAAGGGTGAGGTGGTGACCATCAAGGTGGACCGCGCTGACGGCTTGCGCAGCGGCACGCCGGTTCGCTTCAAGGGACTGGATGTCGGCAAGATTGAAAGCGTCGACCTGACCGATGATCTGCAATCGGTGATCCTCACCGCACGCATCACCGAAGTGCCGGAGAAGATTGCCCGGGTCGGCAGCCAGTTCTGGGTGGTCAAGCCGGAACTGGGGCTGATCAAGACCTCGAATCTGGAAACCCTGGTCACGGGGCAGTACATCGAAGTTCAGCCGGCGGCGAAGAGCCTCGGCCCGCAGAAGAACTTCGTGGCATTGGCCAATCCGCCGGAAGTGAGCAAACAAGAGGCCGGTCTCAGTCTGGTATTGAGTGCCGCCCGTCGCGGCTCGTTGAAACCCGGCGTGCCGGTAACCTATCGCGAAATCACGGTGGGTAAAGTCACGGGTTACGAACTGGGTCAAACCGCCGACCGCGTTCTGGTGCACATCCTGATCGAGCCGAAATACGCGCCGCTGGTACGCAGTGGCAGCCGCTTCTGGAACACCAGCGGTGTCGGTTTCGATATTGGTTTGTTCAATGGCCTGACCGTACGCACCGAGTCTCTCGAAACGGCGATTCAGGGCGGTATCGCCTTCGCCACACCGGATGGCGAGCGGATGGGCAACCCGGCTCGCGCCGAGCAGACCTTCCCGCTGTTCGACAAGTTCGAAGACGAGTGGCTGACCTGGGCGCCGAAAATCCCCCTCGGCAAATAATCCCGCCCAATGAAAAGGGCCGCGATCCAATGGATCGCGGCCCTTTTTTGTGCCCGTCAGCTACGCATCAAACCGCATCCAGCTCCGGTTCATCCGCTTCGACATTGATCGTGGCTTTCACCACATCGTGGCGGCGGATGTACTTCCAGTCCGCCTCGTCGATGTAGATGCCGGCCGGGCCGCTGCCGCCTTCCAGGTCAATAGCGACACTGGCGCAGACCTGCGGCTTCACGCTCGCCAGAATCGGCACGAAGCCCAGTTGCAGGCTGGTTTCCAGCAACGCCGCCTGGTTCCTTTCGTCGATGTCCGCCGCCTCGTCGAGGTAGTAAGGCAGGCGCACTCGGCCGGCCAGATCGCGGTCCATCAAGTGCAGCAACAAATACATGTTGGTCAGCGCCTTGATGGTCATCGTGGTGCCGTTGGACGCCGCGCCATCGATGTCGGTGTGGATAACCGGCTGACCGTTGACCTTGGTGATCTCGAACGCCAGTTCGAACAAGTCCTTGAGGCCGAGCTGGTTGTGGTTCGCCGCCACCAGCCGCGCCAGGTATTCCTTGGCCTCTTCGTTCTTGTTGTCCTGCTCGGCGCTCTGGCTCAGGTCGAACACCGACAGGGTTTCGCCTTCTTCGTACTGACCGGCGCTGTGGATGATCTGGTCGATGTGCTTGAGGGCTTCCTTGTTCGGCGCGAGCACGATGCGGAAGCTCTGCAGGTTGGACACCTGACGCTTGTTGATCTCGCGGTTGAACAGCGCCAGTTGGTGCTCGAGGCTGTCGTAGTCGCTGCGGATGTTGCGCAGGGTCCGCGCGATATCGGTCACGGCTGCGCGACGTGCCTTGCCCAGGGTCAGGGCTTCGTCGGTACGGTGCGCGTAAGCGTTGATCAACAGCGACAGGCGTCGCTCCATGTCGTCTTCGCTGTCGAACTTGGCCACACCCTTGAGGCGCACCTGCGCGTACAGCGCTTCGATCTGGCCATCGGCACGCAGCAGGCCTTGCCAACTGTCCTGATAGTCGTTGAGCAGGGGCAGCAGGTTGTCCATGGAATCGTCGACCGGATCCATGAACGGCGTGCCGAACGGCAGATCTGCCGGCAGCAACTGACGACGGCGCAGGGCATCGTCGAGAGTGCGTTGCTTGGCTTCCATGTCGGCGATCTGCCGACCGACCAGTTGCAGCTTGGCCGACAGTTGCTGGACGCGCTCGGTGAATGCATCGCTGGAGCGCTTGAGTTCGTCCTGCGCGGCTTCCATCTGCGCCAGTTGCTCGAGCTTGTCGCCTTCTTCGGCGCTCAGGGTCTGAGTACGACGGAAATCTTCCAGCGCTTTCTGAGCGTCCAGCACCTGCTGGTACAGCGCTTCGGTCTGGGTCTTGCTCGCAGCGCGGTCGGCGGCCACGGCTTGCTGGGTCTTGAGTTGCTTGAGTTCTTTTTCCAGACGCTCTTTCTGATCGCGCAGCGCGGCACGGTCAGCCAGCGCTTGCAGGGCCGGCGGCTCGATGTGCGAGATGTCGATCGACAGGCCCGGCACTTCGAAACGTTCGCCCTTGAAGCCGTCGAGGATCAGCTCGACCGATTTCACCCATTCGCCATCCTCGTCGAGGGTGATGCCGTGCTCGCCCAGCGGCAGGCTGAACAGCGCGCTGTTGAACAGGCGCATCAGACGCTCGACGTCCTGTTGCGAAAACTCTTCGCGCAGGCGGGCGTAGCTGTTGTTGTCGGCGTGATCGAGTTGCTGCTTCACCGACTTCAGGCGTTTTTCCAGATCCCGCAGACGTTCTTCGAGATCCTCGGCGCTGAACTGACGGGACTGCGCCAGCGCACCGGCCAGTTCATCGTGAGCGTCCTTGGCGGCGAGCAGTTGCTGCTCGAGCACTTTCACGTCATCGATCAGCGCAAAGCGATTCTTCAGTACCGACAACTCACCGAGCCAGCGCTGGATGCCGGAGATTTCCCGCTCCAGACGCATCAGCTCCTGAGTGCCGCCGCGCTGGTCGTTCTGCAGGTCGTCCTGTTCGCGACGGTAGTGTTCGGCCTGAATGGTCAGCTCTTCCTTGCGCGCCGTGGCGTAGTCCGACCACGTACCGAGCAACGAGTCGAGCAGCGGCGACAGGCGATGCAGCTTGCCGCGCAGCACGTCGCGCTGTTTCACGCCGTTGGCCAAGGCTTCGACCAATGGGCCGGCAGCGACCAGCGAGTTGTAGTCCTGTTCCATGCGACGCACATCGCGGAAGGCTTCTTCGCACGCGGCGATGTAGTCGACGCTGCCGGAACGCAGGCTGTGTTCGAAGGCATCGAGGAACAGCTGCTTGAGCTTGGCTGCGGTGATTTCGCGCATGTGCAGCAGGTTGATGAACAGCGCGCGGAAGGTCTTGAGACTCTGCTCGCTGGTGGAGCGCAGCGGAATCAGGGTCAGATCCAGCGGGATCGACGTGTGACCGCCAACCAGCAAACGGCGCAGTTCATCAGGCTTGAGCTCGTAGGCTTTCAGGCCTTCCTTCTCAAGGTTGCTGAACAGCTCTTTCTGGCGCAGGCAGGTATCGTTTTTCTGGTAGTGGGCCAGATCGAGCTTGCCGGCGTAGGCAAAGAACTGGTGACCGAAACCCCCGCCCGGGCCGCGACCGACCACGCCGATCACGTGCGGGCCGTGAGGCAGGTTCACTTCGACCAGGATGTAGCTGGTGTCGGAGGCAAAGTAGAAACGCCGGGATTGTTCCAGGCTGTACTTGCCGAAACTCATGTCCGACATGCGCGCCAGAATCGGGAACTGCAAGGCGTTGATCGAGGCGGATTTACCGAGGTTGTTCGCGCCGTAGACCGACAGCGGCTCTTCCAGCGGGAACAGGCCGAGGCTGTAACCGGCGGTGTTCAAAAGGGCAAAGCGGCGGATGCCGTAGCGTTCCTGGCTCATGCGTCGGACTCCTGTTCTTCGGCAATGGCGCGGGCCAGTGCGTCTTCTTCGCTTTCTTCTTCAAATTCGGAAAGATCGAGCGGATCGTCGGTTTCCAGCATTCGGGCTTCGGCCTCTTCGTCGATCAGCACCGGCGCCGGCAGCGGCAGCACGCTGTGTACGCTGGCCGCCAGATCGCGGTCCTGCTGCACCGACAGGCACACGTCGAGGAAGCGGTGCATCGGCGGCAGGAAGCGGTACACACCGTTTTCTTCGCCGGCGAAGCCGAGCTGGGTCATGCGGCGCATGATCTTCTCTTCCAGCTCATCAACGGTCTGCACTTCGGCCTGGATGAACAGGTCGCGGTACTTCTCCAGCAGCGATGGCAGTTCGTCACGGCCGAGGCTGCCGCCGTCCAGCACGGCGATCGGGTCGCGACCCTGGTCAGCCAGGTGCTCGACAAGGATGAAGGTGAACAGCGCCAGACGCTGGGCGGTCTTGTTCACCGCCGCAGCAGCCATGTCCGGCACAAAGTAGTAGAAACCACGGGTGTCGCAGACCAGTTCGAAACCCAGGGCCTTGAACAGCGTGCGGTACTGGTCCTGGAAGTTCGACAGCTGCGCATACAGCTCAGGATCGCGGCGGCTGACGTGGTAGCCCTTGAACAGTTCGCGGAAGATCGGCGCCAGTTGAGACAGTTCGGAGAGATCAAGATGCATGTGGAGTGCTCGCAGAATCCTCGGCGGCGGGGTCGCGGGCCGAGAGCAGGGCGAAGGAGCGCAGGCTGACCTGGTGCTCGTGAGTATGGTATTCGCGGCGTTCCAGACGCTCGCGCTTGAAGCGTTTTTCCCGCGACAGGCGCGAGAACCAGTAAAGCAATTCGTCGGTGGCGCCGTCCGGTTCCTGTTCCAGCAGCCAGGTCATCAGATCCGGCATCGGCAGGGATTCTTCGCAGCGGTCGACCATTTCGCGCACGGTGCGCGGTGCACGCGGCGCATCGCCGGTCTTTTGCGACTTGTGCGCCTTGGGGAAACGCGCCGGTTTCGGCTCGAAACGGGCCAGGGCGTAGACGTAGGCTTCAACCTGACTGGCGCTGCCGAGAAAGGTGCTTTGCGGCCGGGTGAACAGCGGCATCGCGGCTTGCGGCACGGCGTCGATGCCTTTGCGGCGGATCGCCGCCAGCGCCAGCGCAGCACCACGGGTCACGGCGTTGTGTCGGCGCGCTTCTTCACGCAGCGGCAGCAGCAGTTCCCGGGCGTGACGCAGGGTCAACTGGGCGCTGGTCTGCATTTCGAGGATGCGCGCGTGGGTGCGCAGCAGCATGTCGTCATCGACCAGATGGCCGAGGCGCTGTTGTTCGCTGAGCATCTTCAACAGCACGGTTTCGACCTTGCGCACGCCTTGTTCGAAGGCGCCGTCGGCGTTCACCAGATCAATCATCGGCTCGACGTATTCGTCCCAGGTCGCCAGTACTTCGGCGTAACGCTGACGCAGGGGGATTTGCCGGTCGCTGGTTTTGGCCCGTTCGGCCACCGCCACCAGCGCCTGTTCGTCGTTGTCGAGTTTCTTCAGAACGTCACGCACACGCATGTCGAGCAGGCGCAACTGACGGGCAAGGTCATTGCCGTCACGGATGTCGAACGCATCCTGGATATAACCGGCCAGACGCTCGAGGTGACGCAGGTAGGCTTCGATTTCCAGGCACAGGCCCAGACGGTGCTCCCGGCGCAGGTAGGCGAGGAAGTCGTGGATTTGCGCGTTGAGCTCGAAGCGGTTCGGGCTTTTCGCCACGGGGACCAGAATGTCGAGGCGAATCCACACGTCGAGCAGGCTGGTGATGTCCTGTGGCGTGCTTTCCAGTTGTTGGGCGGCCAGTTGCGTGCGCAGTTCGTTGAGGCTCAGGGTGCCCTGGTCGAAGTGCTCGCACAGTGGCTCCAGAAGTGCCCAGTGTTCAGCGAGGGCGCGCAAGACGCGCTTGGGTTCGATCATCGGAATGGCCGGCTGGTTGGCGATTAAAAGCCGCGATTGTACTGCATCACGCGGGATGCGATTCACTCTCGGGACGGGCTGTCGCTTTTCTTTGCGTCAAGGTATCGGTCAAGACTATCGATCAACAGCGGGCGATCTTGAGCGAAGGGCGGTAGAATCAGCGCACTTCAGTTATCCACAAGTGGCCGACCCTTGCTAATCGAGTCCCGCCGCCGCGCCTATTTGAACGCCATGCAGGTGGTCAACTGGCTGCCGCGCACCGAATTGCCTTTCGCCGCTCCGTCGCGGCCCGAGCTGCTGGAGCCTCTGGAGCCTCTGGAGCCGGAGCCCGAGGTTTTGCTGTCCGTCGCACCGGCATCCCCGGCTGAGGCGCCGGCTCAGCCGGCTGCGCGTGTGGCCGAGCGGCCGAAGATCGAGGTCCCGCGACCGACGCCCGCCAGCGGCCGCCCTGCCGCCAAACCGGTGGAGGAAGCCGAAGAAGCGCCGGTGGTCGCACGGCCCGCGCCGGTGCCGCCACCGCGTTTCGCCCTGCAATTGCTACGCGCCGGCCGTTGCCTGTTGCTGGTGGAGTTACCCACAGGCGAATCGTTCCAGAGCCGGGATCCGGCCTATCTGCTGCTGAAGGACATGCTGCGGGCCGCCGGTTTGCCGGATGCGCCGCAGATCGTCGGCGATCCGGTGCGTTGGCCACTGCTGGTGCGCGGCACCATGGATCAGGGGCCGGATGCGGCCCGGGATTTCGTCCAGGGTTTCCTTTCGGTGCAAATGGAAGCCGCGCCGTGCGCCTGCCTGTGGCTGATCGGTCTGCCGGCGGTGCGCTTCGCCGGTGAGAAGGACGCCGAGGCGTTCAACAGTGAATTGCAGATCGAGGGTCTTGGCCTGGCCTGGGCCGTGCCGGGACTGGAATTGTTGATGGAAGAGCCACAGCGCAAAGCCGCCGTGTGGCAAGCCATGCGTCGGCTGATGGCGCGCTGGAAAGAATCGAATGAGTGATGCGGTAACCTTCCGTCCGATGGTCGAAGCCGATCTGGACGCTGTGCTGAAAATTGAATTCGCGGCCTACAGCCATCCCTGGACCCGCGGGATTTTTCTCGACGGGCTGGGCAAATACCAGATCTGGCTGATGTTCGAAGGCGAGCAGCAGGTCGGCCACGGGGTGGTGCAGATCATTCTGGATGAAGCGCACCTGCTCAACATCACGGTCAAGCCGGAGAATCAGGGCCGGGGCCTTGGGCTGACATTGCTCGAATACCTGATGTCCCGTGCCTATGCGGCCGATGCCCGGGAGTGTTTCCTGGAAGTGCGCGACAGCAACACAGCGGCGTTCCGCCTATACGAGCGCTACGGTTTCAACGAAATCGGCCGTCGTCGCGATTACTACCCGGCAGTGGGCGGGCGTGAAGACGCCGTGGTCATGGCCTGCACCCTGGTTGACTGATCGGCGGTAGAAGCTGTCTCAACCGGAGACAGCTTCTACGGAGCACTTCAGCGTTTGCCGTCCATCGGGTCGCGACGCGCCATTTCCGCTTCATCCAGTCCGTCGCCGCCGCCAATGTCGTCCTCATCGACAATGCTCAAATCCCAATCCGCCTGATTGCCTGACCCCAACTCATCGGCATCACGGGCGCCGTCTTCGCGGATCAAAGTTTCCGGGCTCAGGTCATCGTCGGTCGGCTCATGATCAGCCACTGAAGCGCCGGTCAGGCCCGCCTCCCGTACCCGCTCACGAGGCATCCGTTGCTCACGCTCACGTTCCGGCAGTTCATCGCCGATCTTCGCACTGGGCTGTTCGTCGTCGAAATCCAGCTCATGCACCGATCCCATGCGGTCTTCGTTATCATCGATGGGCTCCGGCTGCACCGCGTCGAAGGGACGTCGTGAATCAGTCATGGCAATTCCTCATACTGTGGGCCTTACTCAGGTGGACTCACTCGGCACACGAGAAATTCCAACGAAATCACTTGCGATCCTTTCGTGACCCCGACGGACGGTTGTCTGTCATAGCAGCGCATCTTTCTTGAGGCCTTACAGCATGCATGACTTACAAGACCTGATTGATAACAACGAGCGTTGGGCTGACGCGATCACCAAGGAAGACCCGGATTTCTTCGCCAAGCTGGCCCGCCAGCAGACGCCTGAATACCTGTGGATCGGTTGCTCCGATGCGCGGGTGCCGGCCAACGAAATCGTCGGCATGTTGCCGGGCGATCTGTTCGTTCACCGCAACGTCGCCAACGTGGTGCTGCACACCGACCTCAACTGCCTGTCGGTGATCCAGTACGCCGTGGACGTGCTCAAGGTCAAACACATTCTGGTCACCGGCCACTACGGTTGCGGCGGTGTGCGGGCGTCGATGCAGGATCGCCAGTTCGGTCTGATCGATGGCTGGCTGCGGTCGATTCGCGATCTGTATTACGAAAAGCGCGAAGAACTGGCCAAGCTGCCGACCGAGGAGGAACAGGTCGATCGACTGTGCGAGCTCAACGTGATCCAGCAAGTGGCCAACGTCGCTCACACCAGCATCATCCAGAACGCCTGGCATCGCGGGCAGAGCCTGTCGATCCACGGTTGCATCTACGGCATCAAGGATGGCCGCTGGAAAAGTCTGAACACCACCATCAGCGGCTTCGAGCAACTGCCGCCGCAATACCGCCTGCGGCCGGTCGGCGCACCGTAACCTGCAAGTCAGCGCAAGCCTTGTCGCAGCCAGCTCTTCAAATAGCGCTGGCCTTCAAGGCTGGGTGGTTCGTCGTAACCGGTGATCCAGCCGCGACAATGAGCAGACCCGCAACCGCAGGCGAACTGCCTGAGCAGTTTGTCCTCGGTGGCGGTGTAATCCATGGTCAGTCGCTCGCCCGGCTGAATGTCTCGCAGGGCCCACAACCATAATTCACTCATGTCGATGAACACGTTCGGGTCACAGGAGTGTTCTAACAATCCGCAGAAGCGTGGATCGTAAATATGGATGCCTGCCTGTAATTGCCGGGTCTGGCGGCAGCGGTAGGGCAGCAGTTGGCCCGAGACCCTGCACATGCGGGTGATGCGCAGGAATTCCCGGCGCGCGACGACTGCACAGGGCGTTCCCCGGGCGTCGTGCATCACTTCGAAGTCGGCCCGGGAAGGGAATCCGAGACGGACGGGAAGCCCCATGAACGGGTAGATCCCTTCTGTATCGCGGGGCGTGGGATGGCGAAGGACTTGCGTATTCATAACGATCCCTGTCGAAAAGATGCTGCGACTTCAACAGGGCGGTTTCCATTCGGCCCGGCAACACAGTATTGGATCCAATATCTCGTATATGAAACTACAGATCTACTGTCACATCTGACAGGGGTGAAATACGTTTTTCCGCGTCAGCCTGCGCTGACACGGAAAATCCATCCTTGCGTCAAATATGCGGAGCAGGCACCGCGGTGTCCGGCATCGGGCTTTGAAGCTGTTGCAACTGAGCCTTGATCGGCGTGGTGGCGCACTTGGCGGCGGCCTGTTCGGCGGTCAGGTTGCGGATCGAGGTGTAGAACAACTCGCAGGTCTTGACCTTCTGCGTCACTTGCCAGGTCTGGGTGCAACTGTTCAGCAGGGTTTTCGGGTCGGTGCCCGGCTTGCTGCCCATGCCGGCCTGCCAGCAGGCGGCGCTCAAGTCCTGGCCCATCACTTTCAGCCCCGCCGCGTCGGCCTTGGCCTGGGCGTCGTCACCGGTGTAGCTCTTGGGATCGGCGGCGTACCAGATGTAGCTCGGGTGGTTGGAACCCAGTACCGGCACGTTCACCCCGGCGCTCGGAGTGATGGTTGCAAGACCCAGTACGTTCACGGTCGGCCCGTATTGCTGCTTGATCCAGTTACGCACCGGTGCACCGAAGGCCACCATCGGCAGGGCTGCACCGCTGGCGCTGACGCTGACCTGTTTGACCATGGTGGTCTGGTAATCCTTGAAGTAGTCGTAGACCCCTTCAAGGTCGCTGCCGGCGCTGGCGGGGGCAGCAATTGGTGCGATGTCGACAATGGTCTGGTAGCCCGGCGTCTGGTCGGCCGGGATGCCGTTGTCGGTCAGCAGCGCAGCCCAGCGATCAGTGGTGTTGGAGCGCAGGTAGTCCTGGGCCTGGGTCAGCGAGTAATCCGGCGGGAAGTGCAGCAGTTCGACGCTTTTACGGTTTTCCAGGGCCATGCCCAGCGGCAGGAACAGATACCAGCTGTACGCCCACTTGCCATCGGCGTTGAGTTTGCTGGCGCCGGTGTAGGCCAGGTCGCCGGCATCCAGCAGCGCGGTCAGCGGTTTGTCGTAGCCTTTCGGCACGCCGCTGATCTCGGCATAGATTTGTCCGTTGTCATTCTTCACCAGCACCTTGGCACCGGTATAACCATCGCGTTGCACGCTCTGGCTCAGGTAATGGGCGACGGTCTGCTCAAGCGTCCAGTTGCGAAAGCAGATCACGCTGCAATTGTTGGGATAAGCGAAGAGGCGGGTGACGCGTTCGGTGCTGCCCAGTTTCAGGTCGACATCGGCGTGGGCGGCTGCGCTCAATGTGAGCGCAGCGAGGGTGAGTCCTGCGAGTTTGAACATGCTCAGATCCTTTTCAGCGTGGGTTCCCCGTTGCTCGGGTGCGCCACATATTGGATCAGCCGGGTGATGGCGAGAAGCCGTCAGCCGCAGTTTTTTGAGCCGTATCGCAGGACTCGTCCTCAGGCCTTGAAATGCAGGGCGTTGGTCAGGTCACCCATGGGTTTCTGGCCCCGGCCGGTCATCGCATCGTCACGCTGCTTGATCCCTGCCAGGGTCTCCAGCTGGAAGACGCGGGTGATCAGACGCAGGATCGAAGCGGTGTCATAGACCGTGTGATCCACCGTTCCCTTTCGGGCGAACGGCGACACCACCAGCGCCGGCACCCGCGAACCCGGCCCCCAGCGATCGCCCTTGGGCGGTGCGACGTGGTCCCACCAGCCGCCGTTTTCATCGACGGTCACGATCACCACCATGTTTTTCCATTGCGGACTTTCCCGCAGCACTTTCAGCGCGCGGACGATATGGCGATCGCCCGAAGCCACGTCGGCGTAACCGGCGTGCATGTTCAGGTTGCCCTGGGGCTTGTAGAAACTCACGGCCGGCAACTTGCCCGCCTCGGCGTCCGCGAAGAATTTGTTGGTGCTCGACTCATCGCCCAGACCGGCGTCGCGCAGGCGTTTGTTGCGCTCTTCGGGATGCTCCGGGCCTTGTTGCTGGAAGTAGTTGAACGGCTGGTGGTGATACTGGAAGTTGGGGATTTTCGGGATGCCGCCGGAATCCTTGAACTGATCCAGCGTCGCCTGCCAGGCGCCGGCGTACCACGCCCAGTCGATGTTCTTCTTCGACAGTTTGTCGCCAATGTGCTCGTGGGTCTGCGGCACCATGACGTTCGGCAGATCGGCTTTGGAGTACGCCGGGCGCTCCGGGTCGCGGATCCAGGTCGGCCAGTAGGGCGGGGCGAGGGTGTTGACCCCGTAACCGTCCGGGGTCAGCGCGCTCGGGCCGAACTGCGGCGGGCCGGTCATGGCGCTGGCCGGGGATTGCTCCAGCGGCTTGAGGCGCGGGTCGGCCGGGTCATCGCTTTGCAGCGCGGCGATCTGGCTCTTGGCAACTGAGTTGGCGACGTTCGGGTAGAACGGCGCGGTGGCGCTGATCAGGTATTGGTGGTTGAGGAACGAACCACCGAAGGCGCCCTGGAAGAAGTTGTCGCACAGCACGAACTCCTGGGCCACGTCCCACAGGCGCAGGGAGTAGCGACTCTGGGCGTAGTGACCCATGGTCAGGCCCCCGGAGTCGGCCCAGGCGACAAAACCGTCATTCTTGCCGCCGTTGATCTGCATCTGATTCTGATAGAACACGTGCCACAGATCCCGAGTGACCAGACCCAGGGGCAGGTCTTCGGCATTCGGGCCTTTCAGAGCGAAAGGTGCGTTGGGCAGGTTTTCCTGAAACTGCACAGCGTTGGGATAGGTCACGCCATCCAGCGTTTGCGGGCCGATCTGCAACACACCGCCCCAGGCCGGCGGCAGGGTCTGCAGCAGGCTGCCGTCGCGGTCGCGCTGTTGGTATTCCTCAGGCTTGAGTGCAGACAGCGGCTTCTCGACACCGGGGAAATCACCGAACAGGTTATTGAAGCTGCGGTTCTCGGCGTAGATCACCACGACGGTCTTCACCTGATCGTGCAGGGCCTTGTCCAGCTCGGCGGGCGTGAGCGGACGCTCGTCGGGTTTGCCCGGCTGATCAGCGGCATTCCCGCACCCGGCCAGCGTGGCGCCCACACCCAGGACTGCGACACCGCCGAGAAAACGGCGGCGGCTGGTGTCGGTGGGATTGTCGGATTCAGGCGAGGAGGGATCTTTGCCGTCGGTGTCGTCGTTCATGTAGAAGTCCGTTTATGCTTAATTGTTTCAGTATGTTTCGGGAGGACGCTAGCAAGGGAATGTGACGGTTGGGTGACATTTCCAAGGCGCAGAAACAAATGAGGGAGCCAATACGCTAGCTCCCTCATGAGAATTACGCCTGAAGATGATTCCGCGTCATGGCATCACCGGCGGCGTATACGCCAATGTCGTCCCCAACGCCCACAGCAACAACAGCACCAGCGGCGTGTGCACCAGCAGTTGCACGAACGAGAAGCCGATCAGGTCCCGGGCCTTCAGCCCCAGCACGCCCAGCAGCGGCAGCATGTAGAACGGGTTGATCAGGTTCGGCAGGGCTTCGGCGGCGTTGTAGATCTGCACGGCCCAGCCCAGGTGGTACTTCAGATCGGTGGCCACCTGCATCACGTACGGCGCCTCGATGATCCACTTGCCGCCCCCGGACGGAATGAAGAAACCGAGAATCGCCGAGTACACGCCCATCAGCAGCGCATAGGTGTCGTGGGACGCGATACTGACGAAAAACGTCGAGATATGGTGAGCCAGAGTCTGGGCATCGGTGCCTTTGACCGTGGTCATCAGCGCAGCGATCGAGCCGTACAGCGGGAACTGGATCAGCACACCAGTGGTGGTCGGCACCGCTCGCGCCACCGCATCGAGGAAGCTGCGCGGCCGCCAGTGCAGCAATGCGCCGAGCATGATGAACAGGAAGTTGTAGGTGTTGAGCCCGGAAATCGCGGTGATCGCCGGTTTGGTCGAGAATTCGTGGAACAGCCATCCGGCCGCCAGCAGCACCAGCACGATGATCAGCAGCGGGCTGTGCTCCAGCCATTCGCCGGGCCGGGTGCGCGGTTGCAGCGGCGGCAGGTTGAAGGCCGGGTCGATGCCGCAGGCCTTGGCGTCACGCGCCGAGTTCGGGCCGGGCGCGGTGGCGTAGGCGATGATGATCGAGATCACCACCAGCGCCAGCAGCATCACGCCGGACTGCCAGAGGAAAATCGTCTGAGTGAACGGAATCACCCCGGTGATCGACAGGATCGACGGTGGCAGGCTAGCGGGGTTGGCCTGCAACTGCGCGGCGGACGATGACAGCCCCAGCGCCCACACCGCACCAAGGCCCAGATAAGCCGCGGCACCGGCGGCGCGGTAGTCCATTTTCAGATCGGTGCGGCGGGCGAGGGCACGCACCAGCAGACCGCCGAATACCAGCGACAGGCCCCAGTTGAGCAACGACGCGACCATCGAGATCAGCGCGACCCAGGCCACGGCGGAGCGGCCGTTTTTCGGGATTCGCGCCAGACGATCGATCAGCTTCACGGCGGGCGGCGAGCTGGCGACGACATAACCGCCGATCACCACGAAGGCCATCTGCATGGTGAAGGGGATCAGGCTCCAGAAGCCGTCGCCGAAAGCCATGGCAGCATCGGTGGGCTTGGCGCCCATGGCCAGGGTAGCCAGGGCCACGATGATCACGGCGAGTGCGGCGAACACCCAGGAGTCGGGAAACCAGCGTTCGGCAAAACTGGAGCAGCGCAAGGCAAAGCGCGCAGAGCGGCTATCTTCGATATCAACGGCCACGGGAGTACCTCGGATTTTTATGTTTATTGTGGTCTTCGGGGCTTGGCCGGCCCGTCTGGACAGGTGCCAACAGTAAATCAACCGACGGATTTTTGTGACCGTGTTTCACTGAATCAGACTATGGTCTAACGGGTTGTCGACCGGCCCGTTTGCGTAGACCATGGGCGCCTTGGTTTTTTGCCTGCCAGAGTTCTTTGCCATGACTGCCCATTCCACTGCCCGACCGGCGCCGTTCAGCCGTTCCGACTACAAGACCCTCGGCCTTGCGGCCCTGGGCGGGGCGCTGGAGATCTACGATTTCATCATTTTCGTGTTCTTCGCCCTGACCCTCAGCCAGTTGTTTTTCCCGCCGGAAATGCCCGAGTGGCTGCGCCTGCTGCAAAGCTTCGGGATCTTCGTCACGGGCTATCTGGCACGGCCGCTGGGCGGGATCCTGATGGCGCATTTCGCCGACCGGCTGGGGCGCAAGAAAGTCTTCAGCCTGAGCATCCTGATGATGGCGCTGCCGTGCCTGCTGATCGGGATCATGCCGACCTACGCCCAGATCGGCTATTTCGCACCGCTGTTGCTGCTGGCGCTGCGCATCCTGCAAGGCGCGGCGGTGGGCGGTGAGGTGCCGAGCGCCTGGGTGTTCGTTGCCGAGCATGCGCCAGTCGCGCATCGCGGTTACGCATTAGGCTTTCTGCAGGCCGGGCTGACGTTTGGTTACCTGATCGGCGCATTGACTGCGACGTTTCTCGCACAGGTGTTTACCCCGGCGGAAATCCTCGATTACGCCTGGCGTTATCCGTTCCTGCTCGGTGGAGTGTTCGGCGTGATCGGCGTGTACCTGCGTCGCTGGTTGAGCGAAACCCCGGTATTCATGGCCATGGAAGCGCAGCGTGAGGCGCGGGTCGAACTGCCCTTGCGCACAGTATTGCGCGAGCATCGTCTGGCGATGCTGCCGGCCATGCTGATGACCTGTGTGCTGACTTCGGCGGTGGTGGTGTTCGTGGTCATCACCCCGACCATGATGCAGAAGACCTTCGGCATGACCGCCGGCCATACCTTTGCCCTGAGCGCTCTGGGCATCGTGTTCCTGAACATCGGCTGCGTGATTGCCGGGCTGCTGGTGGACCGCATCGGTGCCTGGCGCACGGTGATGTTTTATAGCCTGCTGCTGCCATTGGGCATCGGCGTGCTTTACAGCTGTTTGATCATGGGCGGCGATTGGGTAGGGCTGGCATACGCTATCGCCGGCCTTGCCTGCGGTGTGGTCGGCGCCGTGCCTTCGGTGATGGTCGGTCTGTTCCCGGCTCGTATCCGGGTATCCGGTATTTCCTTCACCTACAACATTGCCTACGCCGCATGGGCAAGCATCACACCGCTGCTGCTGATCGGTCTGATGCCGTGGAGCCCGTGGATCTGTGTGATGTTCTGCGCGGTGATGGGCGCGGTCGGTATCGTCAGCGCGGCGTATTTCGGAGTGCGCGTGCCCGGAGGCGGGCGCCGTTCGGTGGCGCCCTGTTCCTGAAGGCTGGTTGACGGCCTCGGCGCAAACTCGCGTCGCCGTCACGTCAACCAGTGCCACCACAGCAAGGTCCCCACAAGACCCACCACCGAGACAATGGTTTGCAGGACCGACCAGACCCAGATCGTCTGTTTCAGTTGCAGGCCGAAGTACTCGCGAACCATCCAGAAGCCGGCGTCGTTCACGTGACAGAAGAACACTGACCCGGCACCAATCGCCAGCGCCACCAGCGAACTTTGCGTCGCGGCGAGGCCCGCCATCATCGGCGCCAGAATCCCCGCAGTTGTGGTCGTGGCCACGGTCGCCGAGCCTGTGGCCTGACGCAGTGCCACGGCAATCAGCCAGGCCAGCAGCAGATACGGCATGTGCGCGCCTTCGGCGACTTTGCTGATGGTCTGGCTGACGCCGGCATCCAGCAAGGTCTGCTTCAAGCCGCCACCGGCACCGATGGTCAGCAACAGCACGGCAATCGGCGCGAGGCTTTTGCGCAGGGTGCCGCCGACTTGTTCACGCGGCATGCCGTTGGCCCAGCCGAGGCAGATCACCGCCGCCATGACGGCAATGCCCAACGCCACCAAGGGTTCTCCGAGAAACTTCAGGGTCAGGGCGACGTTGCTTTCCGGGCTCATCGCAACTTTCGCCAGCGTGCTGCCGAGCATCAGCAGCACCGGCAACAGAATGATCAGCAGCGACATGCCGAAACTCGGCTGGCGCGGCGCTTTCGGCGGGGCGCTGAACAGCGCGCCAAGTTCTGCCGGCTCATCGACGTGCATGCGTTTCGACAGCCAGTTGCCGTAGATCGGTCCGGCCAGGATCACCGCCGGGATGGCGATGCTGAAGCCCAGCAGCATGGTCAGCCCAAGGTCGGCATGCAATGCGCTGACCGCGATCAACGGTCCGGGATGCGGTGGCATCAGGGCATGCAGCGTGGTCATGCCGGCCAGCGCCGGAATCGCAATTTTCAACAGCGGCTGACCGGAACGGCGGGCCATGACGAAGATGATCGGAACCATCATCACCAGCCCCACTTCGAAGAACAGCGGCAGGCCGATCACCATCGCCACCAGCGCCATGACCCATGGCAGGGATTTGCCTTTGCCCAGTCCGAGCAAGGTCGACGCAATGCGGTCGGCTGCACCGGACTCGGCCATCAGCGCGCCAAGCATCGAGCCCAGCGCGATGATGATCCCTGCCTCGCCGAGAATCGCCCCGGCGCCTTTGCTGAACGCCTTGGCCACGTCCTCTGGCGGTAAACCCGCGCCGACGCCGGCGATGAACGTACCGATCAGGATCGATAGAAAGGGCGGTAGCTTGCTGGCGCTGATCAACACGATAATCGTCGCAATCGCCAGCAGGCAGCAGAGAATCAGGCGGGTGTCGTGAACCATCCAGGCAGCGGTCGATAAATCCAAAACGGAACTCCTTATCGGGCGGATAGCGGCAACATATTGTTGCAATTTGACTTGAGAATACCTGATGTGGCCGGGCCAGAGCGCCGGGTTTTGTATCCGTTCTGCGAGGACGGATAAGACCAATGGCCAATTGAGATTATTTTTGACTGACCGGTCTCGACAGCTCTTCAGAAAAGATTTCCAAGGCCGATGGTTAGGGCTGCAACCCCGCTTTCCATCCAGTCCATCGGTGCTTTCCCATGTTCAACAAACGCCTCAAGCAAGAGCTGGCGGCTCTTCGTGAAGAACTCTCCAGCCTTCTGCAAGTGAAGGAGAGCCTGGAAAGCGAGATGCTGGTGCTGACCCTTGAGCCCGACGGGCGGATTCAATCGGTCAACCAGAACTTCCTCAATGAAATGCTCTACAAGAGCCACGACCTGATCGGCCGCGCCATCGAAGACATCGTGCCGGCCCATGTGAAGTCCGACGAGTTTCATCACCGCTTCCGGGCCGCACTGAGCCGGGGCGAGCACTTCGCCGGCGCCGTGCGTCTGTCACGCGGCAATGGCGAAGAGGCGTGGTTGCGTTCGATCGTCCAGCCGGTCCGCTCTTCGGACGGGCGCATCAAGCATTTCTCGATTTTCTCCAGCGACCTGACCCGCACCATCGAAGCCTCACGCGAACACGAGAACCTGATCGGCGCGCTGGTGCGTTCGACGGCGGTGATCGAGTTCGACCTCAACGGTAACGTGCTGAGCGCCAACGACCGCTTCCTTCAGGGCATGGGTTACAGCCTGGCGCAGATCAAGGGCAAACATCACCGCATGTTCTGTGACTCGGGCGAGGCCAACAGCGCCGAGTACCAGAATTTCTGGCGCCGCCTGAACAACGGTGAGTTCGTCGCCGGTCGCTTCAAGCGGATCGACGCCCATGGTCGCGAGGTCTGGCTGGAGGCGTCCTACAACCCGGTGCTCGACGCCAACGAAAAACTCTACAAAGTGGTGAAGTTCGCCACCGTGATCACCGATCAGGTCAATCAGGAGCAAGCCGTCGCCGAGGCTGCCAACATCGCCTACAGCACGTCCTTGCAGACCGACAGCACTGCCCAGCGCGGGACCCGCGTGGTCACTGAAGCGGTCAATGTGATGCGCGACCTGTCGCGGCACATGCAGACTGCCGGCGAAGGCATCGAGGCGCTGAACGAGCAATCCCAGGTGATCGGCACCATCGTCAAGACCATCAGCGGCATTGCCGAGCAGACCAACCTGCTGGCGCTCAACGCCGCCATTGAAGCCGCCCGTGCAGGCGAGCAGGGCCGTGGTTTTGCGGTGGTGGCCGACGAAGTACGGCAACTGGCCTCGCGCACCAGCCAGGCGACCGAGGAAATCGTCGGTGTGGTCCGTCAGAACCAGGACATGGCGCGCAACGCCGTGGCACTGATGACCGACGGCAAGCTCCAGGCCGAGCAAGGGCTGGCGCTGGCGGCGGAGGCGGGCACGGTGATCGTCGAGATCCAGGATGGCGCGCAGAAAGTGGTGGACGCGGTCGGTCAGTTCGCCAACCAGCTATCCAACTGATGCTTGTCAGGCGAAGGGATTGTCCATGGCAATCCCTTCGCTGTTTTTATCCCGCTACAATCGGCTCTTTTTCCCGGAGCAGATCCCATGAGCGAGTCCTTCCGTCGCCCGGTTCCCCTGAACAAAGCCTACCGTTTGCTCAACCACGGGCCGACCGTGCTGGTCAGCGCCGCTCATGACGGGCAGCGCAATATCATGGCTGCGGCCTGGGCCATGCCGCTGGATTTCGAGCCGCCGAAAGTCGCGGTGGTCCTCGATAAATCCACCTGGACCCGGCAACTGCTCGAGGCCTCGGGCACCTTTGTCCTCAACGTCCCTTGCGTGAACCAGGCTGACATCGTGCAGACCGTCGGTTCGACTTCTGGCCTGGAAATCAATCGTGAACAAGGGCAGGACAAGTTTCAGGCCTATCGCTTGCAGACCTTCACTGGCGAGCAGGTCGAGGCACCGATGCTCGACGGCTGCGTGGCGTGGCTCGAATGCCGGTTGCTGCCGGAGCCGCGCAATCACGAACAGTACGATCTGTTCCTGGCTGAGGTGATCGCGGCCCAGGCGGATTCGCGGGTGTTCAGCGATGGACGTTGGCATTTTGAAGGGCATGACGGTTTGCGCACTTTGCACCATGTGGCCGGTGGGCATTTCCTGACGATTGGCGATCCGGTGGATGGCAAGACGCTTTCGGTCTGATGGCAAAACGTCGCTGGATATTGCAAGGTAGGGGCATTGTCTAATCCATCAGGCGCCTGCCCCATGTTTTCCAGTTACCTTGCACCGTTGTTGTCGCTGGCGCTGTTGTGGACGGTTGCCGTGGTGACACCCGGGCCGAACTTTTTCAACATCGCGCAACTGGCCGTCAGCCGCTCCCGACGCCATGGTGTGGTCGCGGCGCTCGGCGTCGCCAGTGGAACGGTATTGTGGGGGCTGGCCGGTGGCCTGGGCATCCAGTCGCTGTTCAGTGCGGCGCCGACGCTTTACCTGAGCTTCAAGATTGCCGGTGGCTGCTACCTGATCTATCTCGGACTCAAGCAATTCAAGCGCAAGGTCCCTCTCACGCAAGGGGCACCTGACGCTTCTGAGCAAACCTTGCTCGGTGCCTACGGGCGAGGTTTTCTGGGCAACATGACCAACCCCAAATCGGCGCTGTTCGTGGCGACGATCTTCGCCACCGCCATGCCGGCCCATGTGCCACCGATGCTGCTGGCACTGGCGGTCTTGACCATGGCAACGCTGTCCTTCAGCTGGTATTGCAGTGTGGCGCTGTTCTTCGCCAGTCGACGGATTGCCGGGATTTATGAGCGGTCGCGGACATGGCTGGATCGGTTGGCGGGTGGTTGCTATCTGCTGTTCGGTGCGCATCTGGTGGCGAATCGCTGACCGGAAATCGGGCGACGGATGACGCTTGTTTCGCTGTCATCAATTGCTCAGTGGAACGTAGATTTCGACCGCTGAAATGGATTCATGGACACACAAAAAAGGCTTACCTCTCGGTAAGCCTTTTTCAGTTGGCGTAAGGGATTTCAGTCCCCCAACGCTACCCCTTCACGCCGAGGATCCGCCCCACCGGCCAGCGTTGATTTCCCCTGCGTATCCTTGATCCGCACGGTGGTCTGGGTGCCGCTGGTCATGTCGATTTCGCTCACAGCGTGGCCCTTGTCCTTGAGTGCCTGGATCAGAGCCGGGGTGAACTGACCCTGTTCCAGCTCCGTCGGCCCGTTGCGGCTGCCAAAGTTGGGCAGGCTGATGGCGCTTTGCGGGTCGAGGTTCCAGTCGAGCAGGCCGACAGTGGTTTTGGCTACGTACTCGATGATCTGCGAGCCGCCCGGGGAGCCGACGGTGGCAACGAACTCACCGCTGTTGCGGTCGAAGATCAGGGTCGGTGCCATCGACGAGCGCGGGCGTTTGCCGGGCTCGACGCGGTTGGCGACTTTCTGTCCGTTCTCTTCGGGGATGAACGAGAAGTCGGTCATCTGGTTGTTGAGCAAAAAGCCCTGAACCATCAGGTGCGAGCCGAATGCCGCTTCGATGGTGGTGGTCATCGACACCGCGCCACCGAAGTCATCCACCGCCACCACTTGCGACGTGGAGATGCGCAGCGGCGAGCGGTCCGGCGCGTAGGCGACCTGCACCCCCGGTGGTGTGCCGGGTTTGGCGCTGCCCATGCTGCGATCGCCGATCAGGCTGGCGCGGCTGGCCAGATAACCCGGGTCGACGAGCCCCTTGACCGGCACCGGTACGAAGTCGGTATCGGCCACATACTGCGCGCGGTCGGCGTAGGCCAGGCGTTCGGCTTCGGCGATCAGGTGCACGGCTTGGGGCGCCGGTTCGAGGCCCGCCGGTTTATCGGTTTTCACGGGTTTGAGCGGTGTCAGCGACAGGCGCGGATCGCGAGTTTCCAGTGCCTGCAAGGTGCCGAGAATCTGCGCCACCGCAATCCCGCCCGATGACGGCGGCGGCATTCCGCAAACCTGCCAGCGCTTGTAGTCGGTGCACAGTGGCGCGCGTTCCCTGGCCTGATAGTGCTGAAGGTCGTTCAACGACAGGCTGCCGGGGTTGGCGTGACCCTGAATCTTGGCCACGATCTCTTCGGCGATCGGGCCTTTGTACAGCGCGTCTGCACCTTCGTTGGCGATGCGTTTGAGCACGGCGGCCAACGCCGGGTTTTGCAGGCGCGTACCGATGGCTTTGACGCTGCCGTCGCTGTTGAGGAAATACCTGGCCATGTCTGGTGAGCGGCGCACCACAGGGTCTGAGTCCAGCAGCGAATGCAGGCGAGGCGAGATCGCAAAGCCCTGCTCCGCCAGTTTGATCGCCGGTTCGAACAACGTCGCCCACGGCAAGCGGCCATGTTGTTTGTGCGCCATCTCCAGCGCCCGCATCACACCCGGTGTGCCGACGGAACGTCCGCCGATCTGCGCCTGCGGAAAAGGCATCGGTTTTCCATCAGCCTGGAGGAACAGCTTTTCGGTAGCGCCGGCCGGTGCTGTTTCACGACCGTCATAGGTACGCACCTGTTTGCCGTCCCAGAGCACGATCATCGCGCCGCCGCCGATCCCGGAGGATTGCGGCTCGACCAGGGTCAGCACGGCTTGCATCGCAATGGCCGCATCGATGGCCGATCCACCTTTACGCAACATCTCGCGACCGGCCTCGGCAGCCAGCGGATTCGCAGCAGCGGCCATGTGTTTATCAGCGTGACTGGCTTGCAGACCTGTGCGGTAACCGGAGGCGGCTTCCGGCGCCAGCGGCAGGGTCGAGGAGGGCGGGGCGTTGCAGGCGGCGAGGGTGATGGCGCTGACGATCAACGTCAGGGCCGGCAGGCGAAATCGTTTCAGGGGCTGGGCTGGAAACACGCGGGGCTCTCCGTCCGTGGGATAAAAGTCTGACGGACTGTATCGGCCGACCGTGCAGGACGCAAACCGTCGGTATGTTTGTCCTTCATGCATTGGCGAATTTTCTGTAGGGTCATGGGCACACGTGAAGCCAGAACAATCAACAAGAGGCCACTATGCAAAGCGAGTTTCCGACCCACTCCAGCTACCGCCAGCAGCGCGAACAGTTTCTTGCCGCCGCAACCGCGGCCGGTGCGACGCTCACCTCCTACGCCCATCCGCGTTGTGGACCGTTCGGCGAGCCGTTGAGCACCGATGTGGCGGTGCTGGGGGATCCGCAAGCCAGACGGCGTCTGGTGGCGCTCAGCGGCACCCACGGGGTGGAGGGCTATTACGGTTCGGAATGTCAGATCGACTGGCTGAAGCATTTCACGCCGGGTTCGCTGCCGAAGGATGTGGCGGTGGTGTTGATCCACCTGATCAACCCGTGGGGCACGGCATGGCTGCGACGGGTCAACGAAGACAACATCGACCTGAACCGCAATCATCTGGATTTCAACCAGCCCCTCCCGGACAACCAGGCCTACGCCGCGCTGCACGAAATTTACGCCTGCGCCGATTTGAACGGCCCCGAGCGCCAGCGCGCCGATGCCTTGCTCGACGCCCAAATCGCCGAGCACGGCTGGCCGGCGGTGATGTCGATTGTCGAGGGCGGTCAGCACAGCCATCCCGACGGCCTGTTCTTCGGAGGCTTTGCCCCGAGCTGGTCGAATCGCACGCTGCACCAGATCATCGAGAATCATCTGGCCGGTGCCGAAACCGTGATGTGTTTCGACCTGCACACCGGCGCCGGCGAGTACGGTCATCCGATGCTGCTGACGATCACTCAGGCACCGTATCCGGCGCTGGCCCGGGCGCAATCGATCTATGGCCCGTGGCTCTACACGCTGCACACAGGTGCCGAGACCTTGAGCGAAACCGGTGTCGCGGCAACGGCTACCGGTTACACCTCGCAGGCATTGCTCAATGCGCTGCCGAAAGTGCAGTTGATGCCGTTCGTGATCGAGTGCGGGACTTATCCTGGGCCGGACGTACATCGCTACTTGCGCGACGATCACTGGCTGCATCTGCACGGTGATCCGCTGGATGCGACGGGGCGGGCGATCAAGTTGAATCTGCTGGAGCAGTTCTATCCGGCGGATCCGGACTGGCGGGCGATGGTCGGTTTACGTACGCGGCAGATCTGGGCGAAGGGACTGGCGGCGTTAGTGGGCGAAGCATAAACACACGGCTTGCCTTTCGGTAAGCCGTTTTGACTGCTTGGTGATGCGCAGCGATTTTGACTATGGATACCGGAGGGTCACTGCTTGAATCCTGGCAGTCCGTTGGCAGCGCGCCACTTTTTCACCGTTTCTGTGATGCCTTCAGCGGTGCATTGCGCGCCATCCTCTGGCCAGTAGATCAAGTCAGATCCTGCCGGGTGCTCACTGAGACGTTCAAACTCAAAAAGTAGAGGATCAAGTATTTCATCAGGACTTGTATTGGCCGCCAGCACGGAGTTCAGAAACTCAAGGAACTGGGCTTCCGTGTAGTCAGAAATGGTTTTTTTCATGGCTGTCCACTTCGGTGGTTTTCAATATGATTTTTTGGAGTGTTCACTCGTAAGTTGTCTATGTCGTATACCGCACCGTCATTGGCAATATGCTCCACGTGATGTAACTCATAAGATGTTCTATCTCCGGCCCTGTCTTGCCTGCGAACCTTTGGCGACAAACCATCGCGCATTCGCTCAATGTTGCCTTGTACGAATTGTCCCGCCAGATCGGGATCATTGGCTACTTCCTCCCAAAACGCCTCCCTGAATTTGTCAAAGCTGGAAAACTCTTGCCCTCTAAGGCGATCCGCAATCCGCGTCGGAATCGGCGCTCCAATCCCTTCCCCCGCTCCTGCCAGCCATATCCCGGCAACATCCTCCCCAACCCCCGTCACCATCCCCGGCATCAACCTGGCCGGTTTCGAAAACACCACATACAACGACTTCAGCCCGGTCTCTGCCGGAAACACCAGAATGCAGTCTTCGGCGGTGATGTCTTCGCCGGGCAGGATTTCTATCTGGCTGTCGGTGTTCGCGGCGATCGGGTGGACGAGGATCGTGCTCAGTGGTTCGCCGTGTTCCGGATAAACCAGCGGCGGCATTGCTCCCAGCGGCCCGCGTTGCGGCGTCCACAGAATGGTGATGCCGTTGAGTTTGGCCTCCATGGCGGTCTTGTCGCTGTTCCACTGGACTTTTACGGTACGCACCGAGTCGTCGCCCGAGGCGCCGGTGTGGATGCCGTAGACCTGCATGACGCCTTCGGCATCGCGCCGGAACTGGAAGCGCACTCGAGTGGTTGCGCGAGACAAGGTGCGTAGCTGATCGTCGGTGTAGAGCGTGCCGTCGCCCATTCGGGTCGGCAGCATCCCGAGGATGAACACACTGGCCGGACCGCCGGCGCCGCGTATTGCCCAGTTAAGGCGTTGCTGCAGGATTCCGCCGCCAGCCATGCGCCCCAGGGCCAGATCGGCGCCGATGGCCTTGGCTGCGGCGTGACTGGCAGCGGGAATGCGCATGGCGCCCGCGACCATGACCTTGCCGAAACTTGAGACGGGTTCGGGGGCTGTGCCGGCCTCCGTTCGGCACCAGTTATCCGGTGTGCAGGATTTGGCAAATACCAGATCGTCGCGGGGCTTCGGGGTGGGCCATTCGTCTGTCCGGATATAAACCGGTTCTGGCGGCGGGGGCGGAATCCATCCGCTCCAAATAGCGTTCTCGCTCGGGCGATTTCGACGCCACTCATCGTCGAATAGGAATTTGTTCAGGTCCATGACCACTCCCTGTCTGTCCTGGAATCGAGACAGGGGAGCGTGTCGGTCAATCGGGATGGCGATCAAATCGACTGGCGAAGATGCAGGTGCCTAAGCGAACGAAAAATCCTCTTCGTACGCCTTTTGCACCGGGTTCCTACAGAATCAGACCGATCCAGCGGGGAAGGCACTTTTCTCGAGGCATAAAAAAACGGCCTACCTTTCGGTAAGCCGTTTTTAGTACTTGGTGGCTACACAGGGACTTGAACCCCGGACCCCAGCATTATGAATGCTATGCTCTAACCAACTGAGCTATGTAGCCAAGTGGCGCGCATTATTCCCCTGAAATGGAAAAGCGTCAAGCGTAAATTTCAAAATTTTTTCTACGCTTTCAACCGTTTATCAAAATCAGGCATTCAACAGTGGCGAAGGGCAGCGCTGGAACCAGCGACTGGCCTGCTCATACGCGTGCGCCAGTTGCAGAACGGCGAAGTCTGCCTGATGCCGGCCGATGATCTGCAGCCCCATCGGCAACCCCCGGGCATTGAAGCCGGCCTGGACGTTCGCCACCGGGCAACCGGATAACGTGCCGGGAATCACCACCTCCATCCAGCGATGATAAGTGTCCATGTTCACGCCCTCGATCGCGGTCGGCCACGGCTGCGACTTGTCGAACGGAAAGACCTGCGCGCTGGGCAGCAGCAGATAGTCGTACTGCTCGAACAAGCGTGAGATTGCCCGATACCAGTCGCTGCGCACCACCGAGGCGGCAAACACTTCGCTGGCCGAGAGCTTCAGACCGTTTTCCACTTCCCAGCAGGCTTCCGGTTTCAGCAGCGCCCGTTTCTGCGGATCGGCGTAAGCCGCGCCCAGGGAGCCGGCGACCATCCAGTGGCGCAAGGTGCGCCAGCTGCTCCACAGCTTTTCAGGGGCAAATTCCGGACGCACCGACTCGATATGGCAACCCAGGCTTTCAAAGTCGGCGAACGTCTTTTCACACAACGCGAGGATGCCGTTCTCCATGGGCAGGTACCCGTTGAAATCGCCAAGCCAGCCGATCCGGGTGCCGGTGAAGTCGCGCTCCAGCGGTGCGGTAAAAACCTCACCGGATTCATGGATCGACAACGGCGCCCGCGCATCGCCGCCGGCCTGCACCGACAGCAGCATCGCGGCATCGCGCACACTGCGCGCCATGGGCCCTTCATAGCCGAGTTGATCTAAGAACAGATCGGCACTGTCGTCGAACGGTACGCGTCCCTGAGACGGGCGGAAGCCGAAGATGTTATTGAACGCTGCCGGGTTGCGCAGCGAGCCCATCATGTCGCTGCCATCGGCCACCGGCACCAGATGCATCGCCAGCGCCGCCGCCGCGCCGCCACTGCTGCCGCCTGCGGTTTTGCTTGGGTCAAAGGCGCAGCCGGTGGCCCCGAACAACGGGTTGTAGCTCTGCGAACCGAGGCCGAATTCCGGGGTGTTGGTCTTGCCGATGATGATCGCGCCGGCAGCCTTGATCCGCTCGACCATGATGCCGTCACGCTCGGGTATGTAGTTTTTGAACAGCGGCGAGCCCAGCGTGGTTCGGATGCCGCAGGTCAGCGACAGATCCTTGATGGCGTGGGGCAGGCCGTGCATCCAGCCCCGGTATTGGCCCCGGCTCAGTTCGGCGTCCCGTGTGTCGGCCTGGGCCAGCAGATCTTCCGGCGCCTGCAGACTGATCAGTGCGTTGACTGACGGGTTGAACCGTTCGATGTGGACAAGATAGGTCTGCATCACTTCGCGGCAGGAAATCTGGCGCAGGCGGATGCGTTCGGCGAGCTCGATGGCCGGCAACTGGACCAGTTCGCTGATGTTATTGGAGTTCATGACGACGGCGCCCTTCAGACGGCTGGAAAAACGCCCCGGCCTCGTGCCGGGGCGGTAGAAATCAACGCATCAGGTTGGTCCACAGACGATCGGCCAGACGGATCGCGCCTTCACCGCAGGTCTTGCTGAACACCACGTGGGTGCCCTCGGGAATATGCAGTTCCGGTGCATCCTTGAGGTTCGCATCGAGGAACGGTTCGACGCCTTTGATCGGGCTCTGATGCTTGAGGAAGTTCTGGGTCATCGCCGAGTTTTCCGGCTGGCTGAGAAACGCGATGAACGCCTTGGCATTTGCCGGGTTTTTGCTGCCGGCGGGGATGACCATGTTGTCGACCCAGGCCAGCACCCCTTCTTTCGGGTACAGGTATTTCAGGCTCGGTTTCATCTCGCGGGCGCGCATGGACGAACCGCCCCAGAACATCGACATGTCGATTTCGCCCGAGGCGAGGTTCTCGCGGATCGAGCCGGCCTTGGAGCTGTAGGTTTTGACGAATGGCTTCTGCGCCTTGAGCAGCGTGAGGATTTGCTGCATCTGTTTCGGGTCCTCGCTGCACAGCGGAATGTTCAGGTACAGGCTGGCCATGTCGACCATATCGCTGACCGAATCGAACATGTTGATCCGCCCCTGCAACTCGGCCGGCGGCTCATAAAGCACCTTGTAACTGTCGGCCGGGCCTTTGTAGCGGCCACTGTCGAGCACCACGCTGGTGGTGCCCCAGATGAACGGCACCGAATAGGCGCCTTCCGGGTCCCAGCTCGGTTTCTTCAGGTTGTCGACCACGCTGGCGTAGTAGGGCTCCTTGACCGGATCGAAGCGCTCCAGCAGGTTTTCCTTGATCAGGATCGGAATGAACTGATGCGAGGGAATCGCCACGTCGTAACCGGCGCCGCCCTGCTTCAGTTTGGCCAGCAGCGTCTCGTTGGAATCGTAGGAGTCGACGGTGACTTCGATGCCGGTCTGCTTCTGGAACTTGGCGAGAATCTCCGGTGAAAAGTAACCGCTCCAGCTCACCACGTTGAGTTTTTCAGCGGCCTGAACACCCCCGGCCATGACCAGCGGCACAGTCAGAAACAACGAAGTACCGACGCTTTTTATCCACTTGCTCATGCTATTTCCCCACGGTTCTTGGAAGGTTCAGGCGTTCTTTTTGCCCAGCAGGTAAGAGAGGCTGACAAACAGCACCGAGACGCCCAGGATCAGGGTCGACACGGCGTTGACGTCGGGTGTCACGCCCATGCGCAACAGGCCGAAGATGAAGATCGGCAGGGTCGTGGTGCCGGCCTGGGAAACCATCATCGAGATCACGAAGTTATCCAGCGAGACGATGAAGGCCAGCATCAGCCCGGAGAAAATTCCCGGCATCAGCAACGGCAGGGTGACCTTGCGAAAGGTCCGCCACGGCCCGGCATACAGGTCGGCCGAGGCTTGTTCCAGCGACAGGTCCATGTCGTTCAGGCGTGCCCGGATCGGCAGGTAGGCAAACGGAATGCAGAACACCGTATGGGCGATGATCAGATTGCCGTAGCCGAGCGACAGGCCGATGGTGGAAAACAGTGCGAGCGTGGCGACGCCGACGACGATTTCCGGCAGAACCAGCGGCAGCATGATCGCGCCCATCGACAGTTGCAGGCCCTTGAACTTCGCACCCCGCGAGGTGCCGAGGGCCGCGAGGGTGGCAATCGCCGTGGCGACCATGCTGGCGCACACCGCAATCAGCAGACTGTTGCCGGCCGCCTGGCGCAGCGCCTGATTGGCGAACGCGGCGCGATACCAGTCGAGACTGAAGCCGGTCCATACCGTGGCCGACTGGTTGGCGTTGAACGAGAACACCACCAGCACCACGATCGGCGCGTAGAGGTACAGGTAGAACAGGAAACTGAAACCGCCGAATCCGGGGAAATCCTGGACGCCCAGTCCCTTGCGTTTGAACAGACCGATCATCACGCACCTCCATTGGCGATGCGCTGGCGTTCGGCGCGCAGGGCATAGACCGTCAGCACCAGCATCACCGCCGCCATCAGCACCAGCGACAACGCCGCGCCGAACGGCCAGTTACGGGCATCGCTGAACTGCCGGAAGATCAGGTTACCGAGCATCATCCGCGTGCCGCCGCCGAGCAGTTCCGGGGCGATCATCGCGCCCAGGCACGGTACGAAGGTGAGAATGGCACCGGCGAGAATTCCCGGTCTGGCGATCGGCAGCACCACTTTGCGCAAGGTGCGCAGGCGCCCGGCATACAGGTCCTGAGCGGCCTCGAGCAGACGGATATCCATCTTTTCCAGTGTGGCGTAGATCGGCAGAACTACGAAGGGCGCATAGGTATAAACCAGCCCCAGCAGCACGGCGCCGTCGGTGTACAGCAACTGCAGCGGCTCATGGATAACGCCCAGGCCCATCAGACTGTTATTGATCACCCCGGTGTTACGCAGCAGCAGAATCCACGCGTAAGTGCGGATCAGCAGGTTGGCCCAGAACGGCACAGTGATCAGGAAGATCAACAGACCGCGCCGATGCGCCGGTTGCATGGCCAGCCACACCGCCACCGGAAAACCGATCAGCAGCGTGATGACGGTGGTCAGGCCGGCAATTCCGACCGAGCGCAGGGCGATGATCAGGTAGGAGTCAGCGAAGGCCAGGCTGTCGTCCATTTGCCGTTCGAACAGCAGTGAGGTGTAGGCGTCGCTGCTGAACACCTTGTTGACCCCGCCGTAGGGGTTGGCTTCCATCAGCGAATAACCGATGACGATCAGGATCGGCACCACCAGAAACAGGGCGATGGCGATCAGCGCCGGGCTGACACCGAGAAAGCTCTGGAACGCCCGTCGGCGTTCAAGCGTGTTGGTTATCGGTAAGGCGTGCATGGCAACTCCTCGGACTCAATCGTGCAGGACGCTGGCGCTTCCCCGGTCGAACAGCAGACCGGCCTGACTGCCCACGGCAAAACGCAGGCTCTGATCGACGCAGTTGGGTGTGCGCACGGTGAGGCGCGAACCGTCGCCGAGGCTGACCTGGTATTGCAGGTCGGTGCCCAGATAAATCTGCGCTTCGACCCGGCACGGCAAAGCCGCCTCAGTGTTGGCAGGCACCAGGTGCAGGCGCTCGGGGCGAACCGACAGGGTCACGCTGGCACCCGGTTGCACGTCGTTGCACGGTTGCGCCGGCAGCGGATGACCGGCCGGCCCGGCGAACCACGCCATGCCGTCCTCGACCCGAGTGACGCTGGCCTGAATGAAGTTGGTTTCGCCGATGAAATCGGCCACGAAGCGATTGCGCGGCCGTTCGTAGATGTCTTCCGGGCGACCGACTTGCTGCACTTCGCCTTCGGACAGCACGGCGATGCGGTCGGACATGGTCAGCGCTTCTTCCTGGTCATGGGTGACGAAGATGAAGGTGATACCGGTTCTGGCCTGGATGGTTTTCAGCTCTTCGCGCATGGCCTGGCGCAGCTTGAGATCAAGTGCCGACAGCGGCTCGTCGAGTAACAGGACTTTAGGATGCGGTGCCAGAGCGCGGGCGAGGGCGACGCGCTGCTGCTGGCCACCGGAGAGTTGCGCCGGTTTGCGATTGGCGAAGCGCTCCATCTGCACCAGGGCAAGCATCTCGCGGACGCGCTCGGCGATCTGTGCCTTGTTCAGGACCTTGCCCATCGGGTGCGATTCAAGGCCGAAGGCCAGGTTTTCGGCGATGGTCATGTGCGGGAACAGGGCGTAGTGCTGGAACACCGTGTTGACCGGGCGCTGAAACGGCGGGCGCTCGGCGATGTTTTCGCCGTAGAGCAGGATCTCGCCCTGGGTCGGAAATTCGAACCCGGCAATCATCCGCAGCAGCGTGGTCTTGCCGCAGCCGGAGGGCCCGAGAAGGGTGAAGAATTCGTTGTCGCGGATATCCAGATCGATATTTTTCAACGCCACCGGACCGGTGGACGGATCGCCGTAGACCTTGCGCACCGAGCGGATCGACACCGCCAGCGTTTGCAGCGAATGCAGGGCATTCATGCGTTACCTCCGATTCCCCCATCGCCTGCGATTGCGCTGTTGGTCAGCGAATCTGTCGGGCCATGGATATTATTTTTCTGGGCAGGATCGAGATTGCGTACGGGGTGAAACCAGCTGTTTTGTTGTTCTGCTGTGGCTCGATTATCGGCGAGGGGTTGCGCGGGGCGAAACTTCAATTTAAACATGGCAGGTGTTAGTTAATTTAATACCGACAGGTGCCAGGAACATGCCCGACCACCGTTTGCCGCCACTCAATGCAGTGCGTGCGTTCGATGCCGCTGCCCGCCTGGGCAGCTATGTCGAGGCGTCGAAAGCCTTGCACGTGACTCAGCCGGCGATTGGCCGGCATGTGAAGCTGCTGGAGGACTGGCTGGGCATTCAGCTGTTCGAACGCACGTCACGCGGCGTCAATCTGACGCCGGCCGGTGAGAAGTACCACCGCAAGATCGCGACCGCCCTGCAGTTGATCATCGAGGCGGGCAAGGAGGCACGCCCCAAAGAGGCCGAGCGCTGGCTGCGGATCATGGTGGTGCCGGGTTTTGCCAAGCGCTGGCTGATGCCGCGCATCGAGGCCATGCGTCACCTGCGCCCGGGGTTGAAGTTTGCCATCGAACCGAACTCGACCTTCACCGAAGTGGATGGCAAAAGCGCCGATCTCGGCATCGTCTATGGCCTCGACGGGCAGTACGCGGACTCCCGTGAAGCGTTGATCTGCCCCCGTGTGTTTCCGATCTGCACCCCGCAATACCTGGCAAGCATCGAGCCGCTCGGCGGCCCGGCCGATCTGGTCCGGCACGAGTTGATCCACGTCGATGACGGCGAGTGGTGGAACCTGTGGTTCGCCGCCCATGACCTCGATATTCACCTCAATTCCGACATGCTCTACGTCAACAACGATCACGCGTTATCGGTGGCCGAGAGCGGGCAGGGCATCGCGTTGGCCAATGAGGTGCTGGTCCGCGAAGAGCTCAGGTCCGGCAAACTGGTGCGCGCGGTGGATGCTCAGGTGAAGCTGGAAAGCTATCGGGTGCTGACGCCGTCCGCCGAGCTGTCGGCGGATGCGGCGTGGTTCATTCAATGGCTCAAGTCCGAACTGGAAAAGGACTTCCCCGAAGCGTTGATCAACTGAGCCGGAAGCGCGCGGTGTTGTCGCTCAAGGCCTTGCTGCCCTGGCTCAAGGTGTCTGCCGCCAGGTTGACTGCCCGTGCGCCGTCGAGCAGGCGAACCGCTGCCTGATCGACCTGCTGGATATTGCCGCTGACCTCATCGGCGGTGCTCGCCTGTTCTTCCACCGCCGTGGCGATCTGGGCGAGGGTGTCGGTGACACTCTGCACGGCGCTGGCAATTTCCCCCAGACGTTCTCCGAGCCCGGTGACGGCTTCGGCATCCGATTGCGCCTGGCCGCAGGCCGCCTCCATCAGGCTAACCGCTTCATTGACCGTGTTGCGCAGACTGTCGACCGTACCGGCAATCTGCGCGGTGGACGATTGCGTACGCTGCGAGAGGCTGCGCACCTCGTCGGCCACCACGGCAAAACCGCGACCCTGTTCACCGGCGCGAGCGGCTTCGATGGCGGCGTTCAGCGCCAGCAGATTGGTCTGCTCGGCGACGCCGCGAATGGTGTCGACCACCAGTTGAATCTGCTGCCCTTGCTCGCTGACCCGGCCCAGCGCTGCCGCCGTTTCGTTCAGGCGCTGATTGAGCTGTTGAATGCTCGCCGTGGTGCGTTGACTGTCGCGGCTGCTGTCGGTGGCGATGCGCCGGGTCTGCTGGGCGCTGCCGGAGGCCTGTTCGCAGCTCTGCGCCACACCCTGGGACGTGGCCGCCAGTTGCGTGGCGGCGGCAGCGATTTGGCTGATCTGCAATTGCTGGGCTTCGACTTCGCTGAGGGCGCCGCTGGAGTGATCGTTGAGGCTGCGCACCGCGTGGCTCAGTTGTGAAGTCTCGTGATCGACACCCAGCAAACTGGTGCGCAATTGCACCACGGCCACGTTGAGCGCGGTGCTGATCGAGGCCAGTTCATCGCGACCCACGACAGGCACCTGCAGGCTCAGATTACCGTCGCGCAACGCTTCGGCGAGTACCGTGATGCCGCTGGCGCTGCGACGGATCGAGGCTTGCAGGCAGACGAACAGGTACAGCGCCGCGAGCAACAGGCAACCGAACACCGCCGCGACCACGATGAACTGACGGATCGCCGAACCGTGGTAATCGTCCAGTCGCTGATCCAGTGCCACCAGTGATTGCTGACGCAGCGTGGCGAGATTGCCGAGCAGGGCATCGAGGCTGCGTTCGAAGTCTTCCGGTTTGAGATTGATGCTGCCGCCGAACACGCCGTCATCCAGCACCTTCAAACCGGCATCCAGCTGTTTGAGGCTGTCGTGATACTGCCCGGCCCAGCCTTGCAGATCGTTCGGCAGCCGCGCTTCCAGAAGGCTCGCTGTTTTAACAAGCTGCTCCCGGGCATCACCGATGCGGCTGCGCAGGTCCCGCAATTGAAGGCGACTTTGCAGGGTGAATTGACCGGAAACCACAGACGCCTGGCCCACGGCTGCAAGTCGGCCGACCCGTTCGATCAGGTCCGGTGCATGTTGAGTGGAAATCTGCGTCAGCAGATAGGTTTCCAGCCACGGCGCGAGGATCAGCCGATTGTCCATCGCAATCTGCTCACGCAATGCTTGCAGGGCGCTGAGGGCGTTGGTGAAACGATCGTAACCGTCCGGCCACCAGCCGACGCCGGCCAGGCTCTTGGAGTCCAGACCGCCGAGGGCGGTTTGCAGGGCCTGGAAGCGGGCCAGGGTTTCACCTTCTGCAGCTTCGGTTTGCAAGGCATTGCCCAGATCCACTGTAGCCTGAGCGACGGCAGGCTGGACGGCATCGAATGCAGCCATGGCCGCGAGGGTGGCGGGCGTCGGTTGGCGGTTGGTTTCCGTGGCACGCCAGCGAGCTGCGCGGTCGCGTTGAGCGGCTAGCAGGTTGTCGAGCGCATCGAGGGCGAGCAACTGGCGCACGCCGGCACGTTCGCCGGAAATCAGGTTGAGCTTGACGCGATAGTCCTGGCCGATCATCAACAGGCTGCCGGCCAACGGCAGGATGAACAGCAGAAACAACAACTGGAATTTACGCGCGAAGCCAAACCGCCCCAGCAATTTGATCCCCGGTAACAAGAAAGCCTGCATGCCCCATGACTCCTCTGGACACCACGCACCATCGGCGTGCGCCGCGCTCTTTGCGAGCGCGATCCGTGCCCTGCTAAAAGGCTTCGAAAGTCCACTCTCGCCCGCTCTGTAGGCAGACTCTGTAGCAGAACTTCCCATTCTCGATCCCCTTTGTAAGGGGGCCGCGTTCAAGCGAAGAAGCAAGGCAAGAATCAGACCATGGCTTTGCGCTATCACTTTTACTGCGATGAATGAATAGTTCGTTAGCTGGCTAAGGGGATGGCGCTGGCGCACCGAAAAATGGCACATTGATGCACCTGCCTGCGTGCACCCATCTGCTGTACGGAAACTCCCATGGCTATCAGCAACGTTCAGACCGCCGCTGCGTCGGCGTCCGCTCCTCCCCAAAGCAGTCCACTGGTGATGCGCATCATCGGCGCGGTGGCGCTGGCGCATTTGATCAACGACCTGATCCAGTCAGTGCTGCCGTCGATCTATCCGATGCTCAAGGCCAACTACGGCTTGAGCTTCACTCAGGTCGGCCTGATTACCCTGACCTTCCAATTGACCGCGTCGCTGTTGCAGCCGTGGGTCGGTTATCACACTGACCGGCATCCGAAACCGTGGCTGTTGCCGGCCGGTTCCGTGTGTACGCTGATCGGTATTGTGATGATGTCGATGGTCGGCAGTTTCCCGCTGATTCTGCTGGCGGCGGCGCTGATCGGTATCGGCTCCTCGACCTTTCACCCCGAAGCTTCTCGTATCGCACGGTTGGCCTCCGGCGGGCGTTTCGGTCTGGCGCAATCGACCTTCCAGGTCGGTGGTAACGCCGGTTCGGCATTCGGCCCGTTACTGGCGGCAGCGATCATCATTCCCTTCGGACAGGGCAACGTGGCGTGGTTCGGGCTGTTCGCAGTGTTTGCGCTGTTCGTGCTGTACCGCATCAGTCGCTGGTACGCCCATCACCTGAACCTGTTCAAGCTCAAGGCCGGCCAGGCTGCCACTCATGGACTGTCGAAGGGCAGGGTGGTCAGTGCATTGGTGGTGCTCGGGTTGCTGGTGTTCTCCAAGTATTTCTACATGGCCAGCCTGACCAGTTACTTCACGTTCTACCTGATCGAAAAGTTCGACCTGTCGGTGGCCAGTTCGCAACTGCATCTGTTTCTGTTCCTCGGCGCGGTGGCGGCGGGCACATTCTTCGGTGGGCCAATTGGTGACAAGATCGGCCGTAAGGCTGTGATCTGGTTTTCGATTCTTGGCGTTGCGCCATTCACGCTGCTCATGCCCCATGTTGATCTGTTCTGGACCACTGTCCTGAGCGTGGTGATCGGCTTCATTCTGGCGTCGGCGTTCTCGGCCATCGTGGTGTACGCGCAGGAGCTGGTGCCGGGCAATGTCGGGATGATTGCCGGGGTGTTCTTCGGGCTGATGTTCGGCTTTGGCGGGATTGGCGCGGCGTTGCTCGGGCATCTGGCGGACATTCACGGCATCGAGTACGTGTACTTCCTGTGCTCGTTCCTGCCGTTGTTCGGGGTGCTGGCGATTTTCCTGCCGAGAACCAAAAAGGCCTGACGGGCTGAATTTCAGGCACAAAAAAGCCGCGTATCGAACGCGGCTTTTTTTGGGTGCAGCTTTTACACGTTGAAGCGGAAGTGCATCACGTCGCCATCTTTAACGATGTAATCCTTGCCTTCCAGACGCCATTTACCGGCTTCCTTGGTGCCCGCTTCGCCCTTGTACTGGATGAAGTCGTTGTAGGCGATCACTTCGGCGCGGATGAAGCCTTTCTCGAAGTCGGTGTGGATCACGCCGGCGGCTTGTGGTGCGGTGGCACCGACGCGGACGGTCCAGGCGCGGACTTCTTCGACACCGGCGGTGAAGTAGGTCTGCAGGTGCAGCATTTCGTAGCCGGCGCGGATCACGCGGTTCAGGCCAGGCTCTTCCAGGCCCAGGGCCTCGAGGAACATGTCTTTCTCTTCACCGTCGTCCAGCTCGGCGATTTCCGCTTCGATCTTGTTGCAGACCGGAACGACCATGGCGCCTTCTTCTTCGGCGATGGCCTTGACCACGTCCAGGTGCGGGTTGTTCTCGAAACCGTCTTCAGCGACGTTGGCGATGTACATGACCGGCTTGGTGGTCAGCAGGTGGAAGCCCTTGATGATTGCCTTCTCGTCGGCGCTCATGTTCTTCATCAGGCTGCGCGCAGGCTTGCCTTCGGTGAAGTGCGGGATCAATTGTTCCAGCAGGGCCTTCTGGGCCACTGCGTCCTTGTCACCGCCCTTGGCGTTGCGCGCGACTTTCTGCAGTTGCTTCTCGCAGCTGTCGAGGTCGGCGAAGATCAGTTCCAGGTCGATGATTTCGATGTCGCGCTTCGGGTCGACACTGTTGGAAACGTGGATCACGTTTTCGTCTTCGAAGCAGCGCACGACGTGAGCGATCGCGTCGGTTTCGCGGATGTTGGCCAGGAACTTGTTGCCCAGGCCTTCACCTTTCGACGCGCCAGCCACCAGGCCTGCGATGTCGACGAATTCCATGGTGGTCGGCAGTATGCGCTTCGGATTGACGATTTCCGCCAGAGCGTTCAGGCGTGGATCCGGCATCGGCACGATGCCACTGTTCGGCTCGATGGTGCAGAAGGGGAAGTTCTCGGCCGCGATCCCGGATTTGGTCAGGGCGTTGAACAGGGTGGACTTGCCGACGTTAGGCAGGCCGACGATGCCGCAATTGAATCCCATGGTGTTTCCCCTCGGATTAGAGTCAGGCCTTCTGGCTGTGCAGGTTTTTCATCGCGCGGTTCCATTCACCGGCGAGGATATCCGGCAGCACGCCGAGGGCAAAGTCGATGCTGGCATCGAGTTTTTCCTGTTCGGCGCGTGGCGCACGACCCAGGACGAAATTTGAAACCATACTGGCGACGCCCGGGTGGCCGATGCCAAGCCGCAGGCGGTGGAACGTATTCTGATTGCCCAATTGCGCAATGATGTCGCGCAACCCGTTGTGACCGCCATGGCCGCCGCCAACCTTGAGCTTGGCGACGCCCGGAGGCAGATCGAGTTCGTCGTGTGCCACCAGGATCTCTTCGGGCTTGATGCGGAAGAAACCGGCGAGTGCCGCCACGGCCTGGCCGCTGCGGTTCATGTAGGTGGTGGGAATCAGCAGACGAACGTCCTGACCCTGATGCGAAAAACGCCCGGTCAGGCCGAAATACTTGCGATCGGCCACGAGATTCACGTTCTGTGCGTGGGCGATACGCTCAACAAAAAGGGCCCCTGCGTTATGCCGGGTCTGTTCGTATTCGGCACCTGGATTTCCCAGGCCAACGATCAGTTTGATGGCAGTCACGATAGGGGCCCTTCCTTGGAGTGGTGGATAACATCGCCGCGATCGGGGAAGGCGGCGAAAGTGGACGAAAAATGCTCATTTACCATGGATGTAAACTCCGCGTTCCCGCCCGCTTTCTCGCTACGTTCCAGTCCGCGATGTTACCTGTTCACTCCGGCTTTACAGAGTGATTACTCTGCAGCGCCTTCGGCAGCTTCTGGAGCAACACGTGGAGCGTGGACGTTGGCAACAGCCTTGTCATCGCCGTGTGCCAGAGCAACGAACTCAACACCTTTAGGAGCTTTCAGGTCCGACAGGTGAATGATGGTGCCGATTTCGGCTTTGGCCAGGTCGACTTCGATGAACTCAGGCAGGTCTTTGGCTTCGCAGGAAACTTCGATTTCTGCAACAACGTGCGAGATCTCGCCGCCTTTCTTGACCGGAGCTTCTTCGTTGATGAAGTGCACTGGAACAACGGCAGTCAGTTTCTTGCCGGCAACAACGCGTACGAAGTCGGCGTGCATGATGAACTGCTTGGCCGGGTGACGCTGCATGGCTTTAACAACCACGTCTTGCTTGACGCCGCCGATGTTCAGTTGGATGACGTGGCTGAAAGCAGCCTCGTCTTCGAACAGCTTGGCTACTTCTTTAGCCAGCATCATGATGGACTCAGGAGCCTTGTCACCACCGTATACAACGGCAGGAACCTGGCTGGCGAGACGACGCAGGCGGCGGCTCGCACCTTTCCCCAGGTCGGTACGCGCTTCGGCGTTCAGGATGAAATCAGTCATTTTGTATCTCCAAAATAGCCATGTCCGGGCGACGTCTGCGACCGACGTCAAAGCGGCATGGGCAAAAAAGCCCCGCCCCAACATGAGTGTTGGGGCGGGGCGCTTTTCGTCAACGAGACATTTCGAGAAGGGCAGGGCCCTTAGCGGAACATCGCGCTGATCGATTCTTCATTGCTGATGCGGCGAACCGCTTCGGCAACAACCGGTGCGATATCCAGTTGACGGATACGTGCACAGGCTTGTGCTGCTGCGGACAGCGGGATGGTGTTAGTGACCACCAGCTCGTCCAGCACGGAATTTTCGATATTCTCGATGGCCCGACCCGACAGCACAGGGTGTGTGCAGTAGGCAAAGACCTTGGCTGCGCCATGCTCTTTCAGGGCCTTGGCCGCGTGGCACAGAGTGCCGGCGGTATCGACCATGTCATCGACCAGGATGCAGGTACGCCCTTCGACATCACCGATGATATGCATCACTTCAGAGTGATTGGCTTTCTCACGGCGTTTGTCGATGATCCCGAGATCCACGCCCAGCGACTTGGCAACGGCACGTGCACGCACGACGCCACCAATGTCCGGGGACACGATCATCAGGTTCTCGAAGCGCTGATCTTCGATGTCATCCACCAGAACCGGGGAGCCGTAGATGTTATCTACCGGAATATCGAAGAAACCCTGAATCTGGTCAGCATGCAGATCAACCGTGAGAACACGGTCGATGCCGACTACGGTGAGCATGTCAGCGACGACTTTCGCGCTGATAGCCACACGTGCGGAACGCGGACGGCGATCCTGACGGGCATAACCAAAATAAGGAATAACAGCAGTGATACGAGTAGCCGAGGAGCGGCGGAAGGCATCAGCCATCACTACCAGTTCCATCAGGTTATCGTTGGTCGGAGCGCAAGTCGGCTGAATAATGAAAACGTCTTTACCGCGAACGTTTTCATTGATCTCGGCTGTAATTTCGCCGTCGGAGAATTTACCGACAGAGATGTCACCGAGAGGGATATGCAGCTGACGTACGACACGCCGAGCCAGATCGGGGTTAGCGTTCCCCGTAAAGACCATCATCTTGGACACGCGCAGTACCTAGAGGCTGAGGGTAACCTGGATGAGTATAGAAAATGGCAGGGGCGGCTGGATTCGAACCAACGCATGGCAGGATCAAAACCTGCTGCCTTACCGCTTGGCGACGCCCCTGTATCTGTTGCTTGCAAGTGCCGGGCACTTGGTTCCTTTAGAGCAGACTTTGCAGCTTGCGATGCAACATCGAAACGTTGCTTCCTTTTGCTACAAACCCTGTAAGGGTCTCTGTCAGAAGGGCCGAGACTTTATCAGCTTCAGCTTTGCTTGGGAAGCCCCCAAACACACAACTTCCAGTTCCGGTGAGTTTTGCTTCGGTAAAATTACCTAGCAAATTCAATGCGTTACGTACTTCTGGATAACGCCTTGCTACCACCGGCAAGCAGTCATTTCGACTGTTTCCCTCGGGAACGGGGCGCACTTTAATGGGCGGCGTGTTACGTGTCAACAATGGATCTGAAAAAATTTCTGCCGTACTAACAGAGACTTGCGGTACGAGCACGACATACCACGGTTCGGCGGGCTCGACCGGGGTCAGTTTCTCGCCGACACCTTCGGCGAAAGCCGCGTGGCCACGGACGAACACCGGCACGTCGGCGCCCAGGCTCAGGCCCAGTGTTGCCAGCCGATCTTCATCCCAGCCCAGTTGCCAAAGATGATTGAGTCCGAGCAGGGTGGTCGCCGCATTCGAGCTGCCGCCACCGATGCCGCCGCCCATCGGCAGGATCTTGTCGATCCAGATGTCGATGCCCAGCGAGCAACCGGATTGCTCTTGCAGTTTTTTCGCCGCACGCACGATCAGATTGCTGTCGTGAGGCACGCCGTCGAATTCGGTGTGCAGGCGAATCACGCCATCGTCGCGGACGGCGAAGTTGATTTCGTCGCCGTAGTCGAGGAACTGAAAAATCGTCTGCAACTCGTGATAGCCGTCTTCACGACGACCGAGAATGTGCAGCATCAGGTTGAGTTTGGCCGGAGAAGGCAGCGTCAGGCGTGGAGCGGTCATGCTTATTGCCCCAATTTACGCGGTTGCCAGGTCTTGATGACCAGGGTCACGTCCAGATCGGTGCCGTGCAGTTTGATCCGCTCGGGGAGCCAATAACCATTCTGTTCGGCATAACCGAGGTACTCGACCTGCCAGCCGTCCTGTTCCAGATTGGCCAGGCGACTGTCGGCATCGAGGGTCAGGCGGCTCTTGCTGGCCGGAGCCGGCAGGCCTCGAACCCACCAGGACAGATTCGATACCGGCAGTTTCCAGCCGAGTTGTTCTTCCAGCAGGACTTCCGGGGATTGCGCGTCATAGCGGCCCTGGTTGGCGACTTCCAGCGAAACCTTGCCCGGGCGACCGGTCAATCGCGCCGCGCCGCGACCCAGCGGGCCGGACAGGCGGATGTCGTAATAATCCTGGCGCTGCAGCCAGAACAGCGTGCCGCTGCCCGAGTCTTTCGGGGCGCGGATGCCGATCTTGCCGTCGATCTGCCAGCCGTCGAGGCCGGTCAGTTGCTGTTTGTTCGCGGCCCATTGTGCCGGGCTGCCGTGGCCCTCGACGGATTCGCGGGCGCCAAAACCCGCGCAACCGGCGAGGAGGGCGATGAAGCTGAAAACGATGACGTGGCGCAAAAACATGGGTTAAAGAGTCTCGGATCCGGTCAGGCGCTTGATGGTGCTGCGCAGGATGGTGCTATCGGGCTGGTCCTTGAGGAATTTGCCCCAGATTTGTTTGGCTTCGCGCTGGTTACCCTTGGTCCACAGGACTTCGCCCAGGTGAGCGGCGACTTCGTGATCGGGGAAACGCTCCAGCGCCTGACGCAGATACTTCTCGGCGTCATCCAGGTTGCCCATGCGGAAATTCACCCAGCCGAGGCTGTCGAGTACCGCCGGGTCTTCCGGATTGATCTGGTGTGCCTGCTCGATCAAAGCCTTGGCTTCGGCGTAGCGGGTGGTGCGATCGGACAGGGTGTAGCCGAGGGCATTGAGCGCCATGGCGTTGTCCGGGTCGCGCTTGATGATCAGGCGCAGGTCTTTTTCCATCTGTGCCAGGTCATTGCGTTTTTCCGCCTGCATGGCCCGGGTGTAGAGCAGATTCAGATCGTCCGGGTATTGCAGCAACGCCTGCTGCAGGGTTTTCCAGGCCTTGTCGCCCTGATTGTTGGCGGACAGGGTCTCGGCCTCGATCAGGTACAGCTGGATCGCGTAATCCGGTTGCGCATCACGTTCGGCGGCCAGTTTGCTCTGGGCCTCGGCGGTCTTGCCGTTGTTCATCAGAATGTCGGCCTGACGCAGTTGCGCCGGCAGATAGTCGTTGCCCGGCCCGACCTGGGCGTACTCGATCAGTGCGCCTTGCGGGTCGTTGCGTTCTTCGGCGATGCGCCCCAGGTTCAGATGCGCGGAATCGACGTGGCTTTCCCGGGCGATCAGGTCTTCCAGGTAACCCTTGGCCTCGTCCCAGGCCTTGGCTTCCAGGCAGACCAATGCCAGCGAGTAACGCAGTTCGTCGTCTTCCGGGTATTGCTGGACCAGCGTCGAGAACTCGACCTTGGCGTCGTCCATCCGGTCCTGTTCCACCAGCATCCGTGCGTAAGTCAGGCGCAGGCGCTTGTCGTCCGGGTACTTCTTGATGTTCTTCTGCAGCAGGGGCAGGGCTTCGTCGCCACGGTTCAGCCCTTGCAGCAGGCGGGCACGCAGCAGGATCGGGGCGATTTCGCCGTCGTCCGGCGGATTGTCTTCGAGCAGGGTCAGCGCACCTTTGGTGTCGCCGTCCTGCTGCATCAGCAGGGCCTTGCCGAAAATCAGCTGATTGTTGTGCGGGTGGCGCTGCAGCAGGCGGTCGAAACTTTTCATCAGACCGTTGCGGGTTTCCTGATCGGTGTCGGCGGCCGACAGCGCGAGGAAGTCGAAATGGGTGTCGCCCTTGCCCTGCAGGACTTTCTCCATGTAGACCATCGAGTCGTCATAACGCCCGGCGCGTGCCAGTTGCACGGCGGCGGCGCGTTGCGCTTCGAGGTCGTCAGGTGCGTTTTTCGCCCAGATCAGTGCGGTATCCAGCGCCGGTTGATCCGCGCCCAGGTACTCGGCGATACGGAACGCCCGCTCGGAAACACCCGGGTCCTGGGTGTTGATGGCCTGGGTCACGTAGTTGTCCAGGGCAATGTCGAAGCGATTGCGCTGGCCGGCGAGTTCGGCGCTCAGCAGGCTGAACACCGTTTCCTGGCTGAACGAGCTGTAAACCTTGGGCTTTTCAGGGGCTGGCGTGGTGTCTTCGACCGATGAGGCGCCATCGTGCGAAACGGGGGCCAAGGCCTGGCAGCCGCTGAGGAAGACAAAAGCTAGGAGCAACGCGGAAGATCTATTCATATAGGAAGAGGACGACTAACCTGCGGTCGGATCATCATGACACAAGCCTTCGGCCAAACATAACCGAGTCTCGATTGTGGCCATTATAGGGGCCGACAATTGGGACAATAGTCAGCGGTAGTTGTTCTGAATCTGACGAAGTAGGACAATTGCCGGCTTCACGTCACCATCAGCGACCTTGAATGGCCTTCCTTGCACTCGGTATCAACCACAAGACTGCTTCAGTAGACGTCCGCGAGCGCGTGGCCTTTACCCCTGAGCAGCTGGTGGAGGCCTTGCAGCAGCTCTGCCGACTCACCGACAGCCGCGAAGCTGCGATCCTTTCCACCTGCAATCGCAGTGAACTGTATATAGAACAGGATCAGCTTTCGGCCGATATCGTGCTGCGCTGGCTGGCCGACTATCACCATTTAAGCCTCGATGAGCTGCGCGCGAGTGCTTATGTGCATGAAGATGATGCGGCAGTTCGTCACATGATGCGCGTCGCCTCCGGGCTCGACTCGCTGGTGCTGGGCGAACCGCAGATCCTCGGCCAGATGAAATCGGCCTACGCCGTGGCCCGCGAGGCCGGCACCATCGGGCCGCTGCTCGGGCGCTTGTTCCAGGCAACGTTCAACGCCGCCAAGCAAGTGCGCACCGATACTGCCATTGGCGAAAACCCGGTGTCCGTGGCGTTTGCCGCGGTCAGCCTGGCCAAACAGATTTTCAGTGACCTGCAACGCAGCCAGGCCCTCCTGATCGGCGCCGGCGAGACCATCACCCTGGTCGCCCGCCATCTGCATGATCTGGGGGTCAAGCGTATCGTGGTGGCCAACCGCACGCTGGAACGCGCCAGCCTGCTGGCGGAACAGTTCGGCGCCCACGCGGTATTGCTGTCGGACATTCCGGCGGAACTGGTGCGCAGCGACATCGTCATCAGCTCCACCGCCAGTCAGTTGCCGATCCTCGGCAAGGGCGCCGTTGAAAGCGCCCTGAAGCTGCGCAAGCACAAGCCGATCTTCATGGTCGACATCGCCGTTCCCCGGGATATCGAACCGGAAGTCGGCGAACTCGACGACGTTTACCTCTATAGCGTCGACGATCTGCACGAAGTGGTCGCCGAAAACCTCAAGAGCCGTCAGGGCGCAGCGCAAGCCGCCGAAGAGATGGTCTCGGTCGGCGCCGACGATTTCATGGTGCGCCTGCGCGAGCTGGCTGCGGTCGACGTGCTCAAGGCCTATCGTCAACAGAGCGAACGCCTGCGCGACGAAGAACTGCAAAAGGCCCTGCGCCTGCTGGCCAATGGCGGCAACGCCGAAGACGTGCTGGGCCAGCTGGCCCGTGGCCTGACCAATAAACTCCTGCACGCCCCGAGCGTGCAGTTGAAAAAGCTTTCTGCCGAAGGCCGCCTCGATGCGCTGGCCATGGCCCAGGAACTCTTTGCCCTCGAGGGCTCACCGGATAGCTTTTCGGATAAAAAACCGCAATGAAAGCGTCACTGCTCAATAAGCTGGACATCCTCCAGGACCGTTTCGAGGAACTGACGGCGCTGCTCGGCGACGCCGAAGTCATTTCCGACCAGACCAAATTCCGCGCCTATTCCAAGGAATACGCCGAAGTCGAGCCGGTCGTCGAAGCCTATAAACAGCTGCTCAAGGCCCAGGCCGATCTGGAAGGCGCCCAGGCGCTGCTCAAGGACGGCGACCCGGACATGCGCGAAATGGCCGTGGAAGAAGTCCGCGAAACCAAAGAGCAACTCATCGAGCTGGAAGCCACCTTGCAGCGCATGCTGCTGCCCAAGGATCCCAACGACGGGCGCAACGTGTTCCTCGAAATCCGCGCCGGCACCGGTGGCGACGAGGCGGCGATCTTCTCCGGCGACCTGTTCCGCATGTACTCGCGCTATGCCGAGAAACGCGGCTGGCGGGTGGAAATCCTCTCGGAGAACGAAGGCGAGCACGGCGGCTATAAAGAAGTCATCGCCCGGGTCGAAGGCGACAATGTCTACGGTAAGCTGAAATTCGAGTCCGGCGCGCACCGCGTACAACGCGTGCCGGCCACCGAATCCCAGGGCCGCATCCACACCTCGGCCTGCACCGTGGCCGTGTTGCCGGAGCCCGACGAGCAGGAAGCGATCGAGATCAACCCGGCGGACTTGCGCGTCGACACCTACCGTTCCTCCGGGGCCGGTGGTCAGCACGTCAACAAGACCGACTCGGCGATCCGTATCACCCACTTGCCGACGGGCATCGTGGTCGAGTGCCAGGAAGAACGTTCCCAGCACAAGAACCGTGCGCGGGCGATGGCCTGGCTGTCGGCCAAGCTCAACGATCAGCAGACCACCGCAGCGGCCAACGCCATCGCCAGCGAGCGTAAATTGCTGGTGGGTTCCGGCGACCGCTCCGAGCGGATCCGCACCTACAACTTTGCCCAGGGCCGGGTCACCGACCACCGCGTCAACCTGACCCTGTATTCCCTCGACGAGATCCTCGCCGGTGGCGTCGAAGCGGTGATCGAACCGTTGCTGGCCGAATACCAGGCCGACCAACTGGCAGCGATAGGTGAATAAATGACCATCATCGCCAGCCTGTTGCGCGCCGCCGAACTGCCGGACTCGCCCACCGCACGCCTGGATGCCGAACTGCTCCTCGCCGCGGCGCTGGGCAAGTCCCGCAGTTTTCTCCACACCTGGCCCGAACGCATCGTGCCCAGCGAAGCCGTGCTGGTCTTCACCGAATACCTGCAACGCCGCCGCAGCGGTGAGCCGGTGGCCTACATTCTCGGCCAGCAGGGTTTCTGGAAGCTGGATCTGGAAGTCGCGCCGCATACGCTGATTCCGCGCCCGGACACCGAACTGCTGGTGGAAGCAGCACTGGAATTGCTGCCGGCAACTCCGGCCAAGGTTCTCGACCTCGGCACCGGCAGCGGGGCGATTGCCCTGGCCCTGGCCAGCGAGCGTCCGGCATGGAACGTCACCGCCGTGGATCGCGTGCTGGAAGCCGTGGCCCTGGCCGAACGCAACCGCCAGCGTCTGCACCTGAACAACGCCACTGTGCTCAGCAGTCACTGGTTCAGTGCTCTCGAAGGCAAGCGTTTCGAGCTGATCATCAGCAACCCGCCATACATCCGCGCCGCCGATCCGCATCTGGTCGAAGGCGATGTGCGTTTCGAGCCGGAAAGCGCCCTGGTGGCCGGCATTGACGGGCTCGACGATCTACGACTGATCATCGCTCAGTCGCCGGCACATCTGGAGGCCGGTGGCTGGCTGATGCTCGAACACGGCTATGATCAAGCCGAGGCCGTGCGCGATCTGTTGCTGACGCAAGGTTTCGAAGAAGTCCACAGCCGCACCGATCTGGGCGGCCATCAACGGATCAGCCTGGGGCGCCTGCCGTGCTGAATGATCAGGAATTGTTGCGCTACAGTCGGCAGATCCTCCTGCAACACATCGACATCGATGGCCAGTTGAAGCTCAAGGACAGCCGCGTGCTGATCGTCGGCCTCGGCGGTCTCGGCGCTCCGGTGGCCTTGTATCTGGCGGCGGCGGGCATCGGCGAGCTGCATCTGGCGGATTTCGACACGGTCGACCTGACCAACCTGCAACGCCAGATCATCCACGACACCGACAGCGTCGGCATGACCAAGGTCGACTCGGCGCTCAAGCGCCTGAGCGCGATCAATCCTGAAATCCGACTGGTGCCCCATCGTCAGGCACTGGACGAGGATTCCCTCGCCGCCGCCGTGGCAGCGGTGGATCTGGTGCTCGACTGCTCGGACAATTTCTCCACCCGCGAAGCGGTCAACGCCGCGTGTGTGGCGGCGCGCAAACCGCTGGTCAGCGGCGCGGCGATCCGCCTCGAAGGACAACTGTCGGTATTCGACCCGCGTCGTGCCGAGAGCCCGTGCTATCACTGCCTGTACGGTCACGGCAGCGAAGCCGAACTGACCTGCAGCGAAGCCGGCGTGGTCGGGCCGCTGGTGGGTCTGGTCGGCAGCCTGCAAGCGCTGGAAGCCTTGAAGCTGCTGGCGGGTTTCGGCGAGCCACTGGTGGGGCGCCTGCTGTTGATCGATGCACTGGGCTCGCGATTCCGTGAGCTGCGGGTCAAGCGGGATCCGGGATGCAGCGTCTGTGGTTCGCACCATGCGTGAGGCGCCGATCGCCGTATTCGATTCCGGCGTCGGTGGCCTGTCGGTGCTGGCGGAAATCCAGCAGTTGCTGCCCCATGAATCGCTGCTGTACCTCGGCGATTGCGGCCACATTCCTTATGGCGAGAAAACCCCGGAGTTCATCCGCCAGCGTTGCAGCGTGATGGCCGGTTTTTTCCGCGAGCAGGGTGCCAAGGCGCTGGTGATTGCCTGCAACACCGCGACCGTGGCCGGCGTTGCCGATCTGCGGCGCGATTTCCCCGACTGGCCGATTGTCGGCATGGAGCCGGCGGTCAAACCGGCCGCTGCCGCCACTCGCAGCGGCGTGGTCGGCGTCCTCGCCACCACCGGCACCTTGCAGAGCGCGAAGTTCGCGGCTTTGCTCGACCGTTTTGCCACCGATATCCGGGTCATCACCCAGCCATGCCCGGGGCTGGTGGAGCTGATCGAAAGCGGCGACCTGCACAGCGCCGAGTTGCGCGAGCTGCTTCACCGCTATGTCGAACCGCTGCTGGGCGCGGGTTGCGACACGATCATTCTCGGCTGCACCCACTACCCGTTCCTCAAGCCGCTGCTCATGACGATGCTCCCCGACGACATCAGCCTGATCGACACCGGCGCCGCCGTGGCCCGGCAACTTCAGCGCCTGCTGGCCGAGCGAGATCTGCTTGCCGAGGGTCAGAATCGCCCCGCCAGATTCTGGACCAGCGCCGATCCGCAATCCTTGAAAAACATCCTGCCGCTGCTGGGACAAACGCCCGGCGATGTGCAAAGCTTCGCGATGTAAAAAAGTTGTGTCATAACTGAAAAATCAGCTGAACTTCTGTTCAAGCGCCGATTTCTATAAGCGTCAAGCACACTAAAAACCATACGACCGTTAGGAAAAGGATGTTTCAAGTGAAGCGACTATTCTGCTTGGCCGCGATTGCGGCCGCACTGATGGGGCAAAGTTTTACTGCACAGGCCGCTGGCGTGGAATTCGGGGTTGGGGCCACCAGCGATTCAACGATGACCTATCGCCTGGGGATGAATTTCGACTGGGACAAGAGCTGGCTGCAAAGCGATGTCGGTCGTCTGACCGGTTACTGGAGCGGCGCCTACACCTACTGGGAAGGCGACAAGGGCTCCAGCAACAACAGCCTGTCGTTCTCGCCGGTGTTCGTTTACGAGTTTTCCGGCGAGTCGATCAAACCCTATGTCGAGGCCGGCATCGGCGCCGCGGTGTTCTCCAACACCGACTACGAAGGCAACAAGATCGGCCAGGCCTTCCAGTTCGAAGACCGCATCGGTTTCGGTCTGCGCTTCCATGGCGGGCACGAGGTGGGGATCCGTGCGACCCACTATTCCAACGCCGGCATGTCGAGCAACAACGACGGGGTAGAAAGCTACTCGCTGCACTACACGATGCCGTTGTAACACCCATGAAAAAAGGAGCGCCTGGCGCTCCTTTTTTGTATTCAACGGTACGCCGTGGCAATCCCCAGGCGTTCCTCGATGCATTCCGGCGCGCCCATTTCGAATTCGCGGCAGATCAGCGGGCGTTTTTCGTAGATGGTGCACATCATCGTGTCGCGATCCAGCGCCGCGCACCAGCCGTCGTCCAGACGCAGCATGACTTCCCCACCCCATTCATCGGTATCGATATAACGCTCGGGTACGCCAGTGTCGGTGATCAGCATGACTTCGAGCTGACAGCAGCAGGCCGCGCAAGTCGAACAGGTGACGGCGGGCTCGTCGATTGGCTGCAGGGGAATGGTTTTCATGGGCGCAGTGTACGGCAGTGACCCGCGCGCGTGTGAAAGCCCTGACGGACGATTACTGCACCAGACGTCTCGACAACAGGTGCAACAACGGAAACAGCAGCGCCCACAACAGGCCGATGCCGATCAAAGTCGGTAACTCGCCATAGGGAAACTGCACCCCGGCCAGTCGTCCACCGGCGCAGTACGATAACGCGCCACCGACAGCCCCGAGCACACTCGCCAGCCACCATGGCCGGGCGCTCCATTGCAGGCAATGGCGCAATGTCGTGGCCAGCAGTGCCCACAACAGCATCAGCCACAGCGGAATCAGCGGCGACAGGTCCTTGAATTCAAAGACCCCGAGACCGCGCAGGCCACTGTCCACGGCGGTGCCCAGAATCACCACGCCGAGAATCAGTCGGCCCTCAGCCGCCCAACTGCTGATCCAGCGCAGATGAATCACCAATACCGCCAGCGCCACCAGCAGCCACAGGCTGTTGCCGCCGAGCACGCAGGCCAGCCAGCCGATCTGGAACAGAACCGCGTTGGCGATCCGCTCAAGCATCGAAGCGTCCGAGCAGCGGTGCCGGCATCGCCGCCGGTTTGGCCAACAGCAATTGCGCGGTGCCGATGGTGCGTTCGAGGAAGCCGCCCTCGCAGTAGCACAGATAAAACTCCCACAGCCGCAGGAAATAATCGTCGTAGCCCAATTCGCTCAAACGACCGTGGGCGTGGCGAAAATTCTCGTGCCACAGGCGCAGGGTACGGGCGTAGTGCAGGCCGAAGTCTTCCATGTGCAGCAGGTTCATGTCGGTGTCACGGCTGACGATTTCGAGCATCTTCTGCACGCAGGGCAGGGCGCCGCCGGGGAAAATGTAACGCTGAATGAAATCCACACCGCGTTTCGCCTGCTCGTAGCGCTGGTCCCGAATGGTGATCGCTTGCAGCAGCATCAGGCCGTTGCTCTTGAGCAGGTGTGCACATTGCTTGAAATAGGTCGGCAGGAAGCGATGACCGACCGCTTCGATCATTTCGATCGACACCAGTTTGTCGTACTGACCGGTGAGGTCGCGGTAGTCCTTGAGCAACAGCGTCACCCGGTCCTGCAGGCCGAGGCTTTCGATGCGCCGGGCGGTGAACGCGTATTGCTCTTTGGACAGGGTGGTCGTGGTGACTTTGCAGCCATAGTGCTGCGCGGCATACAGCGCCATGCTGCCCCAGCCGGTGCCGATCTCCAGCAAGTGATCGCCAGGCTCGAGCGCGAGTTTCTGGCAGATCCGCTCCAGTTTGTTCAGTTGCGCCTGTTCCAGGCTGTCGTCGGGGCGAAGGAACTGCGCCGCCGAATACATCATGGTCGGGTCGAGAAACTGCTCGAACAGATCGTTGCCGAGGTCGTAGTGGGCGGCGATGTTTTTCTGCGAGCCCTTGCGCGTGTTGCGGTTGAGCCAGTGCAGCCCGCGCACCAGCGGCCGGCCGATTTTCGCCAGTCCGCCCTCCATGCCATCGAGCACTTCAAGGTTGCTGACGAAGACGCGTACCACGGCGGTAAGGTCCGGTGAACTCCAGTAGCCGTGAATGAACGCTTCCCCGGCGCCAATCGAGCCGTTGCCCGCGACCATGCCCCACACTGCCGAATCGAGGACATGAATCTCGCCCAGCAACGCACTGCCCGGCGTGCCGAAGACCTGGCGTTCGCCGTCCTCGATCACCACCAGTTGCCCATGCTTGAGCTGTGCGAGCTGACGCAGGACACCGCGACGCAGCAGCGAGCCGGTGATGCCGTGGGTACTGAACGGGATGGCGGCTCTGGCCGAAACGCTAGAGGATTTCATGGCGGTGCTCCTCGGGAGACGCAGTGGCGGTTCGAAAGCTGTCGTCAGCCGTCCGATGGGGAAACAGCGGGGTGCGCTTGAGCAGCAGACGCAGGGCCTGCCAATAGATCGCGAGGGCGGTTTTCGCGGTCATCCACGGAAAGCGCCACAGATGCCGGTGCAGGTTGCGTCGATCAAGAGGTTCGCGTTTCAGGTTGAGCGTGGCGTCGAACAGTTTGCGTTCGCCCTGCCAGTCGGCCATGTGCACGCCGAGGGTTTGCGCGGCGGGACTGAAGCTCATGCGGTATTCCAGGTCCGGCGGCAGGAACGGCGACACGTGAAACGCCTTGGCCACGGCAAAGTGCTGGTGGAAGTCGCGCACGCTGGTCGGTGCCCGCGCCGGCAGCACATAGTGATAGCGCTCGCGCCACGGCGTGTTGCTGACTTCGCAGAGAATTGCCGCCAGTTGCCCGTCGGCTTCGTGGCAATAAAAGAAACTCACCGGGTTGAACGCCAGGCCCCAACTGCGGGGCTGGGTCAGTAGGCAGATCGAGCCCTGCGGCTCGTGACCGAGGGCCGCGCCGACCTGCAGACGCACGGCATCGATCAGTCGCACACCGCGACCGGTAAACGTCTTGAGGTAGTCGGTCTCGCGAAACGAGAACGGGGCAAAGCGGCTCGCACCGGACAGTGGCGAGAGGTTCAGCACAGCGTCCTGTTCGGCCAGGTCGAGATACAGAAGTCCGATCCGGTAGCGGAACTCATGCCGACGCGGGGCGAAGCGCCGGTGGGCGATCCAGCCACTGTAGAGCGCGCTGTTCACAGGCTTTCTCCGAACGCGGCGGCGACGCGTAAAGCGCTGACCACGCCGTCTTCATGAAAACCGTTGGCCCAGTAGGCGCCGCAATAATGGGTGTGTTGCGCACCGTCAAGTTCGGCCCAGCGCTGTTGGGCCGCCACTGCCGCGAGGCTGAATTGCGGATGGGCGTAGGTGAAACGGGCAAGCACTTTGGACGGGCTGATCCCGGCGCTTTGATTGAGGCTGACGCAGAACGTGGTGTCGCTCTGGATGCCTTGCAGGATATTCATGTCGTAGGTCACTGCGGCCTGGGTATGGCCGGCTCCACCGAGGCGATAGTTCCAGCTGGCCCAGGCCCGCTTGCGCATCGGCAGCAGACGGGTGTCGGTGTGCAGCACTACTTCATTGTCGGCGTAGGGCAGGGCTCCGAGAACCTCCCGTTCGGCATGGCTCGGGTTGGCCAGCAGACGCAATGCCTGATCGCTGTGGCAGGCCAGCACGACTTTGTCGAAGTGTTCGATGCCGACGGGACTGTGGATAACCACGCCGTGTTCGTTGCGTTCGATCCGGTTTACCGGGCAGTTCACGCGGATCCGCTCTTTGAATGACGCGGTCAGCGGTGCGAGGTAGGCACTGGAGCCACCCTCGATCACTCGCCATTGCGGACGATTGCTGACCGACAACAAGCCGTGGTTCTCGAAAAAACGCACAAAGAACTGCAGCGGAAAATTCAGCATCTCGGCCATCGGCATCGACCAGATCGCCGCGCCCATCGGCACGATGTAATGCAGGATGAAACGCTCGCCGTAGCCGCCGGCCTTGAGGTAGTCGTCCAGTGTGGTGTCGCTGGCGATCCGCTGTTCGGCGAGATCGCGCCGGGCTTCCTTGTTGAAGCGCAGGATGTCGCGCAGCATGCCCCAGAACCCCGGCGACAACAGATTGCTGCGCTGAGCGAAGAGGCTGTCGAGATTGTTGCCGTTGTATTCCAGGCCGGTATCGGGGTCGGTCACCGAAAAACTCATTTCGGTGGCTTTGCTGCTCACACCCAATTGGCGGAGCAGGCGTATGAAGTTCGGGTAGGTCCAGTCGTTGAACACGATGAACCCGGTGTCCACGGCATATTCGCGACCCTCCACCGTGACTTGTACGGTGTGGGTATGGCCGCCGACCCAGGCGCCGGCCTCGAACACCGTGACGTCATGTCGGCGACCGAGCAGGTAGGCGCAGGTCAGGCCTGCGATTCCGCTGCCGACGATGGCGATGTTCACGTCGGATCCCGCAAGGGTGGTGTGCTGCGCACCATGCGCTTGCCGATCGCCAGTTGTACTTGTGCGGGCATTTTCGACAGCGGCCAGAGCGCCGCCATGAACAGTGCCGGAAAGGCAATCTCCAGTGGCCGGTCCTTGAGCCTGCCGAAAATGTGACTCGCGGCTTTTTCCGCAGGCCAGCTCAATGGCATCGGGAAGTCGTTTTTGGCGGTCAGTGGCGTTTCGACAAAGCCCGGGCTGATGATGGTGACTTCAATGCCTTCGTCCGCCAGATCGATGCGCAATGACTCGAACAGATAACGCAGCCCGGCTTTCGACGCACCGTACGCTTCGGCCCGGGGAAGCGGCACGTAGGTGACGGAGCTGGCCATGCCCACCAGATGCGGCGCAGTTCCTTTGCGCAGCAGAGGCAGGGCGGCTTCGATGCAATAGCTGCTGGCGAGCAGGTTGGTGCGTACCACGTGTTCGACGATCGTAGCGTCGAACTGTTTTGCATCGACGTATTCGCAGGTGCCGGCGTTGAGGATCACGCTGTCCAGCGTCCCCCAGTCCAGCGCGATCTGCTCACCGATTTCCCGTACGGTCTGGCTATTGGTGAGGTCCCCGGCCACGACCAGTACCTGGCCCGGGTAGCGTTGCGACAGCTCTTTGAGCGGTTCGACCTGGCGGGAACTGACCGCCAGGTGCGCACCGCTTTTCAGAATTTCTTCAGCCATTGCTGCACCGATGCCACTGCTGGCACCGGTCAGCCAATAACGGCGTGGCGTTGAACGGCTCATCCCAGTCTCCTTTTCAGCCAGGCGATTACCCGGCCCAATATGGGTAAATGTTCGTAAAGCAGCGCCCCGGCGTCGAAGTAATCCCGGTGGCGATAAACCTTGTCACGCCAGAGCAGGTGCGAACAGCCCGTGACGCGAATCAGTCGTCCGCCGGCCAGGCGCGGGTGGCGGTAGCTCATGACCCAGCGCAGGTAGCCTTCGCAGTCGCCGATCTGGTCGAAGCCATGGAAGTCGAACCGCAACTCGCTGACGTTGGCGTACAGCTCGCTAAAGTAGGCGCGCAATTGCGTCAGTCCCTGTACTTCGTGCAGTGGATCGGTGAAATGAATGTCCTCGCTGTAGAGCGCGTCCAGGCTGTGCAGGTTGTCCTTGTTCAACTGCGCGAACTGGCGGGCGAAACGGCGCAGGAATTCACTCATGGCCTTCTCCGACAGACGTACGGGAGGGCAGGTTCTTGAACGCGGTCAGTGCCCGTTCCCGTGAAGTGCTCAGGTTGACGATCGGCGGCGGATAGTCCGCCACGCCGAACAGCACGCCGGCACTCGCCGGGTTGTGCACTTCTTTCTTGTTCAGCCCGGCCAGTTCAGGCAGCCAGTGCTTGATGAACAGGCCTTCGCTGTCGAATTTTTCCGACTGGCTGATCGGGTTGAAAATCCGGAAATACGGCGCCGCATCGGTGCCGGTCGATGCGCTCCACTGCCAGCCGCCGTTGTTGGCCGCCAGATCGCCGTCGATCAGGTGGCGCATGAAAAAACGCTCGCCTTCACGCCAGTCGATCAGCAGGTTCTTGGTCAGGAACATCGCCACCACCATCCGCAGCCGGTTGTGCATCCAGCCGGTTTCAAGCAATTGGCGCATGGCCGCGTCGATGATCGGCAGACCGGTGCGTGCTTCCTGCCAGGCCGCCAGTTCCTGGGGCGCTTCGCGCCAGGCCAGGGCTTCGGTCTCCGGGCGGAACGCGCGATGCCGGGAAACCCGTGGGTAGCCGACCAGAATGTGCTTGTAGAACTCGCGCCAGAGCAGTTCATTGATCCAGGTAACCGCGCCGACCTTGCCGCTTTCGAATTCGCCCTGATTGCTTTGCAGCGCGGCATGCAGGCATTGGCGCGGCGAGATCACCCCCGCAGCGAGATAGGCCGAGAGCTGGCTGGTGCCGGGTTTGGCCGGGAAGTCGCGCTCGCTTTTGTAGTAGTCGATCTGCACGTCGGCGAAGGTGTCGAGACGGCGCCGGGCTTCGGCTTCGCCGGCGGGCCACAGGTTGCGCAACGCTTGGCCGGGTGTCGGGAAACCCTCGATGGAATCGGGTACCGGATCGCTGGCAATGTTCAGCGGAGCCTGTGCGGACGGCGCCTTTATCAAGGACGGCATCGAACGATGCAGGCGTTCATAGCAGACCTTGCGGAACTGACTGAACACCTGAAAGTAGGTGCCGGTTTTGGTCAGTACGCTGCCGGGCTTGAACAACAACTGATCGAGATAGCTGTGAAACGCGATCCCTTCGGCCTGCAATGCCCGGGCAACGGCCGCATCGCGGCGGCTTTCGTGGACGCCGTATTCCTCATTGACGTGAACGGCTTCGACATTTAACTGCCGACACAACTCAAGCAACACCGCCGGAGCCTGATCCCAGCGCGGGGCGCTGCGGATCAACAACGGGATGTTCAGTTCGCCAAGGGTTTTGCTCAATTCCCGCAGGTTGCGCAGCCAGAAATCGACCTTGCACGGTGCATCGTCATGTTCCTGCCATTGCTCCGGGCTCAACAGGTACACGGCCACAGTCGGGCCACGCTCGGCGGCGGCCGTGAGGGCTGTGTTGTCATGTTGGCGCAGGTCGCTGCGCAGCCAGATCAATTGCATGGTGTTCTCTGCACGAATCATTAAATCAACCCACGCTGAAGGAGTGCCCGATGCGCCGACAAGGGATCTTCGGCCAGGTACAGATCAGCGATCTCGGAAGTTCTTACGGACAACTCGGCGTGGTGGATGCACACCGTTGGTCCGGCAATCATTTTCGGGCAACTGATGCCATTCAACAGTTTCGGCAACTGCGCAAGATTCATGGCCTTGCTGGAATACAGCAGTACGCCACGGGCTTGCAGGTGATCGACTGCCAATGCCAGCTCCCCGGCCGGCAACGGCCAGTCGAACACCTGCACCGGGCAATCGGCGCTGCTTATCAGCCAGGCGCAGAGCCACAGGTGCGGCTCCAGCAGTAAATCCGATTGGTTGACCAGCAGCAGCGGTGCTGTACGCAACTGACGATTGTTATGGTAGATGCGTGCGCCGAATTTGCTACGCAGCCAGGCGTGAAAGAACACCCGTTCCATCTGCGCACCGAACTGGCCTTGCCAGCGTTGCTCGAGGTCCGCCAGCAACGGCATCAGCAATTGCTCGCACAGGGTTCGTGGCGGGTACAGCGCCATCGCCTGGTTGACGCTGTCGTCGAGGCTGCGCTCGTTCAATTGCGTGACCGCCAGCAGTGTGGCCTGGTGCAAGGGCTGCCATTCGTTTTCCAGCGGCTCGTTGACGGTTTGCGGTGTGTCGAGCAGCGGTTTGACCTGACTGACCGCCACGCCACGGTTGAGCCAGGTGAGGATGTGCTGGATACGCTGTACATGCTCGGCCGAATACAGGCGATGCCCCTTGGGCGTACGTTGCGGCACGATCAATCCGTAACGGCGCTCCCAGGCACGCAGGGTGATCGCATTGACGCCGGTCTGGCGCGCAACCTCGCGAATCGGCAGCCAGCCTTCGTCGAGGGCTTTCTTGAAGTCGGCGCCGAGGTCTTCGCGGGCGCTGGTGTCGGGTGTGTCGTTCATCAAATGGCGTTTCGCAGGCTGAGGTTTTCCGGGTGCGGTTGCAGGTAAACCTGTTGCGCGATGTACGGATCGGGGTGTTGGCGAAAGTGATGCTTGAGCAGTGTCAGCGGCACCACCAGCGGCACGATGCCGTGACGGTACTGGCCGATGACGTGCTGCATCTCCTGTTTGTCTTCTGCGCTGATGGCCCGTTTCAGGTAACCGCTGATGTGCTGCAACACGTTGCTGTGGGTGCGACGTGTGGCGCAGGTGCTCAGTGCCGCCATCAACTGACTGAAGTAGCGCGGGCCGAGCTCCACGGGTTCGGTCTGCCCCATGTTGCCCAGCAGATTGCCCAGCGCCTTGTATTGCACCGGGTTGTGGGCCATCAGCAGGTATTTGTAGCGCGAGTGGAAGTCGGTCAGGGCTCGGCGGCTCAGGCCTTGCCGGAGCACTTGCTGCCAATCGCTGTAGGCGAATACCCGGGTGATGAAGTTTTCCCGCAGGACCGGATCGTTCAGGCGCCCGGCTTCTTCGACCGGCAGGTCCGGGTGCCGGGCGCAGAAGGCCTGGGCATAGATCCCGCGCCCGCTGCCGATCGGTGCGCCGTTGGTGTGATAGACCTTGACCCGTTCCAGTCCACAGGATGGCGATTGCTGCATGAAGATGTAGCCGCAGATGCCGTCGAGCTCGACGGCCATTTTCTCGCCATAGGCGGACAGCGCATCGGTGACGTCGGTTTCGCGGTGAACCGTCCCGAGGGCCTGAGGATGATCCGGATCGCCCACCAGCCGGATCGGCTCGCGGGGGATGCCCAGGCCAATCGCGACTTCCGGACACACCGGGACAAAATCGAAATATTCAGTGAGTGTGTGGGTGCACAGCCGTGATGCCTTGTGTCCGCCGTTGTAGCGCACTTCGGCTCCCATCAGGCAGGCGCTGATGGCGATCTTGGGTGGGGACTGTTCGGACATGACGGCACCTCGAATCTGAATTTGTACAGAATATTTTTTCTGTACAACATTCCTTCAGCATAGATTCAAAGGTGTACAAGTCAAATTATTTGTACAAGATTTTGGCGGGAGCTAGCGCCAGCCCATTTTCCAGTGTGCATCGTCCTGCAATGCATGCCAGTCCACTTGTTGACTGCGTCGAGTCAGCACGGCCTGCAATTCGACCTCCAGCACTACGCCATCCTCGTCGCGGAGCAGCTCGGTCACCAGAAAATGTTTCTCACGGTTTTGCGGAAGGGCTGCTGTCCATTTCGACAGCAGCAGTTTTTGCGGATTGATGCGGTTCACTGCAGGTGTTCGTGCAGGCGGCGTGCAGCTTCCTGGCCACTGAGCCACGCGCCTTCGACTCGGCCCGACAGGCACCAGTCGCCGCACGCATACAGACCCAGGTCGGCATCCGCCAGCGTGCCCCACTCATGGCTGGTGGCCGGGCGGGCGTAGAGCCAGCGGTGGGCGAGGCTGAAGGTCGGCGCCGGCATGGCGCTGTGCAGCAACTCGGCAAAGGCGCCGTGCAACTGCTCGATCACGGCTTCCTTGGAGAGGTCGATGTGCTGCCGGCTCCAGGCGCTGGTGGCGTGCAGGACCCAGGTGTCGAGCGTGTTGTCGCGCCCGGGTTTACTGCGGTTGCGGGCCAGCCAGTCGAGAGGACTGTCCTGTACGAAGCAGCCTTCGATGGGGGTATCCAGCGGCGTATCGAAGGCGAGGGCGACGGCCCAGGTCGGGTCCATCTTCACACCGGCAGCGGCACCGGCGAGTTTCGGTGCAGCGGCCAGCAATGCGGTGGCCTGAGGCGCCGGGGTGGCGATCACCACATGGCTGAAGGGGCCGTGAGTGAAGCCTTCGGCGTCTTGCAGATGCCAGTGCTCTTCACCGCGATAGACCTCGGTGATCCGGCAGGCGAAATGCACTTCCAGGCCATCGAGCAAACCACGGGTGATGGCGCTCATGCGCGGCGAGCCCACCCAGCGGGTCTGCTCGTCCGGCGACAGGTTCAGTTGTCCGCCGTGATAGGTGTAGAGCTGCGGCGCCCACTCGGCGACCCAGCCGTTGCTTTGCCAGCGCTGGACTTCGGTGACGAAGCGCCGGTCGCGGGCCGTGAAATATTGCGCGCCCATGTCCAGCGAGCCGGCGTCACTGCGCTTGCTCGACATGCGCCCGCCGCTGCCGCGGCTTTTATCGAACAACTGGACGGTGTGCCCGGCCTCGGTCAGGGCCTGGGCGGCGGAGAGTCCGGCGATGCCGGTGCCAATGATTGCGATAGGTACAGTCATAGGGGCCTCGTTTACCTTTCTGTACAGACTACGCCGTGGATGAAACCTGTACAATTTTGTTTTCTGGTATAACTTCCAGCGTTTTCGTTCTGACAGCTTGGCCTATTGTTAAACAATAGAGCCTGTCCGATAGAAAAGATCCCTGCTTATAAAAATAGACTAGTGATCGAAGTAAAACGCCACGCGAGGAAGATGTCATGCACATATTGCTGACCGGCGGTACTGGATTGATCGGACGTCAGCTCTGCCGGCACTGGTCGGGTCAGGGCCACCGGTTGACCGTGTGGAGTCGTCGTGCGGAAAAGGTCGCGAAAATCTGCGGCGCCCAAGTGCGTGGCATCGCGCGTCTGGAAGACCTTGGCGATGAACCGGTCGACGTGATCGTCAACCTTGCCGGCGCGCCGATTGCCGACCGGCCGTGGACCCATCGGCGCAAGGCGTTGCTGTGGAGCAGCCGGATCACGCTCACCGAGACGTTGCTGGCGTGGCTGGAACATCGCGGGCAGAAACCTTCACTATTGATCTCGGGCTCGGCCGTGGGCTGGTACGGAGACGGCGGCGAGCGTGAGTTGACCGAAGAGTCGCCACCGGTGGTCGACGATTTCGCCAGCCAGCTGTGCATTGCCTGGGAGGAAACCGCGCAACGCGCCGAAGCGATGGACATCCGCGTAGTGCTGGTGCGGACCGGGCTGGTGCTGTCGGCCGAGGGCGGTTTTTTGTCGCGCCTGTTGCTGCCGTTCAAACTCGGGCTGGGCGGGCCTTTGGGCAATGGCCGGCAGTGGATGCCTTGGATTCATATCGACGATCAAATCGCCCTGATTGATTTTCTTCTGCACCGCGATCAGGCGAGTGGTCCTTATAATGCGTGCGCGCCGACCCCGGTGCGCAATCGCGAATTCGCAAAGACGCTGGGCAGCGTGCTGCACCGCCCGGCGTTCATGCCGATGCCGGCTCTGGCCCTGAAGGTCGGGCTCGGCGAGATGTCATTGCTGTTGCTGGGTGGTCAACGGGCCACGCCGGCACGCTTGCTGGAAGCCGGATTCAGTTTCCGGTTCACGGATTTACGCGCGGCCCTGGACGATCTTTCCAGCCGCCTCTGAAATAGGACGTTGCATGACCGATCACGCCTTGCTTCTGGTCAACCTGGGTTCGCCGGCTTCCACTTCGGTGGCCGACGTGCGCAGCTACCTCAATCAATTTCTGATGGACCCGTACGTGATTGACCTGCCATGGCCGGTGCGGCGTCTGCTGGTGTCGCTGATCCTGATCAAGCGTCCCGAGCAGTCGGCCCACGCCTACGCCTCGATCTGGTGGGATGAAGGCTCGCCGCTGGTGGTGCTCAGCCGTCGACTGCAACAGCAGATGAAGGCGCAGTGGACCCACGGCCCGGTGGAACTGGCCATGCGTTACGGCGAGCCGTCCATTGAGACAGGCCTGCTGAAGCTGGTGGCGGCGGGACACAAACGCATCACCCTCGCACCGCTTTATCCACAGTTCGCCGACAGCACCACGACCACGGTGATCGAAGAAGCCAAGCGGGTGGTGCGCGAGAAGAAACTCGACGTACAACTGTCGGTGTTGCAGCCGTTCTACGATCAACCGGAATACCTCGATGCCCTGGTGGCGAGTGCCCGACCGCACTTGCAGCAGGATTACGATCACCTGTTGCTGAGCTTCCACGGTTTGCCGGAACGGCACCTGACCAAACTCAATCCGGGGCACAGTTTCGAGGGCGGCGGCGATTGCTGCGCCGGTGCGCCGCCGGAAGTGGTTGCGACCTGCTATCGCGGCCAGTGCCTGCGCACGGCAGCCGAGTTTGCCAAGCGCATGGGCATCCCGGATGGCAAATGGTCGGTGTCGTTTCAGTCGAGGCTGGGCAAGGCAAAATGGATCGAGCCGTACACCGAAGCGCGGCTGGATGAACTGGCCAAAAGCGGCGTGAAGAAGATTCTGGTGATGTGCCCGGCGTTTGTCGCCGATTGCATCGAGACCCTGGAAGAGATCGGCGATCGCGGCAAGGAACAGTTCCGCGAAGCGGGAGGGGAGGAGCTGGTGCTGGTGCCGTGCCTGAACGATGACCCGCAATGGGCGAAGGCATTGGCGACGTTGTGTGAGCGGGCGCCGTTGGCCCTCTGAAAACATGATCGTTCCCACGCAACGTGGGAACGATCAACGCTCAAGGCTTAGAGCAGCGGCTCATCCGCCTTCTTGTGTTTCCAGCTGTCGTTGCCCGGCAGGATCAGGTTCAGCGCAATCGCCACCACCGCGCACAGCGCGATGCCTTTGAGGCCGAAGTCGTCGGGACCTGTGCCGGTGCCAACCAGCACACCGCCGATCCCGAACACCAGGGTCACCGAAACGATCACCAGATTGCGTGCTTCGCCCAGGTCGATCTTGTGACGGATCAGGGTGTTCATCCCCACCGCCGCGATCGAACCGAACAACAGGCACAGAATCCCGCCCATCACCGGCACCGGAATACTTTGCAGCAGGGCGCCGAACTTGCCGATGAACGCCAGGGCGATGGCGAAGATCGCCGCCCAGGTCATGATTTTCGGGTTGTAGTTCTTGGTCAGCATCACCGCGCCAGTCACTTCGGCGTACGTGGTGTTGGGCGGACCGCCGAACAGGCCGGCTGCCGTGGTAGCGATACCGTCGCCGAGCAGGGTGCGATGCAGGCCCGGCTTCTTCAAGTAGTCGCGACCGGTCACGCTGCCGACTGCAATCACGCCGCCGATGTGCTCGATGGCCGGGGCCAGCGCCACCGGGACGATGAACAGGATCGCCTGCCAGTTGAACTCCGGCGCGGTGAAGTGAGGCAGTGCAAACCACGGGGCTGCCGCAATCTTCGCGGTGTCGACGACACCGAAATAGAACGACATGGCGAAACCCACCAGTACGCCGGAGATGATCGGCACCAGACGGAAGATGCCTTTGCCGAACACCGCCACGATCAACGTGGTCAGCAGCGCCGGCATCGAGATCATCATCGCGGTCTGATAGTGGATCAGCTCCGAGCCGTCACCGGCCTTGCCCATCGCCATGTTCGCGGCAATCGGCGCCATGGCCAGGCCAATGGAGATGATCACCGGACCGATTACCACCGGTGGCAGCAGACGGTCGATGAACCCGGTGCCTTTGATCTTCACGGCCAGGCCGAGGAAGGTGTAGACGAAACCGGCCGCCATCACGCCGCCCATGGTCGCGGCGAGGCCGAACTGGCCCTTGGCGAGAATGATCGGGGTGATGAAGGCAAAGCTCGACGCGAGGAACACCGGCACCTGACGCCCGGTGACGATCTGGAACAGAATCGTCCCAAGACCTGCGGTGAACAGTGCCACGTTCGGGTCAAGGCCCGTGATCAGCGGCATCAGCACCAGGGCGCCGAAAGCCACGAACAGCATCTGCGCGCCGGACAGCACCGTGCGCCAGAGCGGATCGTTGAACTCATCCTGCATGGTCAAGCATCCTTCTGCTTGGTGCCGAAGATCTTGTCACCGGCATCGCCAAGCCCAGGAATGATGTAACCGTGCTCGTTGAGTTTCTGATCGATGGACGCGGTGTAGATGATCACGTCCGGGTGAGCTTTCTCGACAGCGGCAATGCCTTCAGGCGCGGCAACCAGCACCATCGCACGGATGTCCTTGCAACCGGCCTTCTTCAGCAGGTCGATGGTTGCGACCATGGAACTGCCGGTAGCCAGCATCGGGTCGATGATCATCGCCAGGCGTTCGTCGATTTCCGGAACCAGTTTTTCCAGATAGGTGTGGGCCTGCAGGGTTTCTTCGTTACGGGCAACGCCGACGGCGCTGACTTTCGCGCCCGGGATCAGGCTGAGTACGCCTTCGAGCATGCCGATGCCGGCACGCAGGATCGGCACGACGGTAATCTTCTTGCCGGCGATTTTCTCGACCGACACCGTGCCGCACCAACCTTCGATATCGTAGGTTTCCAGCGGCAGGTCTTTTGTAGCTTCATAGGTCAACAGGGCGCCGACTTCCTGAGCGAGCTCGCGGAAATTCTTGGTGCTGATGTCTGCACGGCGCATAAGGCCAAGTTTGTGACGGATCAGCGGATGGCGGATCTCTTGGATGGACATGGGGAAAGGCTCCGGCGGCGGGCAAAAAAACCGGCCTAGATTAATCTATCCGAGGGTGATGTCCTATAGGACATACAGTACGTTAGTCCACAAATGCTTGATTCGGCCGTGCGGGATGCGTACCTTTGCCCGCTTTTCCGAAACAGACCCCCCTTGGAGAGCGCCATGTCCGCTGATCTCGAGCATATCCGTCAAATCATGCGAGAGGCTGACTGCCTGTACACCGAAGCTGAAGTCGAGGCTGCCATTGCCCGCGTCGGTGCACAAATCAACGAACAACTGGCCGAGAGCAACCCGGTGGTGTTCTGTGTGATGAACGGCGGGCTGATTTTCTCCGGCAAGCTGCTGACCCATCTGCAGTTCCCGCTGGAAGCTTCCTACCTGCACGCCACCCGCTATCGCAACGAAACCAGCGGCGGCGACCTGTTCTGGAAAGCCAAGCCGGAAGTCTCGTTCATCGACCGTGACGTGCTGATCATCGACGACATCCTCGACGAAGGTCACACCCTGGGCGCGATCATCGACTTCTGCAAACACGCCGGTGCCCGTGCCGTGCACACCGCCGTGCTGATCGACAAGGATCACGACCGCAAGGCCCGTCCTGACCTGAAAGCCGATTTCGTCGGCCTGCCGTGCGTCGACCGTTACATCTTCGGTTACGGCATGGACTACAAAGGCTACTGGCGCAACGCCAACGGGATCTTCGCCGTCAAAGGCATGTAAGAACCCCTGAAAGATCGCAGCCCCGGCTGCGATCTTTTGCTTTTAAAGGCTGCTAAAGTGCTCGGCCCCGCCCTCCGGAGCCTGTCATGAGCCTCTTGATCCGCAGCTGCGCCGCCCTGTTGCTGACCCTCTGCCTGCCCCTGGCCGCCGCGCCGATGCACAGCCAATTCCTGCCGCCCGACGACCTCACCCTGCGCGATGCCGAACCCGAGCAGCAGCAACTTCTGCAGGTCACCGACTATTCGGTGGTGGTCGGCGCTCAACGTCAGTCCAACCAGCAGCCGATACCGGTCACTTCGCCATTGATGATCCGCCTGAAGGGCAAGTCCCTGAACAAGGGCGCGACGATCAGTCAGGTGCTGGTCAGCTTCGATGGCGAAAGCAAAAGCCTGAAAAAACCGGTGTACGACGACCAGCGCAAGACCCTGACCCTGTTCTATCCGCTGGCCCAATACCGGGTGATCATCGATCTGCTGCGCAATGACACCGTGTATGTGCAATTCCTCAGCTACGCCAACGGCCACATCTGGGCCGATCTGCACACCGGCAGCACGCGTGCGCGTTGAGCCCTGTGCCCGGGCGGGGGTAAACTGCCCGCCCCGTGAAATGTCTGCGAGCTGGAGTCGGCAATGCGTAAAGATAAGAAGCAAGTGATTGGTGACGAGATCGGCGATGAGCAGATCAAGCTGTTCCTCGATTTTGAGCCGGTCGACGCCACCTCGCCGTCGCTGCACAAACTGGTCAAGGCCTACCGTGGCCTGCGCATCGACGATTTCGAGCGTTTCCTGACGTTCTTCGTTGCAGCCGGTTATGACGTGGACGGCAAGGACGAGCATGGCAAGACTTTCGTCGACCAGATCCGCGATCAACGCAACGCCCCGGAATACATCGAGCTGATCGAGAAAGCGCGCGGCTGATAATCCCCGCGGTTTTCCCGAGGCATAAAAAAACGCCCCGCACTCATCGAGTGCGGGGCGTTTTTCATGGAGCCGAATCAGGCGTAGCTTTCGGTCTCGTTGCTGGCTTCAACCAGTTCCAGCGCGACGTTGTTGTGCGCGTTGATCTTGCGATACAGCGCAGCGTCGGTTTCCAGGACCTTTTCACGGGCCGGGAAGATTTCCGCCAGTTTGGCAGCCCACTCACCCTTGGCCTTGGCCGGGAAGCACTTCTCGATCAGTTCCAGCATGATCGAGACGGTCACCGAAGCACCTGGCGAAGCGCCGAGCAGGGCGGCGAGGGAGCCGTCCTTCGCAGCGACGAGTTCGGTACCGAACTGCAGGATGCCGCCTTTTTTCGGGTCTTTCTTGATGATCTGCACCCGTTGGCCGGCCACTTCCAGGCGCCAGTCTTCGGCTTTCGCCTCGGGGTAGAAACGACGCAGGGATTCCAGGCGCTGTTCCATCGACTGCATCACTTCGCTGACCAGGTACTTGGTCAGGTCCATGTTGTTCTTGGCCACAGCCAGCATCGGGCCGATGTTGCCGGCGCGCACCGACAGCGGCAGGTCCATGAAGGAGCCGTGCTTGAGGAACTTGGTGGTGAAACCGGCGTATGGCCCGAACAGCAGGGACTTCTTGCCATCGACCACTCGGGTGTCCAGGTGCGGCACGGACATCGGTGGCGAACCCACGGCGGCCTGGCTGTAAACCTTGGCCTGGTGATGCTTGACCACTTCCGGGTTGTCGCAACGCAGCCACTGGCCGCTGATCGGGAAGCCGCCGAAGCCTTTGCTCTCTTCGATGCCCGAGGCTTGCAGCAGCGGCAGGGCCGCGCCACCGGCGCCGAGGAACACGAACTTGGCGTCGACTTCACGGCTGCTGCCGCTGTTGACGTCCTTGATGCTGACGGTCCAGCCGTTGGCGTTACGCTTGAGGCCGGTCACGCGCTTGCAGTATTTGACCTGGGCATCCGGGGCGCTGGTCAGGTGCTTGAGCAACTGATTGGTCAGCGCGCCGAAGTTGACGTCGGTGCCGTTCATCACGCGGGTGGCGGCGAGCACCTGGTCCTTTGGACGGCCCGGCATCATCAATGGCATCCACTCGGCCATCTTCGCCTTGTCTTCGGTGTATTCCATGTCGGCGAAGGCGTGATGCTTGTGCAGCGTGTTGAAGCGTTCCTTGAGGAACGAAACGCCTTTTTCACCCTCGACGTAGCTCAGGTGCGGGACCGGGCTGATGAAGGATTTGCACGAGCCGAACGTGCCTTTCTTGGTCAGGTACGACCAGAACTGCTTCGACACCTCGAACTGGGTGTTGATGTGTACGGCTTTCTTGATGTCGACGGTGCCGTCGGCATTCTGCGGCGTGTAGTTCAGCTCGCAGAGGCCGGCGTGGCCGGTACCGGCGTTGTTCCACGGGTTGGAACTTTCCGCGGCACCGGAATCCATCAGTTCGACGACTTCCAGCTTGATCGCCGGGTCGAGTTCCTTGAGCAGCACTGCAAGGGTGGCACTCATGATGCCGGCCCCAACCAGAACTACGTCGACTGCTTCGTTATGCGCCATTTAACGCGTCTCCAAAATCTGCAGCACCAAATTGTCGGCATGGCTGCCAGGTGTCCGGGGCAGGTCAGTTACGCCCCAGGTACCCATGGCCAGGTTTGCCATGTCCGAATCTTCGCAATTTTTCGCAACTTCGACGGATGCGTGCGGCCTGGCTTCAAGAGTCACATGAACTCATTTCAGCACGTGGCTGGCAATTCGACTTATGGTCGAGACATCCGTTTGTGCAACCAAATCCGTAGCGGACAGGCTTCAGGCTCCGGTATTCGAGGCGTACCCGTTCCTGTGTCGTTGGGCTGTTTCAGACGCTAATGGTGCATGTTCAGACGCAAAACTATTCATTTGCTCGCCACACTCTTGTGAAGTTGTGAAAACCCGTTTTTTTCACGCTCTTTTGAAGACGTGAACCTCAAAAAGGGCTGTCCCGGCTGGCACCGTGCCCGGAGGGGCAAACAACTCAGTGACCGAGCGTCATGACAGCTCTGCAGATTCGCGAAAAGCGGGGATTTGCCAGGGAAACAGCAAGCACGCCAGCTTCACTCGATCTGTGTGGGCGGCTCTCTGTGGGCGATTTGGATGCCAATGCAAGCGCATTGACGCTGTTGCGGGGCCCGATCAGGAGACGTCCTTATAATCGGGGGGAGATTGTATCGAAGAAATGCGGGGAGTTGGTCGAGTTTAATGACTTTTATTAGGCATCCGGTCAGATGCTCAACATCGCCTGGGCACGTGCGCGAGGGCGCTGCTGCTCGACCCGGGCACTGGCAGGCAAGGGCTGATGCAACCAGTTGAGGCGGATTTCCTCGATTTCGACCCAGCCGTCACCCATTGGCTGCAGGCTGCACTGCTTGAAAGCCTGGCAATGGCCGTTGCGGTCGAGCAGGGCGAAGCTGCGGTGCAGCGGGCGTGGAGCGAACAACGAGATCAGATAGCGCATAGTGTGTTCCTTCTGGAGATCTGTGACGAAGATTGTCAAAGGACCGTGAAGCGAACATGTATGGAGGGTGAACAATCTGTGACAGGAACCGTGTGCAGCGGGGTTTGTCTGAGATTTCAGTGCTGGTGACCCGCAGTGGCCCACCGCTATACTGCGGGCCTGTCTGTGCCTGATTCTGGAGAGAAGAGCATGTTGCAACGCCTGTTGTTCGGTTTGATCACTGTGACCAGTTTGACCCTGGTTGGCTGCGCCCACAGCCCGCAACAACTGAGCCCGGAACCGAAGCTGACCACTCAGCTGGCACCGGTCGGCCATGGCCAGCCAGTCGTGGTTCGTGTGGTCGACGGTCGTCCGTCGCCAACCCTGGGCACCCGCGGTGGCCTGTACCCGGAAACCAGCGCCATCACCGTCCAGCGCGAGCAGATCGTGCCGAAGTTGCAGGCCCAGGCCGAAGCGGCCGTGCGTCTGCTGGGCTTCACCCCGTCCAGCGGTGCGATGAATGCTCCGCAACTGACCGTGACTCTGACTGAACTGAAATACCAGTCGCCGAAAGAAGGCATGTACGTGACCGAAGCCACCATCGGCGCGACTTTCCGCTCCGACGTGCAGAGCGGCAACCGTCGCTACAGCGGCCGTTACGGTGCCTCGCTGGACCAGCGTTTCGGCATGGCGCCGAACCAGGAAACCAATACCAAACTGGTCAGCGACGTACTGAGCGACGCGCTGACCCGTGTGTTCAAGGATCCGTCCATCGGCCAGATCCTCGCTGAATAAAGCGTTCGCCAGATGTGAAAAAAAGCCCGGGGCCAGCGATGGTCCCGGGCTTTTTTCATTCAGGCGGCTTGCGAGTAGAAGTCGAGGACGCTGACGCCGGTCAGCAGATCGGTCTCGGGCAAGTCCGCATGCTGGTGCCCGCCGAGGGCGCAATACACCAGCCAGTGACGGTCCTGAACATTGAAGGCCAGGCTGCCGACGAGGGTCTGTTGTTCGTCGGACGGGGAGATGAGGTACAGGCGATCCTGGTTTTCAGCGTGAAGCATGTCGCATTCCGTTTACGTTTCGAGGCGCGCAGGGTGGCCGAAACAAATGACGATGCCGTGACACAGGACAGCCATCGGTCGATTGATGGGTAATTTGTCGCAAAGGGTAGGGCACCGGGGGAGGGTTTCGGTAGAATCCGCGCCGCGGTCGTCGGTCTGGCGTTCGCCATTCCGGTTTAGATTGAGGTCTGTGATGCACTTGATGACGCTGTTTACCGCCCATCCCGCCAAACTGATCAACCTGCTGGCCCTGCTGTTGGCCTTCCCGGGCAGTTGGCTGCTGCACGCGACCCGTCGGCGTGAGCAACGGGCGATGGCCAGTATCGCGGCCCAGCGCCAGAGCCAGCCGGATCAGGAGCCGGTGCTGGACTGGGCGACCCTGCGCATGAACCGGTTTTTCTATCGTTTCGGTTTCGCCTGTCTGGGACTGGCGTTGCTGATTTCCTGGATCAGTACCCGCTACTGAACGAAAAACGGCGCCCGAAGGCGCCGTTTTTGTATCCGCTCGACACCGCTTACAGCGGCAAGCCAGCCTTGACCCGGTACTGATTGCGCACCGGCGTCGCATATTGCAGCACCAGATACGGACGATGCTCCTCAGGGCAGGCATCCAGACGGCTTTGCCATTCTTCCTGGGCCTTGGCCAGTTCCTCGGCACCGAACACGTCGGCAGCCTTCGGCACGTTCAACTGCGGATCGGCATCCGCCCACTGCGCATACGCCAGGTAATGCACCGGGAACAACCGGTAGCCGCCGAGAATCTGCTTGTCCATCTCGACCGCCAGTTGCTTGGTGTCTTCGAACAGTTCGGTGATCGGCGCGGCGAAATTCACGTGCACCCGGCCCTTGTAGCCGGTGATGCCCTTGGCAATGCTCACGTCATCCTCGCCCGGCGCCTTGCTGTAGGTGCCGGTGGTGGCGCGGATGTACAGCTCGCGGGCCTTGGCCTGGTCGCACGGGTCGTATTCGTAGCTGATCGATACCGGCGTCAGGTTCAGCGACTGGATGACCTCGCCGAACGGCTCGTCCTTGCGGCTCATGTGGAACATCTTGAGGATCGCCGACTCGGTACGGTCGTCGCCGTCCTTGGCGCGGCCTTCAGCCTGAGCGATCCAGATCGAAGCGCAGTCGTTGCGGATCGAGTGGTTGATGTAGGCCGACAGCAACTGGTACGCGGCCATTTTCTCGCGGCGTCCGGTGATCGAACGGTGAACGATGAAGCTCTTGTTCAAACGCATCAGGTCGCTGACGAACGGCTTTTGCAGCAGGTTGTCGCCAATCGCGATGCGCGGCGTCGGCAGGCCGGCGTGATACACCGCGTAGTTGACGAAGGCCGGGTCCATCACGATGTCGCGGTGGTTGGCGATGAACAGATAGGCGCTGCCGGACTTGAATTGCTCGACACCGGTGTAAGTCACGCCGTCGGTGGCGCGCTCGATGGTGTGGTCGACGTAGAACTCGACCTTGTCCTGCAAAGTCGCCACGGAGGTCACGTCGGCGAACTCACGACGCAGCCGATGGGCTATAAGTGGTTTGAGCATCCAGCCGAAGGCACCGGCGAAACGCGGGAAGCGGAAGTGGGTGAGGATATCTAGAAACGCCTTGTCGCCGAGCAGTCTTGCCAGTACCGCAGGTACTTCGCTGTCGTCGTAAGGTCGGATGGCATCGAATTCGCCCATCATGCTCTCTTGTTGGAAACGGCTAGGGTAAGTAAAGGTTTTGATCGAAAACCAACGGGGCACGGTCTGAAAAAGTAGCCAGACAAAATTAGCCCTGCAAATAGACCGGCGATTATACGCACAAGTCACCCGGGAGACCGCGATGCTGGAAAGCGCACTGTATGAATGTCCGTACTGTGGGGAGGAAGTCGAGACGACAGTGGATCTGTCGGCGGGTGATCAGACTTATATAGAAGACTGTCAGGTGTGTTGCCGGCCGATCACCTTTGTGTTGCAGGTCGATGGTCAGGACTGGTTTCTCGAAGTGTTCAGCGAAAACGAGTGAGGTGCGCCCATGCAGCGAATCTACGAGCCGGAAAACCTGATGGAGGGCGAAATGCTCAAGGGCATGCTCGCCAGCGAAGGCATCGAGGCGCATCTCGTCGGGCGCGATTTGCTCGGTGGCACGGGCGAGTTGCCGATCTTCGGCCTGCTGGGGCTTTCGGTCGAGAACGATCAGGCCGAATACGCCCGCGAACTGATCAGCGCGTACAATGCCGCGCTGCCGCTGCCCGGCGATGAACCGGAGAGCTTCCCCGGTACGCTGGTCTGTTAGGCTGGCGTTCGTTTTATTCTTGAGTCGTGCTGCCCCATGTGTGGACGTTATGCCCTGTTTCGCTGGAGCCGCGACTTCGCGGCGCTGCCAGGTTTTCCCGCCGATCAGCAGGCGCAGTGGAACATTTCCCCCAACGATTCGGTGTTGATGCTGCGTGCCGAGCCTGACGGCCAGCGCACCCTGGCCCGCGCCCGCTGGGGCCTGACGCCGCCATGGCTGACCGATCTGTCGCGCACCCCGGCCCACGCCCGGGCCGAAACCGTCGCCGAACAACCGATGTTTCGCGAAGCCCTTCGCCTGCGCCGTTGCCTGCTGCCGGCCAACGGTTTCTACGAATGGCGCGGTAATGTGCGCAAGCAGCCGTACTGGCTGACGCCGGGGGAAGGTTCTTCGCTGTTTTTTGCGGCGATCTGGGAGGCGTATCCGGTGCAGGAGCAGGTCTGGCTCAGTACCGCGGTGATTACGCAACCGGCGGCCAGTCAGCGCCGGCCGTTGATTCTCGACGAGGCGGGGCAGGCGGCATGGCTCGATCCCGAGACGCCGCTGCATGTCCTGCAAGGCCTGCTCGCCAGCGAACCCGCCGCCTTGCGCGAGCGGGTGCTGGCGAACCTGGTCAATGATCCGAAACTCAACGGGCCGGAGTGTTTGACCCCGGCGTGATCGGTCAGACCTTGAACTGATTGATCAACCGCCGCTGTTGCTCCGCCAGTTTGGTCAGGTCTGCACTCGCCGAACTCGACTCATCCGCACCACCCGCCACCTCATTCGCCACCTGACCGATGTTGATCACGTTGCGGTTGATGTCGTCGGCCACCGCGCTCTGTTCCTCGGCGGCGCTGGCGATCTGGGTGTTCATGTCGTTGATCACCGACACGGCCTGGGTGATGGTCTCCAGCGCTTCGGCCGCCTTGGCCGCGTGCTGCACACTTTCGTCGGTGCGGTTCTGGCTGTCTTCCATGACCCGCACCACATCGCGGGTGCCCTGTTGCAGTTGCTGGATCATGCTCTGGATTTCTTCGGTGGCCTTCTGGGTCTTCTGCGCCAGGTTGCGCACCTCGTCGGCCACCACGGCAAACCCGCGACCCTGCTCGCCGGCACGGGCCGCTTCGATGGCGGCGTTGAGGGCCAGCAGGTTGGTCTGTTCGGCGATCCCGCGAATGGCGATGAGGATGGCAGTGATGTTTTCGCTGTCCTTGGCCAGTGTCTGCACCACGTCCACCGCTTTGCCGATTTCCACGGCCAGCACGCCGATCGAATTCGACGTGTCGCGCACGATCTGCATGCCCTGGCTGGCGGCCTGATCGGCATGGCTGGCGGCTTGTGCGGCCTGGGTCGCGTTGCGCGCCACGTCCTGCGCGGTGGCAGTCATTTCCTGCACGGCCGTGGCGACCTGATCAATCTCGGCCATCTGCTTCTGAATGCCGATATTGGTACGGATCGCGATGTCGGCCGTGTGTTCCGAAGAGTCGCTGACACTCTGCACCGACGACACCACCTGCGTGATCATCGCCTGCAGTTTGGCGAGGAAGGTATTGAAGCCTTTGGCGATTGAACCGAGTTCGTCTTTGCGGTCACTGCTCAAGCGACGGGTCAGGTCGCCTTCGCCCTGGGCAATGTCATCGAGCATGGTCACCATTTGCTTCAGCGGTCGGGCGATGCCGTGGCCCACCAGCCAGATCACCAGCAGGCCGAGGCCGGCAATGATCAGGCCGACCATGGCCATGCCAAAAGTGTCGGATTTGCGCTGGGCGTCGAGGTCGCCTTGCAGTTTTTGCAGATCGGCCATCACCGCATTCAGTGGCAGTTGCAGCATCAGGGTCCAGCGTGCGTCGGTCTGGCCGATGCCGAACGGCAGGTACAGCTCGATCCGGCCCGCCTCTTTATTGACGGAATAGGTCACTTCGCCGCGCTTGAGATTGGCCATGTTGGCAATCTGCTGGGCGTCGAGAATGTCGCTGACCTTCTCGCCGAATTTGCTCGGGTCCTTGGTGTAGGCGACGATCCGGCCGTTGCCGCCAATCAGGGCCATTTGCCCGGCGCCGCCGTAGAGTTTCTGGTTCGCGCCCAGAAGCATTTCCTGGATGAAGTTCACCGACAGGTCGGCACCGACGATGCCCTGGAAGGCGCCGTTGAGCATGATCGGTTCAATGAACGAGGCGAGCATGACGATCTTGTCGCCGACCTTGTAAGGCGCCGGATCGATCACGCAGGATTTTTTGGTTTCCTTCGAGCACAGGTAGTACTCGCTGGCGCGCACGCCGGTGGACAGGACTTTCTGGTCGTCGACGTCTACCAGTTTGTCCAGGCCCAGAGTGCCGTCGTCATTGCGGAACCACCACGGGAGGAAGCGTCCGTTGGCGGCGTCGATGCCGACCACGCTGGTGCCGATGTAGGCCGCGTCGTTGTGGTCCAGTGCGTTCTTTTCCCAGCCGATGTAGGTGCCGAGAATCTTCGGGTTCTTTTCGACGTTTTCCTTGATCAGGCTGATCAGCTGCTCGCGGCTGACGGTCAGTCGTGGCTGGCCATCGGCGCCGGGCGTGCCGAGCAGGGCGTTGACCCGCACCAGCCCGCCGGCAATCAGCAGCGGCGCTTCCAGCTCGCGCTGGATCTGGCTGACCTGGGTCTGCGCCAGGGAAGTCAGGCGTTGTTCAATGACTTGTTCGAACTGGTCCTGGGTCCGCTGCTGGACCATCTCTTGGGTGCGGGCGCCGGAGAACAGCGCATACAGCACCAGCGCAGCCACCACGCTGAGAACGATGGCGCCGGCCAGGGCCGCCACGGAAAACTGGATCGACTTGAATTTCATGGAAGCTCCGCACGCAAGAGGACGTCTGCGCTGCTGTATCGGCAGCCACTATTGCGCCATGAGGCGAAGAGCGCGCAATTGAAGGCGGATGTCGCAAATGGATCAGTGCGCGACGCAGTTGCAGAGGGCTTGTCGGTGGATGTGAATTTTTTCCTACAGGGCCGGCGGACTACTTCTGAAAGTGGGTGCAGCACGTCCGTTGTATCTGGCGTCGATACAATTACCCGCCTAGGATACGCGGCATGTTTTCAGGGAGCTTTTGAATGAACAAGACATTGGTTGTAAGTGCACTGAGCGCGGCGCTGTTGCTGGCCGGTTGTCAGTCGGTCAACACCACCAGCGGCGGTGCCGTGGGCGTGGAGCGCAAGCAGTACATGTTCAGCATGCTGTCCTCGCAAGAGGTCGACCAGATGTATGCCCAGTCCTATCAGAAGACCGTTGGCGAGGCGTCCAGCAAAGGTGTGTTGGACAAGACCAGCAACGAAGCCAAGCGGGTTCAGGCGATTGCCAACCGCTTGATCGCCCAGGCGCCGAACTTCCGTCCGGATGCCGCGCAATGGCAGTGGGAAGTGAACCTGATCAAGAGTGACGAGCTCAACGCCAACTGTGGTCCTGGCGGCAAGATCATTTTTTACACCGGGCTGATCGACAGCCTGAAACTGACCGACGATGAAATCGCCGCGGTCATGGGCCATGAAATCGCCCACGCCCTGCGTGAGCACGGTCGTGAAGCGATGTCCAAGGCCTATGGCATCGAAATGGCCAAGCAGGGCGCTGGCGCGTTGCTCGGTCTGGGTCAGGATAGCCTGGCGCTGGCCGATACCGTGGCCAACTACGGCATGACGCTGCCCAACAGCCGCGCCAACGAGAACGAAGCCGACCTGATCGGCCTGGAACTGGCGGCTCGCGCCGGTTACAACCCGAACGCCGCGATCACTCTGTGGAACAAGATGAGCAAGGCGTCCGAAGGTGCACCGCCGGAGTTCATGAGCACTCACCCGGCATCCTCCAGCCGGATTGCCTCGCTGCAGGCGGCAATTCCGAAGGTCATGCCGCTCTACGAAAAAGCGCCAAAGTCCTGAAGCAATGATCGCTCCCGCACTGAGTGTGGGAGCGATCTGCCGGATCAGACCCAGCCGCTGCTCTGCATTGCCTTGTACACCGCGACGATCGCCAGAATCATGAACGCCGAGGCGGCCAGGCGACGGATCAGGGTCAGCGGCAGTTTCTCCGCCGCAAAATTACCCGCCAGAACCACCGGCACGTTGGCAATCAGCATGCCCGCCGTGGTGCCGATGATCACCAGCCATAGCTCAGGGTATTGCGCGGCCAGCATCACGGTGGCGATCTGGGTCTTGTCACCGATTTCCGCCAGGAAGAACGCGATCAGCGTAGTCAGGAACGGCCCGAACTTGCGGGCGGTGCTGGCTTCATCGTCGTCCATCTTGTCCGGCACCAGCGTCCACAGGGCGGTGGCGGTGAAGCTTGCGGCGAGAATCCAGTGCAGGACCGCATCGGAGAAGAAGCTGCCGAACCAGGCGCCTACCGCACCGGCTGCGGCGTGGTTGGCCAGGGTCGCCGCGACGATACCGGCAATGATCGGCCAGGGTTTGCGAAAGCGAGCGGCGAGAATCAGCGCGAGCAGTTGCGTCTTGTCGCCGATTTCGGCCAAGGCAACGATTGCGGTGGGAACGAGTAACGAGTCCAGCATCAGGATTTCCTAAGGGGCGGGTCGACACGGCTATGACACGTACAGCCTTCCCGCCCCGGGTAAGGTGTGCGTGTCATAGGTCTTGTCAAACCCTGCGATCCGTCTGCTGCGGACGCTTGGGTCGCATACGCCATGATCTGAGGATCAAGTATGTTGACGTATGCCGGACGAGCATGGCGCTCGTGGGAGACTACTCCCCTAGGACGGAGCGGATTCTGCCTAGGCGCAATCCATTCGGCAAGTGCTAATTTTCAGCCGCGCTTGGCCCGGTAAATCCGGAAACCATTGCCTTCGGCCTTGATCGCACACACGCCCAGATGCTCTTCGATCAGCGGTTGATACTTCAGGAAGCTGTTTGCCACCAGGCGCAGTTCGCCGCCGTTTTTCAGATGTTTGGCCGCTTTTCGCAGCAAGTTCTCGGTCGCGAAATAATCGGTGTGAACGCCGACATGGAACGGCGGATTGCTCAGAATTGCGTTCAGGCCCATCGGCGCGGCATCGATGCCGTCACCGGTCAACACTTCGGCTTCCAGACCGTTGGCGGCCAAAGTCAGGCGACTGCTGGCGGCCGCGAAGGCATCAACGTCGAGTAGAGTGACCTGGTTGTGCGGGTAGCGACGTTTGACCGCTGCGCCAAGCACGCCGGCACCGCAACCGAAGTCCAGCAGGTGACCGCTCGGCAGTTTGTCCAGATGCTCCAGCAGCAGGGCGCTGCCGCGATCCAGTCGGCCATGGCTGAATACGCCCGGCAGGCTGATGACTTTCAGCGGGCCTTCGGCCAGCGGCAGTTCGTAAGTCTGGGCCAGACTTTCCAGGGATTTGGCTTCTGGAGCGTTGGCCACCGTCACTTGCCAGAGTTGGCAATGACGCGCGCTGTCGAGCTTGCGTGGCTTGCCGAACGGGTTGAGCTGCTTGGATGCACCCTCGATGCCGCTGCGCTTTTCCCCGACCAGAAACACTTCGCGCCCGGCCAGACGCGAGGCCACGGCATTGAGGATGTAGTCGGTCAGGTCCTTGGACTTGGGCAGGAACACCACCGCGCTGTCGAACTCGCGCTCCGGCACATTCACGCCGAAATGGCTGCGACCTTCGAAGCGGGCATCGAGCGCCGCCTGATCGCCGGCATGCCAGCACCAGCCGAAGGCATTGGGCAGGCGCCCGAGCAGGTCGTCGGCGGGCAGACCGGCCAGCAACAGCGAACCCTGGAATAACTCGACCTGACGAAGCAGTACTTCACTGCGCGGATCCATAACTGCTCCTGTGAAAAAAAGTGCCGCAGTTTATCAACTGACGACCCGCAGCGCCTTACCGCTGTAGAACGCCTGGGTGTTTTCCACCAGTTGGCCGACGATTCGCTGCCGCGCTTCGCGACTGCCCCAGGCGTTGTGCGGGGTGACGATCAGGCGCGGGATGTCGGCGGCCAGCAGCGGATTGCCGTGGGTTGGCGGTTCGACGCTCAACACATCGGTGGCCGCGCCACCCAGATGACCGTTGCGCAAGGCATCGGCCAGAGCCTGTTCGTCGATCAGTCCGCCACGGGCGGTGTTGACCACGAAAGCCCCGGGTTTCATCGACGCCAGCTCGCGGGCACCGATGAAGTGCCGGGTGTGTTCATTGAGCGGACAGTGCAGGGTGAGGGCGTCGATCTGTGGCAGCAGTTCATCCAGCGGCAGACGGTCCGGACGGGCAGGGCGTCCCGGAATCTGTCCAAGTAACACGCGCATGCCAAAGGCTTCGGCCAGGCGAGCAACCGCGCCGCCGAGTTCACCATGCCCGAGCAGGCCGAGGGTTTTGCCTTCCAGCTCGACGATCGGGTAATCCAGCAGGCAGAACTGTTTCGCTTGCTGCCAGCGGCCTTCGCCGACGGCTTTTTGATAATCGGCCAGACGCGTGGCGAGGTTGAGCAACAGCATGATCGTGTGCTGCGCCACCGACGGCGTGCCGTAACCCTGGCAGTTGCACACGGTGATGCCGTGGGCGCGGGCGGCGGCCAGATCGACGTTGTTGGTGCCGGTGGCGGTGATCAGGATCAGTTTCAGTTGTGGATTGGCGGCCATGGCGGCGGCATCGATCAGGATCTTGTTGCTGATGGCCACGGTCGCGCCTTGCAGGCGTTCGGCAACCTGCGCAGGCAGTGTCCGGGCGAACAGTTGCAGGTCGCTGAAGCAGGCGCGCAAAGGCTCGAGGTCAAGGTCACCGAGGTCCAGGGAAGGGTGATCGAGGAATACGGCGCGGTGGGCGTTCGTCATCAACTGTACCTGTTGTGCTTTGAAGGGAAGGCGTAATCTGCCGAGCCTACCAGATGAAACACCTGTGGGAGCGAGCCTGCTCGCGAGGCGTTGTGTCAGACAACAACGATGTGACTGACACTCCCTCTTCGCGAGCAGGCTCGCTCCCACAGGAATGTAATGACCTCAGAGGAGCCCCCATGTACTGGACCGAGTTCTTGACCGTTGCACTGATCCACCTGCTGGCCGTCGCCAGCCCCGGCCCGGACTTTGCCGTGGTGGTGCGCGAGAGCGTGACCCACGGGCGTCGCGCCGGCACCTGGACGGCACTGGGTGTGGGCACGGCGATTTTTCTGCACGTCGGTTATTCGCTGCTGGGCATCGGCCTGATCGTTTCGCAATCGATCGTGCTGTTCAACGCCCTGAAATGGGCCGCCGCCGCTTACCTGCTGTACATCGGCTACAAGGCCCTGCGCGCGCAACCGGCCAAGACCGTGACCGACGATCTGCACAAAGAGGCCGGCGAACGCACCGCCCGTGGTGCATTCACTTCAGGCTTCGTGACCAATGGTTTGAACCCGAAGGCCACGCTGTTCTTCCTGTCGCTGTTCACCGTGGTGATCAACCCACATACGCCGCTGGCGGTGCAGGCCGGTTACGGGATTTACCTGGCCGCCGCCACCGCCACCTGGTTTTGCCTGGTGGCGATGCTGTTCAGCCAGCAGCGCGTGCGTGCCGGTTTCGCCCGCATGGGCCATTGGTTCGACCGCACCATGGGGGCGGTGCTGATCGCAATCGGCGTGAAGCTCGCATTCACCGAGATGCATTGATCGAGCGGAGCTGATTCAGGGCGTTGAGGTACTCCCGGGGATTGTCCCCGAGCAAACGGCGAAACATCGCGCTGAACGCCCGCGCGCTGCCGTAACCCAGATCCCGCGCCACGCTCTGCACGCTGTCCCCGGCGAGCAGGCGGGGCAGGGCTTCCATCAGGCGCAGTTGTTGGCGCCAGGCATTGAAATTCATCTGCAGTTGTTGCTGGAACAGCCGCGCCAGTGTGCGTGAGCTGGCACCGACCTGCTGTGCCCAGTCTTCCAGAGTGTTGGGGTGATCGGGCTCGCGCAGCAGCGCCAGGCAAATGTTTTGCAGGCGTCGGTCGCTCGGCATCGGGATGTGCAGCGGCAAGTTTTCGAGACCGGCCAGTTCCTCCAGCATCAACTGCTGGATCAGTGGATTGTCGGCGTGGGGCGGACCCTGCACCGCGCGCTGGATCAGTTCGCGCAGCAATGGCGTCACCGCCAGCACGCAACAGTGTTGCAGGCTGGCCGGCGACAGTTCGGGCGCGATGAACAATGAACGCATCTGCACATCGCCGGACATGAAGATCTCATGCCCGATCTCCGGTGGTATCCACACCGCGCGGGTCGGGGGAATCACCCACGCACCTTGTGCCGTGACCACCCGCATGACGCCGCTCACCGCATACAGCAACTGCGCCTCCCGATGCAGGTGCAATGGCTGGTGTGCGCCGTCGAGATAATCCCGGGGATAGGCGCTCACCGGGCCGTGTTCAAAATGACTGATCAACATGTCCGGTTCGCTGACTTGTATGGCAGGAATGCGCTTTTTCGCCAACTTAGCATAAGCGCTCACACACTCCCTGTTCATAAAAAGAAAAGCGTGCCGCGATGAATCAATCCAGAAATGTCATCCGCTACATCAACGCAGCCCATGTGATCGATCACATGTTCATGCTGATTTTCCCCGCCGCCGTGCTCGGCATGACCCAGGCCTTCGCCCTCGACTATGCCGCGCTGATCGGCCTGTCGCTGGGCGGTTTCATTGCATTCGGTGCGTGTTCGTTACCGGCCGGCTGGCTCGGCGATCACTGGAGCCGGCGACGGATGATGCTGGTGTTTTTCTTCGGTATCGGCGCTTCGGCAATCGTTACCGGCCTCAGTAACAGCCCGACGATGCTGGTCATCGGCCTGACCCTGATCGGCATTTTTGCCGCGATCTATCACCCGGTCGGCACGGCGATGCTGGTGGCCTATGCGCAAAATCGTGGCCGCGAAATCGGCATCAACGGCATGTGGGGCAACCTGGGCGTGGCGTTCTCGGCGCTGATCACCGGTTTGCTGGTGGCGCAGTTCGGCTGGCGTTCGGCATTCCTGATACCGGGTGCCGTGGCCATCGTGCTGGGGATCGGTTTTGCCTTGCAGGTGCGCGAGGAGCCAATTCCCAAACGCTCGCACACCGCGCTCAAGGGCGCCGGCGGCCAGCGCATTTCGATGGTCATGGTATTCGGCGTGCTGGCCTTGGCCACGGCCACCGGCGGCGTGGTGTTCAACGCCACCACCATGACCTATCCGAAACTGTTCCAGGAGCGCTTGCATGACTTGTTCGCCTCGCCGCAGACCCTTGGTGTGGTGGTGAGCCTGGCGTACGCGTTCGGTGCGGTGGCGCAGTTGAGCATCGGGCAATTGCTGCACCGGGTCAGTCTGAAATGGCCTTTTGTGGTGCTGACGCTGTTTCAAGCACCGCTGCTTTATGCCATGGCTTACGTCGATGGCTGGGCGGTGATCGCGTTCGGCGCGGCGTTCATGTTCGTGGTGTTCGGTCAGGTAACAGTGAACGATTCGATGGTCGCCAATTTTGTCGCGCCGCAATGGCAGTCGCGGGTGTTTGCCTTGCGTTACTGTTTATCGTTCGGTGCCAGTGCGACGGCGATTCCGCTGATTTCCTATGTCGAACCGCGCCATGGTTTTGTGGGCCTTTACTTGATTCTGGCCGGGTTTGGCGCTTTGACTTTCCTCGCGGCGGTGGCTTTCCCACGTACGCCTTCCGAAGCGGCTGTAGGGCAAACGGCCTGACCGGTGACGAAATCCGGCAAATGCTGGCGCAAAGCTAGCATTTGTACGGCTCTGCAAATCATTCCTTTGGCTGATTTGGCTGGCGTATAAGGGTTCTAGAGTACAAAACTCCAACGCCAACACCGTGCAGTCAGAAAAGGGATTCTTATGTTGCAGACTCGCGTTATTCCGCCCGCCGAAGGGGCCTACCAGTATCCATTGCTGATTAAGCGGCTGCTGATGTCGGGCGCCCGTTACGAGAAAACCCGCGAGATCATCTACCGTGACCAGTTGCGCTACAGCTATCCGACGCTGATCGAGCGCGTCGCGCGACTGGCCAACGTACTGACGGCAGCCGGCGTAAAGGCCGGCGATACCGTGGCGGTGATGGACTGGGACAGCCATCGCTACCTCGAATGCATGTTCGCCATTCCGATGATCGGCGCGGTGATTCACACCATCAACGTGCGTCTGTCGCCGGAACAGATCCTCTACACCATGAACCACGCCGAGGACCGCTTCGTGCTGGTCAACAGTGAGTTCGTCGGGCTGTACCAGGCCATCGCGCCGCATCTGACCACAGTGGAGAAAACCCTGCTGCTGACCGATCTGCCGGAAAAAACCGCGGATCTGCCGAATCTGGTCGGCGAGTACGAACAACTGCTGGCGTCCGCGAGCCCGCAGTACGACTTCCAGGACTTCGACGAAAACTCGGTCGCCACCACCTTCTACACCACGGGCACCACCGGCAATCCGAAAGGTGTCTATTTCACCCATCGGCAACTGGTGCTGCACACCATGGGCGTGTCGACCATCATGGGCGCCATCGACAGCGTGCGGCTGCTGGGCACCAACGACGTGTACATGCCGATCACCCCGATGTTCCACGTGCATGCCTGGGGCCTGCCGTATGTGGCGACCATGCTCGGGCTCAAGCAGGTTTATCCGGGGCGTTACGACCCGGAGTTCCTCGTCGAGTTGTGGCGCAAGGAGAAGGTCACGTTCTCCCATTGCGTACCGACCATCCTGCAGATGGTGCTCAACGCCAAGGGCGCGCAGGGCACCGATTTCGGAGGCTGGAAAATCGTCATCGGCGGCAGTGCGCTCAATCGCACGCTGTATGAAACGGCCAAGAGCAAAGGCATTCAACTGACGGCGGCCTATGGCATGTCGGAAACCGGGCCGCTGGTTTCCTGTGCGCATCTGAACGATGAGTTGATGGCGGGCACCGAAGACGAACGCACCACTTACCGGATCAAGGCCGGCGTGCCGGGGCCGTTGGTCGAAGCGGCCATCGTCGACGGCGACGGCAACTTCCTGCCCGCCGACGGCGAAACCCAGGGCGAACTGGTGCTGCGTGCACCGTGGCTGACCGAGGGCTATTTCAACGAACCGCAGAAGGGCGCCGAGCTGTGGGCCGGCGGCTGGCTGCACACCGGCGACGTGGCAACACTCGACAGCATGGGCGTGATCGATATCCGCGACCGCATCAAGGACGTGATCAAGACCGGTGGTGAGTGGATCTCTTCGCTGGACCTCGAAGATCTGATAAGCCGCCACGTCGCGGTACGTGAAGTAGCAGTGGTGGGGATCGCCGATCCGCAGTGGGGCGAGCGCCCGTTTGCCCTGCTGGTGATCCGCGAAGGGCACGCCATCGGGGCGCGCGAGCTCAAGGAGCACCTCAAGCCGTTCGTGGAACTGGGGCACCTGAGCAAGTGGGCAATCCCGAGCCAGATCGCGCTTGTTACTGAAATTCCCAAGACCAGTGTCGGCAAACTCGACAAGAAGCGCATCCGCCTCGACATCACCGAATGGCAGGCCAACAACAGCACCTTCCTCTCGACACTTTGAGTGTCCTCTGGCGCGCCGAAAACGGCGCGCCAGCCCCACCAAGCAAGCGCTTGGCTTGTGAAATCGGAAAAATCAGCCATCCTTGCCGGGCCGACATGTGTCGGACTGGCGAAAGGACTGTTCCAGAGTGGCCGGCAGCTGCAAATCACACTTTAGAGGGATCAAGCAGTACCACCTGCTGGCTATAGTCCGCTCAAGGATTTTTAGAAACGGGGCACACGCACAAACGGGGCGATGCAACTTTGAAGCGATTTCGGGAGGCCTCTGGCGCCCGGTCCTTCAGGCGTTTTTAAAAGTACTCACTGCCATAACAATAATGCACATGGAGTAGCGTCGATGACCTCAGTAAACCAGTTCTGGCGCCGGGCGAAACTGCCTCTGGCGGTCAGTCTTGCCTCCACGCTCGCCGGGCCCGCATTCGGCGTCAGCTTCAACGTCGGTGAAATCGAAGGCCAGTTCGACTCCTCGCTCTCCCTGGGCATGAGCGTGTCGACCCAGCAGCCGAACAAGGATCTTATTGGTGTCAACAACGGCGGCCGGGGCCTGTCCCAGACCTCCGACGACGGTCACTTGAACTTCAAGAGCGGGCAAGCGTTCTCGAAGATCTTCAAGGGCATCCATGACCTCGAACTGAAATACGGCGACACCGGTGTCTTCGTCCGGGGCAAGTACTGGTACGACTTCGCGTTGCAGAACCAGGACCTGGAATACAAGGACGTCAGCAACCACAACCGTGACGTGGCAGCCCGCTCTTCGGGCGGCCAGATCCTCGATGCGTTCATCTACCACAACTACGCGATTGCCGATGAGCCGGGTTCGGTGCGTCTGGGCAAGCAGGTGGTGAACTGGGGTGAAAGTACCTTCATCGGTGGCGGCATCAACTCGATCAACCCGATCGACGTTTCCGCATTTCGCCGTCCGGGCGCCGAGATCAAGGAAGGCCTGATCCCGGTCAACATGTTCTATCTGTCCCAGAGCATCACCGAAAACCTGTCGGCCGAAGGTTTCTACCAGATCGACTGGCAGAAGACCGTGACCGACAACTGCGGCACCTTCTTCTCCCAGCCTGACATCGTCACCACCGGTTGCGACGACAACCTGCGGGTGCTGAACAAGCGCTCGACCATTCCAGGTGTTGCCCTCGGCCCGCTGGCGGCTGCCGGTGTCGATGTCAACGAAGAAGGCGTGCTGGTGCGTCGCTCCCCGAACCGCAATGCGCGGGACAGCGGGCAGTGGGGCGTGTCCGCCAAGTACATGTTCGATCCGCTGGCCACCGAGTTCGGTGCCTACTTCATGAACTACCACAGCCGTGCGCCGATCTTCAGCGCGACCGGTGCGCCACAGTCGATCTATAACGGCGTCAAGGCGCTTCCAGGCCCGTTCCAGGCATTGGGCCCTCTGGTGGTGGCGGGTAACTCCGAGTACTTCATCGAGTATCCAGAGGACATTCGCCTCTACGGTCTGAGCTTCTCCACCACCCTGCCTACCGGTACGGCTTGGAGCGGTGAGGTCAGCTACCGGCCGAATGCGCCGGTGCAACTGAACTCCACCGACATCCTGTTCGCCGGTGTGCGTCCGTTGGGCGGCGCGCTGACCAACGCCTCGATCCTCAATGGCGTTCCGGGCCAGGACCTGCACGGTTACAACCGCAAGGAAATCACCCAACTGCAGACCACCCTGACGCACTTCTTCGATCAGGTGATGGGCGCCAACCGCCTGACCCTGGTGGGTGAAGTCGGCGTGACCCACGTCGGCGGTCTGGAAAGCAAGTCCGAGGCCCGTTACGGCCGCGATCCGGTCTTCGGTCCGGGTGAACTGCCGTCTACTGGCGGCCTGAACACCTGCTCGCAGATCCTCAACACCTCGACCATCAACGGTGCCGGCCCTGGCGCATCGACCAGCAACCGCTCCAGCAATTGCGACAACAACGGCTTCACCACCGCCACTTCCTGGGGCTATCGCGCTCGTGCCATCTGGGATTACAGCGACGTGTTCGCCGGCGTGAACCTGAAGCCGAACGTGGCCTGGTCCCACGACGTCAAGGGTTACTCCCCGGGCCCTGGCGGCAACTTCGAGGAAGGCCGCAAGGCCATCAGCCTCGGGCTGGATGCCGAATACCAGAACACCTACACCGCAAGCCTGGCCTACACCAACTTCTTTGGTGGCGAATACAGCACGGTGGATGATCGCGACTTCGTTGCCCTCAGTGTTGGCGTGAACTTCTAAGCGCAGTTTTTTCAGGACGAACAAACCTATGAAAATAACAAAGAATCTGTTCCACGCCGGTGTTCTGGGGCTTTCGCTGCTGGCGACCAGCGTGATGGCGGCAGTCCCTGCCGCCGAGGCCGACAAACTGGGCAAGAGCCTGACCCCGATGGGCGCCGAGATGGCGGGCAACGCCGACGGTTCGATCCCGGCCTGGAAACCACTGGCGAAAAATGCCGGCACCGTCGACAGCAAAGGCTTCCTGTCCGATCCGTACGGCAGTGAGAAACCGTTGTTCACCATCACCGCGCAGAACGTTGACCAGTACAAGGACAAACTTGCACCGGGCCAGTACGCGATGTTCAAGCGTTACCCGGATACCTTCAAAATGCCGGTCTACCCGTCCCATCGCGGTGCCACCGTGCCGGATGACGTGTTCGCCGCGATCAGGAAAAACGCCACGACCACCACGCTGGTAGCGGGCGGCAACGGCCTGGAAAACTTCCAGACCGCCATCCCGTTCCCGATCCCGAAAGACGGTCTGGAAGTCATCTGGAACCACATCACCCGCTATCGCGGTGGCAGCGTGACCCGTCTGGTGACCCAGGCGACGCCACAGACCAACGGCTCGTTCAGCCTGGTGTATTTCCAGGACCAGTTCGTGTTCCGCGACAAGATGAAGGATTACGATCCGGCCAACCCGGGCAACGTGCTGTTCTACTTCAAGCAGAAAGTGACCGCGCCGGCTCGCCTGGCAGGTACCGTGCTGCTGGTGCACGAGACCCTCGACCAGGTGAAGGAGCCGCGCAAGGCCTGGGTCTATGCGACCGGTCAGCGCCGAGTGCGTCAGGCACCACAAGTGTCCTATGACGGTCCGGGTACTGCGGCGGACGGTCTGCGTACCTCCGACAACCTCGACATGTACAACGGCGCACCGGATCGTTATGACTGGAAGCTGGAAGGCAAGAAAGAGATGTACATTGCCAACAACAGCTACAAGATCGATTCGCCGACGCTGAAGTACACCGACATCATCAAGGCCGGCCACATCAATCAGGACCTGACCCGTTACGAGCTGCGTCGCGTCTGGCACGTGGTGGCGACCCTGAAACCGGGTCAGCGTCACATCTACGCCAAACGTGACTTCTTCATCGATGAAGATACCTGGCAGGCAGCGGTCATCGACCATTACGACGGTCGTGGTCAGCTGTGGCGCGTCGCCGAGGCCCATGCCGAGGACTACTACGACAAGCAAGTGCCGTGGTACGCGCTGGAAACCCTGTACGACCTGCAATCGGGTCGTTACCTGGCACTGGGCATGAAGAACGAAGAGAAACAGGCGTATGACTTCGGCTTCTCTGCCACCAAGAGCGAATTCCAGCCAGGCAACCTGGGCCAGGACGGTATCCGCTAAGCTGTAACCCGAGGCCGCATCCTCGAAAAAACGCCCCGACTGGTTCGGGGCTTTTTTTTGCGTGGTGATTTTGTAGCCATTTGTAGCAACAACTTCATATGCACGCCATTTAAGGCTAGTCTGCGGACATCTGCTACGCCGCCAACAGCCATTCGAACAAGAGCCGGCCATGACTGATCTGTCCCCACTTCCGGGTCCTGCAAGCGTTGCCGTCGCGGCACTGGACGGGCGTTTTTTTCGCCCACCCTTGCCTGACGGATACGTATTGCGGCCACGCCTTTGCGAGCGACTGCAAGCCGGGCTCGGTGGACGTCTGTTGCTGGTCTGCGCCCCGGCCGGGTTTGGCAAGAGTTCGCTGGCCGTGGAGTTCTGTCAAAGTCTGCCGGCGCATTGGCAAAGTCTGTGGCTGGGACTGAGCGCCCGGGACAGCGATCCGGGGCGGTTTCTCGAGCGTTTGCTCGAAGGTCTGCAGGACTACTTCCCGCAACTGGGCAGCCGTGCACTCGGCCTGTTGAAAATGCGCCAGCGCCATCAGCCGTTCGCTTTCGAGGAGTGGCTCGACGGACTGCTCGATGAGCTGGCATTGCAACTGAAGCCCGCTTCACCCCTGTTGCTGGTACTGGACGATTACCACCTCGCCCAAGGGCCGGTGCTCGACCGTTGTCTGCAATTTTTCCTCAATCATTTGCCCGATGGCTTGCTGGTGATGGTGACCAGCCGCCAGCGGCCGGACTGGCATCTCGCCCGCTTGCGTCTGTCGCGACAATTGCTCGAGCTGCATGAACAGGATTTACGTCTGACTCACGACGAAGCCCTGGCCCTGCTTGATCGCCACAGCAGCTCGCTGCGCGGCGAAGCCCTCGAGAACCTGATTCATCGTAGTGAGGGCTGGGTCGCCGGACTGCGCTTCTGGTTGCTGGCCGCTGCCGAGGCAGGCAGTGATATGGCGTTGCCTCAAGCACTGAATGGCGGGGAAGGGCTGATCCGCGATTACCTGCTGGAAGAGGTCATCGACTGCCTGCCGGCCGAGGTGCAAGCGTTTCTCTACGACACCGCGCCGCAGGAACGTTTTTGCAGCGAGCTGTGCGATGCGGTGCGCGAATCCCACGACAGTGCAGAAATTCTGCGCTTCCTGCTGGCCCATCAGGTGTTTCTGGTGCCGCTGGACGAGCATGGGCACTGGTATCGCTACCATCATCTGTTTTCCGATCTGTTGCGCAGTCGGCCAATCGCTCGGGCGGTGGTTCCTGTCGCGACGCTGCACCTGCGCGCCTGCCGCTGGTTCAATGCTCAAGGCTTGCTGGACGAAGCCGTGGAACAGGCGCTGCGCGCAGGGCATCTGGATGTGGCGGCGAATCTGGTGCAGAACCTGTCCGAGGAGCAGTTGCTCGCCGAGCAGAACGTCGGCATGTTGCTGCGCTGGAAAATGGACTTGCCCGATAGCCTGCTGATCAGCACGCCGCGCCTGATCGTGTTGTACAGCTGGGCGCTTGGGCTTGCCTGTCAGCTCGATGCGGCCGAGGAGCTTGCCAGTCACCTGAGCCGGTTTCTGCCGGCGCCATCGGCCACCGCACAGAAATCCATGCTCGCTCAATGGCTGGCGCTCAAGGGCATCATCGCCCGAGGCCGGGGCCATCGCGAGCAGACCATCGAGTATTGCAGCGAAGCACTCGAGAGCCTGCCGGCCAAGCGTTACGGCCAGCGCCTGATGTGCCTGTCGACCCTGTCCAACCTGGCGATTGCCGATGGCGATCTGTGGCGCGCACGAGGCTTGAACCGAGAATCCCTGGAGCTGGCGCAGCGGGTCGGCAACCCGCTGTTCGAGGCACTGGCCCATTACGACCGCGCCCGGGTTTTGCAGGCGCGTGGGGAAATTGTGCGTTCGCTCGATGAAGTGCAACAGGGCCTGGAGCGCCTGCGCGGATTATCGGCCCAGCGCTTGTACGCCGTGCGTGCGCGGTTGACGCTGTATGAGGGATTTCTGTTGGCCATGCGCTTGCAGCCCGAAGCGGCGCGCCAGCGATTACAGGCGGGGTTGAGCGAAGCACGGGCCTGTCGCGATATCAGCGTGTTGATCGGCCATTGCGTCATCGCCCGACTTGACGGCAGCAGCGGCGACTACGCAAGGGCCTTTGCCGAGCTGGCCGAAGCCGAGCGTCTGATGCACATCTGGGACGTTCCGCCGATCTACTACCTGGCGATGATTACCCTGGTCAAATGTGAACTGTGGCTGGCGCAGGGGCGCATTGACCTGGCAGAGGCCTGGCTGGGGAGGCTGGGTCAGACTTATACCGGCGAGCGTGCCGCAGCTCCGCCGGAGTTTCACCCGCAATTGCCATTGCATGTCGAATTGCAGCAGGCGTTGCTGGACGTCATTCAGGGGCAACCCATGCTCGCCGAAGGGCGGCTGAATGTATTGCTGGAAAACGGCCAGCAAACCGGGCGTCAGCTGTTGAGCGTGATGGCATTGACGCAAAAAGTGGCGTTGCTGCTGGCGAGCAGTCGTGAACCTGAAGCCCGAAAAGCATTGGCTCAGGCGATTGAAGCGGCCAGCGGCGGGGTGCTGCAACCCTTTGATGCCCTGGTCAAACAACATGCCGAGTGGTTGCGCGGGCAGCTGTTGTTGACGTTGCCGGGCTTCGTCAGCCAGCAATTGCTGGAGCATTTCCCTCTCGTGGCATCGCGCAACGTTCAAGAGCTCCCGACGGCGGAGCAACTGAGCAGCCGGGAACTGGCAGTCTTGCGGTTGATCGCCCAAGGCTGTTCGAATCAGGAAATCAGCGAGCAACTGTTCATTTCGCTGCATACCGTGAAAACCCATGCGAGCCATATCAACAGCAAGCTGGGGGTGGAGCGGCGCACGCAGGCAGTGGCGCGGGCCAAGGAGCTGGGCGTGTTGTGTTAGCGGATATTCAATGGTCACGGCCATAAAAAAACGCCCCGATACGATCGGGGCGTTTTTTTATCCGGCCTGTGAGACAGGCCGGATTGCAGCTTTACGGTAAAACCATCATGCCACCAGATCGTTGGCGCTGAATGTATTGACCCCCACCAACTGGATTTCGAAGTCTGCCGTGGCGTTGCCGCTGACGTTGCCCGACAGAATGTGATCGACGAATCGCAGTTGCCCGGCTCCAGTGAATTCACCTGCGCCAATGAAGGTGAAGCCATTGAGGCCTGCCGCCAACAGATTGGCATCGAAGTGGCTCAGATCGATCTTGTCACCCTGCAGGCTGCTGAAGTCGCTGATGACATCACGATTGGCTCCGATCCCCATTTCGTTGACAGCGCTGAAAACAAAGGTGTCCGCGCCTGCGCCGCCGATGAGCGTGTCAGCGCCGGCGCCTCCATTCAGAACGTTGTTGGCGCTGTTGCCGGTCAGCGTGTTGTTCAGGCTGTTGCCGGTGATGTTGAACGCACCGCTGCCCAACAGCGAGACGTTCTCGACGTTCTGCAGATTGCTCAGGCTCAGGTCAATCAGGTTGGTCAGCGGTGTGGCCGAGTAAACGACATTCAGGGTGTCGTTACCCTCGTTGGCGTTTTCCTGCACCAGTGCCAGTTCACCGGCCTGATCGAGGAAGTAGGCATCGTTGCCTTTACCGCCGATCAGGGTATCGAGGCCGGCGCCGCCATTGAGCTGGTTGTCGCCGTCGTTGCCGATGATGACGTTGTTCAGGGCGTTGCCGATGCCATAGATGTTGGCATTGCCGGTCAGCGTGAGGTTTTCCAGGTTGGCGCCAAGGATGTAGTCCACCGACGCTTTAACAGTGTCGATCTCGCTGGCCAGGGTGCTGGTTTCTCTGACCACGTCGCCGACGTTGTCGACGATGTAGGTATCGTTGCCGAGCCCGCCCACCATCAGGTCAGCGCCAGCGCCACCGTCGAGAATGTTGTCGCCGTCGTTGCCGTTGATGGCGTTGCCCAGTGCGTTGCCGGTGCCATTGAGGTTGGCGGTGCCGGTCAGGGTGAGAATTTCCACGTTGGCGCCGAGGGTGTAGTCGATCGAGGCGCGCACGGTGTCGACCTCATTGGCCAGTGTGCTGGTTTCAATGACCACGTCGCCGACGTTGTCGACGATGTAGGTGTCGTTGCCGGCACCGCCAATCATCAGGTCAGCCCCTGCACCGCCATCGAGGATGTTGTCGGAGGCGTTGCCGGTCAGGGTGTTGTTCAGGCCGTTGCCGGTGATGTTGAACGCACCGCTGCCCAGCACCGTGAGGTTTTCGATGTTCTGCAGATTGCTCAGGCTCAGATCGATCAGGCTGTTTTGCGCTGTCGCGGCATACACGACATTGAGGGTGTCGTTGCCTTCGCCGGCATTCTCCTGCACCAGCGCCAGTTCACCGGCCTGATCGAGGAAGTAGCTGTCGTTGCCTTTGCCGCCGATCAGGGTGTCGAGACCGGCACCGCCATTGAGCTGGTTGTCGCCGTCGTTACCGATGATGACGTTGTTCAGGGCGTTGCCGATGCCATAGGTATTGGCGTTGCCGGTCAGCGTGAGGTTTTCCAGGTTGGCGCCAAGGATGTAGTCCACCGACGCTTTTACGGTGTCGATCTCGCTGGCCAGGGTGCTGGTTTCGCTGACCACGTCGCCGACGTTGTCGACGATGTAGGTATCGTTGCCAGCACCGCCAATCAACAGGTCAGCCCCTGCACCACCATCGAGGATGTTGTCGGAGGCGTTGCCGGTCAGGGTGTTGTTCAGGCTGTTGCCGGTAATGTTGAACGCACCAGCGCCCAGCAGCGAGACGTTCTCGATGTTCTGCAGATTGCTCAGGGTCAGGTCGACGAGTCGGGTCTGAGCCGTGGCGGCATAAACGAGACTCAGGGTATCGATGCCTTCGTTGGCGTTCTCCTGCACCAGCGCCAGTTCACCGGCCTGATCGAGGTAGTAGGTATCGTTGCCTTTGCCGCCGATCAGGGTGTCGAGACCGGCACCGCCATTGAGTTGGTTGTCGCCGTCGTTGCCGATGATGACGTTGTTCAGGGCGTTGCCGATGCCGTAGATATTGGCATTGCCGGTCAGCGTGAGGTTTTCCAGGTTGTCGCCAAGGATGTAGTCCACCGACGCTTTTACCGTGTCGATCTCGCTGGCCAGGGTGCTGGTTTCTCTGACCACGTCGCCGACGTTGTCGACGATGTAGGTATCGTTGCCAAGCCCGCCCACCATCAGGTCGGCGCCGGCGCCACCATCGAGAATGTTGTCGCCGTCGTTACCGTTGATGGCGTTGCCCAGTGCGTTGCCGGTGCCATTGAGGTTGGCGGTGCCGGTCAGGGTGAGAATTTCCACGTTGGCGCCGAGGGTGTAGTCGATCGACGCTTTTACGGTGTCGATCTCATTGGCCAGGGTACTGGTTTCGCTGACCACGTCGCCGATGTTGTCGACGATGTAGGTGTCGTTGCCGGCACCGCCAATCATCAGGTCAGCCCCTGCACCGCCATCGAGAATGTTGTCGGAGGCGTTGCCGGTCAGGGTGTTGTTCAGGCCGTTGCCGGTGATGTTGAACGCACCGCTGCCCAGCACCGCGAGATTTTCGATGTTCTGCAGATTGCTCAGACTCAGATCGATGAGGCTGTTTTGCGCCGTGGCGGCATACACGACATTGAGTGTGTCGTTACCTTCGCCGGCATTTTCCTGCACCAGCGCCAGTTCACCGGCCTGATCGAGGAAGTAGCTGTCGTTGCCTTTGCCGCCGATTAAAGTGTCGAGCCCGGCGCCGCCATTGAGCTGGTTGTCGCCGTCGTTACCGGTGATGACGTTGTTCAGGGCGTTGCCGATACCGTAGGTATTGGCGTTACCGGTCAGTATCAGGTTTTCCAGGTTGGCACTGAGGATGTAGTCCACCGACGCTTTGACGGTGTCGATCTCGCTGGCCAGGGTGCTGGTTTCCCGGATGACATCGCCGACGTTGTCGACGATGTAGGTATCGTTGCCGAGCCCGCCCACCATCAGGTCAGCGCCCACACCGCCATCGAGCACGTTGTCGGCAGCGTTACCGGTCAGCAGGTTGTTAAGGCTGTTGCCGGTCACGTTGAATGCACCGCTGCCGAGCAGCGAGACGTTTTCGATGTTCTGCAGATTGCTCAGTGTCAGGTCGATCAGGCTTGTCTGCGCGGTGGCGTTATAAACGATATTGAGCGTGTCGCTGCCTTCATTGGCATTTTCTTGCACCAGCGCCAGTTCGCCTGCCTGATCGAGAACGTAGGTGTCGTTACCTTTACCGCCGATCAAGGTATCAAGGCCGGCACCGCCATCGAGTACGTTGTCGTCAGCATTGCCGGTCAGCGTGTTGTTCAGGCTGTTGCCGGTCACGTTGAACGCACCGCTGCCCAGCACCGTGAGGTTTTCGATGTTCTGCAGATTGCTCAGGCTCAGATCGATCAGGCTGTTTTGTGCCGTGGCCGCATACACGACATTCAGGGTGTCGTTGCCTTCGCCGGCATTCTCCTGCACCAGCGCCAGTTCACCGGCCTGATCGAGGAAGTAGTTGTCGTTGCCTTTGCCGCCGATCAGGGTGTCGAGGCCGGCACCGCCATTGAGCTGGTTGTCGCCGTCGTTACCGATGATGACGTTGTTCAGGGCGTTGCCGATGCCGTAGGTATTGGCATTGCCGGTCAGCGTGAGGTTTTCCAGGTTGGCGCCAAGGACGTAATCGATCGACGCTTTTACGGTGTCGATCTCGCTGGCCAGGGTGCTGGTTTCGCTGACCACGTCGCCGACGTTGTCGACCACGTAGGTGTCGTTACCGGCACCGCCGATCAGCAGGTCAGCCCCCGCACCGCCATCGAGAATGTTGTCCGAGGCGTTGCCGGTCAGGGTGTTGTTCAGGCTGTTACCGGTAATGTTGAAGGCACCAGCGCCCAGCAGCGAGACGTTCTCGATGTTCTGCAGATTGCTCAGGCTCAGATCGACAAGTCGGGTCTGAGCCGTAGCGGCATAAACCAGATTCAGGGTGTCGGTGCCTTCGTTGGCGTTCTCCTGCACCAGCGCCAGTTCACCGGCCTGATCGAGGTAGTAGGCATCGTTGCCTTTGCCGCCGATCAGGGTGTCGAGGCCGGCGCCGCCATTGAGCTGGTTGTCGCCGTCGTTGCCGATGATGACGTTGTTCAGGGCGTTGCCGATGCCGTAGGTATTGGCATTACCGGTCAGCGTGAGGTTTTCCAGGTTGTCGCCGAGGATGTAGTCGATCGAGGCTTTGACGGTGTCGATCTCGCTGGCCAGGGTGCTGGTTTCTCTGACCACGTCGCCGGCGTTGTCGACGATGTAGGTATCGTTGCCGAGACCGCCCACCATCAGGTCGGCACCGGCGCCGCCGTCGAGAATGTTGTCGCCGGAGTTACCGTTGATGGCGTTGCCCAGGGCATTGCCGGTGCCATTGAGGTTGGCGTTGCCGGTCAGGGTGAGAATTTCCACGTTGGCGCCGAGGGTGTAGTCGATCGACGCTTTTACGGTGTCGATCTCATTGGCCAGGGTGCTGGTTTCGCTGACCACGTCGCCAACGTTGTCGACGATGTAGGTATCGTTGCCGAGCCCGCCCACCAACAGGTCAGCACCGGCACCACCATCGAGGATGTTGTCGGAGGCGTTGCCGGTCAGGGTGTTGTTCAAACCGTTGCCGGTGATGTTGAACGCACCGCTGCCCAGAACCGTGAGGTTTTCGATGTTCTGCAGATTGCTCAGGCTCAAGTCGACCAGGTTGTTTTGCGCCGTCGCGGCATAAGTGACATTGAGGGTGTCGTTGCCTTCGCCGGCATTTTCCTGCACCAGCGCCAGTTCACCGGCCTGATCGAGGAAGTAGCTGTCGTTGCCTTTGCCGCCGATGAGGGTATCGAGCCCGGCGCCGCCATTGAGCTGGTTGTCGCCGTCGTTACCGATGATGACGTTGTTCAGGGCGTTGCCGATGCCATAGATATTGGCGTTGCCAGTCAGCGTGAGGTTTTCCAGGTTGGCGCCAAGGATGTAGTCCACCGACGCTTTTACCGTGTCGATCTCGCTGGCCAGGGTGCTGGTTTCTCTGACCACGTCGCCGACGTTGTCGACGATGTAGGTATCGTTGCCAAGCCCGCCCACCATCAGGTCGGCGCCGGCGCCACCGTCGAGAATGTTGTCACCGGCGTTGCCGTTGATCGCGTTGTCCAGCGCATTGCCGGTGCCGTTGAGGTTGGCAGTGCCGGTCAGGGTGAGAATTTCCACGTTGGCGCCGAGGGTGTAGTCGATCGACGCTTTTACGGTGTCGATCTCGCTGGCCAAAGTGCTGGTTTCGCTTACCACGTCGCCGATGTTGTCGACCACGTAGGTGTCGTTGCCGGCACCGCCGATCAGCAGGTCAGCCCCTGCACCGCCATCGAGAACGTTGTCGGAGGCGTTGCCGGTCAGGGTGTTGTTCAGGCCGTTGCCGGTCACGTTGAACGCACCGCTGCCCAGCACCGTGAGGTTTTCGATGTTCTGCAGATTGCTCAGGCCCAGGTCGATCAGGCTGTTTTGTGCCGTGGCGGCATACACGACATTGAGCGTGTCGTTGCCTTCGCCGGCATTTTCCTGCACCAGCGCCAGTTCACCGGCCTGATCGAGGAAGTAGGTATCGTTGCCTTTGCCGCCGATCAGGGTGTCGAGACCGGCACCGCCATTGAGCTGGTTGTCGCCGTCGTTACCGGTGATGACGTTGTTCTGGGTATTGCCGATGCCATAGATATTGGCGTTGCCGGTCAGTATCAGATTTTCCAGGTTGGCGCTGAGGATGAAGTCCACCGAGGCTTTTACGGTGTCGATCTCGCTGGCCAGGGTGCTGGTTTCGCTGACCACGTCGCCGACGTTGTCGACGATGTAGGTATCGTTGCCGAGCCCGCCTGCCATCAGGTCGGCACCCGTGCCGCCGTCGAGGACGTTGTTGCCGTCGTTACCGGTGATGACGTTGTTCAGCGCATTGCCGGTGCCGTTGAGGTTGGCTGTTCCGGTGAGGGTCAGGTTTTCCAGATTGGCGCCGAGGGTGTAGTCGATCGAAGCTCGAACGGTGTCGATCTCAGTGGCGAGGGTGCTGGTTTCGTTGATCACATCGCCCACGTTGTCGACCACGTAGGTATCGTTGCCGGCACCGCCGGTCATGATGTCGGCACCCGCACCGCCATCCAGGACGTTGTTGCCGCTGTTGCCGGTCAGTACGTTGACCAGGTCGTTGCCTGTCAGGTCGATGGATGCAGAGCCCAGCAGCACACCGTCTTCCACAAAGTTGGAGAGGGTGTAGGTGACCGTTGTGCGTACTTCGTCATGACCATTGCCATTGAATTCCATCACTCGGTCGTTGATGTCGTCGATGATGTAGACGTCATCACCCGCGCCGCCCCAGAGCCAGTCGGCACCGGATCCGCCATCGAGAATGTTGTTGCCGCTGTTGCCATTGATCCGGTTGTCACTGAAGTTGCCGGTGCCGTTAAGGTTGGCCGTGCCGGTAAGCGTCAGGGTTTCGATGTAGTTGCCAAGGGTGTAGGTGACGGAGGAATAGACCAGGTCATGGTCGTAGGACCAGTCCTCGATGATCACATCGTTGGTGTTGTCGACATAATAGGTGTCGCTGCCCGCGCCGCCGAGCATGGTGTCGGCGCCAACGCCGCCATCGATGATGTTATTGCCCGAGTTACCCGTCAGGACGTTGTTGTACTCGTTACCTGTAAGGCTGAGCGAGGCTGTGCCCAGCAGCTCGCCGTCTTCGATATTGGCCCCGAGCGTGTAGCTGACGCTCGTGCGTACCAGGTCGCGACCTTCGTTGGCGAGTTCGACGACCGTATCGTCGAGGCGATCGATCACGTAAGTATCGTCGCCTGTTCCTCCCACCAGCGTGTCGGCCCCCGCGCCGCCGTCCAGAACATCGTTGCCGGCACCGCCCTGCAGATTGTTGGCGGAGTCGTTGCCGCTCAACACGTTGTTCAGGTTGTTGCCAATGAGGTTGAACGCGCCCTTGCCCAGCACCTGAACGTTCTCGAAGTTCACCAGGTTGTTTTGGTTCAGGTCGATGACATTGGTCTGTGCGTTGGCGTCATAGCTGATGTGCAGAGTGTCGTTGCCTTCGTTGGCCTTTTCCTGAACCAGGGCCAGTTCATCAGCCTGATCGAGACTGTAGTCGTCGTTGCCCTTGCCGCCGATCAGGGTGTCGACACCTGCACCACCATCGAGCTGGTTATTGCCGTCGTTGCCGGTGATCACGTTGTTCTGCGTGTTGCCGGTGCCGTTGATGTTGGCACTGCCGGTCAGCGTGAGGTTCTCCAGGTTGGCGCCAAGGGTATAGGTCACCGACGCCAGCACGTTGTCGATCTCGGTGGCGAGGGTGCTGGATTCGACAATCACGTCGCCGACGTTGTCGACGATGTAGGTGTCGTTACCGGCACCGCCAATCAAGAGGTCCGTACCCTCGCGGCCGTCGAGAATGTTATTGCCGGCATTGCCGGCGATCACGTTATTCGACGCGTTGCCGTAAGCGTTGAGGTTGGCGTTGGTCAGCAGTGTCAGGTTTTCTACGTTTGGACTGCCGAACAGGTCATAGGTGACCGTTGAAAACACCGAGTCGATTTCGGTGGGTGACGTACCGGTTTCGACGACCACGTCACCTTTGTTATCGACGTAGTAGGTATCGTTACCTGCTCCGCCCACCATGTAGTCGGCGCCTTCACGACCATCCAGGACGTTGTCCAGGGCGTTGCCTCGAATCTGGTCGTTGAACGTCGAGCCGATGGCGTTTTCGATTTTGGAACCATAGGCAATGGCCAGGCCACTGTTGAAAAAGTTGTTCGTGTTGTAGAAGAAGCCAACGCCGATCGAACTGAATGCACCTTCATTCAGATCAAGGCTGACCGAAGACATCTGATTGCTGGCATCGATCGTGTCGTTGCCACCGGAATCCCAGATCGTCTCGAAAATTTTGTCGTACTGCTTCCAGCTGTAGACGGTATCGCCGGCCTGCCACTGGGTATTGGCGCCGTAGAGTGCCTGGATCGCGAGGATGTCCAGAAGCATCGGCGTCGTTGGCTGGTAGGAGTAGTTGTTGTTGTAACTCATGACGGTGAAACGGACATCGTCCAGCGACGGGTCGAGAATCGTCGAGTTCAATGAGTTGGGGGAGAACGGGTGCTTCAACCCAATGGCATGACCGATTTCATGAATGTAGGTCAGATAGTCGTAAGAGCCATTGATCGGGAATTCGTTGGCGGGATCACCAATCCAGACGTCGCCACCCTTGGGTGTGTTGGATGGGGTATAGGCCCAGGCCGCCGCCTGGTCTTTCATCAACGCATAACCGCCAAAACGCAAATCGCCGACATTGGAAATGTCGTCAGTGGTTTTGGTAAACGTGATATTGGCAACCGAGCTCCAGGAGGCTAGCGCCCTGATGATTCCGCCTTGCTGCGACGTCGACAGTTCATACATGGCGTTGTATTCATTGTCGGCACTGTAGTTGGTCGCGAAGTAGGAGGTGCTGGCGGACATGAAGCTGTAGGTCAGATTGGTGGACCCGCCCAGTGGCCAATTGGATCCCGCCCAATAGGATCCGGACAATAGGCTGTCAACAGGTTTGACGCCGGTCAGCGAGGAATAAAAACTAAGCGTGGAACCAGTTGGGGTAGGCATTTTATTTCCTGAGAATGATGAGGCCCTTCCTGAATGCGGCCGCTACAAAAATGTCGATTTTGCATCAGAACGGATACGTTTGGCATCATATGGCCATTACTTTTTAACGTTATTCGTCAGATATCCGATTGGCTAACTGTATCGGCCGTTGAAGTAGACTTTGCAGCCTGCTTTTTCAGCGCTTATCAGGATTGATCATGACCTCTGTCCCCCCGGCACTTATCCGCGAAACCTTTCCCGTCGGCCCGCTTCAGTGCAACTGCACCATCATCGGTGATCCGATCACAAAAAAAGCCATCGTCGTCGATCCGGGTGGCAATCCTGACCTGATCATGGCGCGCCTCGAAGCCCATGGCCTGCAAGTCGTGAGCATCATCCACACCCACGCGCACCTCGATCATTTCCTTGCCTCCGGCCAGATGAAAGAGAAAACCGGTGCGACCCTGCATCTGCACAAGGAAGATCAGTTCCTTTGGGACAACCTGGAGATGCAATGCCAGATGTTCGGCGTGCCTTACACCCCGGTGCCATCACCGGATCGCTGGCTGAGCGACGACGAAGAACTGGCCTGTGGCTGCGGCGTGGCGCTGCACACGCCGGGGCATACACCCGGTTCCATGAGCTTTTGGTTTTCCGAGGCTAAGCTGTTGATTGCCGGCGACACGTTGTTCCGGCGCGGAGTAGGGCGCACGGATTTGTGGGGCGGCGATCAGGCGACCATAGTGCGATCGATCAAGCAGCGGCTGTACACACTGGACGAAGACGCGACCGTTGTGGCCGGACATGGCCCGGATACGCGTCTGGGCGATGAAATGCGGGAAAATCCGTTCGTGCGCGCCTAAACATTTTGTCACGAGTGCCCGGCGGAATTTTTGTGCATTGTCATGATCCAACGCCCGCAAAGGTCCATTGCCAAACGGCCGTTGCACCACAGAATGCAAAAAAAGTAGGAGCTCTCCATGTTCACCACGCGTCGTTTGATTATTGTCGCTACTGCCGTAGCCGTACTGTCCGGCTGCGCCTCGCCCAACCCGTATGACAATCAGGGTCAGGCCGACGGTGGCTCCCAGGGCATGAGCAAAACCGCCAAGTACGGCGGCCTCGGTGCACTGGCCGGTGCGCTGGCCGGTGCTGCCATCGACCACAACAACCGCGGCAAGGGCGCCCTGATCGGTGCCGCCGTCGTCGGTGCTTCGGCAGCCGGTTACGGTTACTACGCCGACCAGCAAGAGAAAAAACTGCGCGCCAGCATGGCCAACACCGGTGTCGAGGTACAGCGTCAGGGTGACCAGATCAAACTGATCATGCCGGGCAACATCACCTTCGCCACCGATTCGGCGAACATCGCGCCAAGCTTCTATCAACCGCTGAACAACCTGGCGGGCTCGCTCAGGGAATTCAACCAGAACCAGATCGAGATCGTCGGCTACACCGACAGCACTGGCAGCCGCCAGCACAACATGGACCTGTCCCAGCGTCGTGCGCAGAGCGTGGCGACCTACCTGACTTCGCAAGGCGTCAGCGGTGCCAACCTGTCGGCCCGTGGTGCCGGCCCGGATAATCCTGTTGCCAGCAACGGTGACGTCAATGGTCGGGCGCAGAACCGCCGCGTTGAAGTCAACCTGAAGGCGATCCCGGGCCAGCAGTACGGTGGTCAGCAGCAACAGCAGCCGGGTACGGTTCAGCAGTATCCGTAACCGACAGGTACAAAAAAGCCCCCGGACAAGTGATTGTCCGGGGGCTTTTTGTTGGTGCGAAGGCTGATTACTTCTTCAGACCGTAATGCTCATCCAGCATGCCCGGCGAGTTGGGGGTCTTCGGCGCGTAGTCGCGCGGAGGCTCCTGGCTGTGCGGTGGCGTCAGGCGCTCCCGTGGAGCCTGAACCGCTTCGGAGTGCAGAGAAGCCAGCAGACGCTGACGGGTCTGCTCGTCCAGGGCCAGACGGTTGGCACCCTCGGCGAGGTGATCCTGCACTTCCTGGTAGCTCTGGGTCAGCTTCTTGACCAGATTGGCGGTGCTGTTGAAGTGGGTCACCACTTCATTCTGATAACTGTCGAAACGCTCCTGAATGTCGTCCAGTTGACGCTGTGTGCGGCTGGGCGCGGCATTCGGCGCAACGCGTGCGATCAGGAAACCAATGGCGACACCCACAACCAGGGCAAGAGTCGGTAACAACCAAACTAAGAGCGAGTGTTCCACGAGTCCTTCCTCTATAAACGGCTTTGCTTTACGTTAACGGCTCGAACCTGCGCTGTATACCGCGATTCACTCGCAATAGATTGGCACAGACAATTTGCTAGACGAGTCGACCCGATTCGAGGTCACGGAGTTCCTTCCTTGCTGATGCGTGAAACCCCTGTAGTGATTGATGGCCCGGTGGGTCAACTTGAATCCCTGTACCTGGATAACGAGCAGCCACGCGGCATCGCGCTGATCTGCCACCCCAACCCGGTGCAGGGCGGCACCATGCTCAACAAGGTCGTCTCGACCCTGCAGCGCACCGCGCGCGACGCGGGCCTGATCACCTTGCGTTTCAACTATCGCGGCGTCGGTGCCAGCGAAGGTTCCCATGACATGGGCAGCGGTGAAGTCGATGACGCTCAGGCTGCCGCCGCGTGGCTTCTGGAAAAGCACCCGGATCTGCCGCTGACCCTGTTCGGTTTCTCCTTCGGCGGATTTGTTGCAGCAAGTCTCGGCGGTCGTCTTGAAGAGCAGGGCGTGCAACTCAAGCATCTGTTCATGGTCGCGCCTGCGGTCATGCGCCTGGGCGATCAGGATCAGTTGCCGCAGCAGGGCGAGCTGACCGTGATCCAGCCGGAAACCGACGAAGTGATCGATCCGCAGCTGGTCTACGAATGGTCCGACAAACTCCAGCGCCCCCATGAGCTGCTGAAAGTGGCAGAATGCGGACACTTTTTTCATGGCAAGCTGACCGATCTCAAGGATCTGATCCTGCCGCGTCTCTCGAATTGATTGCAGTCTGACAAGCGATTACCCATGACGAACCGTACCCGCATCCTCACCGGCATCACCACCACCGGCACCCCGCACCTGGGCAACTACGCTGGCGCCATCCGCCCGGCGATCGTCGCCAGTCGTGACACGAACGCCGATTCGTTCTACTTCCTGGCCGACTATCACGCCCTGATCAAATGCGATGACCCGCTGCGTATCCAGCGCTCGCGTCTGGAAATCGCCGCGACCTGGCTGGCCGGTGGCCTGGATGTGGACCGCGTGACCTTCTATCGCCAGTCCGACATTCCGGAAATCCCCGAGCTGACCTGGCTGCTGACCTGTGTCGCCGCCAAGGGCCTGCTCAACCGTGCCCACGCCTACAAGGCTTCGGTGGACAAGAACGTCGAGACCGGCGAAGACCCGGATGCCGGCATCACCATGGGCCTGTACAGCTATCCGGTGCTGATGGCAGCGGACATTCTGATGTTCAACGCGCACAAGGTGCCGGTCGGTCGCGACCAGATCCAGCACGTGGAAATGGCCCGCGACATCGGCCAGCGTTTCAATCACCTGTTCGGCCAGGGCAAGGAGTTCTTCACCATGCCCGAAGCGCTGATCGAGGAAAGCGTCGCCACGTTGCCGGGCCTGGACGGTCGCAAGATGTCCAAGAGCTACGACAACACCATTCCGCTGTTCACCAGCGCCAAGGACATGAAGGACGCGATCTCGCGGATCGTTACCGACTCCCGTGCGCCGGGCGAAGTGAAAGATCCGGACAACTCGCACCTGTTCACCCTGTTCCAGGCGTTCGCCACGCCGGCGCAGGCCGACGAGTTCCGCAGCGAGCTGCTGGGCGGTCTGGGTTGGGGCGAAGCGAAGAACCGTCTGTTCCAGTTGCTCGACAACGAGCTGGGCGAGTCCCGCGAGCGTTACCACCAGTTGATCGAACGTCCGGCGGATCTGGAAGACATCCTGCAACACGGCGCGAAAAAGGCCCGTGCGGTGGCGACGCCGTTCCTCAACGAACTGCGTGAAGCGGTCGGCCTGCGCTCCTTCGTCAATCAGGTTCAGGTGGCCGCGACCACCAAGAAGAAAGCCGCGAAAGCTGCACGTTTCGTCAGCTTCCGTGAAGACGACGGCAGCTTCCGTTTCCGTCTGCTGGCGGCTGACGGCGAGCAATTGCTGCTGTCGCGCAACTTTGCCGACGGCAAGACCGCCGGCCAGGTGACCAAGCAACTGCAATCGGGTCAGGCGCTGGATGTGCGCAGCGAAGACCTGAGCTTCAGCGTCTGGCTGGAAGGCCAGTGTGTCGGTGACAGCCCGGCGTTCGCCGACGCTGCTGCGCGGGACGCGGCCATTGAGGCCTTGCGGATCGCTCTGACACCGGTTCAGGAATAATCAACGGGCCGGCCCGACCAAGGGCCGATTGCCATTCCCACGGGCCATCGCTACAGTGACGGCCCGTTTTTGTTGCCTTGCTAACGAATTATGACGCCCCTAGAACGATATCAAGCTGATCTGAAACGCCCGGACTTCTTTCATGACGCGGCGCAGGAAACTGCCGTGCGTCATCTGCAACGCCTGTACGACGATCTGATCGCGGCGGAGCAGAACAAGCCGGGTTTGCTGGGCAAGCTGTTTGGCAAAAAGGATCAGACGCCGGTCAAGGGCCTGTATTTCTGGGGCGGCGTGGGTCGCGGCAAGACTTACCTGGTGGACACCTTCTTCGAAGCGCTGCCATTCAAGGAAAAGACCCGTACCCACTTCCACCGTTTCATGAAGCGCGTGCACGAAGAGATGAAGACCCTCGGCGGCGAGAAAAACCCGCTGACCATCATCGCCAAGCGTTTTGCGACTGAATCGCGGGTCATCTGCTTCGATGAATTCTTCGTTTCCGACATCACCGACGCCATGATTCTTGGCACGCTGATGGAAGAGCTGTTCAAGAACGGCGTGACCCTGGTCGCCACATCGAACATCGTGCCGGACGGCTTGTACAAAGATGGCCTGCAACGCGCACGCTTCCTGCCGGCCATCGCACTGATCAAGCAGAACACCGAAATCGTCAACGTCGACAGCGGCGTCGACTATCGTCTGCGTCACCTCGAACAAGCGGAGCTGTTCCACTTCCCGCTCGATGAAGCCGCTCACGAAAGCCTGCGCAAGAGCTTCCGTGCGCTGACGCCTGAATGCACGGCTGCCGTGGAAAACGATGTGCTGATCATCGAGAATCGCGAAATCCGCGCCCTGCGTACTTGCGATGATGTGGCGTGGTTCGACTTCCGCGAACTGTGCGACGGCCCGCGTAGCCAGAACGACTACATCGAGCTGGGCAAGATCTTCCACGCCGTGTTGCTCAGTGGCGTAGAGCAGATGAGCGTCGCTACCGATGACATCGCCCGGCGCTTCATCAACATGGTCGACGAGTTCTACGACCGTAACGTCAAGCTGATCATTTCTGCTGAAGTCGAGTTGAAAGACCTCTACACCGGCGGGCGTCTGACGTTCGAATTCCAGCGGACCCTCAGCCGTCTGCTGGAGATGCAATCCCACGAATTCCTGTCCCGGGCGCACAAGCCTTAAGCGGATTCGGCAAACAAAAAGGGCCTGCAGATGCAGGCCCTTTTTTGTGTCTGGTCGAATCGTCAGGCAGCTTGCTGGAACTGCTGTCGGTACTGGTTCGGCGACAGTTCGGTGTGCTGGCGGAACAGGCGTGCGAAGAAGCTCGCATCGTCGTAGCCGACTTCGTAGCTGATGGTCTTGATGCTCTTGCGGCTGCCGGAGAGCAGGCCCTTGGCGGTCTCGATGCGCAGCCGTTGCAGGTAGTGCAGCGGCTTGTCGCCGGTGGCGGTCTGGAAGCGGCGCATGAAGTTGCGGATGCTCATGCCGTGTTCGCGGGCCACGTCTTCGAAGCGGAACTTGTCGGCGAAATGCTCTTCGAGCCAGTGCTGGATCTGCAGGATGATCACGTCCTGGTGCAGCTTCTGCCCGCCGAAACCGATGCGGCCCGGTGAGTAGCTGCGCTGCACTTCATAAAGAATGTCGCGGGCCACGGCTTGCGCCACATTGGCACCGCAGAAACGCTCGATCAGATAGATATAGAGGTCGCAGGCCGAGGTGGTTCCGCCGGCGCAGTACAGGTTGTCGGCGTCGGTCAGGTGCTTGTCCTGATTGAGATAGACCTTGGGGAAGCGCTCGGCGAAGGCGTTGAAGAAGCGCCAGTAGGTGGTCGCTTCCTTACCGTTGAGCAGGCCGGCCTCGGCCAGCCAGAACACCCCGGTGGCCTCGCCGCAGAGCACGGCGCCACGGGCGTGCTGTTCACGCAGCCACGGCAGCACCTGTGGATAACGTTGGCACAGCGTGTCGAAGTCATCCCAGAAGGCCGGGAGGATGATGACGTCGGCGTTTTCCAGACCGCCGTCCACCGGCATGACCACGTCACTGAAACTGTTCACCGGTTTGCCGTCGGGGCTGACCAGGCGGGTTTCGAACGCCGGAGTCAGGCCGTGGCCCAGTTGTTTGCCGTAACGCAGGCTGGCCAGATGGAAGAAATCCTTGGCTTGCATGAGGGTGGAAGCGAAAACCCGGTCGATCGCCAGGATGCTGACGCGCCGCAAGGGCGTGGAGACTTGCTTGGACATAATTCAACTTTTGTTTTTATAAGGGAAAGTGGTCACCAGACGGCTGGATCGTCTTATTTTTTGTCGGATGTGTCCAGTGTCCTGTATTGGGTGTGCGGCTTAGTCTCTGAAAGTCTGATCCCTCCAACAAGAACGAAAGGTGACGCATGATTCCCAGAACCCTGTTCAGCTCCGAGCACGAATTGTTCCGCGACAGCGTGCGGACTTTCCTTGAGAAAGAGGCGGTGCCGTTCCACGGGCAATGGGAAAAACAAGGCTACATCGACCGTAAACTGTGGAACAAGGCAGGGGAGGCGGGGATGCTCTGCTCGCATCTGCCGGAGGAATACGGCGGGCTGGGGGCGGACTTTCTTTACAGCGCCGTGGTGATCGAGGAAGTGGGGCGATTGGGCCTGACCGGCATCGGTTTCTCGCTGCATTCGGACATCGTTGCGCCGTACATCCTGCATTACGGCAGCGAGGCGCTGAAGCAGAAATACCTGCCGAAACTGGTCTCCGGCGAAATGGTCAGCGCCATCGCCATGACCGAGCCGGGCGCCGGTTCCGACCTGCAAGGTGTCAAGACCACGGCGGTGCTGGATGGCGACGAATATGTGATCAACGGCTCGAAGACCTTCATCACCAACGGTTTTCTGGCTGATCTGGTGATCGTTGTGGCCAAGACCGATCCGAAGGCGGGTGCGAAGGGCACCAGTCTGTTTCTGGTGGAGGCAAACACGCCGGGCTTCGACAAGGGCAAGCGCCTGGAGAAGGTCGGAATGAAGGCTCAGGACACGTCGGAATTGTTCTTCCAGGACGTGCGAGTGCCGAAGGAGAACCTGTTGGGTCAGGCCGGCGCCGGGTTTGCCTATCTGATGCAGGAACTGCCGCAGGAGCGGCTGACGGTGGCGATTGGCGGGTTGGCTTCAGCCGAGGCGGCACTGCAATGGACGCTGGATTACACCCGTGACCGCAAGGCGTTCGGCAAGGCGATCGCCGACTTCCAGAACACCCGCTTCAAACTGGCGGAAATGGCCACCGAGATTCAGATCGGCCGGGTGTTCGTCGATCGCTGCCTGGAGCTGCACCTTCAGGGCAAGCTGGATGTGCCGACGGCGGCAATGGCCAAATACTGGGGCACCGACCTGCAATGCAAGGTGCTCGACGAGTGCGTGCAACTGCATGGCGGCTACGGTTTCATGTGGGAATACCCGGTGGCCCGGGCGTGGGCGGATGCGCGGGTGCAGCGGATCTATGCCGGCACCAACGAAATCATGAAAGAGATTATTGCGCGGTCGCTATGACCCGGGCGCTCCCACACTTGTGCGAGGGAGCGCGGCTTTTAGTGCCGGATCAAGGAGCCGGGTTCGGATGATCCTTGTGAATCGCTTCAATCCCTTCAAGCACTTCGTCTGAAAGATTCAGGTAGAAACTGGCAATGTTGCTGTCCAGTTGCTCCAGCGTCGTCGCCCCGATGATGTTGCTGGTGACGAACGGTTGCTGGTTGACGAAGGCCAGCGCCATTTGCGCCGGATCCAGGCCATGTTCCCGGGCGAGCGCCACGTAACGGCTGCACGCCGCTTCCGATTGCGCGTTGAAGTAGCGGCTGAAGCGGCTGTAGAGGCTCAGGCGACCTTTTGGCGGACGGGCGCCACCTTCGTACTTGCCCGACAGGAAACCGAATGCCAGCGGCGAATAGGCGATCAGGCCGCACTGTTCGCGAATGGCGATTTCCGCCAGACCGACCTCGAAGCTGCGGTTGAGCAGGTTGTACGGGTTCTGGATCGATACGGCGCGCGGCCAGCCACGGGCTTCGGCCAGGGCCAGAAAGCGCATGGTGCCCCACGGGGTTTCGTTGGACAGACCGATGTGGCGGATCTTGCCGGCCTTCACTTGCTCATCGAGCGCTTCGAGGGTGTCCTCGAGCGGGGTGAGGTTGGCTTCGATCTTGTGTTTGTAGCCCAGCTGTCCGAAAAAGTTGGTGCTGCGCTCCGGCCAGTGCAGTTGATACAGGTCGATGTAATCGGTCTGCAGGCGCTTGAGGCTGGCGTCCACGGCTTCGGTGATGTGCTGGCGGTTGTGACGCAGGTTCTTGTCGCGGATGTAGTCGATGGTGTTGCCGGGGCCGGCGATCTTGCTGGCAAGTATCCAGTCGGCGCGGTCGCCACGGCTCTTGAAGTAATTGCCAATGTAGCGCTCGGTGGTGGCATAGGTTTCGGCTTTCGGCGGCACCGGGTACATCTCGGCGGTGTCGATGAAATTGATCCCGGCCTCTTTTGCCCGTTCGATCTGGGCGAAGGCTTCAGCTTCAGTGTTTTGCTCGCCCCAGGTCATGGTGCCGAGGCAGATTGCACTCACGTTCAGGTCGGTACGGCCTAGCTGGCGATAGTCCATCGGGTGCTCCTTGGGCAAAACAAGCATAAAAGCAGGTTGAAATTTTTTTCGCAATCTGCATAATTGCCGACCTCTTTCTGCAGTGGAAGTGATGCGCCGCCGCCGAAGAATCTTGCCGTTGAACGGACGCGCCGACCCGAGCCCCCGAAAGCGTCTGTATCCGGCTGCCTTTGACTTGTCAAAGTACGCACTATTCAGTAAGATCCGCCGTCTTATTTACAGGCGGCCCCTGAGGCTATAAAGAATGAAAACTTTTACTGCTAAACCGGAAACAGTAAAGCGCGACTGGTTTGTCGTCGACGCTGCTGGTCAGACCCTGGGTCGTCTGGCCACCGAAATCGCGAGCCGTCTGCGTGGCAAGCACAAGCCTGAGTACACTCCTCACGTTGACACCGGCGACTACATCGTCGTGATCAACGCTGAGCAGATCCGTGTTACCGGTGCTAAAACCACTGACAAAATGTACTACTCCCACTCCGGTTTCCCGGGCGGTATCAAGTCGATCAACTTTGAAAAACTGATCGCCAAGGCCCCTGAGCGCGTGATCGAGACCGCGGTTAAAGGCATGCTGCCTAAGAACCCGCTGGGTCGCGACATGTACCGTAAGCTGAAAGTCTATGCGGGCGCTGCACACCCTCATACTGCTCAGCAGCCCCAAGAACTGAAGATTTAACGGAATAGTTCATTATGTCGGCGACTCAAAATTACGGCACTGGCCGTCGCAAGACCGCAACCGCACGCGTTTTCCTGCGTCCGGGTACTGGTAACATCTCCATCAACAACCGTTCGCTGGATTCGTTCTTCGGCCGCGAAACTGCCCGCATGGTAGTTCGTCAGCCGCTGGAACTGACCGAGACTGTCGAGAAGTTCGACATCTACGTCACCGTGATCGGCGGTGGTGTAAGTGGTCAGGCTGGCGCAATCCGCCACGGTATCACTCGCGCTCTGATGGACTACGACGAAACCCTGCGTAGCGCTCTGCGCAAAGCTGGCTTCGTTACCCGCGACGCCCGTGAAGTTGAACGTAAGAAAGTTGGTCTGCGTAAAGCGCGTAAGCGTCCGCAGTACTCGAAGCGTTAATTCCGCTTCCACGTTCAAAAAGAACGCCCGATTCCTCATGGAACCGGGCGTTTTTTTATGCGTGCGATTTCTTGAATAATTGCGCTGTGACAACTTGCCACATTCGTAGACCCCCTATACTACAAGGCTTGAGGGCCAGCCCTCCGGGTAATTACCTTGTCAGAATTGGGGGTTTTCATTACCATTCGGCAAAATTTTTATAAGTACATTGTTTCATATTTAGTAGATGCCTGATTTAACAGGCCACAAAGCTGATGGGAGAGGACTGAATGAGCAATGACGGCGTGAATGCAGGCCGGCGTCGCTTCTTGGTAGCGGCCACATCCGTGGTGGGTGCTGCAGGAGCGGTGGGGGCTGCGGTCCCGTTCGTGGGGTCATGGTTTCCCAGTGCCAAGGCGAAGGCTGCCGGCGCACCGGTGAAAGTGAATGTCAGCAAGATCGAGCCCGGACAGCAGATGATTGCTGAATGGCGCGGCCAGCCGGTATTCATTGTTCGCCGTACTGCGGAAATCCTGGGGAATCTCAAGAAGATCGAGGGCCAGCTCTCCGATCCGACCTCCAAAAACTCCACGCAACCCACCTATGTCGACCCTGAAGTGCGTTCGATCAAGCCGGAAATCCTGCTGCTGATCGGGATCTGCACTCACCTGGGTTGCTCACCGACCTTCCGTCCCGAAGTGGCACCCGCGGATCTGGGCAAAGACTGGGTAGGCGGCTATTTCTGCCCTTGCCACGGTTCCCACTACGATCTGGCTGGCCGCGTCTACAAGTCGCAACCTGCGCCTTTGAACCTGCCAGTACCCCCGCATTCCTATGAGACCGATGACCTGATTGTCATTGGCGTCGATACGGAGAAAGCGTGATGAGCAAGTTCATGGATTGGGTTGATGCGCGCTTCCCCGCCACCAAAATGTGGGAAGACCATCTCAGCAAGTATTACGCGCCAAAAAACTTCAACTTCTTCTACTTCTTCGGCTCGCTGGCATTGCTCGTTCTGGTCAACCAGATCGTCACCGGTGTCTGGCTGACCATGAGCTACACCCCGTCGGCGGAAGAGGCGTTTGCCTCCGTCGAATACATCATGCGCGACGTCGAGTACGGCTCGATCCTGCGTTTGCTCCACTCCACCGGCGCTTCGGCGTTCTTCATCGTGGTCTATCTGCACATGTTCCGTGGCCTGCTTTACGGTTCATACCAGAAGCCGCGGGAGCTGGTTTGGGTGTTCGGCATGCTGATCTACCTGGCGCTGATGGCCGAAGCCTTCATGGGTTACCTGCTGCCATGGGGTCAGATGTCCTACTGGGGTGCCCAGGTGATCATCTCGCTGTTCGGCGCGATTCCGGTCATCGGCAACGACCTGACCCAGTGGATCCGTGGTGACTACCTGATTTCCGGAATCACCCTGAACCGCTTCTTCGCCCTGCACGTGGTGGCCTTGCCGATCGTGATTCTTGGTCTGGTGGTGCTGCACATTCTGGCACTGCACGAAGTCGGTTCGAATAACCCCGATGGCGTGGACATCAAGAAGCACAAGGACGAAAACGGTATACCGCTGGACGGCATCGCCTTTCACCCGTACTACACCGTGAAAGATATTGTCGGCGTCGTGGTGTTCCTGTTCATCTTCTGCTTCATTGTGTTCTTCTTCCCGGAAATGGGTGGCTACTTCCTCGAAAAACCAAACTTCGAGCAAGCCAACCCGTTCAAGACGCCAGAGCACATTGCACCGGTCTGGTACTTCACACCGTTCTACGCGATCTTGCGTGCGATCCCGGACAAACTCATGGGCGTTATCGCCATGGGTGCCTCGATTGCCTTGCTGTTCGTGCTGCCATGGCTTGATCGTAGCCCGGTCAAATCGATGCGCTACAAAGGCTGGATGAGCAAAATCTGGCTGGTGGTGTTCTGCATTTCCTTCGTGATTCTCGGCATTCTGGGTGTTCTGGCCCCGACGCCTGAGCGCACGCTGGTGTCGCAGGTCTGCACCTTCCTGTACTTCGCCTACTTCATTCTGATGCCGTTCTACACCAGGCTCGAGAAGACCAAACCGGTTCCGGAAAGGGTGACTGGCTGATGAAAAAGTTATTTTTTGCTCTGATTTTTGCTGCTCTGCCTGTGCTGTCTTTTGCTGCGGAACACGGTGGCCCGGAACTGGAAAAAGTCGACATCGACGTTTCCGACAAGGCTGCCCTGCAGGATGGCGCACGTACCTTCGCCAACTATTGCATGGGTTGCCACAGTGCCAAGTTCCAGCGTTACGAGCGTGTTGCCGATGACCTCGGCGTTCCGCACGAAATGATGCTGGAGAAGCTGGTGTTCACCGGTGCCAAGATCGGCGACCACATGAACATCGGCATGCAGCCGGCCGACGCCAAGACCTGGTTCGGTGCGGCGCCGCCGGACCTGACCCTGGTGGCGCGTGTTCGTGGTACCGACTGGCTGTATGGTTATCTGCGTTCGTTCTATGAAGATCCGGCGCGTCCATGGGGCGTGAACAACAAGGTCTTCCCGAACGTCGGCATGCCTAACGTGCTGGTCGGCCTGCAAGGTCGTCAGGTCGTGGGTTGCAAACAAGTGCAGATCGTCGAGGATGGCAAGAAGCAGTATGACCCGCTGACCGGTACGCCTCTGACTCATGAAGCGTGCGATCAATTGACCATCGTGCCGAAAACCGGAACCCTGAACGAAGAGCAGTTCGATGAGAAGGTCAAGAATCTGGTAACCTTCCTGGCTTACTCGGCTAACCCGGTTAAGCTGCAACATCAGCGCATCGGTACTTACGTCTTGCTGTACCTGGCGTTCTTCTTTGTGTTCGCCTACCTGCTCAAGCGTGAATACTGGAAAGACGTGCACTGATACGCTTCAAGCAATTGCTGTTAATCGCGCGCGCCCAAGGGCGCCTCTGAAAACGCAAGGCCTGGTCAGCCAGGTATTGCGGGAGGCGCCCTCTGGGCGCGCGCGTTTTTCCGGCTCCGACTATTTCAACAAGCGAGGAGGATCGCCATGGGCGTGACCAATCGGTTGGCCTGTTACTCCGACCCCGCCGACCACTATTCCCACCGAGTGCGCATCGTGCTTGCAGAGAAGGGTGTCAGCGCCGAAATCATTTTTGTGGAGGCTGGTCGTCAGCCGCCTAAACTGATTGAAGTGAACCCTTACGGCAGTCTCCCGACGCTGGTCGATCGTGACCTGGCGTTGTGGGAGTCGACCGTGGTGATGGAGTATCTGGATGAGCGTTACCCGCATCCGCCATTGATGCCTGTGTACCCGGTGGCGCGTGCCAACAGTCGTCTGTTGATGCACCGCATCCAGCGTGACTGGTGTGGTCTGGTGGATCTGATTCTGGATTCGCGCACCAAGGAAGCTGCGCGTGTCGTGGCGCGCAAGGAATTGCGTGAAAGCCTGACGGGCGTGTCGCCGCTGTTCGCCGACAAGCCGTTTTTCCTCAGTGAGGAACAAAGTCTGGTGGATTGCTGCCTATTGCCAATACTCTGGCGTTTGCCGATTCTGGGTATAGAACTGCCGCGGCCGGCCAAGCCGCTGCTTGATTATATGGAGCGTCAATTTGCGCGTGAGGCTTTCCAGGCGAGTCTGTCTGGTGTCGAACGCGACATGCGCTAAGGCTTAAGGAGCCGCTATGAACTCCAGTCGACCTTATCTGGTCCGCGCGCTCTACGAGTGGATTGTGGATAACGATTGCACCCCGCACATGCTGGTCAATTCCGAGTACCCGGCAGTGCAGGTACCACAGGGCTTTGCCAGTGACGGGCAGATTGTCCTGAATATTTCACCGAGTGCCGTGCGTCACTTGCACATGGATAACGACGTGGTGACCTTCGAAGGTCGCTTCGGTGGTGTTCCGCACAGCCTGTACGTGCCGATTGCTGCGATTCTGGGTATCTACGCCCGGGAAAACGGTCAGGGCATGGTGTTCGATCTGGAGTCGCCGATGGATGACGAAGACGAGATCGAGCAGGATGATGATATTCCGCCACCGGACAGCGAGCCACCGCGCCCAAGCGGCCGGCCAAGCCTGAAAGTGGTGAAGTAATAAAAAAGGCGATCCAACCGGATCGCCTTTTTTGTGCCTGCGTTTTGCGGCTCAGTCGATGTACTCGAACAGTTTCACGATCTTCTGCACGCCGGACACGCCCTGGACCAGGTTGGTGGCCTGGGCCGCTTCCTGCTTGGTCAGCAGGCCGAGCAGATAGACGATGCCGTTCTCGGTCACGACTTTGATGCGCGAGCCGGGAATGCTGGCGTCGGTCAGCATCTGGGTCTTGATCTTGGTCGTCAGCCAGGAGTCGTTCTGGCGGGCGAGGAAGCTCGAAGGGGCGATCACTTGCAGCTCGTTGTGCACCTTCTTCACGCGTTGCACATTGGCGGCAGCCTGCTCGGCCTTGGCCTTCAGGTCTTCGCGCGGAGTCTGGCCGGCCAGCAGCACGACGCCGTTGAAGCTGGTGACGACGATATGCGAGTCATTGTCCAGGCCCGGATCGGCCTTGGCCACGTTGACGCCGACTTTGGTCTCGATCAATGAATCGTCAATCTTGCTGCCGAAGGTGCGGGTGCCGCGATCGTCTTCGATCGGTGCTTCGCGGCTGGCATTCACCACGGAGGTGCAGCCAGTAATGCCGAGGCACAGGGTCAAGGCCAGAAGGCCAAGGCGATTAGGGGTCATTCTTCACTCCCGAACAGTTGGCTGTCGATCAGATCGCAAAGGCAATGGATCGCCAGCAAGTGGACTTCCTGAATACGTGCGGTGACATTGGCCGGTACGCGAATCTCGACGTCTTCGGGCAGCAGCAGCGACGCCATGCCGCCGCCATCGCGTCCGGTCAAAGCTACGACAATCATTTCGCGATCATGTGCGGCCTGGATCGCCTGAATAATGTTCGCCGAGTTACCGCTGGTCGAAATCGCCAGCAGCACATCGCCTGGCTGGCCGAGTGCGCGGATCTGCTTGGAGAACACTTCGTTGTAGCTGTAATCGTTGGCGATCGAGGTGATGGTCGAGCTGTCGGTGGTCAGGGCGATGGCCGGCAGGCTCGGGCGCTCGCGCTCGAAGCGGTTGAGCAGTTCCGAGGAGAAGTGCTGGGCGTCGCCGGCCGAACCGCCGTTGCCGCACGAGAGCATCTTCCCCTCGTTGAGCAAGGCGTTGACCATCACTTGGCTGGCTTGCTCGATGTGCGGTGCAAGTACGTCCATCGCCTGTTGCTTGGTGTCGATACTGGCCTGAAAAAGCTGGCGAATTCGGGATTGCATGTCCATCTGTGTGACCTTAATTAGCGCGGCTGTCCGGCACGTGAATGTGCAGCCCGCAAAGCAAAGAGCAAAAGTGTTGAGTGAAAATGTCCAGGTCGGCGCAGGCGCTCAACTGTCGAACGCATTCTGCAACCAGTTCAGCTGACCCTGGTGGCTGTCGATGGCCACCACGTCGAAGCGGCAGGGGGAATTGGCCCAACGCGACTCGCGCTGAAGAAAATACTGTGCGGCGAAAATCAGTTTTTGCCGTTTGCGCCCGTCGATACTGTCGAGCGCTCCACCCCATTGAGTGTTCTTTCGGTAACGTACTTCGACGAATACTACTGTATCGCCATCAAGCATGACCAGATCAAGCTCGCCGCGTTTACATAACCAGTTCTGCGCCAGCAGGCGCAGACCCTGGTGTTGCAGATGCTCGAGCGCCTGGCGCTCGGCATCCTTGCCGCTTTGCAGGTGTGACCGGTCGGGCATCAGCGCGGGGTGTCCGGCAGACGCTGGATCTGGCCGCTGACAAACTGGGCCCATGGCAGCTGACGTACGACGCGTTGGCTCTGGGTCATGCCCAGGCTGCCCGACAGACCGTCGATGCGGCTGTCCGGCAGGGTCTTGAGCTGGCTCAGGCGTGGTGCCAGGCGGTAGGCGTCAACACCCATCGCGTACAGACGGCCGAGGCTGCCGGCGGCTTGTGGCCACTGAGCAGTGACCTGTTTGCGCAGTGGGTCGTTGGCATCCAGCAGCCACGGGGTTTCGCAGAAGCGTACGCCGTTCATGTCGTTGTACTGGTTCACGTCGCCGCTTGCGCTGAATACGTGGGAGGTCGCGTAGACCGGCACGTCACCGGCGTACTGGAAGTTCAGGGTCGGCTTGATCTGCTGCGCCTGTTGCGGGGTCGCAGCGAGGAAGATGAACTCAATGTCCTGGCGACGCGAAGGCTGGGCGGCGACGTTGGTGCCGGCTGCATTCTGCAGGCTCTTGGCGCGGGCTTCGCTCTGACGCAGCTGGAACATGTCGGCAATCTGCTGGGCGAGTTGCACGGGCTGATCGACGCGCTCGGTGGCGACGATGCTGCCACCGTTGGCTTGCCAGTCCTGGCTGAATGCGCGCAGGACGCGGTCACCCCATTCGCCTTTCGGCACCATGATCGCGGCGCGGTGCAGGCCGTCGGCACGGGCGCGTCGAGAAACTTCGCGGGCTTCGTCTTCAGCGGCGAGGCCGAACTGGAACAGTTGCGCCGGGCCCTGGTCGCCTTCGCTGTAGTTCAGCGCGAGAGTGGTGATCGGCAGTTGCGGGCGGGTGCTCAGCTGTTTGACCAGTGGTTTTTCCAGCGGCCCGACAACCAGTTGCACGCCGTCGGCCTGGGCCTTGCGGTAGAACTCGTCCATGCTGGTCAGGTGCGAGCTGTCGTAGAACACGATGGCCGGTGGTTTCTGACCGGCTTGCTGGGCCTGGTAGTGCGCGGCCATGAAACCGTCACGCAGGGCCTTGCCGACCGAGGCCAGCTGGCCGTCCTGTGGCAGCAGCAGAGCGATTTTGCTCAGAGGCTGGCTGGCCAGTTCCTTGAGTTTGGTCAGAGGCAGCGGCAGGTTGATCGCGGCCGGGTGTTTCGGGTGCTGCGAGCGCCAGTCGTCGATGGCAGCCTGTTGCTGCTCCAGGGTGCCGGCGGTTTTCACGGCCAGGGCCAGGCTCATCCAGCCTGCGAGGTCGTCGGTCCCGTTGGGTTGCAGCTGATCGGTCGGCAGCGAGGCAATCAGGGTCCAGATCGCTTCGTGGTTCTTGCTGGCGGCTTCGCCTTCCAGCATCGGCGCGATGAAGATGCGCTCGCGAGCGGCAGCCAGTGTCTGGCCGTCGGCTTCAAGGGCGCGGGCGTGAACGGTGCCTGCGCGAACCTGCAGCGGAATCGACATTTCGCTCAGGCGCTGCAGGCTTGGATGGTTCAAGGCTGCCAGCGCGGCTTTCGGCTGGTTGCGGGTCATTGCCAACTCGGCAGACAAGGTGCTGGCGAATGCCTGCTGGCCTGGCTGGAGTTGTTCCATTGGCACTTGTTGCAGGATCTGCGCGGACTGTCCGGCGTTACCTTGGCGGTAAGCCATGTCCGCTGCGCTCAGGCGCAGCAACGCAGCTTTGTCCGGCGATTTGGCCTGGGCAGCCTGTTCGAGCAGTTGCTCGATGGTGGCATCCGGGGTCCGTGGAAGTTCGCCAAGGCTGGAGGAAGGGGAGCTGGCGCAGGCCGCCAACAGGGCAGCGAGGCAGAGGGCAGTGAACAGCCGCAGGCAAGCGATCATGTAAGTGTTCCTGATACTCGATCAAATTAGCGTCGAATTGTACCCAAGCGCTGGCCGGGGCGCGATGTTACTGGTGTGAAACCGTCAATTTAGCTGATGTAAATGTTGCGCGACCGCACAATGGTGCGACAAACCGTGTCTGCCGCGAGCGCATCGCCGGGCGCGTGACGCGCTACAATGGCGGCTTTTACCGATCATGAGGTGTGCGCTTTGACTGCTCCAGGTGCTTTGAATTCCGCTGCGGGCTCGCTTTATGTGGTGGCGACGCCCATCGGCAACCTGGACGATATCAGCGCCCGGGCGTTGAAGATCCTGCGCGAAGTGGCGCTGATCGCCGCCGAAGACACGCGCCACTCCCAGCGTCTGATGCAGCACTTCGGCATCACTACGCCACTGGCGGCCTGTCATGAACACAACGAGCGTGATGAGGGCAGTCGTTTCATCACTCGCCTGCTGGCTGGCGACAACGTCGCGCTGATTTCCGATGCCGGTACGCCGCTGATTTCCGATCCGGGTTATCACCTGGTGCGCCAGGCGCGTGCCGCCGGGATCAATGTGGTGCCGGTGCCGGGTGCCTGTGCGTTGATCGCGGCATTGTCGGCGGCCGGTCTGCCATCCGACCGTTTCATCTTCGAAGGTTTTCTGCCGGCCAAGGCTGTTGGGCGCAAGGCGCGTCTGGAAGCCATCAAGGAAGAGCCGCGCACGCTGATTTTCTACGAGGCGCCGCATCGTATTCTCGAATGTCTGCAAGATATGGAAGCCGTGTTCGGCGCTGATCGTCCGGCATTGCTCGCCCGTGAAATCACCAAGACCTTTGAAACCCTCAAGGGCCTGCCACTGGCCGAGTTGCGGGCATTCGTCGAGGCGGACAGCAATCAGCAGCGTGGTGAATGCGTTGTTGTAGTGGCTGGCTGGACTGCGCCGGAATCCGAAGATGCCGTCAGCAGCGAGGCGATGCGCATCCTCAATCTGTTGCTCGAAGAGATGCCGCTCAAACGTGCTGCAGCTTTGGCAGCGCAAATCACCGGTGAGCGCAAAAACGTGCTGTATCAGGTGGCGCTGGATCAGCAAAAAGGCGCGTAACCCGTCGCGCAGACCGGTTTGCGGGCTATTAGCGCTTGTTCTTCGGGCGCTCTGCCGTTAACCTGCGCGGCGGAGAGTCGATCGGACAGTCGCTGCCCTCTATGAAAATTAGGGGGGGGAGGAAAGTCCGGGCTCCATAGGGCGAAGTGCCAGGTAATGCCTGGGAGGCGTGAGCCTACGGAAAGTGCCACAGAAAATAACCGCCTAAGCGCTTCGGCGCCGGTAAGGGTGAAAAGGTGCGGTAAGAGCGCACCGCACGTCTGGCAACAGTTCGTGGCTAGGTAAACCCCACTTGGAGCAAGACCAAATAGGGTCCCAAGGCGTGGCCCGCGCTGGGACCGGGTAGGTTGCTAAAGATGTCCAGTGATGGCCATCGTAGACGAATGACTGTTCAAGACAGAACCCGGCTTACAGATCGACTCTCCACCTTTTTCTTTTCCCTGCTTGAATTAAAGGCGACAGGGCTGTTTATTATCAGCAGGCCTGCTCTGGAAATCCGGCAGCGGCAACCGCAGTAATAGCCATTTCCCACCTTGCTTCAATCAACAGCAGAAGCGCTTTTGTAATACCGAAAAAATCTTACTCTTAACAAATTACTTTAACTTTCGAGCGCAGCTATCAGTGCTGTCTCAAGTTATTGGATAAAAGCATCCGCCAGATTCTCGTTGCTCCTCCTTTTATGCTCCTAAATCTCCGTTCTGTAAGGGTTTTCCTTTGATCCGCGCCTTGACGGTGTGGTGGGCGCATTCCTATAGTGTGCGCAAGTGGCGGAAAGTGGCATGAAGTGGGTTTTTTGAGCTCAAAACGATAAAAATTGGAGAAACGCAGACGTGTTTCGCGGAGCTAACGCTATCAGTCTCGACGCAAAGGGCCGTCTCGCCATGCCGAGCCGGTACCGTGACGAGCTCGTTTCGCGTAGTTCCGGCCAGTTGATCGTGACCATTGATGCCGTTGATCCGTGCCTGTGTGTCTACCCGCTCGATGAGTGGGAAATTATTGAAACCAAGTTGCGCGCGCTTCCTTCGCTCCGCGAAGAGAACCGTCGTCTGCAACGTTTATTGATTGGTAACGCCGTCGACCTCGAACTCGACGGCAGTGGTCGTTTTCTGGTGCCGCCGCGCCTGCGCGAATACGCAAAGCTGGACAAGCGCGCGATGCTGGTCGGTCAACTGAACAAGTTCCAACTGTGGGACGAAGATGCCTGGAACGTGGTTTCTGCCGCTGACCTGGCTGCCATACAACAACCGGGCGCCATGCCTGATGAACTGCGTGATCTGATCCTGTGACTATTGATAGCGGCTTTAACCACATCACCGTACTGCTTGACGAAGCCGTCGAGGCTCTCGCCGTACGTCCTGATGGCTGCTATCTGGACGGCACGTTCGGGCGCGGCGGGCACAGCCGGTTGATCCTCAGCAAGCTCGGGCCTGATGGCCGGCTCATCGGATTCGACAAAGATCCACAAGCGATTGCCACCGGGCAAACGCTAGCGGCCGAAGACGGCCGCTTTGTCGTTGTGCAGCGCAGCTTTGCCGAGCTGGGTTCGGTGGTTGCCGAGCGCGGTCTGGACGGCAAGGTCAGCGGCATTCTGCTCGACCTCGGCGTGTCTTCGCCGCAGCTCGATGATGCCGAGCGCGGTTTCAGTTTCCTCAACGATGGCCCGCTGGACATGCGCATGGATCCGTCCCGTGGCATCAGCGCGGCCGAGTTCGTCAACACCGCGCCTGTGGAAGAAATCGCCCGGGTGTTCAAGGAATATGGCGAAGAACGATTCTCCGGTCGCATGGCTCGCGCCGTGGCCGAACGTCGTGACATCACGCCGTTCGAGCGCACCGCCGATCTGGCCGAAGTGCTGAAAGTCGCCAACCCGGCGTGGGAAAAGGGCAAGAACCCGGCAACCCGTGCATTCCAGGGCTTGCGCATTCACGTCAATAACGAGCTGGGCGATCTGGAAGCGGGCCTCGAAGCCGCTTTGGAATCCCTGGAAATCGGCGGCCGTCTGGTCGTGATCAGCTTCCACTCGCTGGAAGACCGCATCGTCAAACTGTTCATGCGCAAGCTGGTAAAAGGCGAAGCCGACAACCTGCCGCGCAACCTGCCGGTTCGCCACGTTGCGTTCGAACCGAAAATCAAGATCCATGGCAAAGCGCAGACGGCCTCCGACGCCGAACTCAAAGCCAACCCACGTTCCCGTAGCGCCGTCATGCGCGTCGCGGAGAAGCTGCGGTGAGCAAGCTTTTCGCCAAGCCACTGCCTGGCGGCAGCTTTTTCATGCTGCTGCTGTTCATCGGCGTGCTCGTGTCGGCCATCGGCGTGTCCTATAGCGCCCACTGGAACCGGCAGTTGCTCAATACCCTTTACAACGAACTCAGCGTGCGCGACAAGGCGCAGGCCGAGTGGGGGCGCCTGATTCTCGAGCAAAGCACCTGGACCGCCCACAGCCGGATCGAAGTGCTGGCCACCGAACAACTGAAGATGCACATCCCTGGCGCGGCTGACGTGAAGATGGTGGCGCCATGATGAAACTCGAAGGGGCTCTGTTCCCGTGGCGCTTCCGTCTGGTCGTCGGTCTGCTCGGCGTGATGGTGGCCGCGATCTGCTGGCGCATCATCGACCTGCAGGTTATCGACCGTGACTTCCTCAAGGGGCAGGGCGATGCGCGCAGCGTTCGTCACATTCCGATCCCGGCACACCGTGGCCTGATCACTGACCGCAATGGCGAGCCTCTGGCCGTGAGTACCCCAGTGACCACTCTGTGGGCCAACGCCAAGGAAATGCAGCTGGCCAAGGAAAAGTGGCCGGCACTCGCCGCTGCTCTGGGCCAGGATCCGAAAGCCCTGGCCGAGCGTCTTGAAGCCCAGGCCAACAAAGAATTCATTTATCTGGTGCGCGGGCTGACCCCCGAGCAGGGCCAGGCTGTGCTCGACCTGAAAGTGCCTGGCGTCTACGGCATCGAAGAATTCCGCCGTTTCTATCCGGCCGGTGAAGTCACCGCGCACATGGTCGGATTCACCGACATCGATGACCACGGTCGTGAAGGTGTCGAACTGGCCTACGACGAGTGGCTGGCCGGCGTACCCGGCAAGCGGCAGGTCATCAAGGATCGGCGCGGTCGGCTGATCAAGGATGTCCAGGTCACCAAGAACGCCAAGGCCGGCAAGCCCTTGGCGTTGTCCATTGACCTGCGCCTGCAATACCTGGCCAACCGCGAGCTGCGCAACGCGATCATCGAGAACGGCGCCAAGGCCGGCAGTCTGGTGATCATGGACGTGAAGACCGGCGAGATCCTCGCCATGGTCAACCAGCCGACCTACAACCCGAACAACCGTCGCAATCTGCAACCGGCGATGATGCGTAACCGCGCGATGATCGACGTGTTCGAGCCGGGTTCGACCATGAAAGCGATCTCGATGAGCGCCGCGATCGAGACCGGCCGCTGGAAACCGAGCGACACCGTCGAGGTGTATCCGGGTTCGCTGCAGATCGGCAAATACACGATCAAGGACGTATCGAAGACCGAAGGTCCGGTACTCGACCTGACCGGGATTCTGATCAATTCCAGTAACGTCGGCATGAGTAAGGTCGCGTTCGATATCGGCGGCGAAACCATTTTCCGTCTGGCACAGAAAGTCGGCCTCGGCCAGGACACCGGCCTCGGCTTCCCGGGCGAGCGTGTCGGCAACCTGCCGAACTACCGCGAGTGGCGCAAGGCTGAAACCGCAACGCTGTCCTACGGCTACGGTGTTTCGGTGACCGCGATCCAGCTGGTGCACGCATTCTCGGCACTGGCCAACAACGGTCGTCTCGCACCGCTGACCCTGATCAAAACCGACAAGGCGCCGCAGACCACCCAAGTGCTGCCGGAAGCCGTGGCGAAAACCATGCAGGGCATGTTGCAACAGGTAATCGAAGCCCCGCGCGGCGTATTCCGTGCGCAGGTTCCCGCCTATCACGTGGCCGGCAAGTCGGGTACGGCGCGCAAGACCTCGGTGGGCACCAAGGGTTATGCCGAAAACTCCTATCGCTCGCTGTTCGCCGGTTTCGGCCCGATGAGCGATCCGCGTTATGCCATCGTCGTGGTGATCGATGAACCGACCAAGGCCGGTTACTTCGGTGGTCTGGTTTCGGCGCCGGTGTTCAGCCGTGTGATGTCCGGCACCCTGCGTCTGATGAACGTTACCCCGGACAACCTGCCGAACACCCAGCAGGCCAATGCCACCCCGGCTGTTCCGCTGAAAGCCAATGGAGGGCGCGGCTGATGTCTCTTAGTCTGAACAAGATTTTCCCCCACGCCGGCCACGATCTGTTGATCCGTGAACTGGCACTCGACAGCCGCAACGTACGCGCGGGCGACCTGTTCCTCGCGGTGCCGGGCGGCAAGTTCGACGGTCGTGCGCACATTGCCGATGCACTGGCTCGTGGCGCCGCGGCGGTTGCTTACGAAGTGGAAGGCGCCACCGTGCTGCCGATCACTGACGTGCCGCTGATTCCGGTCAAAGGCCTGGCGGCGCAGTTGTCGGATATCGCCGGTCGTTTTTACGGTGAGCCGAGTCATCACCTGAATCTGGTGGGCGTGACCGGTACCAACGGCAAGACCAGCGTGACCCAATTGGTCGCACAGGCCCTGGATCTGCTCGGCCAGCATTGCGGCATCGTCGGCACCCTGGGTTCCGGTTTCCACGGTTCGCTGCAAAGTGGCCTGCACACCACGCCGAATCCAATTGCCATGCAAGCGACCCTGGGCGACCTGAAAAAGGCTGGCGCCAAAGCTGTGGCCATGGAAGTTTCGTCCCACGGCCTGGATCAGGGCCGGGTCACTGCACTGGCGTTCGACGTCGCGGTGATGACCAACCTGTCCCGCGATCACCTCGATTACCACGGCACCATGGAAGCCTACGCCGAAGCGAAGGCCAAGCTGTTCGCCTGGAATGACTTGAAGTGCCGCGTGGTCAATCTGGATGACGATTTCGGCCGGCAACTGGCCGCGGAAAAACGTGAGTCGCGCCTGATCACTTACAGCCTGCTCGACAGCAGCGCCTATCTGTATGTCCGCGAAGCACAGTTCGATGACCATGGCGTGCGCGCCACGCTGGTCACGCCGCAGGGCGAACATCATCTGCGCAGCACATTGCTGGGCCGTTTCAACCTGAGCAACGTACTGGCTGCCGTCGGTGCCTTGCTCGGTCTGGACTACGCCCTCGACGAAATCCTCAAGGTGCTGCCGAAACTCGAAGGCCCGGCCGGACGCATGCAGCGTCTCGGCGGCGGCACCCAGCCGCTGGTGGTGGTCGATTACGCCCACACCCCGGATGCGCTGGAAAAAGTCCTCACCGCATTGCGTCCGCACGTCAAAGGCCAGTTGCTGTGCCTGTTCGGCTGTGGCGGTGATCGCGATCGCGGCAAGCGTCCGCTGATGGCCGAAGTGGTCGAGCGTCTGGCCGACCGCGTGCTGGTCACCGATGACAATCCGCGTACCGAAGATCCAGCGGTGATTTTCGATGATATCCGCGCCGGCTTCACGGCTGTGGATAACGTGACATTCGTGGCCGGGCGCGGCCAGGCCATCGCACAACTGATCGCCAGTGCCTCGGCGGATGACGTAGTCGTCCTGGCCGGCAAAGGTCACGAGGACTATCAGGAAATCAACGGCGAGCGCCACGCATTCTCTGATCTGGTCGAGGCTGATCATGCCCTGACCGCGTGGGAGGTGGCCCATGCTTAAGGCCCTGAAACTCAGCGAACTGACCAACGCACTCGACGCGCGTTTGATCAGCGCGGACGCAAGCTTCGACGGTGTGAGCATCGACAGCCGCGCCATCAAGGCCGGCCAACTGTTTATCGCCCTGACCGGTCCGCGTTTTGACGGTCATGACTATCTGAATGAAGTCGCCGCCAAAGGCGCCGTTGCTGCATTGGTCGAGCGCGAAGTCGCCGACAGCACGCTGCCGCAACTGCTGGTCAAGGACACCCGCCAGGCCCTCGGTCAGCTGGGTGCACTGAACCGTGCCGCGTTCACCAAACCGGTTGCGGCCGTGACCGGCTCCAGCGGCAAGACCACGGTCAAGGAAATGCTCGCGAGCATCCTGCGCACGCGCGGCTCGGTGCACGCGACCCGTGGCAACCTGAACAACGACCTCGGCGTACCGCTGACCCTGCTCGAACTTGCTCCGGAACACAGCGCGGCGGTGATTGAGCTAGGCGCGTCGCGTCTGGGTGAAATCGCCTACACCGTCGGGCTGACCAAGCCGCACGTGGCGATTCTCAACAACGCCGGCACCGCTCACGTTGGCGAGTTCGGCGGGCCGGAGAAAATCGTCGAAGCCAAGGGCGAAATCATCGAAGGGCTGGCGGCCGATGGCATTGCCGTGCTGAATCTCGATGACAAGGCGTTCGGTATCTGGAAGACCCGCGCTGCCGGTCGCAAGGTGCTGACCTTCGCCCTGAGCAACACGCAAGCGGATTTCCACGCCAGCGACCTGGCCACCGATGCCCGTGGCTGCCCGGCGTTCAACCTGCACAGTCCTGAAGGTGTGGAACGGGTTCAGATGAACCTGCTCGGCACCCATAACGTCGCCAATGCCCTGGCCGCCGCCGCCGCCGCTCACGCCCTGGGCGTGTCGCTGTTCGGCATCGCCACCGGGCTTGGCGCGGTACAACCGGTCAAGGGTCGCACCGTCGCGCAACTGGCGAAAAACGGCATGCGCGTGATCGATGACACTTACAACGCGAACCCCACCTCCATGTGCGCGGCCGTTGATATACTCGCCGGCTTTTCCGGCCGCACCGTCCTGGTGCTCGGGGATATCGGCGAGTTGGGCGACTGGGCGGAGCAGGGGCACCGCGACGTGGGCGAATACGCCCGGGGCAAGGTTTCCGCGCTTTACGCCGTCGGGCCGAACATGGTCCACGCCGTGAACGCATTCGGCCAAGAGGCGCATCACTTCGGCACGCAGGCCGAACTGATCCAGGCCCTCGGCGCCGAGCACGACAAAAACACCACTATTTTGATCAAGGGTTCGCGCAGCGCAGCGATGGAAAACATCGTTGCGGCCCTGTGCGGGTCCAGTCTGGAGAAACATTAATGCTGCTGCTGCTAGCGGAGTATCTGCAACAGTTCTACAAAGGCTTCGCGGTCTTCCAGTACCTGACCCTGCGCGGGATCCTCGGTGTGCTGACCGCGCTGGTCCTGTCGCTGTGCTACGGCCCGTGGATGATCCGCACCCTGCAGAACCGTCAGATCGGCCAATCGGTTCGTAACGATGGTCCGCAATCGCACCTGTCCAAATCCGGTACGCCGACCATGGGCGGCGCACTGATCCTGTCCTCCATCGGTGTCAGCACCCTGTTGTGGGCTGACCTGAGCAACCGTTACGTGTGGGTCGTGCTGCTGGTGACCCTGCTGTTCGGCGCCATCGGCTGGGTCGACGACTACCGCAAAGTGATCGAGAAGAACTCCCGTGGTCTGCCAAGCCGCTGGAAATATTTCTGGCAGTCGGTGTTCGGCCTCGGCGCGGCGATCTTCCTTTATATGACTGCCGCCACGCCGGTGGAAACCACCCTGATCCTGCCGATGCTCAAGGACTACAGCATTCCGCTGGGCGCCGGTTTCATCGTGCTGACCTACTTCGTGATCGTCGGCTCGAGCAACGCAGTCAACCTGACCGACGGCCTCGACGGTCTGGCGATCATGCCGACGGTGATGGTCGGCGGTGGCCTGGGCATCTTCTGCTACCTGTCGGGTAACGTGAAATTCGCTGAATACCTGTTGATCCCGTACGTACCGGGCGCGGGCGAACTGATCGTATTCTGCGGCGCACTGATCGGTGCCGGCCTGGGCTTCCTGTGGTTCAACACCTATCCGGCACAAGTCTTCATGGGTGACGTCGGCGCACTGGCGCTGGGCGCAGCCCTGGGCACCATCGCGGTCATCGTCCGTCAGGAAATCGTCCTGTTCATCATGGGCGGCGTGTTCGTGATGGAAACCCTGTCAGTCGTCATTCAGGTGGCTTCCTTTAAGCTGACCGGTCGCCGTGTGTTCCGCATGGCTCCGATCCACCACCACTTTGAACTCAAGGGCTGGCCCGAGCCGCGCGTGATCGTCCGTTTCTGGATCATCACCGTGATTCTCGTGCTGATCGGCCTTGCCACCCTGAAGCTGAGGTAGAACGAGTGTCTCTGATCGCTTCTGACCACTTCCGCATCGTTGTCGGCCTCGGCAAGAGCGGCATGTCCCTGGTTCGCTTCCTGGCGAACCGGGGCGTGGCGTTTGCGGTGGCCGATACGCGGGAAAATCCACCGGAACTGGCCACGCTCCAGCGTGACTATCCGCACGTGGAAGTGCGTTGTGGCGAGCTGGACGTCGAGTTCCTGTGCCGTGCCGACGAGCTCTACGTGAGCCCCGGCCTGGCGCTGGCGACCCCGGCCCTGCAAGCCGCCGCGGCCCGTGGCGTGAAGCTGTCCGGCGACATCGAGCTGTTCGCGCGTAACGCGAAGGCGCCGATTGTGGCCATCAGCGGTTCCAACGCGAAAAGCACCGTCACCACCCTGGTCGGCGAGATGGCGGCTGCGGCCGGCAAGCGCGTGGCCGTGGGCGGCAACCTCGGTACGCCGGCGCTGGATCTGCTCAGCGATGACGTCGAGCTGTACGTGATGGAGCTGTCGAGCTTCCAGCTGGAAACCACCGACCAGCTCAACGCCGAAGTGGCGACCGTGCTCAACATCAGCGAAGACCACATGGATCGCTACAGCGGCCTGCCGGCCTATCACCTGGCCAAGCACCGGATCTTCCGTGGCGCGAAACAGTTCGTGGTCAACCGTCAGGATGCCTTGACCCGGCCGCTGATGGGCGAGGGCCAGCCATGCTGGACCTTCGGCCTGACCAAACCCGATTTCAAGGCGTTCGGCCTGCGCGAAGAGAATGGCGAGAAATACCTGGCCTTCGAATTCCAGAACCTGATGCCGGTGCGTGAACTGAAGATTCGCGGCGCCCACAACCAGTCCAACGCCCTGGCGGCGCTGGCGCTCGGCCATGCGGTCGGTCTGCCGTTCGACGCCATGCTCGCGGCCCTGCGCAACTTTGCCGGCCTCGAACATCGCTGCCAGTGGGTGCGTGACCTGGACGGCGTCGGTTACTACAACGATTCCAAAGCCACCAACGTTGGTGCCGCACTGGCGGCCATCGAAGGCCTGGGCGCGGACATCAGCGGCAAGGTCGTGCTGATCGCCGGCGGCGACGGCAAGGGTGCCGAGTTCAAGGACCTGCGTGACCCGGCGGCGGCCCATTGCCGTGCCGTGATCCTGATGGGCCGCGATTCCGACAAGATCGGCGAGGCCATTGGCGATGCCGTGCCGCTGATTCGCGCCACCACACTGATCGACGCCGTCGAAAAATGCCGCGCCGCCGCCCAGCCGGGTGACGTAGTGCTGCTGTCACCGGCCTGCGCCAGTTTCGACATGTTCAAGAATTACGAAGACCGTGGTCACCAGTTCGTCCGCGCCGTGGAGGATCTGGCATGAGCCTGCGAAACATCATCAAGCCGTATCCGTCGCCGATCATCACCGGGCGCGGGATCGACCTCGACTTCCCGATGCTCGCCGGATGCCTGGCGCTGCTCGGCCTGGGCCTGATCATGATTGCTTCCGCATCCACCGAAGTGGGTGCAGTGCAGTCGGGCAGCGCGCTCTACTACATGACCCGTCACCTGATCTACGTGGTGCTGGGCCTGGGCGCGTGCATCGTCACCATGATGATTCCGATCGCCACCTGGCAGCGCCTGGGCTGGATGATGCTGATCGGTGCGTTCGGTCTGCTGGTGATGGTGATCGTCCCGGGGATCGGCCGTGAGGTGAACGGTTCGATGCGCTGGATCGGCTTCAGCTTCTTCAACGTGCAACCGTCCGAGATCGCCAAGGTGTTCGTGGTGATTTACCTCGCCGGTTATCTGGTGCGTCGCCAGAAGGAAGTGCGCGAGAGCTGGATGGGCTTCTTCAAGCCGTTCATCGTGCTGCTGCCGATGGCGGGCCTGTTGCTGATGGAGCCGGACTTCGGCGCAACCGTCGTGATGATGGGCGCTGCGGCGGCGATGCTGTTTCTGGGCGGGGTCGGACTGTTCCGGTTCTCTCTGATGGTGGTGCTGGCGGTGGCGGCGGTGGTGCTGCTGATCCAGATGCAGCCGTACCGGATGGCGCGTCTGACCAACTTCGCCGACCCGTGGGCCGACCAGTTCGGCGCGGGCTATCAATTGTCCCAGGCCTTGATCGCCTTTGGTCGCGGTGAGTGGCTGGGCGTTGGTCTGGGCAACAGTGTGCAGAAGCAGTTCTACCTGCCGGAAGCCCACACCGACTTCGTGTTCTCGGTACTGGCCGAAGAGCTGGGCGCTGTCGGTTCGCTGTGCACCGTGGCGCTGTTCGTGTTCGTGTGTATTCGCGGCATGTACATCGGTCTGTGGGCCGAAAAAGCCAAACAGTTTTTTGCCGCTTATGTTGCCTACGGCCTGTCGTTCCTGTGGATCGGTCAGTTCCTGATCAACATCGGCGTGAACGTCGGCCTGCTGCCGACCAAGGGCCTTACCTTGCCGTTCCTCAGTTATGGCGGCAGTTCCCTGGTGATCTGCTGCGCCTGCCTTGGCCTGTTGCTGAGGATCGAGTGGGAGAGCCGGACCCACCTGGGCAGTGAAGAGATGGAATTCCATGAGAGCGACTTCGCCGAGGAGCCGAACCATGGGCGCTAACGTATTGATCATGGCCGGCGGTACCGGCGGCCACGTGTTCCCGGCACTGTCCTGTGCCCGTGAATTCCAGGCGCGCGGCTACACCGTGCACTGGCTGGGTACGCCACGGGGGATCGAGAACGATCTGGTGCCGGCCGCCGGCCTTGAATTGCATCGCATCAACGCCACCGGCCTGCGCGGCAAGGGCAAGCTGTCGTTGCTGAAGGCGCCGTTCATGCTGCTGAAGTCGGTGTGGCAGGCGCGGGCGATCATTCGCCGCCTGCGTCCGGTGTGCGTGGTCGGATTCGGTGGTTATGTGACCGGTCCTGGTGGCATCGCCGCCAAACTGGCCGGCGTGCCGGTGATCGTTCACGAGCAGAACGCCGTGGCCGGCACCGCCAATCGGTTGCTGGTGCCGTTCGCCGCCCGGGTGTGTGAAGCGTTCCCCGACACCTTTACCCTGTCGGACAGCCGCCGTACCACCGGCAACCCGGTGCGCAGCGAGCTGTTCCTCGAAACACCGCGTGCGGCACTGGCCGGACGCAAGGCGCGTTTGCTGATCCTGGGCGGAAGCCTGGGCGCAGAACCGTTGAACAAGTTGCTGCCTGAAGCCCTGTCGCAAGTCGCAGCCGATTTGCGTCCGGAAGTGTTTCATCAGGCCGGCAAAAATCACGATGAAGTGACTGCAGAGCGCTACCGCGCCGCCGGCGTGGACGCGCAGGTGCAGCCCTTCATCAAGGACATGGCTCAGGCCTATGGCTGGGCTGACATCGTGGTGTGCCGTGCCGGCGCACTGACCGTCAGCGAGCTGGCCGCCGCCGGTCTGCCGTCGATGCTGGTGCCCTTGCCCCATGCGATCGACGATCACCAGACCCGCAACGCCGATTATCTGGCCCGCGAAGGCGCTGCCTTCCTGATGCCGCAAAGAACGACTGGTGCCGCGGACCTTGCCGCGCGCCTGACAGAGGTCTTGATGCAACCGCAACGACTCGAAGAAATGGCCCGAGCGGCCCGCCGTCTGGCAAAACCCGAAGCCACCCGCAGCGTGGTCGATACCTGTCTGGAGGTGGCCCATGGTTGAGAATCAGAAAGCCATGCCACAACCGGAAATGCGCCGCATCCGTCGCATCCACTTCGTCGGGATCGGCGGCGTGGGCATGTGCGGTATCGCTGAAGTGCTGCTGAACCTGGGTTACGCCGTGTCCGGCTCCGACCTCAAGGCTTCGCCGGTCACCGAGCGTCTGGAATCCTTCGGTGCGCAGATCTTCATCGGTCACCGTGCCGAGAACGCCGCTGCCGCCGACGTGCTGGTGGTGTCGAGTGCCGTGAACACTTCCAACCCGGAAGTCGCGACTGCCCTTGAGCGCCGTATTCCGGTGGTGCCGCGTGCCGAGATGCTCGCCGAGCTGATGCGCTACCGCCACGGCATCGCCGTCGCCGGTACCCACGGCAAGACCACCACCACCAGCCTGATCGCTTCGGTGTTCGCCGCCGGTGGCCTGGACCCGACGTTCGTCATCGGTGGCCGTCTGAATGCCGCGGGCACCAATGCCCAGCTCGGCACCAGCCGCTACCTGATCGCCGAGGCCGACGAGAGCGACGCCAGCTTCCTGCACCTGCAACCGCTGGTGGCTGTGGTGACCAACATCGACGCCGACCATATGGCGACCTACGACGGCGACTTCAACAAACTTAAGAAAACCTTCGTCGAGTTCCTGCACAACCTGCCGTTCTACGGTCTGGCGGTGATGTGCCTGGACGATCCGGTGGTGCGTGAAATCCTGCCGCTGGTCAAGCGTCCGACCGTCACCTACGGCTTCAGCGAAGACGCCGACGTGCGCGCCATCAATGTGCGCCAGCAGGGCATGCAGACCTTCTTCACCGTGCTGCGCCCTGATCGCGAGCCGCTGGATGTGTCCGTGAACATGCCGGGCAACCACAACGTGCTCAATTCCCTCGCGACCATCTGCATCGCCACCGACGAAGGCGTCAGCGATGAAGCCATCGTCCAGGGCCTGTCCGGGTTCCAGGGCGTCGGCCGACGCTTCCAGGTCTACGGCGAACTGCCGGTGGACGGCGGCAACGTGATGCTGGTCGACGACTACGGTCACCACCCGACCGAAGTCGCGGCCGTGATCAAGGCCGTACGCGGTGGCTGGCCTGAGCGCCGTCTGGTGATGGTCTACCAGCCGCACCGCTACAGCCGCACCCGTGACCTGTACGACGACTTCGTCAATGTACTGGCCGACGCCAACGTGCTGCTGCTGATGGAAGTCTATCCGGCCGGCGAAGAGCCGATCCCGGGCGCCGACAGCCGCAAGCTGTGCAACAGCATCCGTCAGCGCGGTCAGCTGGACCCGATCTACATCGAGCGCGGTGTCGACTTGGCGCCGCTGGTCAAGCCGCTGCTGCGTGCCGGCGACATTCTGCTGTGCCAGGGCGCCGGTGACATCGGTGGTCTCGCACCGAAACTGTTGAAAAGCGAGTTGTTCGCCGGTGCCGTGGCCGCACCGGTCGAGGGGAAGTTGAAATGACTGCTGCCTACGCCAACCTGTTCTCCACCATTGCCCCGAAAGACTTCGGCCGTGTCGCCGTGCTGTTCGGTGGCCTGAGTGCCGAACGTGAAGTCTCGCTGAAGTCCGGCAACGCCGTGCTCTCTGCGCTGCAAAGCGCCGGTGTGGACGCGTTCGGGATCGACGTCGGTGCCGACATTCTGCAGCGTCTGCTGAGCGAAAAGATCGACCGCGCGTTCATCATCCTCCACGGTCGTGGCGGTGAAGACGGCAGCATGCAGGGCCTGCTCGAAGTGGCCGGCATTCCGTACACCGGCAGCGGCATCCTCGCGTCGGCGCTGGCGATGGACAAACTGCGCACCAAGCAGGTCTGGCATACGCTGGGGATTCCGACGCCGCGTCACGCCGTGCTGCGCAGCGAGGCCGATTGTATTTCGGCGGCGACGGAACTGGGCTTCCCTTTGATCGTCAAACCGGCGCATGAAGGTTCAAGTATCGGGATGGCCAAAGTGAGTTCTGCGTCCGAGTTGATCGACGCATGGAAAGCGGCCAGTACCTACGATTCGCAAGTGTTGGTCGAGCAATGGATCCACGGTCCGGAGTTCACCATCGCCACCCTGCGTGACCAGGTGTTGCCTCCTATCGCCCTGGGTACGCCACACACGTTCTACGACTACGACGCCAAGTACATCGCCAACGATACCCAGTATCGGATTCCGTGCGGGCTCGATGCCGCCAAGGAAAAAGAACTCATGGACCTCACGGCGCAAGCCTGCGAGGCGCTGGGTATCGCCGGTTGGGGCCGGGCGGACGTAATGCAGGACGCTGACGGCAAATTCTGGTTCCTGGAAGTCAACACGGCTCCCGGCATGACCGACCACAGCCTGGTACCGATGGCGGCGAAAGCGGCCGGTCTGGATTTCCAGCAACTGGTCCTGGCCATCCTGGCCGCCAGTGTCGATGCCGATGGCCATAAAGAGGCGCGAGGTTAAGACCATGCAAGGCGCACAGCTCAGACATCAGCCACCCGCTCCCGGTCGCAAGCCGGTGCCGCGGGGTGCCAGCCGAATGGTGGCCAAAGAGCCGATGTCCGCGCGCCTGCCGAAAGCCAATTTCGGCTTTCTGAAAAGCCTGTTCTGGCCGGTGCTGCTGGTGGCGCTCGGGTTTGGTACCTACGAAGGTGCGCAGCGTCTGTTGCCATACGCCGACCGGCCGATCACCAAGATCGCCGTGCAGGGCGACCTGAGCTACATCAGCCAGCAGGCGGTGCAGCAGCGAATCGCCCCGTACGTGGCGTCGAGCTTCTTCACCATCGACCTGGCCAGCATGCGCTCGGAACTGGAGCAGATGCCGTGGATCGCCCACGCCGAAGTCCGTCGCGTGTGGCCGGACCAGGTGGTGATCCGCCTCGAAGAGCAATTGCCCGTGGCCCGTTGGGGCGACGAGTCGCTGCTCAACAACCAGGGCCAGGCGTTCACGCCCAAGGAACTGGCGAACTACGAACACCTGCCACAGCTGTTCGGTCCGCAGCGGGCCCAGCAGCAAGTGATGCAGCAATACCAGGTACTGAGCCAGATGCTCCGGCCGCTGGGCTTCTCGATCGCGCGCCTGGAACTGCGTGAACGTGGCAGCTGGTTCCTGACCACCGGTGCCGGCAGTTCCGGCCCCGGCATCGAGTTGCTGCTGGGACGCGGCAACCTGGTGGAAAAGATGCGCCGCTTCATTGCCATCTACGACAAGACGCTTAAAGACCAGATTACGAACATTGCGCGTATCGATCTGCGCTACGCCAACGGCCTCGCTGTTGGCTGGCGGGAACCAGTAGCGCCGACGACAGCCCAACCCGCTGTCGCAAAGAATTAAGAAGAGGCAGGACCCATGGCAAACGTGCAAAGCGGCAAAATGATCGTCGGTCTCGATATCGGCACCTCCAAGGTGGTGGCGCTGGTCGGCGAGGTTGCGGACGACGGCACGCTCGATATCGTCGGGATCGGTACCCATCCGTCCCGCGGCCTGAAGAAAGGCGTGGTGGTGAACATCGAGTCCACCGTGCAATCGATCCAGCGCGCGATCGAAGAAGCCCAGTTGATGGCGGGCTGCCGCATTCACTCGGCGTTCGTCGGCGTGGCGGGCAATCACATCCGCAGCCTGAACTCCCACGGCATCGTGGCGATCCGCGACCGCGAAGTCAGCTCGGCTGACCTGGAGCGCGTGCTCGACGCCGCCCAGGCCGTGGCGATCCCGGCTGACCAGCGCGTGCTGCACACCTTGCCGCAGGACTACGTGATCGATAACCAGGAAGGCGTGCGCGAGCCGCTGGGCATGTCCGGCGTGCGTCTGGAAGCCAAGGTCCACGTGGTCACCTGCGCCGTCAACGCCGCACAGAACATTGAAAAATGTGTGCGTCGCTGCGGTCTGGAAATCGACGACATCATTCTCGAGCAACTGGCGTCGGCCTATTCGGTCCTGACCGATGACGAAAAAGAACTGGGCGTGTGCCTGGTCGACATCGGCGGCGGCACCACCGACATCGCGATCTTCACCGAAGGCGCGATCCGTCACACGGCCGTGATCCCGATTGCCGGTGACCAGGTGACCAACGACATCGCCATGGCGTTGCGCACCCCGACCCAGTACGCCGAAGAGATCAAGATCCGCTACGCCTGCGCCCTGGCCAAACTGGCCGGTGCCGGCGAAACCATCAAGGTGCCGAGCGTCGGCGACCGTCCGCCGCGCGAACTGTCCCGTCAGGCCCTGGCCGAAGTGGTCGAGCCGCGTTACGACGAACTGTTCACCCTGATCCAGGCCGAGCTGCGTCGCAGCGGCTACGAAGACCTGATCCCGGCCGGCATCGTGCTGACCGGCGGTACGTCGAAGATGGAAGGCGCCACCGAACTGGCCGAGGAAATCTTCCACATGCCGGTACGCCTCGGTGTACCGCACGGCGTGAAGGGCCTGGATGATGTGGTGCGCAACCCGATCTATTCCACTGGCGTGGGCTTGTTGATGTACGGCCTGCAGAAGCAGTCCGACGGGATCTCGTTCTCGGGCATCGGCAGCCGCGACAGCTACAGCAACGACGAGCCACAGGCACCGTTGCTGGACCGTTTGAAGAAGTGGGTTCAAGGCAACTTCTAAAGCTTTACCGCAACACCGCAACAAAATGCAGTAGGCGAAAAAACTAGAGAATGTAAGGAGAGGGAAAATGTTCGAACTCGTAGACAACATCCCCGCAAGCCCGGTAATCAAAGTTATCGGTGTTGGCGGTGGCGGCGGCAACGCTGTCAACCACATGGTCAAGAGCAACATCGAAGGCGTTGAGTTCATCTGCGCCAACACCGATGCTCAGGCGCTGAAAAACATCGGCGCGCGCACCATCCTGCAACTGGGCACCGGCGTGACCAAAGGCCTGGGCGCCGGCGCCAACCCGGAGGTCGGCCGTCAGGCTGCGCTGGAAGATCGCGAGCGCATCGCTGAAGTGCTGGCCGGCACCAACATGGTGTTCATCACCACCGGCATGGGTGGCGGTACCGGTACCGGTGCAGCGCCGATCATCGCCGAAGTGGCCAAGGAAATGGGCATCCTGACCGTTGCGGTCGTGACCCGTCCGTTCCCGTTCGAAGGCCGCAAGCGTATGCAGATCGCCGACGAAGGCATCCGCATGCTCTCCGAAAGCGTCGACTCGTTGATCACCATTCCCAACGAGAAGTTGCTGACCATCCTCGGTAAAGACGCCAGCCTGCTGTCGGCTTTCGCCAAGGCTGACGATGTACTGGCCGGTGCCGTTCGCGGTATCTCCGACATCATCAAGCGTCCGGGCATGATCAACGTCGACTTCGCCGACGTACGCACCGTGATGAGCGAAATGGGCATGGCGATGATGGGCACTGGCTGCGCCAGCGGTCCGAACCGTGCACGTGAAGCCACCGAAGCGGCCATCCGCAACCCGCTGCTGGAAGACGTGAACCTGCAAGGCGCACGCGGCATCCTGGTGAACATCACCGCCGGTCCTGACCTGTCCCTGGGTGAGTACTCCGACGTGGGTTCGATCATCGAAGCCTTCGCCTCCGAGCACGCGATGGTCAAGGTCGGTACCGTTATCGATCCGGACATGCGCGACGAACTGCACGTGACTGTGGTTGCCACCGGTCTGGGCGCGAAAATCGAGAAGCCTGTGAAGGTCATCGACAACACCGTTCACACCACCATGGCTTCCGCTCCGGTGCAGCAACAGGCTCCTGCGCGTCAGGAACAACCTGCTGTGAACTACCGTGACCTGGACCGTCCGACCGTCATGCGCAACCAGGCTCAGGCCGGTGCCGCGACTGCCGCGAAGATGAATCCGCAAGATGACCTGGACTACCTGGACATCCCGGCTTTCCTGCGTCGTCAGGCTGATTGATGGAATGTATCAGGGCTATGAAGGTGATTGGTGTTCAGCAAAGGCTCGGTCTGCTATTATCGCCAGCCTTTGTTGATACCAGTTCGCAATTTGCGCTGAAGCGGCCCAAGCCATGATTAAACAACGCACACTGAAAAATATTATCCGTGCCACAGGTGTAGGCCTGCACTCCGGGGAGAAGGTCTACCTGACCCTCAAGCCTGCGCCTGTCGACACTGGCATTGTGTTTTGTCGCGCTGACCTCGACCCTGTGGTGCAGATTCCTGCCCGCGCGGAAAACGTCGGTGAAACCACTATGTCGACGACGCTGATTAACGGCGACGTCAAAGTAGACACGGTAGAGCACTTGCTCTCGGCCATGGCTGGCCTGGGCATCGATAACGCCTACGTCGAGCTCTCCGCGTCCGAAGTCCCGATCATGGACGGTAGCGCAGGACCTTTCGTATTCCTGATTCAATCGGCAGGCCTGGAAGAACAGGACGCAGCCAAGAAATTCATCCGCATCCTGCGTGAAGTGACAGTGGAAGACGGCGACAAGCGCGCCACTTTCGTCCCTTTCGACGGATTCAAGGTGAGCTTCGAGATCGATTTCGATCACCCGGTTTTCCGGGACCGCACCCAAAGTGCAAGCGTGGATTTTTCCAGCACTTCGTTCGTAAAAGAAGTCAGCCGCGCCCGTACTTTCGGTTTCATGAGTGACATCGAGTACCTGCGCAAGCACAACCTCGCACTCGGCGGCAGCGTTGAAAACGCAATCGTGGTCGATGCCGATGGCGTACTGAACGAAGACGGCCTTCGCTATGAAGACGAATTCGTGAAGCACAAGATCCTCGATGCAATTGGCGACCTGTACCTGCTGGGCAACAGCCTGATTGGTGAGTTCAAGGGCTTCAAGTCCGGCCACGCACTGAACAACCAGCTTCTGCGCAAACTGATTGAGCAGAAAGATGCCTGGGAAGTCGTGACGTTCGAAGACGCCAGCACTGCACCGATCTCTTACATGCGCCCGGTTGCGGCAGTGTAAGTAAAAAACCTCTCTAGTTTTTTGAAGGCCACCTTTGGGTGGCCTTTTTTTATGCCTGTGTTCAGGACGCCAGCACCACTCGGTTCCGGCCACCTTCCTTGGCCTGATACAGCGCCCGGTCCGCCGCGAACAACAGTTGTTCCAGACTGATTTCACTCGCCACCGTCCAGGTGCTGATACCGATGCTCACCGTCATCGGCATTTCATCGCCCGCCATCCGCGGCAATTGCTCGACGGCGGCCCGCACATGCTCGGCTATCTGTTGCGCGCCGACGCTGTCGGTCTCGGCCAGGATCACCGAGAACTCTTCACCGCCATAACGCGCCACCAGATCCGCCGGGCGTCGCACGTTGGCGGTAATGACCCTGGCCAGTTCACGCAGGGCCTGATCCCCGGCCTGATGGCCGTGGCGGTCGTTGAAGGCCTTGAAGTGATCGGCGTCGATCATCAGCAACGACAGCGATTTGCCCGAGCGTTGGGCGCGAAACCACTCGTGCCGCAACGACTGATCAAGCATGCGCCGGTTGGCGACACCGGTCAGGGCATCGGTGGCGGCCAGTTGCGCCAGTTCTCGTTCGGCCCGTTGCCGCAGGCGCAGCTCCCGGGCCAGCAGCCAGGTCAGCCACAGCAGGCCGAGGCAGAGTACTCCAGTGGCGCCGCTGATCAGAATCGCCGTGCGTTTCCACGCGCCGAACACTTCCTCACTTGATAGTGCAACGATCACTGTCAGTGGCAGGTTGCCGACCTGGGAATAGGTGTACAGCCGCTGCTGGTGATCCATGCTCGAAATGCTGTTGAAACTGCCATTGCCGCTGCGGTCGCGCAGAATCCGCACCACATTGGGACGGGCGGCGAAGCTCTTGCCGATCGAATCACTTTGCAGATAAGGCTTCTGGGCCAGCAGGATGCCGTCGTTGTTGATGATGTTCAGGGTGCTGTCGACGCCGATGTCGAGGCTGTTGAACAACTGGTCGAAGTAGTCGAGCTTCATTGACGCCACCGCTACGCCCAGGAATTCCCCGGTGTCCGAGGAAATGCGCCGGCTGAAACTGATGCGCCACTGGTTGGCGTCGTCGCAATCGCAACGGGGCTTGAACGGGCGGCTGATGAACATGCCGGCGTCGCGGTTGAAGGCGTGGGCGAGGAAGTAGTCGCGGTCGGCGAAATTGCCCGGCAGCGGTTCGACCCGCGAGGAGTCCGCGATGACCTCGCCATGCTTGTCGAGCAGCAGAATGTCGCCCTTGAAACGGGCGGTGGTGGAGCGGTCGAACAGCGCCAGGTGGCGGATCTGCGGCGACACGTTTTTCAGGTCGTCACGCTGGGCGGCGGCGATCAGCCCTTGCAGGGTCAGGTCGTACAGTTCGACGGTGCGCAGCACGTCGGCGTCGATCAGTTGGGCGATGGTGGTGGCGCTGCGAGTCGCCGACTCCTGGGCATTGGCGTGCTCGCGAATCAGCAGAAAAGTGACGATGCACACAATCGCGAACACGCTCAGCAGACTGCCGAGAATCAGCAGCAGCTCGGGACGTCCGGTCTTGCCCGCAGCGGGAGGGGTACGGCTCGCGATCATGGTTGGGTTATCGGTTGAAGAGTCTTATAAGCGTAGTTGTACAAACGTCGCTGCCGCACACGCAAGAAAAAGGCCAGCGCATAAGGCTGGCCTTTCAACTGTAGCGCCGATCTTAGAAGACGTTGATCGGGTAGTCGATGATCACTCGGTATTCATCGGTATCCGTGTCCAGTGCGCCGTAACCGTTGCCGCCACGGTTGGTCGCCCACTGCAAACGTACCGCCAGGTCTTTGGCCTGGCCGCTCTGCACCACGTACTTGAGGTCGATGTCGCGTTCCCAGTGCTTGGCGTTGCGGCCTTCGGCGCTGTACCACGAGGCGTAGCCCTTGCTGTCCGGGTCGACTTTGGTCAGGTCCAGCGTGCCGCGGGAGTAGGACACTGCCGAGGTCAGGCCGGGCAGACCGACGCCTGCGAAGTCGTAGGCGTACTTGAGTTTCCACGAGCGCTCGTTCGGGCCGTTGAAGTCCGAGTACTGCTGGGAGTTGTCGAGGTAGATGCTGTCGCCCTGGCTGATGTAGTCGAACGGCGTGTTGCCGTTGACTCGCTGGTACGCGGCGGTGACGCTGTGGCTGCCGATGCCGACGGTGAAATGCAGGCTGTAGGTGTTGTTGTCGATGTTGCCCAGCAGCGCGTCGCCGGTGTCCTGGGTGTGATAGAAGTGCAGGCCCGGGTTGAGGCTCACCAGATCGTTCAGCGCCCAGGTGTAGTCGAGGTCGTAGTAGTACTGGTTCCAGATGTCCTTCAGCTCGGCGGCATACAGGTTGCTGGTCAGGCCTTCGACGCCGCTCCAGGACACACCGGCCCAGTTCAGGTGCTGGCTCTTGTCGCCGTCGGCGAGGGTGCCGTACGAGGTGCCGATGCGTTTGTGGCCGCTCTGGTTGTACGGCTTGGTGAAGCTGGCCTGGCCGCCTTCGATCATCCAGCCGTCGAAGCTGTGGTTGGTCAGGCTGACGCCACGGAAGGTCTGCGGCAGCATGCGGCTTTCACCGCCAGCGATCACCGGATTGGTGAGGAACAGGTCACCGGCCTTCAGCTCGGTATCGAACGCGCGCATTTTCAGCGTGCCGCCCGCCGTGGAGAACGAGCCCGGCGCTTTGCCGTTGCCATCGCTGACCGGCAGGATGCTGGAGTTGTCCGTGCCGCCACCACCGTCGAGTTTCAGCCCGAGCATGGCGTGGGCATCGATGCCGAAACCGACCGTGCCTTCGGTGTAGCCCGACTGGAATTTGCCGAGGAAACCCTGACCCCACTCGATGTTGTCGTCCTGTTTCTGCAGGCGGTTGCGATTCATGTAGTAGTTGCGGGCGTTGAGGTTGAGGCTCGAACCTTCGACGAAACCTTCCTTTTCGGCTTCGGCGGCGTGGGCGGTGGGGGCAATCGTTGCGGCGATTGCAATGAACAGCGGGGTAAAGCGGACTGGGTAACGCACTTGCGGTAAAGCTCCTTGGGTCAACTGACACTTCAATGTCTTGAGGTGCTGGATGTTTCTAATTGTAAGAGACGAACCGGACCGCTTTCACACCACAACGAAAAAAGGCCACTGAAAATCAGTGGCCTGGAAGGACGACGGTTGAACGGGAAGAGCCAAACAACCGCGTCGAGGGAAACGTTGCGTGGTGCGTGACTCAGCTGTCTTTCTCGGCTGCCTGAGCCTGGGAAGTTGCGGCCTGAGGGGCTTGCGTGGCGTCCTGGGCCTTGGCCATCATTTCTGCCTGATGCTGATCGAATGCCTGGGCGCGAGCGACGTTGTGCGCTACGAACGACTGCGATTCTTCAGCCATCGCCATTGGCGACAGGATCAATGAGGACAAAACGAAAGCGCTGGCAATACCCATACTGTTGGACATCTTGAAAACCTTCTTGCTTGGCAAGTGCTGTTTGGTGCGGGCAAAGATAAGGTTGCCGGGCACCGGGAAACAGCGTGATTTTCATAAATGACTGTTGCGGGAATGGCAACGATCCCTGTCTTCAGACCGGAAGGTGAATACCAAAAGTGTTCATGCCGCGATCACTGCGCACAAACACATCCCCACCATGCATCAGCGCAATCGCCTTGACGATCGCCAGCCCCAACCCGTGGTTATTGCCACTGTTGCTGCGCGACGCATCGACCCGGTAGAAGCGTTCGAACAGCCGTGGCAGATGCTCGCTGGCAATCGGCGCACCGGGGTTGGCCACGCCGATGCTGACCTGGTGTTCCTCGACCGTGATCTGCACTTCGATCACCTGTCCCGGCGCGGTGTGCTGCACGGCGTTGCTCAGCAGATTGATCAACGCCCGGCGCAGATGGGCGATCTCGATCTGCACCTGTGCGTCGCCACTCACATGGACCTGGACCTGTGCATCTTCGAGGATGAAATCGAGGTATTCGAGGGTGGTCGCTACTTCGTCGGCCAGCGACGTGGAGGTCAGTTTGGTAGCCTTGCTGCCCTGATCGGCGCTGGCCAGAAACAGCATGTCATTGATGATCGAGCGCAGGCGTTCCAGCTCTTCGAGGTTGGATTGCAGCACTTCGAAATAATGCTCGGCGGAGCGCCCACGGGTCAGGGCGACCTGGGTCTGGCCAATCAGGTTGGTCAGCGGCGAGCGCAGCTCATGAGCCACGTCGGCGTTGAACGATTCCAGCCGTGAATACGCCTGTTCGACCCGTTCCAGCGTCGAGTTGAACGAATCGACAAACTGTTCCAGCTCCGGCGGCAGCGGCGACAGACGCAAGCGCCCGGCCCGCAGCGGCGGCGCCAGACGCTGGGCTTCATGGGACAGTTTGATCAGCGGCTTGAGGCCGATTCGCGCTACCCAGTAACCCAGTGCCGAGGCCAGCAGCACGCCGACAATCGCCAGGCCGATCAAGGCGATCAGCAGGTTGTGCTGGGTCTGGTGAAAGGTCTCGGTGTCGATGCCGATCATGAACCGCAGGGGCGGGCGTTGGTCCTTGGCCGGGAATTGGCTGACCAGCACTTTCAACGGGTAGGGCTGACCGGGCAATTGCAGGTCGCGCATGCCCAGCGGACCATTGGCGAATTCGCGAATCTGCGGGGTGAAATCGCCGTACTCGTACTGCGGATCGCCGCTGCTGATCCAGAAACTGATGCGCTTGTCTTCTTCGCCGAGCAGCTTGAGTTTGCTGTTGATCTTGACCCAATGCTCGGGCGTGCCGTAACGGCCAACGGTGGATTCGAGCACGCTGTAGCGCGCATCCAGCTCGGCTTCCGGCAACAGCCCCAGGCCCTTGTCCACTTGTTGATAAAGCGCGCCGCCGATCAACAGAAACACCAGCAGCGCCACCAACGTGAACATCCCGCTCAAGCGCAGGGCGATGGAGTTACTGGACACCGCGGCTCTCCAGCACATAACCCATGCCACGAATGGTGTGCAGCAGTTTCTCGTCGAACGGCCCGTCGAGCTTGGCCCGCAGACGCTTGATCGCGACTTCGACGACATTGGCGTCGCTGTCGAAATTGATGTCCCAGACCATCTCGGCAATCGCGGTTTTCGACAGGATTTCGCCCTGACGCCGGGCCAGTACGCTGAGCAGCGAAAACTCTTTCGCCGTCAGATCCAGCCGGGTGCCGGCGCGGGTCGCCTTGCGGCTGATCAGATCGATCCACAGGTCGGCGATGCTCACTTGCACTGGTTCATGGCCGCCACTGCGCCGGGTCAGTGCTTGCAGGCGCGCCACCAGTTCGAGGAAGGAAAACGGCTTGCCGAGGTAATCGTCGGCGCCGTCGCGCAACCCCCGGATCCGGTCTTCGACCCGTTCGCGGGCGGTGAGCATGATCACCGGCGTCTGTTTGCGCGCACGCAAGGCGCGCAGTACGCCAAAGCCGTCGAGGCCCGGCAGCATGACGTCGAGGACGATCACCGCGTAGTCGCTTTCCAGCGCCAGATGCAGGCCCTCGACGCCGTCGCGGGCCAGATCCACGGTGTAACCCTGTTCCGTCAGGCCGCGGTGCAGATAGTCCGCGGTTTTCTCTTCGTCTTCGATAATCAGGACGCGCATGACCCGCCTCAGTCTGTCGTTGCCAGCGCCGCGACGGGCGCCGGTTTGGGCTTGTGGAACAGCCGCTCAAGCCACAAGTATATGACCGGCGTGGTGAACAGCGTCAGCATCTGGCTCACCAGCAAACCACCCACGACCGCGATCCCCAGCGGCTGGCGCAGTTCGGCGCCGGTGCCGTAGCCGAGCATAAGCGGCAGGGCGCCGAGCAGGGCGGCGAGGGTGGTCATGATGATCGGCCGGAACCGAGTCAGGCACGCCTCGAAGATGGCGTCCTGCGGTGCCAGTCCACGATTTCGCTGCGCTTCAAGCGCGAAGTCGATCATCAGGATGCCGTTCTTCTTGACGATACCGATCAGCAATACCAGCCCGATCAGCGCCATGATCGAAAAGTCCTGGCCGCAGATCCACAGCATGATCACCGCACCGAGACCCGCCGCCGGCAAGGTCGAGATGATCGTCAGCGGATGGACGAAGCTTTCATAAAGCACACCCAGAATGATGTACACCGCCACCAGCGCCGCGAGAATCAGCCATGGCTGACTCTTCAGCGAACTCTGGAACGCCTGGGCCGCCCCCTGGAAGTTGCCGCTGATTGCGGTCGGCATGCCGATCTCGGCTTTGGCCTGGTTGAGCAGGATCACCGCATCGCCCAACGCCACGCCGGGCGCCAGGTTGAACGACAGGTTGGCGGCTGGGAACATGCCGTCGTGGGCAATCGACAGCGGGCCGATGGTTGGTGCATCGAATCGGGCCAGGGCCGACAGCGGCACCATTTCCCCGCTCAGCGGCGAGCGCAGGTAAAAGTAGTTGAGGCTTTCGGCTTTGCCACGCTGTGCGGTGTCCAGCTCCAGAATCACGTTGTACTGGTTGACCTGGGTCTGGAACTCGTTGATCTGCCGCTGACCAAAGGCGTCGTACAGCGCCTCGTCGACATCACTCGCCGTCAGGCCGAAACGTGCGGCGGCGCTGCGGTCGATGCTGATGTGGGTGATGCTGCCGCCCAGTTGCAGGTCGTTGGAAATGTCACGGAACGCCGGAATGCTGCGCAGTTTTTCCGTGAGCTTCTGGGTCCAGGTGGCGAGCGTCGGCCCGTCGTTGCTCTTGAGTACATATTGATACTGCGCACGGCTCGGGCCGGAGCTGAGGTTGATGTCCTGGCCGGCGCGCAGGTAAAGCACGATGCCGGGGACTTTCATCAGTTGCGGACGGATGCGGTCGATGAACTGGCTGGCCGAAACATCGCGATCACCGCGTTTTTTCAGGGCGATCCAGAAGCGGCCGTTGGCGATGGTCTGGTTGCTGCCGGACACACCCACCGAATGGGAAAACGCCTGCACGGCCGGGTCGGCGGCGACGATTTCCGCCATCGCCAGGTGTTTTTTCACCATGTCGCTGTAGGAGATGTCCGCAGCGGCTTCCGTCGTACCGAGGACGAAGCCGGTGTCCTGCACCGGGAAGAAACCTTTGGGGATAAAGATGTAGCCGCCGATGGCCAGCGCAACCGAGATCCCGAACACGCCGATCATCAGTTTCTGATGGGCGAGGGCGCGACGCAGGCCTTTTTCGTACCAGCCGAGCAGGCGTTCGCTGAACCCTGGCTTGTCATGGGCGTGGTGCACCGGTTTGCGCATGAACAGCGCGGCCAGCGTCGGCGCGAGGGTCAGCGACACCACCACGGAAATCATGATGGTCGAGGTGGCCGTCAGGGCGAACTCCTTGAACAAACGCCCGACCACACCGCCCATGAACAGCAGCGGAATGAATGCCGCCACCAGCGAGAAACTGATCGAGACCACGGTGAAACCGATCTCGCCGGCGCCCTTGACCGCCGCTTCGCGCATGCTGTCGCCGGCTTCCAGATGACGGTGAATGTTCTCCACCACCACGATCGCGTCGTCGACCACGAAACCTACCGCCACGACGATGGCCACCAGCGTCAGGTTGTTCAGACTGAAACCGAGTAAATACATCAAGGCGAAACTGGCGGTCAGCGACACGCCGAGTACCGCCGACACAATCATCGTCGCCGACAGCTGGCGCAGGAACAGCGCCATCACCGCCACCACCAGCAGGATCGCGATCAGCAGGGTGATTTCCACTTCATGCAGGGAGGCGCGAATGGTCTGGGTGCGGTCGATCAGCACCTTGACCTGCACCGAGGCCGGCAACATGGCTTCGAGGCCGGGCAGGGCGGCCTGGATGCGGTCCACGGTCTCGACGATGTTGGCCCCCGGCTGGCGGGAGATCACCAGGTTCACGCCCGGTTGATCGCCGGCCCACGCTTGCACGTAGGCATCTTCCGAACCGTTGACGACTTTGGCGACATCCTTGAGATGAACCGGGGCGCCATCCTTGTAGGAAACGATGAGCTGGCTGTATTCCTCGGGGTGGAACAGCTGGTCGTTGGTCGACAGCGTGGAAATGCTCGATTCGCCGTACAGCGCACCTTTGGCAAGGTTGAGGCTGGTCTGCTGGATCGCCAGACGAATGTCCGCAAGGGTCAGGCCGATGGCCGCCAGTTTGTCCGCCGAGGCCTGCACGCGAATCGCCGGACGTTGCTGACCGGTGATATTGATCTGGCCTACACCGTCGATCTGACTGATCTGACGGGCCAGCAGGGTTTCCACCAGGTCACTGAGTTCGGTGCCGGGCATCTGCGTGGAACTGACGCTGAGGATCAGCACCGGGCTGTCGGCCGGGTTGACCTTCTTCCAGGTCGGCAGGGTCGGCATGTCTTTCGGCAGTTTGCCGGCGGCGGTGTTGATCGCGGCCTGCACTTCCTGGGCGGCGGTGTCGATGCTCTTGTCGAGGGTGAATTGCAGGGTCAGCAGGCTGGAGCCCAGCGCACTGCTGGAGGTCATCTGGGTCATGCCGGGGATGGCACTGAATTGCACCTCCAGCGGCGTGGCCACGGACGAGGCCATGGTGTCCGGGCTGGCGCCGGGCAGTTGGGCAGAGACTTGAATGGTCGGAAATTCCGCTTCCGGCAACGGCGCAATCGGCAGGCGCGGGAAGGCAATCACCCCCACCAGCACCAGCGCGATGGTCAGCAGAATCGTCGCCACCGGGTGATCGATGCACCAGGTCGAAACGCCTTTGTGCTGCTTCATGGCTTGGGCTCCGCTTGCACCACCTGCGGCGGCTCGCTCATGACCTGCACGGTGGAACCGGGCTTGAGCCGCGACTGGCCGTCACTGACCAAAACGTCGCCGGGCTTCACGCCCTTGATGATGTCCTGACCGCTGCCCTGATAAACCATTTGTACCTGCACGGCTTCAACCTTGTCGCCGTTGACCCGGTACACGAAGTGTTGATCCAGCCCACGCTGTACGACGGTGGGCGGGACCACCAGCGCATCTTTATCCAGCGCCGTCTGAATCTTTACCGTCACCAGCAGGCCGGGCCAGAGCTTCTGATTGGGGTTGTCGAATTCGGCCTTGGCGCGGATGGTGCCGGTGTTGGCGTTGATCTGGTTGTCGATCAGGGTCAGGTGACCTTCGCCGAGCAGGTTGCCGGTTTCGCCGTCGGTGTCGGCGCCGATGTAGGCCTTGACCTGGGCGCGCTGCGGATCGCTGATCAGCCCCTGCAGGGTCGGCAGCATTTGCTGGGGCAGGGAGAACTCGACGGCGATGGGGTCGATCTGGGTCACGGTGAACAGACCCTGGGTGTCGGTCATGCGCAGGAAGTTGCCTTCGTCGACCGTGCGAATGCCGACGCGACCGGTGACCGGGGAGCGAATCTGGGTGTAGGAAAGTTGTACCTGAGCCGCGTCAATCGAGGCCTGATTACCCTGGGCGGTGGCCTTGAGCTGGTTGACCAGTGCCTGTTGCTGGTCGTAGGTCTGCTTGGAGACACCGTCGTCGACGCTGAGCAGTTTGTAGCGCTTGAGGTTGACCAGGGCGACTTGCAGTTGCGCCTGGCTTTCGCCCAGTTGCGCCCGGGCCTGATCGAGGCTGGCGCGGATCGAGCGGTCGTCGATGGTGGCGAGCAGGTCGCCCTGTTTCACCAATTGACCTTCTTTGACCAGCAGCTTGGTGAGGATGCCGTCGATCTGTGGACGTACCACCACGCTGTGCAACGAGAGCACCGAGCCGATGCCGCTGGTGTATCGCGGGACGTCTTTTTCGCTGACGGCGACGACCCTGACCGGGATCGCGGTCGGGGCGGCGAGTTTGGCCGGTGCGGGTTTTATCGCATACCACAGGCCGGCGGCTGCGAGGGCGATCAGCAGGGTGGCGAGCAGGGCCTTTTTCTTCTGGATTTGCATGCTTGTGGGGCGCCAGGGGGACGGGGTTTGGGCAGGTTGGTTCTTTATAAACTTGTTTGGGGGTCAGGAGGGTGACGGCTAACTGACGGCGCTGTCAGTTTCGGCTTTGGCTTGGCGGCCTTTGGGCCGACCATGCTCTTGGGGTTATGGGTGAATATCCGTTTCTTCGGGTGTTGCGGCTGGCGGTTCCGCTCTTACAGCGGGTCACTTTTTCAAACGCCAAAAAGTAACCAAAAGGCTTGGCCCCGGCGTTCGGCACCTCGCTTTGGCTCGGTGTTCCTTCGTTCCGGGATTCATCCGGGGGCATCGCCTACGGTTTGCTTCGCTGCACCTCCTCTCGATGCATGCGGCTGCGCCGCACGGTCGCTGCGCTCCCACCCCCGGATAAATCCCTCCACTCAGCCTGCCGAAAGGGCCACAAGATCAAAAGCTTTACTCGAGCTAACGCTCATCGTTTTGAGTGGTGAAGAGCGTAGTGCGGTGCTGCTCAAAACCGGAGTTTGATCGTTCCCACGCTCCGCGTTCCATTTTCGGATGTTTGGAAATGTGTTGGGTGTACCGTTTGTTTCTGCAGTGTTTTTGGGTTGATCGGGAGAAGTGATCCGTTAGTCGAGCAGTCCCAAAAAGGGACCGGTCGTACCCTTTTTGGGACTCTTTAAACTCCGCGCACGCAGGTATACTGCGCGCCTTCGCGGCTCATCCATCGGGCCGGACTTTTTGCTTTCCGGAGCTTTCATGACTTCCCCAATCGACAACGCTGTGAGCGATGTCCCGGCAGAGCTGGCCGAGGCCGGCGAATCCAAGCCGACCATTCCTGCGTTCAAGTTTCCGTTCAAGCCAGGTGAACTGGCCGCCGCCAAAGCCGCTAAACAGCCGCAGTTCAAGGGCAAGGACGGTGATCGTCATGCCAGGACCCCGGGTGTGGCGCCGTCGGGCACTCGTCGTTCGATGGGCAAGCGCTGATTCACTTCCCTCCTGCAGCCATCGTCTGTGATTTTCGGTCACAGTGATGGCTAATTGCTCAGTTCCTGAGCCAGATCAACGTTTAACCGATTAGTGCGCTTAGAGTCAGCAGCCCTGCCGACTCTTTCCAATAAAACGAGCGCGCTTTCCATGAAGATCAATCTCCCGGTGACCGGGCGCAATGTCGATGTTGCGCCGGATGCGAACATTCTCTCGACCACCGATCTGACCAGCGCGATCACCTACGCCAACGACGACTTCATCAAGATCAGCGGTTACAGCCGTGACGAGCTGCTGGGCACGCCGCACAACCTGTTGCGTCATCCGGACATGCCGGCGCAGGCGTTTGCCCATATGTGGCAGACGCTCAAGCGCGGGCGCTCGTGGATGGGGCTGGTGAAGAATCGTTGCAAGAACGGTGATCACTACTGGGTCAGTGCCTATGTCACGCCGGTCACGCAGAACGGTGCGGCGGTGGAGTTTCAGTCGGTCCGCACGCGGCCGGATGCCCGGCAGATCGCGGCAGCGGAACGGGCCTACGCGCAATTGCGTGGCGAGCGGGTGCCGCGTTGGCAGCGGCTGCCGGTATTGGGCTTGCGGGCGCGAATTGTGGCGTTGACCAGTTCGGTGCTGGCGGTGGTGCTGGGGATTGAAGCCTGGTTGCGGCCGGAGTCCATGGGCATCGAAGCCGCTGCGCTGGTGGCCGGCAGTGGCGCTTGCGCTCTGGGCGTGGGCTGGTTGTTGCGACCGCTGGAGCGACTGACCGAACGTGCAAAACAGATTGCCGACAACCCGTTGAGTCAGGGTATTTATACCGGGCGGCGGGATCAGTTCGGGCAAATCGAATTTGCCTTGCAGATGCTTGAGGCTCAGGTCGGTGCGGTGGTCGGGCGGATCGGCGATGCATCGCAACGACTGGCCGGGCATGCGGCGCAGCTTGTGGATCATTTGCACAGCAGTCACACCAGCACGTTGGCGCAGCAGGCGGAAACCGATCAGGTGGCGGCGGCGATTCATCAGATGGCGGCCAGTGTCGCCGAGGTGGCCAGCCATGCGCAGCAGGCGTCGGTGGCGGCCGATATGGCGGGGACGGAAACCCGTGAAGGTCATCTGCTGGTTGGCGAGAGTCGCAGCGCGGTGTTGCGGCTGGCTGAGGAGTTGGGCCGGGCGACTGAGGTGATTCATCAGCTCGAAGGCCATAGCAGCGAGATTTCCGGGGTGCTGGAGGTGATTCGCAGCATCGCCGAGCAGACGAATCTGCTGGCGCTCAACGCCGCGATCGAAGCGGCCCGGGCCGGGGATGCCGGGCGCGGGTTTGCGGTGGTGGCCGATGAGGTGCGGGGTCTGGCCCAGCGCACACAGCAGTCGACCAACGAGATTCAACGGATGATCAGCACCCTGCAAAACGGCGCGCGGGATGCGGTGCTGGTGATGCAGCAAAGCAGCGAGCATGTGGATAACAGCGTCGAACAGGCTAAACGTGCGGCCCAGGCACTGGACGGAATCAGTGGGCGAGTCGAGCAGATCACCGAGATGAGCCTGCAGATTGCCGCGGCGGTCGAGGAGCAGAGCGCGGTGAGCGAGGACATCAACCGCAACATCGTCAGTATTCGCACGGCGTGTGAACTGACGGTGGACGAAGGGCGCCAGAGCCAGCTCAACTCACAGGACGTGGCGGGGCTGGCGGGGGATTTGCGTTCGCTGGCCCGGGAGTTCTGGGGGCGGCGGCAGGGATCCTAGGCCGCGCGCAGGGAAATAAACGCGTAGGTCTGCGGCGGTTCAGACACCACTTGTGCCCCGGCCGCCCTTACTTGCCCGGCAATGTCATCGCCGGAGACATGGAACAGCCATTCGCTGTCTCCGGCAGCCAGTGGTTGCGCCGTGACCTGATCGATCACCGAAGCAAACACGCCCATATCCGGCAGATACGCGGTAAACCCGTCGCCCTTGAGCGCGGTGGTGCGGATGCCGAGCAAGCCGCAAATCGCATCCTTGATCCGGATTTCGTCGCGATCGGCCTGACGGGAGCGCTGGATCAATGTCACCAGTTCCTGATCCACCAGTTCGCCACCGACAATCAGCTCCGGTCCCTGTTCCCACGATTCCGGCGGGCAGTCCTTGGCGGCAGGGTTCAGCGCAATGTGCGGATTGATTTCGGCGGGATAGATGCGACACACCAGTGGCCGGCGCTCGTAGATGCGGCACAGCCTGTCTTCGTCAAGATTCCGGCAGGGACCGACGTTGTAGGCGGCGAAGGTGATCGCCACATGGGCGTCGGAGGTTCCGCTGCGCACCACCGCCGAACGACGTTGCGCGTGCTCACGCTGTTGCGCCGGCAAACCCAGGCCGTTGGCGAGAAACGCCTCCACCAGCACGATCACCTGACCGCCGTCGGCCGCCCACATCCGGGCTTCGGCCAGGGTCAGGGGCACATGGTGATCGGTGCAGCATTTGCCGCAACCTACGCAGGAAAAGGTCGTATTCATTGAGCGGGCAATCTTCAATCAGGGTGCGAATCGGCGACATAAAGCCGCCGTACAGGCCCGGAGTGAAGCAAGTTGTGCGCCACTCGCTCAGGGTTTGGCGGTCGGGCGGATCGAGTCCCATTCGGTGACGAACGCGGTTTTCGACTTCTTGTTGTACAGGCACAGCTCGGTGCCTTGCTGGCCCTTCATGTGTTTTTGCGGGTACTGGCCCTGCAGCAACAGCGCGGTGTAGCCCACGCGGTCATCGAATTGCGCCGCAGTGCCAACCGGTTTGGCGTCTTTCAGGCCACTGGCCTCGGTGCAACTGGCGAGCACGGCTTTGTCGTAGGCGGCCCAGGCGTCGGGGCTGGAAGCGTGGGCAAGCGGGGCGATGAGACACAGTACGGAGAGGGCGAGGCGTTTCATGGTTCGGGCATCCTTGGAGGTTGATCGCCAGGGTTTGAGTATGCCGCAGGATTTTAGTTTGTCAGTCCGGCACCAATTCCCGGCGGACCACATACATTCCAGACTTTTCGTACAGCTGTCGCGCCCGCAGGTTGTCTTCCAGCACCTTCAGGTCGACAAACCCTTCGCGCCGATCCTGGAAAATCTTGAATGCATGCAGCAGCAACGCCCGACCCAGTCCACGTCCTTGGGCACGAGGGTGCACCACCAGATTCTTGATGTAGGAACTGGTCCAGCATTGCGCCACACCGATGACGCCGTCGGCATCGCTGGCGATGAAGCACAGTGCCGGATCGTATTCGGCGTCCGTTTCATATTGTTGCTGCCAGACGTCCAGTGCCGGCACCCGACCGCCGCCTTCGCGGTAACCGGTTTGCATCAGTTCATGCACGGCGGCTGCTTGTTCAACGCTGTAGGTCGTGAGTTCGATGCCGTTCGGCCAGTCGATGGCCGGCACGTCCTGGCTCAGGTCGCGCCGCATCAGAAAGCAGAAGGTCTCGCTCAAGCTCAGTAACCCTGGGCGGCGACGTGTTTGGCCGCTTCGATCAGGCAGTGGGTCAGTTCCGGCGAGGAGAACTTGGTCAGCACGCCGTTGGCCCCAGCGAGCCGAGCCTTTTCACTGTTCATCGCGCTGTCCAGCGAGGTGTGCAGCAGCACGTAGAGGTGGGCGAAGTCCGGGGTCTCGCGCAGGGTCCGGGTGAAGGCGTAGCCGTCCATCTCGGACATTTCGATGTCGGAGACGATCAGGTTGATCTGCTGCGCCGTGCCTTGCAGGTCCAGCAGGCAGTCGATGGCTTCCTTGGCGCTGCGGGCGGTGTGGCATTGCAGGCCGAGGTTGCGCAGGGTGTGCACCGATTGCTGCAACGCTACCTGACTGTCGTCGACCACCAGGATCCGCGCGTTGCCCAGCACTTCGGCGTCTTCCATGCTCAGCTCGGTCGGGGCCATGTCGATCTGTGCCGGGGCGATGCCGTGGATGACTTTCTCGATGTCCAGCACCTGCACCAGCGTACCGTCGACCGAGGTCACGCCAGTGATGTAGGCGCGGGAGCCGCCGGAGCCGAACGGCGGCGGTTTGATGTCGGTGGTCAGGCAATGCACGATTTTGCTCACCGCCTGCACATGCAGACCCTGTTTCGAACGGCTGACGTCGGTGACGATCAGGCAGCCGCCGTTCGGGTCTTCCAGCGGACGCTCGCCGATGGCGCGGCTCAGGTCGATCACCGACAGCGAAGCACCGCGCAGGGTGGCGATGCCTTTGACGTGCGGGTGCGACTCCGGCAGCTTGGTCAGCGGCGGGCAGGGAATGATTTCACTGACTTTCAGCAGGTTGATCGCCATCAGCTTGCCGCTGCGCAAGGTAAACAGCAGAAGCGAAAGTGAATCTGCGCGGGCTTTGTTGGAAGACATAAAAACCTTCTGTGGAAAAAGGTGGTGGGCGAGGGTGGAAATCGCCAGAAACTATTGATGCCGGGTTATCGGCGTCAAAAGGTTGGGCTTTAGGTTAGTTGTCGGGTGGTGTTCCGATGCCGGATCTTTCAGCTTTTCAGGCCCAGCCGCTTGGCCAGCCGCCCCAGGTTCGCCCGGTCCAGCCCCAGTTCGCGGGCGGCGCTGGCCCAGTTGTCCTGATTGCGCTCGAGTGCGGCACTGATCAACTGCCGCTGATAGTGCTCGGTGGCGGTGCGCAGATCCCCGGAAATCAAAGGCAGTGAAGCGACGGCACTGGCGGGTTCCGGCGAGTTATCCACAACCTCGCGCGGCAGATCGAGATCCATTGCGCTCAGGCTGAGAATCTTCGGCCGCACCTTGCAGTTACCCAGCGCCTTCAGTGCGCTGCGCCCGATCAAATGCTCCAGTTCCCGCACGTTGCCCGGCCAGGTGTAGGCCAGCAGCGCTTCCTGGGCGTCGCTGTTCAGGCGCAGGCTGTTGAGGCCCATGCGCGAGCGGTTCTGTTCGAGGAAAAAACCGCTGAGCAGCAACACATCGCGACCCCGTTCACGCAGCGCCGGCACCCGCAACGGGTACACACTCAGGCGATGGTAGAAGTCGGCGCGGTAGCGACCGCTGCGTACTTCTTCGGCCAGATCGCGGTTGGTCGCGGCGATCAGGCGCACATCGACCTGATGCTCCTTGTCCGACCCCAGACGCTGTAGCTGGCCGCTCTGCAAAACCCGCAACAACTTGGCCTGGACGGTCAGGGACAACTCGCCGACCTCATCGAGAAACAGTGTGCCGCCGTTGGCCAGTTCGAACTTGCCGCGCCGGTCGCTGGTGGCACCGGTGAAAGCACCGCGTACATGGCCGAACAGTTCACTTTCCACCAGCGTGTCCGGCAGGGCCGCGCAGTTGAGACTGATGATCGGTTTGTCGGCGCGTTGGGAGGCGGCATGGATCGCCTGCGCCACCAGTTCCTTGCCGACCCCGGTTTCCCCGGTGATCAGCACGGTCAGGTCGCTGCCGCCCACCAGATTGATTTCTTCCACCAGCCGTTTGTGGGCCTTGCTCTGGCCGATCATTTCGCGATTCTGCTGGCCGCTGGCCTGGCGATAAACCTCGGCGCGCTGGTGTTCGTCCTCGGCGCGAGTCGCCAGACGTTCGATGCGTTCGGCGGCGTTGACCGTGGCCGAGGCGAGGCTGGCAAAGGCTTGCAGCGCGTCGAGTTCGATCGGTTCGAAACGCTCGGGATCGAGGGCGTCGAGGGTAATCAGGCCCCAGAGTTTTTCATCGACGAACAGCGGGCAGCCGAGGCAGTCGTGGACTTCCAGATGATCGTCGAGACCGTCGACCAGCCCGTCATACGGATCGGGCAATTCACTGTCGGCAGCGAAACGGGTCGGCCCCGCGCCTGCCAGCAGCACTTCGAAACGCGGGTGTTCGCTGACCTTGAAGCGTCGCCCGAGGGTGTCGGTACTCAACCCGTCCACCGCCAGCGGCACCAGCCATTCGCCGTCGAGACGCAGCAGTGCGGCGGCGTCGCAGGGAAGCAGGGCGCGCATGGCTTCGAGCAGGCGCCGGTAGCGCTCGCCTTCGGGCAGTTCGCGGGACAGGTCGGAGACCAGTGGGAGCAGGGCGGTGAGCAATGATTTGGCGGACATGGGCTTGTAGTCAAAGAGACACGTTGTAGTCGAAGCGACTATAGAGTGGCTTGTGTCGATCTGACTACATAATTTTCAACCAATTGATTTATATAGGAAAAATAGTTGGCACGAATACTGGAACGAACAAGGCACTTTTAGAGAAAGCTCAGGAGTCACCCTTATGCTTAGCGTCCAGGATCGTGCCATCGTCAAATCCACTGTGCCTCTGCTGGAAAGCGGCGGTGAAGCGCTGATCACCCACTTCTACCGCATGATGCTCTCCGAGTACCCGGAAGTCCGCCCGCTGTTCAACCAGGCCCACCAGGCCAGCGGTGACCAGCCCCGCGCCCTGGCCAACGGCGTGTTGATGTACGCCCGTCACATCGATCAACTCGACCAGTTGGGCGATCTGGTGGCCAAGATCATCAACAAGCACGTGGCCCTGCAGATTCTGCCGGAACACTACCCGATCGTCGGCACCTGCCTGCTGCGCGCCATCTCCGAAGTGCTCGGCGAAGAAATCGCCACCCCGGAAGTGATGAGTGCCTGGGGCGCGGCTTACGGTCAACTGGCCGATATCCTGATCGGCGCCGAAACCGCCATCTATGACCAGAAAGAACAAGCCGTCGGCGGCTGGCGCGGGGCGCGGGAATTCATCGTCGCGGCCAAGGTCGAGGAGAGCGCGGAAATCATTTCGTTCTACTTCGAACCCGCGGACAAAGGGCCGATTCTCGCAGCCGAGCCGGGCCAGTACATCGGCATGAAGTTGATCCTCGACGGCGAAGAAATCCGCCGCAATTACTCGCTGTCGGCCCTGGCCAACAAAGGCCAGTACCGCATCAGCGTCAAGCGTGAACCGGGCGGCCGTGCCTCCAATCACCTGCACGATCAACTGCATGTCGGCGCCAGCATCCAGCTGTTTCCGCCATCGGGCGAGTTCACTTTGACTGCCAGCGACAAGCCGCTGGTGCTGATCAGCGGCGGCGTTGGTATCACGCCAACCCTGGCGATGCTGGAAGCGGCGCTGGAAACCGAGCGTCCGGTGCATTTCATTCACTGCGCGCGCAATGGCAGCGTGCATGCGTTCCGTGACTGGATCGACGGTCTGGCCGAGCGCCATCCGCAGCTCAAGCGCTTCTATTGCTACGCCGAAGATGACGGCGTGAGTCCGGCGGCGGACAAAGTCGGGCTGTTGAGCCAGGAACAACTGGGCGAGTGGCTGCCGGCGCAGCGTGATGTGGACGCCTACTTCCTCGGGCCGAAAGGCTTCATGGGGGCGATCAAGCGGCATCTGAAGGCGCTGGGTGTGCCGGAGAAGCAGAGCCGGTATGAGTTCTTCGGGCCGGCGGCGGCACTGGAATAATCCGGGACCGAGTTGTCCTCATTCGCGGGCAAGCCCGCTCCCACAGGTTTGGTGTCGTTCACAGATTGTGCATACGACACCGATCCTTGTGGGAGCGGGCTTGCCCGCGAATGGCCGTTACACGGCCCTGATTCTTAAATTCTGTTTAAAGGTTAATCGTTTCTTAACCGGTTTATCGTTTATTCCCCGATGCTGATGATAGGCGCTCGTTCGTTTACATGATCAGGATCGCCCCCATGTCGCACATCGCCTCTTCCCGTCGTTTCAGCCTGGCCACGTTGGGCCTGTCGGTTGCCTTGCTGTCCAGTCCGTTTGTCTTTGCCGAATCCGCGTTGATCCAGCCGCAGACCTTGATCGTCGATCAGAGCCTGCCCAAGGCCCAGCGTGATGCAATGGAACTGGCGGCACGGCGTTACGGCAGTTTCTGGAACACGGGCGAAGAGGCGTTGGCCACGGCGGCCCTGTCGCCGCAGTTTGTCGACAAGACCCCGCCGGAAGGCCGGGTGCAAGGGCCGACCGGGCCGCTGCTGGCGTCGAAGTTCTTTCGCACGGCGGTGCCGGACCTGAGCTGCGAGATCGAACAAATGATCGTCGCCGGTGATCGCGTGGTGGTGCATCTGCACTTTCGCGGGCATTTCACCGGTACGTTCAAGGCTCTCAAAGGGCAGGGCCAGCGTGTAGACTTCCGGGCAACCGATATCTATCAGATCGACAACGGTCGCATCGCGGCCAATTGGCATATCGAAGACAACATCAGCCTGATGGCGCAACTGCAAGCGCAGCCGCCGGCCAGCTGAACCATGGACATGAAAGGGAAACGCGATGAGCGAGGAAACGATTCGATTGGGACGTGAACGGCGCTATCTGGTGTTGCTGGGCGTCATCTGCCTGGCGCTGATCGGTGGCGCGCTGTACATGCAGATCGTGCTGGGCGAGGCGCCATGCCCGCTGTGCATTCTGCAGCGTTACGCACTGCTGCTGATCGCGCTGTTCGCGTTCATCGGCGCGGCCATGCGCACCCGCCGCAGCATCACCGTGTTCGAGGTGCTGGTGGTGATCTGCGCGATTGCCGGAGCCGGCGTCGCCGGGCATCACGTGTACACCCAGTTCTACCCGGCGGTGAGTTGCGGCATCGATGTGCTGCAGCCGATTGTCGATGACCTGCCGCTGGCGAAGATCTTCCCGCTGGGCTTCCAGGTCGACGGTTTCTGCTCGACGCCGTACCCGCCGATCCTCGGTCTGTCGCTGGCGCAATGGGCACTGGTGGCCTTCGTGCTGGTGGTGATCCTGGTGCCGCTGTTGACCTCGCGCAACCGAAAAGCATTGCGCTGAATCAACTTTTCGGCCCGTGCGCCGATAACACAAACGCCTCGATTTGCAGTGACGCAAATCGGGGCGTTTTGCATTTCAGGGTCTTTGTGAAAACGTCGTGACGAACGGCAAGGGACGGTGCGACAGGTGTGCGACATGTTGTCACACACGCCGTGTCGCAGTGTCTTGCGCAGGCCCGGATTGGAGTGTTGTTACAAAAAAGGATTGGTCTGTTTCAGGGTTTTTCGGCTTTGGGACGCTGGTGCCGGAACAGGCAGTTTTAACAACCTGTGGCAATTGGCCAAAGCCCTTGGGTTATCGGGGTTTAAGCGCTTCACGGTGTCGGAAAAAGTCTTCGGAACTGTCTGATCCGAGCCAGGTACACCTACATTTTTTGGTGTTTTTGTTGAGAATTGATTTCGATAACATGCGGAACTTTTGCAAAAACGGTGATGGATTGTTGCTCTGAGCGATAAAAATTATTTCGGGATAAGACATGGTGTATAGGGCGCTACCTATCTACAATCGCCCGCACTGAATTCCCGGCACTGTTCAACCTTTATAAGGAACTGAGCAGGAAGTCGGGTGTCGAGGGGCCGAAAGGCTTGCGAGACACCCAGGTGTCGGTGCCTTCCAACTTTCCGCACCAAATGGAATTGGTCTGTAACAAGGCCTTTGACCACGAATTCGAATAAGAACTGACCGCTGTCCCAGGATTTGTCGAGCGTCTGACGCGCGACGGGCGGCCCTTATTCAATCCAAAGAAAATGCCAACCCTTGGCAGGGTGAAGTGTTGGCGATCAAAACCCAACTGCATTGCGCAAGCTGCTTTAGAGGTCGTGAGATGAGTAAAAACAGGTACCCCAGATTACTAGGCCTAGTGCCGCTGCTCGGCACGTTGTTGCTGGGAGGCTGCAACATGACCTTGCTCAATCCAACGGGCCAGGTCGGCCTGGAACAGCGCAACCTGATCATCACCGCTACGCTGCTGATGCTGTTGGTTGTTGTGCCGGTCATCGTCATGACCTTCCTGTTCGCCTGGAAGTACCGCGCCTCCAACAAGAACGCCGTCTACACCCCGAAATGGTCGCACTCGACCAAGATCGAAGTGGCAGTCTGGACCATTCCGGTCCTGATCATCATTGCCCTGGGTTACATCACCTACAAGTCGACCCACTCGCTGGATCCGTATCGTCCGATCGAATCCGACGTCAAGCCTGTGACCATCGAAGTGGTCGCGCTGGACTGGAAGTGGCTGTTCATCTATCCGGAACAAGGCATCGCCACGGTCAACAAGATCGTGTTCCCGGCGCACACGCCAGTCAACTTCCGGATCACTTCGGACGCGGTGATGAACTCGTTCTTCATCCCGGGCCTGGGCGGCCAGATCTACGCGATGGCGGGCATGACCACCAAGCTGCACCTGATCGCTGACCGCAACGCTGAAATGGACGGTATCTCCGCCAACTACAGCGGCGCTGGTTTCACCGGTATGAAATTCAAAGCGATCGCAACTTCTCAGGAAGATTTCGACGCCTGGGTAAGTGAAGTCAAAAAGGCACCTAAACAGCTTGAACAAGCTGAATACGCAGCCCTTGCCAAGCCAAGCCAGAACAATCCAGTCGAGCTCTACTCCTCGGTCACGCCGAACCTGTTCCAGACCATCGTCGACAAGTACGAAGGCATGAAACCGGGCAAGCCGCTGAAGCACGAGAAGAAAGAGAAAGAAGTGGCGGCAACGGATATGGACTCGAATTCGCATTCAGCTGCCGGGGCAGAGGAGTAAACGATGTTTGGTAAATTAAGTTGGGAAGCGATCCCTTTCCACGAGCCGATCGTGATGGTCACCATCTCGATGATCGCGCTCGGTGGTCTGGCGTTGTTCGCTGCAATCACCTACTTCAAGAAGTGGACTTACTTGTGGACCGAGTGGCTGACGTCGGTCGACCACAAGAAAATCGGCGTGATGTACATCATCGTTGCCATGGTCATGCTGCTGCGTGGCTTTGCCGACGCCATCATGATGCGTACCCAGCTGGCCATGGCCACCGAGGGTTCGCCTGGCTACCTGCCACCTGAACACTATGACCAGATCTTCACCGCTCACGGTGTGATCATGATCATCTTCATGGCGATGCCATTCTTCACCGGCCTGATGAACCTTGCAGTGCCGCTGCAGATCGGCGCCCGTGACGTTGCCTTCCCGTTCCTGAACTCCCTGAGCTTCTGGCTGCTGGTGTCCGGCGTCGTGCTGATCAACCTGTCCCTGGGCGTCGGCGAATTCGCCAAGACCGGCTGGGTAGCGTATCCACCGTTGTCGGGTCTGCAATACAGCCCTGGCGTGGGGATGGACTACTACATCTGGGCGCTACAGCTATCGGGTCTGGGTACAACGCTAACGGGGGTTAACTTCCTCGCGACCGTGCTGAAAATGCGTACCCCTGGCATGAAACTGATGGACATGCCGATCTTCACCTGGACCTGCACCTGGGCAAACGTTCTGATCGTGGCTTCGTTCCCGATCCTGACCGCTACCCTGGCACTGCTGACCCTTGACCGTTACATGGATTTCCACATTTTCACCAATGAACTTGGTGGCAATCCAATGATGTACGTCAACCTGTTCTGGGCATGGGGCCACCCTGAGGTTTACATCCTGATCCTGCCGGCCTTCGGCATCTTCTCGGAAGTGATCTCGGCCTTCACCGGCAAGAAACTGTTCGGCCACCACTCGATGATCTACGCTTCGGGCGCGATCTCGGTACTGGGCTTCATGGTTTGGCTGCACCACTTCTTCACCATGGGTTCGGGTGCCAGCGTCAACGCCTTCTTCGGTCTGGCGACGATGCTGATTTCCATCCCGACGGGTGTGAAACTGTTCAACTGGCTGTTCACCATCTACCAGGGCCGTCTGCGCTTCACCAGCCAGGTTCTGTGGACCCTGGGCTTCATGGTGACCTTCGCCATCGGCGGCATGACTGGCGTACTGCTGGCCATCCCGGGTGCTGACTTCGTACTGCACAACAGCCTGTTCGTGATCGCGCACTTCCACAACGTGATCATCGGCGGCGCGGTATTCGGCTACATCGCAGGTTTCGGCTTCTACTTCCCGAAAGCGTTCGGCTTCAAGCTGCACGAAGGCTGGGGTAAAGCAGCGTTCTGGTTCTGGATCTCGGGCTTCTTCGTTGCGTTCATGCCGCTCTATGCACTGGGCTTCATGGGCATGACCCGTCGTCTGAACGCCACCACCAACCCTGAGTGGGTACCGTACCTGTACGTTGCCATGTTCGGTGCGGTGATGATCGCTGTCGGTATCGCTTGCCAGCTGATCCAGCTGTACGTCTCGGTGCGTGACCGCAACAAGCCGGAAAACATGTGCGAACACGGTGACCCGTGGAATGCCCATACTCTGGAATGGTCGACCTCGTCGCCACCTCCGTTCTACAACTTCGCTGTGCTGCCTAAGGCTGACTGCATCGACCCGTTCACCGAAGCCAAGGAAAACGGTACTGCGTACCAGACTCCGGCCAAGTACGAGCCGATCCACATGCCGAACAACACCGCCACTGGCGTGGTGATGGGCGCACTGCTGACCGTATTCGGTTTCGCGATGATCTGGCACATCTGGTGGTTGGCGATCGCCAGCCTGGCCGGCACTGTCATCTACTTCGTGATCCACGCTGCACGTGACGACCAGGGCTACATGGTTCCGGTTGAAACGATCGAGCGCATCGAAGCCGAGCAGCACAAGCGTCTGGTAGCGGCCGGGAAGATCCCTGCTTCCGCGACCCGTGTTGAAACCAAGTTGGAACAGGCTTAAACAATGTCGAACTTAGTGACCAATGCTGGACACGCCCATGGCCACGACCATGGGCACGATGACCATCACCACGACTCGGGCGAGATGACCGTATACGGTTTCTGGCTCTACCTGATGACCGACTGCATTCTGTTTGCGTCGATCTTCGCGGTATACGCGGTACTGGTAAACAACGTCGCCGGTGGCCCGTCGGGCCACGACATCTTCGAACTGCCATACGTGCTGGGCGAAACCGCTCTGCTGTTGTTCAGTTCGATCACCTACGGCTTCGCCATGCTGGCGTTGTACAAAGGCAAGAAGCAGCAGGTTCTGGGCTGGTTGTTCATGACCTTCCTGCTCGGCGCAGGCTTCATCGCCATGGAGATCAACGAGTTCCACCTGCTGATCTCCGAGGGCTTCGGTCCTAGCCGTTCGGGCTTCCTGTCGGCGTTCTTCACCCTGGTCGGTACCCACGGTCTGCACGTATCCGCGGGTCTGATCTGGATGGGCATCATGATGTACCAGGTCAACAAGCACGGCCTGACGGCGACCAACAAGACCCGTCTGAGCTGCCTGAGCCTGTTCTGGCACTTCCTGGACGTGGTGTGGATCTGCGTATTCACCGTTGTTTACCTGATGGGGACCCTGTAATGGCTAATGCACACTCCCATGACAGCCATGATGCTGGCCACGGCAGCGTAAAGTCGTACGCCATCGGCTTCATCCTGTCGGTGATCCTGACCGTCATCCCGTTCGGCCTGGTGATGTTCCCGACCCTGCCGAAGTCCACCACGCTGGCAATCGTCCTGCTGTTCGCGGTAATCCAGGTGATCGTTCACCTGTATTACTTCCTGCACCTGGACCGCTCCGTGGCTCAGCGTAACAACGTGATCGCGTTCGTCTTCACGGCCATCGTGATCCTGCTGCTGGTCGGCCTGTCGCTGTGGATCATGTTCAGCATCCACACGTTCATGATGGCGAAGTGAGGTAGACCCGATGTCGCTCAAGCACTTTATCCAAATCACCAAACCGGGGATCATTTTCGGTAACGTGCTTTCTGTGGCAGGCGGGTTCTTCCTGGCCTCGAAAGGGCATGTAGATCTGGCGGTGTTCCTGGCCGCCATGATCGGCACTTCCCTGGTCGTGGCCTCCGGTTGCGTGTTCAACAACTGCATCGACCGCGACATCGACCTGAAGATGGAACGCACCAAGAACCGGGTGCTGGTCCAGGGCCTTATCTCCCTGAAACTGGCCCTGGTCTATGCGACCGTCCTGGGTGTCGCCGGCGTTGCGTTGCTGTACAAGGTGGCCAACCCGTTGGCTGCCCTGTTCGCCGTGATCGGCTTCATCATCTACGTCGGCTTCTACAGCCTGTACCTCAAGCGCAAGTCGGTTCACGGCACGCTGGTGGGCAGTCTGTCGGGCGCCATGCCGCCGGTGATCGGTTACGTGGCCGTGACCAACAGCTTTGACATGGCCGCGCTGACCCTGCTGGTGATGTTCAGCCTGTGGCAGATGCCGCATTCCTACGCCATCGCGATCTTCCGCTTCAACGATTACCTGGCCGCATCGATTCCGGTGTTGCCAGTGAAGCGCGGAATCCAGGTGGCCAAGAAGCACATCCTGTTCTACATCCTGGCGTTCCTCGTGGCGACCCTGATGCTGACCTTCAGCGGCTACGCCGGCATGAGCTACCTCGCCGTCGCCGCGGCCATGGGCATGTACTGGCTGTACATGGCCTGGACCGGCTACAAGGCGGTGGATGACACGGTCTGGGCACGCAAGCTGTTCGTGTTCTCGATCTTCACCATCACCGCGTTGAGCGTCATGATGTCCCTGGACTTCAAGGTGCCGACCGAGCTGCTGCTGACGTACGCGCCGTAAGGTTCGAACGTTGTAAGAGAAACCCCGTTCATCGAGAGATGAGCGGGGTTTTTTGTTGAGGATTGTTTATCCGAAGAGAAAGGTGTTTATTGTTCATCTATAGGCAATTTGCTTATAGTTTTTTGTATGAGAACAATATTCTTTGAAACCACACTGTTCACCGCAAACCTGGGTCATTACCTCACGGACGACGAATATCGTGAGCTACAGACCTACATGCAGAGCAATCCGCATGCGGGCGATGTCATGCCTCGAACCGGTGGCTTCCGAAAACTGCGTTGGGCGGATGCTCGTCGTGGCAAAGGCAGGCGAGGCGGCTTGCGAGTTATCTATTATTGGCTTATGAATGATGGCCAGTATTGGATGTTTGCGATTTATGACAAAGATGAGCTTGAGAATTTGACCGCCGATCAAGAGAGGGCGCTCAAGGGAGCCATAGAAAAAGAGTTGAAAACACGAGGTACCCCATGAAAAAACGCGACCTGTTTGCAGAATTAATGCAGGGCGTTGATGAGATGGCGGCTCAACGCGAAGGAAAAATCACGCTACGTAATACGACGCTTGAGGACAAACCAGCCCCCGAAGTCGGTGCTCAGGAAATCGTAGCGTTACGGGAAAAACTGCACATGTCACAGGCCGTTTTTGCCAGAAGAATCAGGACAAGTCCAAGCACCCTTAGAAACTGGGAGCAGGAGAAATCAAAGCCCAACGCTCAGGCTGCCTTGCTGATCCGTTTGGTGGAAAAATTCCCTGATATGGTCGAGCGATTGAGCGCTGTTTAAAGTCGTTTCCAAGTCTGCGTAAAGCCCTGCACGTTTAATGTCGTGCGGGGCTTTTTTGTACAAGCACCCACAGGTTGCGGTGTTTCGGCAAAAGCCCTAGATTTGGATCCAACCCTGTCAGTTATGGCGCCATGCACTGCTCGGCGCTCTACTGTCGTAATCTGCAATTCTTCACGCATCGATCAAGAGGCTGGGCGAAATGACTGAGAGGATGACCTGCGACGAACGCTTCATTGCCCTGGCAAAAGAGCTGAATTACGACATCAATGGCGAGAACACGGTGGGCGGCAATTACGCGCCGCTGGTGCGTCATCACGATGAGCTGTACATCAGCGGCATGGTGCCGCGCACCGAGGGCAAGATTCAGTATCCCGGCCGGGTCGGGCTGGAGCTGACGCTCAAGGACGCGCAAGCCGCCGCGAGCATCAGCGCCATGCGTTGCCTGGCGTTCATCGTCGATGCGGTCGGTTCGCTGGACAAGGTCAGGGAGTTGTTGCGGGTCACGGTCTATGTGAAGTCGACACCGGACTTTGTCGACCTCAGCGAAGTGGCCAACGGCGCATCCGACGTTTTCAGTTATGTGCTGGGGGATGCAGGTCGGCATACACGCACCACCGTCGGCGTCTATCAGTTGCCGAAAAACGCGGCCATCGAAGTCGACATGATCGCAGCGGTACATCCGTCGGCGTAATCGCTGAAAGCCGCGCAACAAAAAGCCCCGCCTGAGATTCAGAGCGGGGCTTTTTCGTCAGCGCTGCGCTTACTGGGCGGCGATGCTGTAACCGTCGAATGCGGTCTGCTGTTGCAGGGCAGTGATGATGTTCTTGCGGTTGATCGCGTGTTCGGTGCCAGTGTTGTCGACGAAGGTCTCGCCTTCGATTTCTGCTTCTTCGCCTTCACCGACGAAGGTGAAACCGAGGAACTCCAGTGCCTCACGATCCACGCTCAGGCGCGAACGCGGCGTGCGCATTGGCAGGGTCACGCTGATGCCGTCCTTGCTGATGCTGAACACTTCGACGTCTTTCTTGGCGCGTGCGGCTTTGCTCTTGCCGCCGCTCGGGTTGCTGATCGCCTGATGGGTCTGGTTCAGCACCTTGAGGGCCAGGCCGTAGACGATTTCCTGGAATGCCGGATCGTCCTTGAAGCTGGACAGGATGCGGCTGATCGGGAACTTGCTGCTCAGGTCTTCGAGGGCTGCGATGTCGGCCGCCTCGGCGTCCTTCAGGCGCTTGAGCTGGCCCATCAACTCGTAGGCCTGATCGTCATCGAAGCGATCGTGAGCCTGGCGGATCGCGGCGCGCAGTTCACGGATCTGATCGCTCTCGCGGGTCGACTGGAACGCGTCGAGCACCATCTCGCTGATGATCTTCGCTTGTGGAATGTGTTGTGAAAGATTGATGGAGTTTTCGTATTCCGCTTTGGACGACAGGGTGACTACGGATTCAGCGGTGTTGAAATCGGACATTGAAATTTCACTACTTTTTTAACTTGGGATAAGACGAGAAAGCATGGGGGGCTTTTTCAGGCCGACTAATTTAGGGGAGCGGGGCAGTGTTGTCACGGAGCAACGGCCCGATGGAGTTGATTATTTGCCCGGCGTATTCAGGTTCATCGAACGCACGATCCACAGTTCGGCATTCTGTTGATCCACCGGCAGGGAGAAGCGAAAGGTCGCGCCTCGTCCTGCGACATCGAGCAACTGGATTTCGCGCCCGTGCAGTTGCAGGATCCGGTGCACGATCCGCAGGCCCAGTCCGCCGTCGCGTCGCGCGCCGCCGATATTGAAGGGACGCAGGAACAAACCCTCACGCAACTCGGCAGCAATGCCGGGGCCGGTGTCGCTGACGGTGATTTCAACCAGTGCACCCCGGGGTTTCAGGCCAAGTTCGATTTCACCCCCCGGCGGCGTATGGCGCAAGGCGTTATCGAACAGGTTGGTCAGCACCCGTTCGATCAGTCCGAGGTCAGCGCAGACGGTCGGCAGGTTGGCACTGAAACTGGCCTTGAGCTCGACGTTCCGGGCCTCGGCGCCCAATTCGAATTTCTGGAAGATGTCCTGGACCAGATCGGTCAGGGAAAACTGCTCCAGCACAGGCTGCACGAAGCCATGCTCAAGGCGCACCAGCTCCAGCAGCGACTGCGCGAGCCCGCCGACCTTGCGGCTCTGATCCAGGGCGATCCCCAGATAGCGGCGGCGTTCTTCCGGAGACAGGGTGGCGTCCTTGAGTGACAGCGTTTCCAGGTAACCATGCAGCGAAGCCAGCGGTGTGCGCAGGTCATGGGAAATATTCGCCACCAGTTCCCGGCGCTCCTGATCCTGACGGGTCAAAGAGCGCCACTGTTCGCCGAGGCGGTTTTGCATTTGCCGGAACGCTGCGTCGAGCACGGCGATTTCGTCCGGGTCAGCGGACTTGTCCACAGGTGACGGTGCGGCTGGCAGCGATTGCGGTGCGCCGTCGATGTCGAAGCGACTCACGGTTTCGGTCAACCGACGCAATGGCCGGGTGATCAGGTTGAATGCCGTCAGACCGGCAATCAGGCACAGGAACGCCACCAGCCCGATGGACAGCAACGCCGTATTCAGCGCTGCACTGGTGGCGCCGCGTTCGGCGAAACGGTCGTGCGCTTCGCTGAGCAGGACCACGTAAAGGTAACCGGCCGGCTTGCCGTTGACCTGCAACGGCGCGGCGCTGAAGACCTTGCGCCCGTCGATGCTGCGCGGGTCGTCGCCAAGGATCGGCAGCGGTTGATCATTGAGCAGTCGTCGAATCGGTTGCAGGTCGACAGCCTGCCGACGCAGGCGTCCTTCCGGCGCCGCGTTGCCGACGATCCGGCCTTCGGTGTCGAGCAGATACACCTCGACACTCGGGTTGACCAGCATCAACTGGCTGAACAGTTCGCGCACCGCGCCGGGCATCAGGCCGTTGCTGTCCATCAGCACCGTGTCGTGGGCGATGTGTTGCGCCAGATCCCGGGACAGACCCTGCACCACCTCCAGCTCATGCATCTGGCTGGAGCGCACCTGCAACCACGCCGACGTGCCGCAGCACGCCAGCAGCAACACGGCGAATACCAGGGACAGGCGCTGCGTCAGGGTCAGTTTCATGGTTGTTCTGTACTCGTGCCGAATTTGTAGCCACGGCCCCACACCGTGAGGATGCGCACCGGTTGTGCCGGATCCGCCTCGATCTTCGCCCGCAGGCGATTGATGTGGGTGTTGACCGTGTGTTCGTAGCCTTCGTGGCTGTAGCCCCAGACCGCGTTGAGCAGATCCATGCGCGAGAACACCTTGCCCGGCTGGCGGGCGAAGAAGTACAGCAAGTCGAATTCCCGCGGGGTGAGGTCCAGGCGCTGGCCGTTGAGGGCGACGTCACGGGTGATCGGGTCGATGGTCAGGCCGTCGAGGCTCAGGCTGCCGGCGTCCATCTTCAGGTTGCGGGCCATGGCGTCTACCCGGCGCAGCAGGGCTTTGACCCGGGCCACCAGCTCCAGCATCGAGAATGGTTTGGCGAGATAGTCGTCGGCACCCAGTTCCAGGCCAAGGATGCGGTGCAGTTCGCTGGAGCGGGCGCTGGTGATGATGATCGGTGTGTAGCGCGCCATGGCCCGGGCGCGGCGGCAGATTTCCAGGCCGTCGACGCCCGGCAACATGAGGTCGAGGATCAGTGCATCCCAGTGACTTTGCTGCAGCAGGCGCATGCCTTCGTCGCCGTCGGCGCTGTGGACCACCTCGAATTGCTCATCCCGCAGATGCAGGCAAATGAGGTCGGCGATGTGCAGGTCGTCCTCGACCACCAGGACGCGTTTGGTCTGTTCCATGAAGCTCAATCCTTCGGCGCAATGTGCGCATTGTGCGGGTTTTCCTCCGGGCGAGTTATCACGAATTGTTTAACTTCCCGTGAGGATTTGGCGATCAACCCAAGCCTAGGCTGTGTTCCACGACAGGCATCTGGAATTTTGGGAGACGGCCATGTTTTCACGGCGACAGATTCTGGCAACGGGCGGCGGGCTGGGGCTTGCAGCATTGCTGGCGGGTGTATTGCCAAAGTTATCCACGGGCTCGGCGCTGGTCGGCGAGGCGTTTGCCGACGAAGCGTTCGAAGTGACCCACAGCGACAGTGAATGGCATGCGCTGCTCACCGACGAGCAATTCGACGTGCTGCGCAAGGAAGGCACGGAACGGGCCTACAGCAGTCCCCTGAACAACGAGCATCGGACCGGCACTTTTGCCTGTGCCGGCTGCGATCTGGCGCTGTTTTCGTCGGACACCAAGTTCGACAGCCGCACCGGCTGGCCGAGTTTCTGGGCGCCGCTGGAACACGCCGTGGCCACCCGCCAGGACCGGTCCTTCGGCATGACCCGGGAGGAAGTCCACTGCCGGCGTTGCGGCGGTCACCTCGGCCATGTGTTCGACGACGGACCCAAACCCACCGGTCTGCGCTACTGCATGAACGGTCTGGCCATGACCTTCAAACCCGTGGCGGCCTGAGTCATGGCCCGCCTGCAATCTTCACTCACTACAGGACGACACCATGTGGCTCTTGGTTCTCGCTTATCTCGGCGGTGTGCTGACGATCGTCAGCCCGTGCATCCTGCCGGTTCTGCCTTTTGTCTTCGCTCGCACCGGGCAGCCGTTTATCAAGAGTGGCTTGCCGCTGTTGGCCGGGATGGCACTGACCTTCGCCCTCGTCGCGACACTGGCGGCAGTGGGCGGCGGTTGGGTGGTGCAAGTCAATCAGTACGGTCGCTGGCTCGCGTTGCTGTTCGTTGCACTGTTCGGGCTGACCTTGCTGCTGCCGCGTCTGGCCGAGCGCCTGACCCGGCCGCTGGTGTCCGCCGGCAGTCGCCTGTCGGAGGCCGCCGGCCAGGACAATCGTCCGCGTCCCGGCGCGTCGTTTCTGATCGGTGTCGCCACGGGGTTGCTGTGGGCGCCTTGCGCCGGGCCAATCCTCGGCTTGATTCTGACCGGTGCCGCGCTGCAAGGGGCAAGCATCGCCACCACGCTGTTGTTGCTCGCTTATGCGGCGGGCGCGGCTACGTCGCTGGCTGCGGCGCTGCTGCTGGGCGGTAAGGTTTTCGCGCTGATGAAGCGCTCGATCGGCACCGGCGAGTGGATCCGCCGCGGGCTCGGCGCTGCGATGCTGGCCGGTGTGGCCGCCATCGCGCTGGGCCTCGATACCGGGATTCTGGCGCGGGTGTCGACGGCTTCCACCGGAGGTCTGGAGCAGGCACTGGTCGGCAAACTGTCGGGGAAATCCCCTCAAGGCAACGGCACGATGATGGCGCAGATTCCTGCAGCGGATGACGCGGCGAACGGCAGCATGATGGCTGCTGGCGGCGCGATGAAAATGGCCGCCAAGGCACCGGGCTCGCTGCCGGTCGAAGGTCAGTTGCCGCCGCTCGATGGCGCGGTGCAATGGCTCAACTCCGCGCCCCTGGATGCACAGGCATTGAAGGGCAAAGTGGTGCTGGTGGATTTCTGGACCTACTCCTGCATCAACTGCCTGCGCACCTTGCCTTACGTCAAAGCCTGGGCCGAGAAGTACAAGGATCAGGGCCTGGTGGTGATCGGCGTGCATGCCCCGGAATTTGCCTTCGAACGTGATGTAGGCAACGTCACCAAAGCCATGAAGGAACTGGGTATCAACTACCCGGTAGCCATCGATAACGACTACAAGATCTGGCGCGCTTTCAACAATGAATACTGGCCGGCGCATTACTTTGCCGACGCCCAGGGGCGCATTCGTTACCACCATTTTGGCGAAGGGGACTACGCCGAGTCGGAACGCGTCATCCAGCAACTGCTGCGTGAGGCCGGTGCGAAAACCGTCGCCGACGGTTTGATCAATGCCGATGCCCAAGGCGTGCAGCTGGCGCCGGACATGAATCAGGTGCTGTCGCCGGAAACCTACGTCGGCTACCAGCGTGCGGAACATTTCGTACCGGAAACCAGCCTTGTGCCTGACAAGGTGGCGGCTTACACGGCGCCGACGAACCTGGCTCTGAATGACTGGAGCCTCGGCGGGCAATGGGCAGTCGGTGCCGAGCGCGCCACCGCAAGTGCGCCGGCCAGCCGTATCGTTTACCGCTTCCATGCCCGCGATCTGCATCTGGTGCTGGGGCCGGGAACGGACGGCAAACCGGTGCGCTTCAAAGTGACCATCGACGGTCAGGCGCCGGGCGATGCCCACGGTGTCGACGTGGCGCCTGACGGCAGCGGTCGGGTCACCGAACAGCGCTTGTATCAATTGGTGCGGCAAAACGATGGGGTTAAGGACCGAACCTTCAGCATCGAGTTTCTCGATCCGGGCGTGTCGGCCTACGCCTTTACCTTCGGCTGATCAGGAGTGCGTGACATGAAAACTCGAATTATCTGGCGTCGTCTGTTGTTGGGCGTCGCGGCGGCCGGAGTGATCGGACAGTGCTCGGCGTTTTCCTTCGGTGCCGAGGAAGGCGTGGTCATTCCACCGCCAGCGCTTGATGAAAACACCCAGGCACACAGCGAAACGGCAGTCTTCGCCGGCGGCTGTTTCTGGGGTGTACAGGGTGTTTTTCAGCACGTCAAAGGTGTGCAGAAAGCCGTCTCCGGATACGCCGGCGGCGCGGCCAACACAGCGGAATATGAACGGGTCAGCGAGGGCGACACGGGCCATGCCGAGTCGGTCCAAGTCACCTTCGACCCGACCCAGGTCAGCTACGGCAGCCTGTTGCAGATTTACTTCTCGGTGGCCCACAACCCGACCGAGCTCAACCGTCAGGGGCCGGACAGCGGCACGCAATATCGCTCGGCGCTGTTCCCGGTCAATGCCGATCAGCAACGCGTCGCGCAGGCCTATATCGCCCAGCTTGATGCGGCGCATGCCTACAGCAAACCCATCGTGACCCGACTGGAAACCTATAACGGCTTCTATCCGGCGGAGGACTATCACCAGGACTTCCTCACCGAACACCCGACCTATCCGTACATCGTGATCAACGACCTGCCGAAAGTGGCACAGTTGAAGCAGCTGTTCGCCGAGCGTTATCAGGAGAAACCGGTGCTGGTGAAAAACGGGTCGTGATCAACGGTTATGCAATGGTTATTGTGCGGTCACTGGCGACTGTCGAGCGGCGAGGGCTCGCAGTGTCCAGTAGAGTTTCAGCGAACGGGTGCTGATCAGGCCGCACATGAACCCCGATACCGTGGACTTGAGCAGCAGCATGTCGGGGGAAGCGGCCAGCTGCGGATTTACCGCATCCTGATAGCCGAAGTAATAGTTCGCGAAAAAGAACATCAGGAACATGATCAGGATTTTCACGGTGCCCGGCATGATCAACCCCGTCGCGGTATCGTCGAGTGCCACGCCCTTGCGGGAAAAAACCAGCCAGGCCGAGAGGCTGCCCAGCAACAGCGCGCCCAACCAACTGCCAAGGAACAAGACCGGGTCGATCGACAAGTTCACGGAGTACAGCGACCACGCAAGAAACGCCGGCGGTGTGATGAGCATCGAGAGCCGGCTTTCACGGCGGGGAGAAAACGCCTTGATGCCGAAATAAACCACAAGCAGAAAAAACACGTAGGCCCGAATCGGAGTGTTTTGCAGAATCGTGAGCATCGCGCAGCATCCATGCTGGAAAAGAGGAAGGTGGATAATAGTCGTGGTCGCTGCAGCCGTCGGCTTTTTGTTGAACCCGGGCTGATCAGCTTTTCCCCCATGTCCGCATCGCAAACTCGACGAAGCGCCGAAGCTTCGGCAGCCGATAACGATCCTGTGCATAAAGCAGATGCAGAGGACGGCTCGGTGGCTGGTAGTCAGGCATCACTGCGACGAGTTTTCCGTCGCGCAGATCCTGCTCCACCAGCGCATCCGGCAGCATCACGATGCCCATGCCAGTGCGGGCGGCCTGATGCAAACCGGCGGAGGTGTTCATCAGCATCGGCCCACTGACATCGACCATGATTTCACCGTCAGGGCCGCTCAGTCGCCAGCGCTTTTCCACCGATTGCCAGTCATCGCCGGCGGGGTAGGCGAACGACAGGCAATCGTGCTGTTGCAGGTCTTCAGGTGTCAGGGGCATGCCGCGCCGGGCCACGTAATCCGGAGATGCACACACGGTCAGGGTGTAGTCGATCAGGGGGCGGGCGATCAGGTTCGATTGCTCGAAATGGCCGAGGCGGAACGCCACATCGAGACCACTCTCCAGCAGATCCGGGCGACTGTTGGTCAGCACGACATCCATTCTGACTTGCGGGTACTGCAGGGAAAATTCGCTGAGCGCCGGAGCCAGGCGTTCAACACCGAAGGTCAGTGGCGCGGTGATGCGCAACAGGCCGCGCGGTTCATCCAGGGTTTGCTCGGCGAGTCGTTCGGAGTCTTGCACCAGCCCCAGCACTTCCAGACAGCGCTGGTAATAGACCGTGCCGAATTCGGTCAGCCGCTGACGCCGTGTGGTGCGTTGCAGCAGTTGTACGCCGAGGCGCTGCTCCAGTGCCCGCAGGTGATTGCCGACCATGGTCGTGGACATTTCGCACTGCAGGGCGGCGGCCGTCATGCTGCCGCTTTCCACGACCTTGACGTAGACGCTCATCGACTGGAACAGATCCATTATCAAGTCCTGCTTATAAATGATTGAAGTTTTGCCGAGTTTATCCAGCTCTGGTGGCTAACCATACTGCAAACACACCGACCTTCACTGGAGTTTGAAGTCATGACCGCCGCCCTGATGAACACGTACCAACCGCTGGCTTTGAGTTTCACCAAAGGCCTGGGCACCCGTCTGTGGGATCAGGCCGGTCGTGAATACCTCGATGCCGTCGCGGGTGTAGCGGTGACCAATGTCGGCCACTCGCATCCGCGGATTGTTTCGGCGATCAGCGAGCAGGCGGGATTGCTGTTGCACACCTCCAACCTCTACAGCATCGACTGGCAGCAGCAACTGGCGCTCAAACTGACGCAGTTGTCGGGGATGGAGCGGGCGTTCTTCAACAACTCCGGCGCCGAGGCCAACGAAACCGCGCTGAAACTGGCGCGCCTGCATGGCTGGCGCAAGGGGATTGAGCAGCCGCTGGTGGTGGTCATGGCCAACGCCTTTCATGGCCGGACTCTGGGCACCTTGTCAGCCAGCGATGGCCCGGCGGTGCGCCTGGGATTCAACGAGTTGCCGGGGGATTTCGTCAAAGTGCCGTTCGGTGATCTCGAAGCTCTGGAGCTGGTGCGGCAGCAACATGGCGAGCGGATCGTGGCAATTCTGGTCGAGCCGATTCAGGGCGAAAGTGGCGTGCAAATGGCGCCGCCGGGTTACCTGAAAGCCCTGCGCGAACAGTGCAATCGTCACGGGTGGCTACTGATGCTCGACGAAATCCAGACCGGCATCGGTCGCACCGGTCGCTGGTTCGCGTTCCAGCACGAAGGCATCGTTCCCGACGTCATGACCCTCGCCAAAGGCCTGGGTAACGGCGTGCCGATCGGTGCCTGTCTGGCGCGGGGCCGGGCGTCGGAACTGTTTACGCCAGGCAGCCATGGCAGCACCTTCGGCGGCAATCCGCTGGCCTGTCGGGTGGGTTGCACCGTGCTGGACATCATCGAAGAACAGGGCCTGCTGGAAAATGCCCGGGTACAAGGCGAGCGCTTGCTCAGCCGCCTGCGGGCGGAGCTGGCGGACAACCCGAATGTGCTGGCGATTCGTGGGCTGGGGTTGATGATCGGTATCGAACTGAAACAGCCGATCCGCGACCTGACCCTGATTGCCGCGCGGGATCACGGGTTGCTGATCAACGTCACCCGCGGCAAGACGATCCGGCTGCTGCCGCCGCTGACGATTGATGAGCGGGAGGTGGGGATGATTGTGAGGGGAGTGGGGCGGATGCTTGAGGTGAAGTAACTGTCGTGATTTGGTCCGAAGTGGTTGCCGCTTTTGCGGCAACCATTTTTCTCATCTGGGCAATCGAATTGAAGAGCCGCTGGGCGTTGGCCGGGGAGCTCAGTAGGTACTCTGTTTCATCCATCACCTGACATGCGGATTTCGGCATTTTGGTTGATTTTTCAGGCTCATCGTTGTTTTTGGCTTGCATCGACTGGCTCCAATTTAATTAGCAGCCAGTATCAAACGAAATTTCAAAAGACGTTTCTGTAAATTCAGTGATCCTTTTCCAAAGAGCCGTGCAGTCTCATGTAGGAAATTAGAAAGACCTTAATCAGGATAATCCGTCAGATCCGGCGCCAGCATCCGGGTCTTCGGTGCGCCGTTCGAGTTGTGCTGAATGATGTCCCGGGGCTGTCCTTGCTCATTGAAAAACACCTGGCCGATCCCCGCCGAATTCCATAGCCGTTCACCTGCTTCGGCATGCTCGGGAACGTACGGCACGATGCGCATGCGTCGACGTTTGGTCAGCCAGTTCAGCGGCGAGCGGGGTGAGTAGAGCCAGCGATTCAAGCGGTCGAACCATTCGAGCAGGGTGGGCGGGAATTCGTTCTTGATGCCGCTGCTGGTGATCTGCCAGATGCGCGGGCCGGCCTTGCGGTGTCGGATAAGCACTTCGTAGACGAAGGAATAATGCACATCCCCTGACAGCACCACGTAGCTGCCGGGTGTACGGGTGTGTCGGAAAATATTCAGGATCACCTGGGCGGCGCCGCGATGGGCCATCCAGTTTTCCGCGTCCACCAACAGGGGATAACCGCACCAGCTGAAGACCTTCTGCACGGTTTCGATCAGCTTCACGCCGAAGATCGGTGCCGGCGAGACGATGATCGCCGACGGATGATCGAGCAATTCCTGTTGCAGTTCGCAAAGGGCTTCCCAATCCAGCAGACCGGAAGGTTGCTTGAGCGCCATCTCACTGCGCCAGCGCCGGGTGCGGGTGTCGAGCACCACCAGAGCCGGGCTGGTCGGCAGCACGAAATGCCAGTGCTGAAAGCGCAGCAGCTCATCGATCAGTTCGTCCTGTACCGGGGAGTCGAGATAACGATCATTACCGCTGGCGCTCAGTTGCCGGGTTTTCTCCAATAAACCGCTGAATGCATCCGGGTTGTTGCCCCAGCCCTGGCACAACAGATAGGCGATCAGCGCATTGCCGATGATGCGTCTGGAGAACGGATGACCATAGGCGGTTTCTTCCCACTGTGCGGACAGGTTCCAGTCATCGGTGATGTCGTGATCGTCGAAGATCATCAGGCTCGGCAAGTGTGCCAACGCTCGGGCGACATTGCCCAGACCTGCCTTGAAGCCATCGATCCGGGTCTGCTCCAGTGCATAGCGCTGGCGGCGTTCGGGCGTCAGGTTCGGGACTTGTGGATCGATCAGCGTCCATGGTGTTGGCGACCACACCAACAGGTACATGGCCATGACTTCGGCAAACGTCACCAGATGGTTGTCGGCGCTGCTGCTGGTGAAAATCGGCTTGCGCGCTCCACCGAAAAATCGCTCACGCAATGTCTCGTTGCTCTCAAGCGCCGGTAACAGATCCGCACGGTGGTAATAACTGGCCGGGTGTTCGTAGAGTCGGGCGCTGTCGCTGACCACCGCGCCTTCGAGTTGCTCACCAAACAGGCCGAGTCGCTCGATCAAGGCATGAATCGCCCGCAACATCGGACCGGCAACGTCATCGGCGTAGATCTGATCGCCGCTCATCATCAGCAGGGCAGGGCGCTGCTGTGGCTCGCTTTCAGCCGCGAGCAGTTGATCGACACAGAGCAAACCGTCCGCTGCAGGGTGATGCGGTTTGCGGCACGAGCCGTGGAGCAGTTGATCGATGCGTGAGCGCACCACAAGGTTCGGGCACGTGACTTTGCCGTACAGCAGATGCGGCGCCCAGTCGGTGACGGAATGTTGGCCATCGATCAGCAAGTCGTAATCGACTTGTGTGTCTAAAGGCAGGGGGCTGTCGAGCGTGACGTCTATCAGGTGAATGAATGCATGAATGCCTACAGGAATGACCGTGCATTTCCCGGCATCCAGTGGAATGTCTCCTACACCTTGCAGGCGTAAGGTCAGCGCCAGCTCGCGACTGCCGACCAACCAAAGCGCTACGCGTGTCGGTTCCAGCCGTCGCAATAGCGGGCCGGCCAATACAGGAGGCAGCGGAGGCAGGTCAGCAGACATTCGAGACATCGGAGGGCAGAACTCAGGTCGCACAAGCTGGCGATGATAGCTCAGCCCGTGCTTTCAACCCTTAAGCGAGGCTTAAGAGTCCGACTTTTGCAGCTTCAGCGCCAAGAGACGCCATTCGGCAGGCGTCGCGTCGACTCTTGGCTGTTCCTGCACGGAGCAGTCGAAACGGTAAGTGACGTCGTCGCCGTTCATGTTTCGCGCGGTGACGGTATTGCTGAAGGTGTAGACCTGATCCTTGAAGCGTTGCGGTGCGATGCCTTTGCTATCGGCAAACCGCGCGGAAGCGGGAAAGCGCAAGGTACTGGTCACGAACGGGCTGCACATGACATACGCGAGCATCGACTTGTCACCCTGCGCGTCGCTGCGCAGTTTTTTGCTCAGGGCTGTCAGGGCTTTGCGCCCCTGGTCGTCACTCTGGTCAATCACGGTTTGCACCGACAGGGTTTTCGGCGCCCGACTGGCGTAGTTCGGCAGCAGGGCTGAGTCCGGTGGCGAGGGTTTGTCGTCTGGCTCGATAGCGGCAAACACTGGCGCGGCTTTCAGCGCATCGGGGCTTGCAGCCGACTCGGCTTCCGGCAGCAACGAGGTTGGCTCTGCTTCCCGTGTCACAACGTTTTCAGTCTGCTCGGCTTCGTCGTGATGGGCTGACGGGAACAGTGAAAGCGTGATCGACAGCACCACCATCGCCACAATGAAGCCGCCCGCCGCACCGACCAGATTGCCGTAAAACAGATGCCAGCTGCCGCGGTTTTTCACCACCCAGCGCCACATGAAACCCCAGGCCGCGACAAATGCCAGAAAACGCAGAAACTCCATTCGATCCTTTCCTTAACCTTCAAAAACCGGAAATCAGCGTCGCCCCGACGATGAGCGCTGAAGATGGACGGCAAGATATCAAAATAGAAGCGTGATACCAGTGACGTAAGCGTTGTTCAGCGAAAGTTGAGTACGAAAAACATCAGCGTCGTGACGCCGGCAGTCAGTCCGCACAGGCCAGCGAGCAGGTGACGCGCCAGTGGTTGTTCGGGTTGAGGGCGGCGGAGCATCCACATCCAGACTCCCGCAATCGCCCCGGCGGTTGTCATCACCTCCAGCAGGTCGCGGAGCAAATTTGCGGAGGACGGAGGGACGGCTGAGGGGAAAAGTCCGGAACATACAATCGAGATGGCCAACGCCACCAGGAAACCGCTGGCTGCGCCTGCCAGATTGGCCAGAAGCAGATTCCAGTTGCCACGCGTCTTCACGACCCAAACCCACATGGCGGCCCAAGCGAAGAAGTAAAACAAGGCAAACATGCGGTTCGTTCCTTGAATGCGATTTTTTGGAGTGAGGTGCTGTTGATGCGTTTGTCAGCAGTGGACGAGAAGATATCAAAATAGTAGCGTCGCGCCACTTCTCTCCTGTAATGGACTACCTATGTTTGCCGCCTTCAATGCCTCGCGTCTGCTCGGCGCGATCACACTCGTTTTCGCGGTAACCCCGGCGTTCGCAGCCTGGACAGAAGCTCCACAGGCCAGTTGGCAGTACTACAGCGCCAACTGTCAGCGAATGCAGGAAAAAATGGCTGACGTCCAGAGCGGTCGCACGACGGCCTTCGAGATTATGTTTGCCCTGGAGGATAACCTGCGAGTCCTCGATGAACGCCGCCCGAACCTGACGCCCGAATATCTCTATTCCCGCGAATACGCCCAGTGCGACAGCACCATCGCGCAAGCCGAATCGATGATCGCCCAAGGCAAGGCTGATTATGCCGCGCAAAACGAACGTGCCGTGCAGGAAGGCCGGATCGCTCACGAGAACTCCCCCGAGTACCAGCGCGCCCGCTCTCTGGGATTCAGCGATGTGGGTGAGCTCTCATTCCTGAAGCTGCATGAGGACATGGATGGCGAAGCTCGCCTCAAGACCATGATGATCACCGTCGATGCAGTCTGTGGCCGACACTTCCGTGCCACGCAGTATGTGAAACCGTATGTGATCTATACCGTCAGACCATCGGATGGCGGGTGCGGTGAGGAAAAACGCGTGGCGGTACTGGGAGGCAGGTCCGTGGAGAAGGGCGATTACATCGATGAACGCGGGACGTTCCAGTACGTGGGATGGAAGAAACTGGTTGGCCCGGATGGCTTTCCCACAGATATCCGTGTCGTTAAAGCGCTGCGCTGATGACGAATTACAGGATGTCCTTCAGGTAGCTTTTAAGGGCGAGGAGTGGTGCATCCATCTGCGCCACCGATCGTGCCTGGCCGAAATCAACCGACAACCTGTTCAATTCACGCCCCAACGGTTTTTCGATACCGCCCAGGGCATCCATCGCCAGGCCCAGGCATTCGTTCATCTTGAACTGAATGGTTTCGACATCCTCCCGGCGTACCAGCAGCTCGAACACATCCCGCTGGTAATCGCCCATGACCAGATCATCCCGCAAAATCGGGCTCAGGCCTTCTTCCTCGTACGCGAGTTTCAGGGAGAAAAGGGCGACTGTTTCCAGTGACGTTTCCATGGGGTGAACCTGTGTGAGATCTCGCCGGAGGGCCAGCGGCACTTTCCGGCAGGCGAAAAAAAAGGCCTTGCTAAGCAAGACCTTTCTTGATTTTGGTGCCCGAGGGAGGCTCGTGCGATCCATATAAATCAAGGTCTTAAGAAGAGATTAATATAATGGGATACATGGCGGGATACAAGAAATCAGATGCTGATTTTTTTCTCCCATTTCTTTGATCTTGATCGGTTTTATGCTGCAAGCAATCTATGATTCTACTCAGCCACGATAAGTCGTTACGAGACCATCAAAGGGAGCAGCATTGATATGAGTGATGAAAAATCGTCAGGCGATCAAGACTATGAAACCCGCCTCCAGCGACGTTTGAAGATGCTTGCGCAACAGATGGAGGGTGGAAAGGTTTTCATCAATGAAGGTCTCCAGGTCGTAGAGAGCCTTAAGAAAGTACGTTATGCATCTGATGGCTCAGTTGACCTTGACACGGTCGACGGTTTAGTGAGGTCAATGGCCCTCGCCGTAGAAGCCATGCACGATAGAGAAGAGTCTAAGAAATCCGCTCCCTTATCTGAAATACAATCTACTTATTTTGAATTTATTGAACGAAATTTTGGACATTTTTACAAAATAATGCTCAAAAAGAATTTAAGTCCCCATGATGCTGGACTTGCATTATCCAAGAGCGGCGAGGGTGTCGCTGAACTTATAAAAATTCTGCCTGATTTTCTAAAAACTATTAATGAGTTTTGGGATGAGCTCGGGTCCATTGCTATTGCCCATGTAGAGGATATGAATGATTCCCTAAAAGGTGTTTTTGGAGGAGATTTGTTTCCATCTCCAGTAGAAAACATCGCATCTAAATGCGGGCTGTACACCGATACAATTGTGCTGCCTGATCCCTACCTTAGGTCAAGGCATGTTTTTGAGTCTGTATCTGACGAGAAGAAAGCATATTATTTAATAAAGCACGCATTGAACTTGTTGCAGTACAAAGAGTTGGCATGCGCAGATGTAGTTCCACCCATTGTCGTAGTGTTGCCTGATACTTCAGCTTTAGAGTCAGCAGAGAAAGAATACTATTACAGCTTGGGTCGAGAAGATGCAGTGGTCCATGGCGGTAAGGTGTTTGGAAGAGCATTTGGAGATTTTGAGGAGCTGTTAGAGTTTTGCCAGGAACTCGATACGATTGAGCGAGTGGAGGAAGAGATAAGGGATCCAAGCAGAATTCTTTTTGATACCGATTGGAAAGGAGATCTCCGCGAGCAGTTTAGTAGGTTTTTACAAGATCCAAATCATTCTGGTCTATTAGGTACGACTAACCCGGGACTAATAATCGCTTCGCAAGGGTTAGGTCGGATGAGTACCAGCAATGAACTTCTGATTAAAGCACGGAGGCTCCGGGGTACACCAATTATCGATGCACCAACTTCGTGGCAATATCTCGCATGGAAGATGGAATATGATGCCGTTCATGCGGAGGAATTGGAAGGTATAGATCAGCTGCATGTTGTACGAGGATTGCAAACCCTTTCAGGAAGTGAAATGCAATGGCTTGGAAATATTCCTCCAAGGGCACTAATCGAAGTGAGGAAGTCTGGAGCGTTAGCGGAGGTTCGCGAAATTCTGTCGAAAGGCGTGGATGCGCTTGCACACTCCAATCCGAAAAATTTTCATCGTACTAGTGATAGAGTTTTCGATAATATTAATTCCGCTTTTTCTACGCATAGAGAGAATATAAAGACATTATCTGATAAAAAGTGGAAGTTTGCGGGTACCGAAATTGGATCGTGGTTGGTAGTCGGAACGCTGGCCGTTACTGCAGCTGCTACTGGTGCACCAGTATGGGGGCTCGCGGCGCTTGCAGCCGATCAGTTGCTGCCTTCACCAAAACTTAGAGATATTCCTAAGTCAATTAAGGAGCTTGCTGCTGAGTCAGCTAAATTGAATCTTTCGCCAGTAGGTATACTTTTTACAATTGGTGGTCAGAAATAGATGTGAGGGATTGACTGCTGATTTGGTTTTTTTTTGAAACGAATAATAAGTTAGCCGAATTTTGTAAGTGCGTTCTTTCATAAGGGGATGGGGTGTGACAGAAGACGAAGTTAATATTTTTGATATGTCGACAGAAGCAATTCTTATGGCAGCTTTGAATCAAGTAACTTTAGGAGCTGTCGCGCAAGAGTGTCCGTCGTTTATGGAGGATCTGAAAGGGGTTCATCCAGTAAAAGCGGCCGCGGCTTTTGGATGTCTTTTGTTGCAAAAAAAACTTCAACCTAACTGTCTTAGGCTTGAGGTTTTAGTTCATTTGAGTCTGGCAAAGGGGCAGGGGGAACGGACGTTATCACCAGCAAAAATAATGCAAGGCTACTCCACTGTTGGAGATGCATGTGGAGCAATGGAGGATCCTCCAGAAGATATATTTGTAGGGAATGTTTCTTCAAAGGTGGGTAACTACAAGGTTTTAGAGGGGATTTGGGAAGGTGGGACATTTTATCTCCAGCGGTTCGTGAATTTAGCAGATGAGCTTCCAGAGGAGTTGTCGGAAATAACTAAGTCTATCCATGCTTTGTTGAAGCTGTCGGATGTTGCTTGTTCTAGAGCAGGACTGGTTCGCAATGAGCTGGGTGATCCACATGGTGAAGAAAGCCTTCCCAAGAAATACACGGATACAGGAAAATATAGGCAACACATAAAGTTCAAGATTTCCGAGCTTGAAGCGCTAGGGATTGATTTTGATGACTTGCTTCCGTTTTTATTTGATCCTCGTTCACGGGCTGAGCTCTTGGGGCAAGTTATATCTAATACAGATCTTGAGGCTCGACCACTAGCGAAGTTGGATGACTCTATTTACTTGGTTTTGCCCACCGCTGTATCTATAGCGGTGCGCCGGTATTTTATCGAGTCATTAGGTACGGGGAAAGGCAGGAGAAGTTTTCTCTATCACCTAGGAAATGAATATTCCAGGGCTTTTGATGAATCTACTCTTTTGGGGGAACACCTAGAACCAATTCCGTTTTCTCATATGGACTGGGGGTCCGTGTGTTGTATGTCTCGCCAGGTCGATGTTGGGAGATATTTGAATTTAATATTTGTGATAGATGCGATCGAAGATTACCCAAGTAATAAGTTTTCTGGAATGTTTACGGGTAATCCAACGTTGAGTTCCGAGCTTAAGCGCGCCATTACGGAAATGCAAGACTATGCCTCAGGGCGACCGGGCTTTCGTGATGGGTTAACTTTATTGATTTGTTGCGGTGTAGGGCGGGGAGTAGCAATAGATTGTCTGTTGAAACAAACGGATAAGTGGGGGTTTGAGTTTTTAAGCGCGCATGATTTCTGTTCGCTAAGTAAGGTTAGAGGTATAAATTCACTGGACCTGTGGAGAATGCTGCAGGCGAGAGATCGACTCGCTGAACAGGGAGTTTGGATCCAGAATGTTAATGGTTTTTTAAATTTGTATGCCTGGGCTGAATCTTTAGGTGGACATCTCGTCCCTCACGGTGAGGTTCCAGAGAGTTCAGAAGAGTTTACGATGCTTCATATGGCAATAACGCAGAATGCCATTTTGGATATTCGCTATGAAATTGTTAATAGTGTAGATGCTCATGTTCAAAGATTTATTGATGGTACTTGGCGGTTGTTGCGAAAAGAGGGTAATAGCTATTTTTCTGAAGATGATGAATTTCCTTTGTATGGTAGCGTTCAGTTGGAACAGGGCGTATCGCCATTAGGAGCGTTCATTACTAAATCCAGATGTTGGTGGTATGAGTTATCCTCGCCAAAGACGGGGCTGGACACGGGGACATATGATAGATGGAAGATGGTGGGGACATGGTTAAAGCTCGCAGCAAATCCTCTGGATGATTTTTTCAGATTGAAGCTTGGAAGTGGACCAATACTATGGAGGTGCATCTTTGAAAACCTTCAGGGCAGTGTTCAGGTCGAAAATCCAGGAGAGGAACGAGACGCAACAGAATCGATCGATTTAGTGGTAAATAAAGAATCGAGAATTATCGAGCTTTATATTGGATCAGGGTTTGAAAGGGCGATTTATCATAAAGAAAATATCGCAGAGCGTGCTTTAGTTACTACTTTTTTACGAGGAGTTGCTGAGCTTGCTTCGCCTGATGTTGTCGATATCAGTGACTTGATCAAAAAAGTAATACCCGACGTTTACGCTCGCCATTCGCATATGTTTCCTCAGAGGCAGTTTAGAGATTTTATTCCTGAAATTCATAAGCTTAATCTTGTCGAAATTAATAAAATCGATGACGCGGCGAATAAGATTGGAATGGGGTGGCTGTTCCGTAGTCCATCTGAAGGTGGGCGGATCGTAGGAAAAGAGAACTGTCGAGATTTTCTGAATGGTTTGATTCGTCGACTTGAATCTGAGCTATGTGCGGAACTACGTTTATTTAATAAAAAGAGCTTCTTAGAGAAGTTGATTGTTAATCATGAGGTTGCCGCCGCATCGAGGGATCGTTGGCATAGAACAGCAGCTGCTGTTGTGGCTTTGCGTAAAGATAAAGTCGCTGCGTTACAAACCATGCGTGACCATGAGTTCAAACTTAATGCTGTGTTCCAGCCGACACGCAATCTAATAGAGATGGTTATATGTGAGTCGCCTGTAGAGGGAGGGCACGTGTTAGGTGACTTGGATCTATCTAGGTTGCTAGCAAAGGCCTCAAGACTATATCACTTCGGAGGATGGTCTGATCTTATTCGTTGGGATCTGCTTGAGCCATTGCTTATCGTTCAGCCTTTGGGTGATGTACATGCTAAACATGAGTTTATGGATACGGTGATGGAAGGCTTCGGGCGCGCTGCTAGTGAGTATCGCTATAAAACATCAATTGAAGGGTATTCTCAGAATCTAGATAAGCAAGAGGTTATAGTTAACGCAGAGGAGAAGTTGGACGGTAAGTTTGTTGAAGCGTGGATGCAAGAGTTTGGGGTAACTATTGATCAGTATAGGCGTTTCATAGATGCGGTTGAAAATACGGCAATTGAAAAGCAGTCCTCAGTCGTAAGTATGACGGTAGCCCAGCTAATTGCGTTGGCTGACACAGAGGAAGTAGGGAGAAAAATTGTAGAAGATTTGACTCTTCATCCTCGTTCCACTTGGCGTGATCTACCTGAGGGTTACGATGAAAAAGATATCGCTCCTTGGCGTTTTCGACGTAGGTTAAGCGCTTTGCGACGGCCATTGTTTAAACTTTCAAAAGAGGACGATTCGGCATTTCTCGTAGCGCCAGGGCTTCTTCGAGATGGTTTTAGTTCGATGTTTTGGAATTATTATCGTGCTTCATACCCAGACTGGCACCTGGGTCCTGCCATGAGGCGCTACGCAGGGTACGCCCGAAACAGAGATGGAATGAGTTTTAATACTCAGGTTGCAAGTCGGATGGCGGAACTTGGCTGGCAAAGTAAGCCTGAAGTAAATGTAACAAAAATTTTATCTCGGGCTCTCGAACGGAATTATGGAGATGTCGACGTTCTTGCTTGGAGTAAGGAGCGCGGCCGTATATTAGTCATTGAGTGCAAGGATCTCCAATTCCGGAAAACATACGGTGAAATTGCCGAGCAACTCAGTGATTTTCGTGGGGAGTGTTCAAGTGATGGTTCTCGGAGAGATTTGCTTAGAAAGCATTTGGATAGGGTTTCTGTTCTCACGGAGAATATTCAAGAAGTTAGAAGGTTTGTTGGTTGCAGTGACAATGCTTTAATCGAAAGCATAATTGTTTTTAGGCACCCAGTTCCTATGCAGTCAGCCGAGGGGCCAGTTAGGGAACATGCTGATCTATATATATATGATGAGTTGCATCAGATCTGATTCACTCAATAAGGTGCGGCTGTTTTTTCTAGTTTGAAATTCGGGATCAGGTTTGGAAGTTTTTGGTTTTTATTAGGATGGTCGATAATTATCAAAGACGAACATCCATGTAAATATCTTAGCTAGAGGAAACCTGCGAGTCTGATAACCCGTGTAGGAGGTACCCCTTAGGGAGGACCCGTGAATTCTGCCGCTACGGCTCCTTTGCCTGGGACGAATCGGGCACAACGGTCAGTAGGATCTGGAGCAATCCGCCGCGTCCGTTAGCGCTGAAGGTTCTCGCCGTGAAAAGGGGCGAGGGGAAGGCTCATCAGTAGGTATCGAAAAGGCGGTGTTCCGTGTGTTCCATGTGTTCCAGAAACGCTGGAGGTCATGAATTACGTGGCTTCCAGAGGTGGAACACCAAATGCAAATAACCGGAACACCAGTTGCGCGGAACACGTTTGGTGTTCCGCAATTGGTGATCCGGTTAGGGGAGGAAATGCATCATCTAAGTTAGCGGCGATGCGGTGAGTCAGGCGGCTAGCAATTGCTCCATAGACAGTGCGTGGGCTTTATCGCTGATTGTCTGCTGGCAGATGCACGCAGGGCCGTGAGGGGTTTGCAATGGTACGTAGAGCTCACTCATCGAGCTTGTCCAACCCAAAGCTTTCTCGGTGGCTTCCAAATGTGCTGCGACGGCGGCAAACTCCAGAGCGGCCTTGTCCAAGCGGTCAGCCCACATGATTCGCGCTACCCGTAGTTGCTGCTGACGGAGATCTTTCAGAACCTCTTTGATTTCTTTGATTTCTTTGATTTCTTTGATTTCTTTGATTTCTTTGATTTCTTTGATTTCCTCATCGAGCTTTTCAACTTCATTTTTCAAGGCTTGCGCGGTCGTTGCCACTCCCCGCTTGCCTCGTGTCGCCGCTGATAGCGCTTCTGAGGTCAGACGCAGTGCCTTCCCCGCACGCTGCTCATCTACCTCGTCTCCATCGCTGAGAGCTACCGCATAGCTCACTGCTGCTTGTTTCTCTGCATATTGGGCTTTCTCGACTTCGGTTCGTTTCTCATCCTCCAACTTTTGCAGCTTGGTCGATAGTTTCAAGCGTTTGTCCTGCAGCTTTTGCAGATCGCTCTCTACCTGGCTGATTTCTTTCTGAGCCTTTTTGATATTGGTGCTCGCGAGCCGGGTGCCATCATCCCAGGCGATAAGCCTTTGAATACGCTTGATCTCGGTGGCATGGCCCTCGATAGCGGATTTAGCGTCATCAAACGCATCAACGGTTTCGTGAGGATAAGGCGCTCTATTGATGCGGTTTTTGCAAAGAAGCGCTTGGCTTCCTTTAGTGCTGGGCGATTAAGGAGGGAGGCGATTTCGACTGGCCGACTTGGATTTAAGGGATGGTTGCAAATGGGGCAGTCAGGCAAGTTGCTGGATAAAAAAATACGAGTCGAACGGCGTCGGGAGGGAATATTTGCGGTTATTGAATTCGACGTCGAGAAGAACAGTGTGCAGTCAATCTTCCCTGCCATCACTTTTCTTCAGACGAAAAAAAAAGGCCTTGCAAAGCAAGACCTTTCTTAATTTTGGTGCCCCGAGGGAGACTCGAACTCCCACTCCTTTCGAAAACGGATTTTGAATCCGCCGCGTCTACCAATTCCGCCATCAGGGCTCAATGGCGGCGAAGTATAGAGAGGTGCCTACCGTTGGTCAATCACGTTTCATGGTCAATTTTCGATATTTCCGCTAGACTTTCCGGCCCTGCTAGACGAACCCCATCATGCGCGTTGCTGACTTTACCTTCGAGCTACCTGATTCGCTGATCGCCCGCCACCCTTTGGCCGAGCGTCGCGGTAGTCGCCTGTTGACCCTGGATGGGGTCAGCGGCGCCCTGGCACACCGTCAATTCACTGATCTGCTTGAGCATTTGCGCCCGGGCGATCTGATGGTGTTCAACAATACCCGGGTGATTCCGGCGCGGCTGTTCGGGCAGAAAGCCTCCGGCGGCAAGCTGGAAATCCTCATCGAGCGGGTGCTCGATACGTACCGCGTGCTGGCCCATGTGCGTTCCAGCAAGTCGCCGAAACCGGGCTCGAAGATCCTCATCGACGGTGGTGGCGAAGCCGAGATGCTGGCGCGTCACGATGCGCTGTTCGAGCTGGGTTTCTCTGAGGAAGTGCTGCCGTTGCTCGACCGTGTCGGGCACATGCCGCTGCCTCCTTATATAGATCGCCCGGACGAAGGTTCGGATCGCGAGCGTTATCAAACCGTTTATGCCGAGAAGCTGGGCGCGGTGGCTGCACCGACCGCCGGGCTGCACTTCGACCAGACGCTGATGGAAGCGATTGCCGCCAAGGGCGTCGAGACTGCATTCGTCACCCTGCACGTTGGTGCCGGTACCTTCCAGCCAGTGCGGGTCGAGAAGATTGAAGACCACCACATGCACACCGAGTGGCTGGAAGTCGGCCAGGATGTGGTCGATGCCGTTGCCGCTTGCCGTGAGCGCGGCGGTCGAGTGATTGCCGTGGGCACCACCAGCGTGCGTTCGCTGGAAAGCGCCGCCCGCGACGGCGTGCTCAAGCCGTTCAGCGGCGACACCGACATCTTTATCTACCCGGGCCGGCCGTTCCATGTGGTCGATGCCCTGGTGACCAATTTCCATTTGCCCGAATCCACGCTGTTGATGCTGGTTTCGGCGTTTGCCGGTTACCCGGAAACCATGGCCGCCTATAAGGCCGCCGTGGACAACGGTTACCGCTTTTTCAGCTACGGTGATGCGATGTTCATCACCCGTAATCCCGCACCGACTGCCCCTGAACAGACAGGCCCAGAGGAAACAGAATGAGTCGCGAATGTCGCATGTCCTTTGAACTCCTGGCCACCGATGGCAAGGCTCGTCGTGGTCGCCTGAGCTTCCCCCGTGGCACCGTCGAGACCCCGGCCTTCATGCCGGTGGGTACTTACGGCACGGTCAAGGGCATGTTGCCGCGGGATATCGAGGCGATTGGCGCGGAAATCATTCTGGGCAACACCTTCCACCTGTGGCTGCGCCCGGGCACTGAAGTGATCAAGGCCCACGGCGACCTGCACGATTTCATGCAGTGGAAAGGCCCGATCCTGACCGACTCCGGCGGTTTTCAGGTGTTCAGCCTCGGCGCCATGCGCAAGATCAAGGAAGAGGGCGTGACTTTCGCCTCTCCGGTCGATGGCTCGAAAGTGTTCATGGGTCCGGAAGAATCGATGCAGGTCCAGCGCGATCTGGGCTCGGACATCGTGATGATCTTCGACGAATGCACCCCGTACCCGGCTGACGAAGACGTCGCCCGCGTGTCCATGGAGCTGTCGCTGCGCTGGGCCCAGCGTTCGAAGAATGCCCATGGCGACAACACGGCGGCGCTGTTCGGCATCGTTCAGGGCGGCATGCACCAGGACCTGCGCATGCGCTCGCTGGAAGGCCTGGACAAGATCGGCTTCGACGGCCTGGCCATCGGCGGTCTGTCGGTGGGCGAACCGAAGCACGAAATGATCAAGGTGCTCGATTACCTGCCGGGCATGATGCCGGCTGACAAACCTCGTTACCTTATGGGCGTTGGCAAACCGGAAGATCTGGTTGAGGGTGTGCGCCGCGGTGTGGACATGTTCGATTGCGTGATGCCAACCCGTAATGCCCGCAACGGGCATCTGTTCATTGATGCAGGCGTGCTGAAGATCCGTAACGCGTTCCATCGCCATGATGATTCGCCGCTGGATCCGACCTGCGATTGCTATACCTGCCAGAACTTCTCCCGCGCTTATCTGCATCACCTGGACAAGTGCGGCGAAATGCTGGGAAGCATGCTCAATACCATCCATAACTTGCGCCATTATCAGGTGCTGATGGCTGGTTTGCGCGAGGCTATTCAACAGGGTACATTGGCCGCCTTTGTCGATGCCTTCTACGCCAAACGCGGGCTCCCCGTTCCGCCTTTGGACTGAGTTTTCTGACCCCAAGATTCAACATTTGCAACTGGAGTGCTAAATGAGCTTTTTTATCTCTAACGCCATGGCTGACGCGGCTGCACCGGCTGCAGCGCCTATGGGCGGCGGCTTCGAGTGGATTTTCCTGGTCGGCTTCCTGGTCATCTTCTACCTGATGATCTGGCGTCCACAGGCCAAGCGCGCCAAAGAGCAGAAGAACCTGCTGAACAGCCTGCAGAAGGGCGACGAAGTGGTCACCACCGGCGGCATCGCCGGCAAGATCACCAAAGTGGCCGATGACTTCGTGGTTCTGGAAGTTTCCGACACCGTGGAAATGAAGTTCCAGAAGGGCGCCATCGCCGCCACGCTGCCAAAAGGCACGCTGAAAGCGATCTAAGGGCAACAACTTCTACTCAATCGACGGGGCGCGCAAGGCGCCCCGCGTCATAACGGGCGGCGTGATGCTGAACAAATATCCTCTGTGGAAATACATTCTGATCCTGGCGGTGCTGGCGATCGGTCTGATTTATTCCGCTCCGAATCTATACCCCGATGACCCGGCCATCCAGATCAGCGGCGCCAGCACGGCCCTGCAGGTCAACCAGGCCGACCTGGACCGCGTGAGCACCGCGCTCAAGGAATCCGGGATCAACGTCAAGGCTTCGAGTCTGGCAGCGAACGGCAAGGGCGGCCTGATCCGTCTGACCAAGGCTGAAGACCAGTTGCCGGCCAAAGACGTTGTGCGCAAGGCATTGGGTGATGACTACGTCGTCGCGCTGAACCTGGCACAGACCACTCCGCAATGGCTGCGCAGCCTGGCCGCGCACCCGATGAAGCTGGGTCTGGACTTGTCCGGTGGTGTGCACTTCCTGCTGGAAGTGGACATGGACAAAGCCCTCGACGCACGCCTGAAAGTCTACGAAGGCGACGTCAAGAGCCTGCTGCGCAAAGAGAAGCTGCGCTATCGCAGCCTGCCGCAGCTCAATGGCGCCATTCAGCTGGGCTTCAGCGATGCTGACTCCCGCGAACAGGCCCGTGCACTGATCCGCAAGAACTTCAGCGATTTCGACATTGTTCCGGCCGACCTCAACGGTCAACCGGTGCTGCGTCTGGCGATGACCCCGGCCAAGCTGGCGGAAATCCGTGAATACTCCATCAAGCAGAACCTGACCACGGTACGTAACCGCGTCAACGAGCTGGGTGTTGCCGAACCGATCGTCCAGCGTCAGGGCGCCAACCGCATCGTGGTTGAGCTGCCGGGCGTGCAGGACACTGCCGAAGCCAAGCGAATCCTCGGCAAGACCGCCAACCTGGAATTCCGTCTGGCCGCCGAGCCGGGTGCTTCGAAAGCCACTTCCGAGACTTTCGAGTTCCGCGAAGGCAAGCGTCCTCCGGCACAGATCGAGCGTAGCCTGATCATCACCGGTGACCAGGTGACCGATGCCAAGGCCGGTTTCGGCGAGCACGGCACACCTGAAGTGAACATCCGTCTGGATGGCCACGGTGGTGAGCTGATGAGCCGCGCGACCCGCAGCAACGTCGGTCGCAGCATGGCGGTGATCTTCATCGAACAGCGTCCGGTGACCACCTACGTCAAGCAGATGGTCGACGGCGTCGAGAAAGACGTTGCCGTGCAGACATTCAAGGAAGAGAAGAAGATCATCAGCCTGGCGACCATCCAGTCGCCGCTGGGTGCGCAATTCCGTATCACCGGCCTGAACGGCCAGGGCGAATCGTCCGAGCTGGCGCTGCTGCTGCGTGCCGGTGGTCTGGCGGCTCCGATGTACTTCGCTGAAGAACGTACCATCGGCCCGAGCCTGGGTGCGGACAACATCACCAAGGGTATCGATGCATCGCTGTGGGGCATGCTGTTCGTCTCGCTGTTCATCATCGCCATCTACCGCTTTTTCGGCCTGATCGCCACCGTCGCTCTGGCGGTGAACATGGTGCTGCTGCTGGCATTGATGTCGCTGTTGGGTGCGACCCTGACCCTGCCGGGTATCGCCGGTATCGTGTTGACCATGGGTATGGCGGTCGACGCCAACGTGCTGATCTTCTCGCGGATCCGTGAAGAGATCGCCGCCGGCATGACCGTGCAGCGTGCAATCAACGAAGGCTTCGGCCGGGCATTCACCGCGATTCTCGACGCCAACCTGACCACCTTGCTGGTCGGCGGCATCCTCTTCGCCATGGGCACCGGCCCGGTGAAGGGTTTTGCAGTGACCATGTCCCTCGGGATCTTTACCTCGATGTTCACGGCCATCATGGTGACCCGCGCGATGGTCAACCTGATCTTCGGCGGTCGTGACTTCAAGAAGTTGTGGATTTAAGGGGCTGCCATGTTACGTACAATCAACTTCATGGGCGTTCGCAACTTCGCGTTCGGCGTCACATTGTTCCTTACCGTGCTGGCCTTGTTCAGCGTGTTCCACAAGGGCATGAACTGGGGCCTGGACTTCACCGGCGGTACGCTCATCGAGCTGACCTACGAGCGTCCGGCCGACGTCACCAAGGTGCGTGAGCAACTGGTTACCGCCGGTTATCACGAAGCGGTCGTGCAGAACTTCGGTGCGACCACCGACCTGCTGGTGCGCATGCCGGGTGAAGACCCGCAGCTGGGCCATCAGGTGGCGGAAGCGCTGCAGAAGGTCGGCGGTGAAAACCCGGCGACGGTCAAGCGCGTCGAGTTCGTCGGCCCGCAGGTCGGTGAAGAGCTGCGCGACCAGGGCGGCCTCGGCATGCTGCTGGCGCTCGGCGGCATCCTGATCTACCTGGCTTTCCGCTTTCAGTGGAAATTCGCGGTCGGTGCCATCGTTTCGCTGATTCACGACGTGATCGTGACCGTGGGTATCCTGTCGTTCTTCCAGATCACCTTCGACCTGACGGTGCTGGCGGCGGTACTGGCGATCATCGGTTACTCGCTGAACGACACCATCGTCGTGTTCGACCGGGTGCGTGAGAACTTCCGCGTGCTGCGCAAGGCTTCGCTGATCGAGAACATCAACATCTCGACCACTCAGACTCTGCTGCGCACCATGGCGACTTCGATCTCCACCTTGCTGGCGATCGCGGCACTGCTGTTCTTCGGTGGCGACAACCTGTTCGGCTTCTCGATCGCCCTGTTCATCGGTGTTCTGGCGGGTACCTACTCGTCGATCTACATCGCCAACGTGGTGCTGATCTGGCTGAACCTGTCGTCGGAAGACCTGATTCCGCCGGCCAATACCGAGAAGGAAGTCGACGACCGTCCATAACGGCCATCGTTTCCCCGGTTGTCAGTCAAAAAAAGGCGCGAGTTGAACTCGCGCCTTTTTTATTGCTCCAAGGCTGGGAGAAGCGCGGGCGCGTCCCGCATGTGATGGTCAGGAGGTTCATGTGAACAAGTCGTTGCTGGTTGGTGCGGTACTGGGTGCTGTCGGTGTGACTGCCGGGGGCGCTGTTGCCACCTACAGCCTGGTTAAAAGCGGCCCTGAGTATGCGCAGGTTCTGGCCGTTGAACCGGTCAAGACACAGATCAAGACGCCACGTGAAGTATGCAAGGATGTCGCTGTGACCCGGCAGGCGCCGGTCAAGGATCAACACCAGATTCTCGGTACCGCCATCGGTGCCGTGGCAGGTGGTTTGCTGGGTAACCAGATCGGCGGCGGCACCGGCAAGAAGATTGCCACGGTAGCTGGCGCGGTCGGTGGCGGTTATGCCGGCAACAAGGTGCAGGAAGGCATGCAGAATCGCGATACCTACACCACCACCCAGACTCGCTGTAATACGGTGAATGACATCAGCGACAAGGTCGTAGGTTATGACGTCCGCTACTCGCTGGACGGCAAGGAAGGCAAAGTGCGTATGGATCGTGATCCGGGCAACCAGATTCCGGTCGACAAGGAAGGCAAGCTGATCCTGTCGCAGGCGCAGCCTGGGCAATAAGCGGTTGCGGTAAAAAAGAAGCACCCTTCGGGGTGCTTTTTTGTGCCCGGGATTAACGTGATGACAGGCATAAAAAAAGCACCCCGAAGGGTGCTTTTCTGGTTTCGCGGGAAGCTTAGCGCTTCAACGAGGCCGGCAGGTGCGGCTGGATCGCCGTCAGAACAGCCTTGAAGCATTTGGTGTTGCCGGCAACGACGTGGCCTTTTTCAAGGAAGTCGTGACCGCCGGTGAAGTCGCTCACCAGACCGCCGGCTTCCTGAATCAGCAGGGCGCCTGCAGCCATGTCCCACTCGGACAGGCCCGATTCCCAGAACGCATCGAAACGGCCGGCAGCAACGTAGGCCAGGTCCAGGCTCGCCGAACCGGCGCGGCGGATGCCGGCAGTCTGGCCAACCAGGGCGCGGAACATGCCCAGGTAGTTGTCGAGGTTGTCCATCTGGTCGTCACGGAACGGGAAGCCGGTACCGAGCAGAGCGCCGTCCAGGCTGGTACGGCCGCTGACACGCAGACGACGGCCGTTCAGTTGAGCGCCGCGACCACGGCTGGCGGTGAATTCTTCCTGGCGAACCGGGTCCAGAACAACAGCGTGTTCCAGGCGACCACGATATTTGCAGGCAATGCTGACAGCGAAGTGAGGAATGCCGCGCAGGAAGTTGGTGGTGCCGTCCAGTGGATCGATGATCCACAGGTATTCTTCGCCTTCGATGCCGCTGCCGGCGTGCATGCCGGTCTCTTCACCCATGATCGAGTGATTCGGGTAAGCCTTGCGCAGGGCGTCGATGATTTTCTGTTCGGCGGCGCGATCGACCTCGGATACATAATCCTTGGCGTCTTTTTCGTCGACCTTGATGGTATCCAGGCGCTCGATGGAGCGGAAGATCAGTTCACTGGCGCTGCGGGCGGCGCGCAGCGCGATATTCAGCATGGGCTGCATGGATGTGTCACCTAAGGTTGTTAAAGAAAGCCGCGCATTCTATCAGAACTTTTCTTCAGGTGAAGGTCGCTGTTCGCTTTCATAGCTTAACGGTAGGCTGTTCTGTAAGATTTGCACCCCTTTCCCCAGTCCGAGAGCGCCCGCCGTGCTGCAAAATATTCGTGTCGTCCTGGTCAATACCAGCCACCCGGGAAACATCGGCGGGACCGCGCGCGCCATGAAAAACATGGGTTTGTCGCGGCTGGTGCTGGTCGATCCGCGAGTCTTTCCGCACCACGAAGCCGATGCTCGCGCCTCGGGTGCCGGTGACATCCTTGAAAACGCGCAAGTCGTCGCCACCTTGGAGGACGCCCTGGTCGGCTGCAATCTGGTGCTCGGCACCAGTGCTCGCGACCGGCGAATTCCCTGGCCGCTGCTGGATCCGCGCGAATGCGGGACCAAAGTGGTCGAGGAGGCCGGGCAGGGCGCGGAAATCGCGCTGGTGTTCGGGCGTGAAGATTCCGGCCTGACCAATGACGAGCTGCAGCGATGTCACTATCACGTGCACATCCCCTCCGATCCTGAATTCAGTTCGCTGAACCTCGGGGCGGCGGTGCAGGTGTTGAGCTATGAAGTGCGCATGGCCTGGCTGGCCGCACAAGGTCAGCCGACCAAGATCGAGAAAGAAGAAGTGGCCTCCGTGAAAAGCGCCGAGCTGGCGACCATGGATGAGCTGGAGCGGTTCTATGAGCACCTGGAGCAGACCCTGGTGGCCATCGAATTCCTCGATCCGGAAAAACCGCGGCACTTGATGGCGCGCCTGCGCCGGTTGTACGGACGCAGCTCGGTCAGCCGGGCGGAAATGAATATTTTGCGTGGCATCCTCACGGAAACCCAGAAAGCGGCCCGTGGCGAGCTCCTTAAGCGGAAGGATTAATGATGTTCGAGCGTTTGCGTGAAGATATCCAGAGCGTATTCCACCGAGACCCGGCGGCGCGTAACGCTTTTGAAGTCCTGACCTGCTACCCCGGCATGCATGCGATCTGGATTCATCGACTGGCCGGCATGCTCTGGCGCAACGATCTGAAATGGCTGGCGCGGCTGGTGTCGAACTTCGGTCGCTGGCTGACCGGTATCGAGATTCATCCGGGCGCCAAGGTGGGTCGACGCTTCTTTATCGACCATGGCATGGGCATCGTCATTGGCGAAACCGCAGAAATCGGCGATGACGTCACCATCTATCAAGGCGTGACCCTTGGCGGTACCAGCTGGAACAAGGGCAAGCGTCACCCGACGCTGGGTGATGGCGTTGTGGTGGGGGCTGGCGCGAAGGTGCTGGGTCCGTTCACGGTCGGCGCCGGCGCCAAGGTCGGTTCCAATGCGGTGGTGACCAAGGAAGTGCCGCCGGGCGCCACTGTGGTGGGCATTCCGGGGCGGATCATCGTCAAGTCCGATGATGAAGCCGATGCCAAGCGCAAGGCGATGGCCGAAAAGATCGGTTTCGATGCCTATGGCGTGAGCGGTGACATGCCGGACCCGGTGGCGCGTGCCATCGGCCAATTGCTCGATCACCTGCAGGCGGTGGATGGCCGTCTGGAAGGGATGTGCGGGGCGTTGAAGGATCTGGGCAGCAATTATTGTGCGAAAGATCTGCCTGAACTGCGCGAAGAAGACTTCGCCTGCGTGAAGGGCAAGGACGAATCCACGACGCATTGACGCTCCTGCAGGGCTGCTGCCGGCCGGTGTGCCATTAAGCCGCAGACCCTGCTATCATTCGCGCGCTCTTTTGCGGGTAAACCCGACTAAAGCACTAGGTCTTATAGTTGACTTAAATGCTCGGGAATTGCATACTCCCGCCCATTCCGAACTCCGTGGTAATTGTCCATGCGACTGACTACAAAAGGCCGATACGCCGTGACCGCCATGCTTGACCTGGCGTTGCACGCGCAGCACGGGCCCGTGTCCCTGGCCGATATCTCCGAGCGCCAAGGCATCTCCCTGTCCTATCTCGAACAGCTTTTCGCCAAGCTGCGCCGCAGCAACCTGGTTTCCAGTGTTCGCGGTCCGGGCGGTGGCTACCAGTTGTCCCGCGACATGCAGGGCATCCAGGTCGCCCAGGTGATCGATGCGGTGAACGAATCGGTCGATGCAACAAAATGCCAGGGTCAGGGCGATTGCCATTCCGGCGACACCTGCCTGACCCATCACCTGTGGTGCGACCTGAGCCTGCAGATTCACGAATTTCTCAGCGGTATCAGCTTGGCCGACCTCGTAACTCGCCGTGAGGTGCAGGAAGTGGCCCAGCGTCAGGATCAGCGTCGTTGCAATGGCAAGGCGCCGCGCCTGGACAAGATTGAAGCGTCCGCCGTCGAATGACAGCCAGAGAGCTAGCGGCACGCCAGCCAGCCTGATTTAGGAGATAGTCCATGAAATTGCCGATTTACCTTGATTACTCTGCGACCACCCCGGTCGATCCGCGCGTTGCGCAAAAGATGAGTGAATGCCTGCTGGTCGACGGAAACTTCGGTAACCCGGCGTCCCGTTCCCACGTGTTCGGCTGGAAGGCCGAAGAGTCCGTCGAAAACGCTCGTCGTCAGGTGGCCGACCTGGTCAACGCCGACCCGCGCGAAATCGTCTGGACCTCCGGTGCCACCGAGTCCGACAACCTGGCAATCAAGGGTGCGGCACATTTCTACGCCTCCAAGGGCAAGCACCTGATCACCTCCAAGATCGAGCACAAGGCTGTCCTCGACACCATGCGCCAACTGGAGCGCGAAGGTTTCGAAGTCACCTACCTCGAGCCGACCGAAGATGGCCTGATCACCCCGGCCATGATCGAAGCCGCGCTGCGCGAAGACACCATCCTGGTGTCGGTGATGCACGTGAACAACGAAATCGGCACGGTCAACGACATCGCCGCCATCGGCGAGCTGACCCGTTCCAAAGGCATTCTGTTCCACGTCGACGCCGCTCAGTCCACCGGCAAGGTCGAAATCGACCTGCAGAAGCTGAAAGTCGACATGATGTCGTTCTCTGCCCACAAGACCTACGGTCCTAAAGGCATCGGCGCGCTGTACGTCAGCCGCAAGCCGCGTGTGCGCATCGAAGCGACCATGCACGGCGGCGGTCACGAGCGTGGCATGCGTTCCGGCACCCTGGCGACCCACCAGATCGTCGGCATGGGCGAAGCGTTCCGTGTAGCCAAGGAAGACATGGCTGCCGAAAACGTGCGCATCAAGGCCCTGAGCGATCGCTTCTACAAGCAGGTCGAGCACCTGGAAGAGCTGTACGTCAACGGCAGCCTGACCGCCCGCGTTCCGCACAACCTGAACCTGAGCTTCAACTACGTTGAAGGCGAGTCGCTGATCATGGCGCTCAAGGATCTGGCGGTTTCGTCCGGTTCGGCCTGCACCTCGGCGTCGCTTGAGCCTTCGTACGTGCTGCGCGCCCTGGGCCGCAACGACGAACTGGCACACAGCTCGATCCGCTTCACCTTCGGCCGTTTCACCACCGAAGAAGAAATCGATTACGCCGCGCAGAAAGTCTGCGAGGCCGTTACCAAGCTGCGCGCTCTGTCGCCGCTGTGGGACATGTACAAAGACGGCGTCGATATCTCGAAAATCGAGTGGGCGGCACACTAAACATAGAAGCCGCCGGATACGGATCCTGTAGCGACGCGGCGGTTTGCGCAGCGCAGTTGCAGGGTCTCAAGAGCGGCCCTGATGAGTGAGGATTGAGAATCATGGCTTACAGCGAAAAGGTCATCGACCACTACGAAAACCCGCGTAACGTCGGCAAGATGAACGCGGAAGATCCAGATGTCGGCACCGGCATGGTCGGCGCTCCGGCGTGCGGCGACGTGATGCGTCTGCAGATCAAGGTCAACGACCAGGGCGTTATCGAAGACGCCAAGTTCAAGACCTATGGCTGCGGTTCGGCTATCGCTTCCAGCTCCCTCGCCACCGAGTGGATGAAGGGCAAGACCCTGGACGAAGCGGAAACCATCAAGAACACCCAGCTGGCCGAAGAACTGGCCCTGCCGCCAGTGAAAATCCACTGCTCGGTACTCGCTGAAGACGCCATCAAGGCGGCCGTTCGCGACTACAAGCAGAAGAAAGGCTTGATCTAAGCATTGGGCGACGAGTAAGGAGTCAACGATGGCTATCAGCATGACAGAAGCGGCTGCTCGACACGTGCGACGCTCCCTCGACGGGCGCGGCAAGGGTGAAGGGATTCGTCTGGGTGTTCGCACCACGGGCTGTTCCGGCCTTGCCTACGTGCTGGAGTTTGTCGACGAGGTGGTTGCAGAAGATCAGGTGTTCGAGAGTCACGGCGAAAAAGTGATCATCGACCCCAAGAGCCTGGCTTACCTCGACGGCACCGAGCTCGATTTCGTCAAGGAAGGGTTGAACGAAGGCTTCAAGTTCAACAATCCCAACGTGCGCGGTGAGTGTGGCTGCGGCGAAAGCTTCAACATCTGAGGCTGGTCGTGGGAACTCCTTGTCATTTCGCTTTATTCGAGCTGCAACCGGGCTTTCGTCTGGATCTCGAGCAACTGGCCACGCGCTATCGCGAGCTGGCGCGCGGCGTTCATCCCGATCGTTTTGCCGACGCTTCCGAGCGTGAGCAGCGCTCGGCGCTCGAACAGTCCGCTCGGCTCAACGATGCTTACCAGACGCTCAAGAGCCCGGCCCAGCGAGCACGTTACCTGCTGACGATCAGCGGTCATGAAGTGCCGATGGAAGTCACGGTCCATGATCCCGAGTTTCTGTTGCAGCAGATGCAGTGGCGCGAAGAGCTCGAAGATCTGCAGGACAGTGCCGACCTGGCCGGCGTCGCTGCCTTCAAGCGTCGCCTGAAGACCGCCCAGGAGCAGCTGAACGAAAGCTTCGCAGCCTGTTGGGATGATGCAGCGCAACGCGAACAGGCCGAGCGCCTGATGCGACGCATGCAGTTCCTCGACAAGCTCACCTACGAAGTGCGCCAGTTAGAAGAGCGCCTCGACGATTAACCCAGTGCCGCTCCGGTCGCACGCCTGATATACAGATAAGTCCTGATCACGATGGCCCTACTGCAGATCGCCGAACCCGGCCAAAGTCCTCAACCGCACCAGCGTCGTCTGGCTGTGGGGATCGACTTGGGCACTACCAATTCGCTGGTCGCTGCGTTGCGCAGTGGTCTTTCCGAGCCGCTGGCCGATGCCGAAGGGCGAGTCATTCTGCCTTCCGCCGTGCGCTATCACGCCGATCGCGTCGAAGTCGGCGAGTCGGCCAAACTGGCTGCGTCCTCCGACCCCCTGAACACCGTGCTGTCGGTCAAGCGCCTGATGGGGCGTGGCCTGTCCGACGTCAAGCAATTGGGCGATCAACTGCCGTACCGCTTTGTCGGCGGCGAATCGCACATGCCGTTCATCGACACCGTGCAGGGCCCGAAAAGCCCGGTCGAAGTCTCCGCCGATATCCTGAAAGTGCTGCGCCAGCGCGCTGAAGCGACCTTGGGCGGCGAGCTGGTCGGCGCGGTGATTACCGTTCCTGCCTATTTCGACGACGCTCAGCGCCAGGCTACGAAGGATGCGGCAAAACTCGCCGGTCTGAACGTGCTGCGTCTGCTCAACGAGCCGACTGCCGCTGCGGTGGCTTATGGTCTGGATCAGCATGCCGAAGGCCTGGTCGCCATTTATGACCTGGGCGGCGGTACTTTTGATATTTCGATTCTGCGCCTGACCGGCGGTGTCTTCGAAGTTCTGGCCACCGGTGGCGACAGTGCCCTGGGCGGTGACGATTTCGATCACGCGATTGCTGGCTGGATCATCGAGAGTGCGGGCCTGTCCGCCGATCTCGATCCGGGTGCGCAGCGCAATCTGCTGCAAACCGCCTGCGCGGCCAAAGAAGCCCTGACTAATGCCGACAGTGTTGAAGTTGCTTATGGTGACTGGAAAGCACAACTGACTCGCGAAGCCTTCGACGCACTGATCGAGCCGATGGTTGCCCGCAGCCTGAAAGCCTGCCGCCGTGCCGTTCGCGACTCCGGTATCGAGCTGGAAGACGTGCATGCCGTGGTCATGGTCGGTGGTTCGACCCGCGTTCCACGTGTTCGTGAAGCTGTCGCCGAAGCCTTCGGTCGTCAACCGCTGACCGAAATCGACCCGGATCAAGTGGTGGCCATCGGTGCCGCGATCCAGGCCGATACACTGGCCGGCAACAAGCGCGATGGCGGCGAACTGCTGCTGCTCGATGTGATTCCACTGTCCCTGGGGCTGGAAACCATGGGCGGCCTGATGGAGAAGGTGATTCCTCGCAACACCACTATTCCCGTCGCTCGCGCCCAGGACTTCACCACTTATAAAGACGGCCAGTCGGCCATGGCGATCCATGTGTTGCAGGGCGAGCGCGAGCTGATCAGCGACTGCCGCTCCCTGGCGCGTTTCGAATTGCGCGGCATTCCGGCAATGGTGGCGGGCGCGGCGAAGATTCGCGTGACCTTCCAGGTCGATGCCGACGGTCTGCTCAGCGTTTCTGCCCGCGAACTGGGTTCGGGCGTTGAAGCCAGCATTCAGGTCAAGCCGTCCTACGGTCTGACCGACGGCGAAATCGCCAAGATGCTCAAGGATTCGTTCCAGCACGCCAATGACGACAAAGTCGCTCGCGTCCTGCGTGAGCAGCAAGTCGATGCCCAGCGCCTGATCGAAGCGGTGCAGGGCGCTCTGGAGGCGGATGGTGAGCGTTTGCTCGACGCCGAAGAGCGCATGGTCATCGACCTGCAGGTGCAGGAACTGACCGAACTGATGAAAGGTACCGATGGTTACGCCATCGAGCAGCAGACCAAGCGTCTGTCGCAAGTGACCGATGCCTTTGCTGCCCGTCGTATGGATCAGACGGTGAAAGCCGCTCTGTCGGGGCGCAACCTGAATGAAATCGAGGATATCTGATGCCGCAGGTCATTTTTCTGCCCCACGAGAAGTTCTGCCCTGAAGGCATGGTGGTCGAGGCTGAGCCCGGCACTTCGATTCTCGAGCTGGCCCACGAACACCACATCGAGATGGAAAGCGCCTGCGGCGGCGTCTGCGCCTGCACCACTTGTCACTGCATCATCCGCGAGGGTTTCGACTCGCTGGAAGAAGCTGACGAGTTGGAGGAAGATTTCCTAGATCGTGCCTGGGGTCTGGAGGCGCAGTCGCGCCTGGCCTGTCAGGCGATCGTCGGCGAGGAAGACCTCACCGTCGAAATTCCGAAATATTCGCTTAACCATGCGGCCGAAGCGCCGCACTGACTGGTAAGACTGTCATGAGCTACGGTTGGAATGATGTTCAACGTATTGCAGAAGAGTTGGCTGAGGCCAAGCCGGGTGTAGATCCGTATTCTGTCAATTTCGTCGAGTTGCAGCAGTGGATCAAGGAGCTGCCTGACTTCGACGCTAACTCTGGCCGGGTCGGCGAGAAGGTGTTGGAAGCGGTTCAGCAGCTCTGGAATGATGAAATAGACTGATCATCCTTGCAGGTTAGGCAATACCCAAGAACCCGCGTATAATTCGCGGGTTTAATTTTTCGCAAATTACCGTTTCTGGAGTTACACCATGGCTGTTCAACGTACTTTCTCCATCATCAAGCCTGACGCCGTTGCAAAAGGCGCTGCCGGCGAAATCGTTACCCGTTTCGAAAAGGCTGGTCTGAAAGTGGTTGCTTCGAAAATGAAGCAACTGTCCAAAGCCGAAGCTGAAGGCTTCTACGCTGAGCACAAAGAGCGCGGTTTCTTCGGTGACCTGGTTGCTTTCATGATCTCCGGTCCGGTTGTCGTTCAGGTTCTGGAAGGCGAAAACGCCATCGCTCGCAACCGTGAGCTGATGGGCGCTACCAACCCTAAAGAAGCTGCTGCCGGCACCATCCGTGCTGACTTCGCTGAGTCGATCGACGCCAACGCCGTTCACGGTTCGGACTCCGAAGCCGCTGCCGCTCGCGAAATCTCGTACTTCTTCGCAGCTACTGAAGTAACCACTCGCTAAGCATTGGCTTAAGAGTGAAGGTGAATCCATGACTACATCGACTGTTAAAACCAACCTGCTGGGTCTGACCCAGCCGGAAATGGAAAAATTCTTCGACTCAATCGGGGAGAAGCGTTTCCGTGCCGGTCAGGTAATGAAATGGATTCACCACTTTGGCGTCGATGATTTCGACGCCATGACGAACGTCAGCAAGGCCTTGCGCGAAAAGCTCAAGGCTGTTGCTGAAGTTCGCGGTCCCGAAGTGGTCAGCGAGGACATTTCCAGCGACGGCACCCGCAAGTGGGTGGTGCGCGTGGCGTCCGGCAGTTGTGTCGAGACTGTTTACATTCCCCAGGGCAAACGCGGCACTCTGTGCGTTTCGTCCCAGGCAGGCTGTGCCCTGGACTGCAGTTTCTGCTCCACCGGCAAGCAAGGCTTCAACAGCAACCTCACCGCCGCCGAAGTCATCGGCCAGGTGTGGATTGCCAACAAATCCTTCGGCAGTGTTCCGGCTACCATCGACCGCGCCATCACCAACGTGGTGATGATGGGCATGGGCGAACCGCTGCTGAACTTCGACAACGTCGTGGCCGCCATGCATCTGATGATGGATGACCTGGGCTACGGGATCTCCAAGCGCCGCGTGACCCTGTCCACGTCGGGTGTGGTGCCGATGATCGATGAGCTGGCCAAGCACATCGACGTATCCCTGGCGTTGTCCCTGCACGCACCGAATGACGCATTGCGTAACCAATTGGTGCCGATCAACAAGAAATATCCGCTTAAGATGCTCCTCGATTCGTGTGTGCGCTACATGTCCGCCCTGGGCGAGAAACGTGTGCTGACCATCGAGTACACCTTGCTCAAGGACATCAACGACAAGCTTGAGCACGCTGTGGAAATGATCGAGCTGCTCAAGGATATTCCCTGCAAGATCAACCTGATTCCGTTCAACCCGTTCCCGCATTCCGGTTACGAGCGGCCGAGCAACAACGCGATTCGCCGGTTCCAGGATCAGCTGCATCAGGCAGGCTATAACGTGACCGTGCGCACCACCCGTGGTGAAGACATCGACGCGGCTTGCGGTCAATTGGTAGGGCAGGTGCTGGATCGCACCCGTCGCAGTGAACGTTACATCGCCGTGCGCGAATTGAGCGCCGACAGCGATCTGGCACAGAACGCCGCGAACACTAACTAAGAGAGGATCTCTATGTCCCTGCGCTTTGCGCTGCTGTTGCTGTTGGCCAGCCTGTGTGCTGGCTGTGTCCTGTCGGGTGATTACAACCCGATGAAGACCAGCAAGGGCCGCGACGAAGCGCGGGCTGCCTACGTGCAGCTGGGGCTGGGGTATTTGCAGCAAGGCATGACGGAGCGGGCCAAGGTACCCTTGAAAAAGGCCCTCGAGCTGGACGGTTCCGATCCCGACGCCAACGCCGCCCTTGGGCTGGTCTTTCAGTCCGAGATGGAGCCGAAGCTGGCCGACGAACACTTTCGCAAGGCACTGTCCTCCCGTCCCGCCGATGCCCGCATCCTCAACAATTACGGCAGTTTTCTCTACGAAGAACAGCGTTACAAGGAAGCCTACGAGCGTTTTGAACAGGCCGCCGCCGATACCCTGTATCCTGAGCGTTCCCGTGTGTTCGAGAACCTCGGCATGACGGCGTCCAAGCTTGGACAGCGTGATCTGGCCCGGCAGCAACTGGAAAAAGCATTGCGTTTGAACCGTCAGCAACCACGGGCGTTGCTGGAAATGGCTGAGTTGTCATTCGAAGACAGGCATTATGTGCCCGCGCGTGACTATTACGACCGTTTCAGCCAGCTGTCCGAGCAAAATGCACGTAGTCTGTTGCTCGCGGTTCGGTTGGCAAAAGTGTTTGAAGATCGCGACAAGGCCGCCAGTGCGGGCCTGCAATTAAAACGACTCTATCCCGGTACGCCGGAATATCAGCAATACCTGTCGGAGCAATGATGAAAGCGGCGCATCCCGAAGTTGTAGCAGCGAATCGCGTTAACCCCGGTGAGACCTTGCGCCAGGCCCGCGAAAGCAATGGCTGGTCGCTGGCCGAAGTGGCCCTCAAGCTCAACCTCACCGTGACTTCCCTGACCAACCTCGAAGCCGGTGCGTTCGACAAGTTGCCGGGGCATACCTTCGCTCGCGGCTATATTCGCGCCTATGCCAAATTGCTCGGCATGGATCAGGCGGTCCTGGTCCAGCAGTTCGACCAGTCCACCGGCACCGATTCCCAGGGCAGCAATGTCCACGCTCTGGGCCGGATCGAAGAGCCGGTTCGTGTTTCCCATACCATTTTGCGGATCGTCAGCCTGTTGCTGCTGATCGCGGTCATCGGCGGCGGTTTCGTCTGGTGGCAGGATCAGACCTCGTTGCGCACCAAGGACCTGACCAGTCTGGCCCCGGAGCACGTTGAAGTCGAAGGCGCCGATGGCACCACGCAGATTCATCCGATCGACGAGCCGGAAGACCAGGCCGTTACCGAAGGTCAGACCGAGGGCGCGACGGCGCTGGCACTGCCCCAATCGGAAACCGCTGCAGAGTCGACCGGTGCCGAGCCAGTCGTTCCCGCAGCCGTACCTGCTGCCCCGGCGGCGACGCCAGCTGCTCCGGCCCATGCCCCGGCCCCGGTTGTCGCCACTCCGGCTGCACCTGCCCTCAATGTTCCTGCGACTCCGGCACCGACCGTCGCCGCACCCGTTGTCCCGGCCACCCCGGCACCCACCGCAGAAACCGCTGCTCCGGCAGCAGGCGAAGGTCAGGTGCAACTGCAGTTCACCGCTGATTGCTGGGCACAGGTCACCGATGGTCGCGGCAAGGTTCTGTTCAGCGGTCTGAAACATAAAGGCGACAGCGTCTCCGTGGCAGGCAAGCCACCGCTGGCTGTGCGTCTGGGTGTTGCCCGGGCAGCGCAGGTCAGCTACAACGGCCAGCCGGTCGATGTCGCTCCGTTCACCAGTGGCGAGACTGCTCGCCTGAAGTTGGGTCAATAAGTCATGCACGGCGAATCTCCAATCAAACGTCGCGAATCGCGCAAGATCTGGGTCGGTAACGTGCCTGTGGGCGGCGATGCACCTATCGCGGTGCAGAGCATGACCAACAGCGACACCAACGATGTCGCGGCCACCGTCGCCCAGATCAACCGTCTGGAAGCCGCTGGCGTCGACATCGTTCGCGTATCGGTGCCGGACATGGACGCCGCCGAGGCGTTCGGCAAGATCAAGCAACTGGTCAAGGTGCCGCTGGTTGCCGACATCCACTTCGACTACAAGATCGCTTTGCGCGTGGCCGAACTGGGTGTGGACTGCCTGCGCATCAACCCGGGCAACATCGGTCGCGAAGACCGCGTGCGTGCGGTGGTCGATGCCGCCCGTGACCGCGGGATTCCGATCCGCATCGGTGTCAACGCCGGTTCCCTGGAAAAAGACCTGCAGAAGAAATACGGCGAACCGACCCCGGCCGCGCTGGTCGAGTCCGCACTGCGTCACGTCGAACACCTCGAACGCCTGAATTTCCAGGACTTCAAGGTCAGCGTGAAGGCTTCCGACGTGTTCATGGCCGTCGAAGCCTACCGCCTGCTGGCGAAGGAAATCGTCCAGCCGCTGCACCTGGGCATCACCGAAGCCGGTGGATTGCGCTCCGGTACAGTGAAATCCGCCGTGGGCCTAGGTATGCTGCTCGCCGAGGGGATTGGCGATACCATCCGCATCTCGCTGGCGGCCGATCCGGTCGAGGAAGTGAAGGTCGGTTACGACATCCTCAAGTCTTTGCATCTGCGTTCCCGTGGCATCAACTTCATCGCCTGCCCGAGCTGCTCGCGGCAGAACTTCGATGTGGTCAAGACCATGAACGAGCTGGAAGGGCGGCTTGAAGACCTGCTGGTGCCGCTGGATGTTGCGGTGATCGGTTGCGTGGTCAACGGCCCCGGCGAAGCCAAGGAAGCCCATATCGGCTTGACCGGCGGTACGCCAAACCTGATTTACATCGACGGCAAGCCGTCGCAGAAACTGACGAATGACAATCTGGTGGACGAGCTGGAAAAGCTGATCCGCGAGAAGGCGGCCGAGAAGGTCGAAGCCGACGCAGCGGTCATCGCGCGCGGCTGATCGAACGAATTAAGGAATTTCTGTGAGCAAGTCCCTGCAAGCCATTCGTGGCATGAACGACATCCTGCCGGAACAGACCCCGGTATGGCGCTACTTCGAAGGCACCGTTTCGCGTTTGCTGGATAACTACGGTTACAAGCAGATCCGCATGCCGATCGTCGAATTCACCGAGCTGTTCAAGCGCTCGATCGGCGAAGTGACCGACATCGTCGAAAAAGAGATGTACACCTTCGACGACCGCAACGGCGACTCCCTGACCCTGCGTCCGGAAGGCACTGCTGCGTGCGTGCGTGCCGTGCTCGAGCATGGCATCACCGGCGGTGGCCAGGTGCAGAAACTCTGGTACATCGGTCCGATGTTCCGTCACGAGCGTCCGCAGAAAGGCCGTTATCGCCAGTTCCACCAGATCGGTCTGGAAGTCTTCAACCTCGACGGTCCGGACATCGACGCCGAGCTGATCATCATGACCTGGCGCCTGTGGGGCGAGCTGGGCATCCGTGATGCGGTCAAGCTCGAACTCAACAGCCTGGGTACCAGCGAGTCCCGTGGCCGTTATCGTGAAGCGCTGGTCGAGTACCTCTCGGCGCACCACGACAAGCTGGACGAAGACAGCCAGCGTCGCCTGAAGACGAACCCGCTGCGCGTGCTCGACACCAAGAACGCCGACACGCAAGCCGTGCTGGTCGATGCGCCGAAAATGGCGGATTACCTGGATGAAGAGTCCCGTGCCCATTTCGAAGGTCTGAAGTCGCGTCTGGATGCCGTCGGCATTCCTTACGTGCTCAACCCGAAACTGGTGCGCGGTCTCGATTACTACAGCAAAACCGTATTCGAATGGGTCACCGACAAGCTCGGCGCCCAGGGCACTGTGTGCGCGGGCGGCCGTTACGACGGTCTGGTCGAGCAGATGGGCGGCAAGCCGACCCCGGGCGTCGGTTTCGCCATGGGCATCGAGCGTCTGGTGCTGATGCTGGAAACCCTGGAGCAGATCCCGCAAGAACTCGCCCGTCAGGTCGACGTCTACCTATGCGCCTTCGGCGAAGAGGCGGAACTCGCCGGTCTGGCCCTGGCCGAGCGTGTACGCGACCAGTTGCCGAACCTGCGCCTGCAGGTCAATGCCGGTGCCGGCAGCTTCAAGAGCCAGTTCAAGAAAGCCGACAAGAGCGGTGCGCTGTACGCGCTGATCCTCGGTGACGACGAAATGGCCCAGCAAGTGGTAGGTTTCAAACCCCTGCGTGGCCAGGGCGAACAACAAAGCATTGCCTGGGATGCGCTTGCCGCTCACCTGGCCACCTGCGTCGTGCAGGGTTGAAGCTGTTTAAACAGCCGATTTAGCGATTAAGGAGTATTGGGGTGTCGAGTACCGAAGACGAACAGTTGGCGGATTTGAAGGACTGGTGGACACGCAACGGCAAACCTCTGGTCACTGGCGGCCTGTTGGCGCTGGTCATCGTGTTCGGCTGGCAGGCATTTCACAAGTATCAGAGCAACCAGTCGCAAGGCGCCTCGGTGCTCTATCAGCAATTGCTGGAAACCACGCTGACCCCGGACGGCAAGCCTGACGCTGCGCGCGTCGCGGATCTGGCCGGCAAGCTCAACAGCGAATTCGGTGGTACTGCCTACGCGCAGTACGGCAGCCTGTTCGTGGCCAAGGTTGCGGTCGACAGCGGCAAGCTGGATGACGCAGCGACCGAACTCAAGGCCATCGTTGCCAAACCGGCCAACGCGGCGCTGGGCGAAATCGCCCGTCAGCGTCTGGCGCAGGTGCTGGGTGCACAGAACAAGGCGGATGAAGCCCTGAAACTGCTTGAAGGCGATGCCGACAAGTCGTTCCTGGCCACTCGCGAAGAACTCAAGGGCGACCTGCTGGTACAGCTGGGCCGCACTGACGAAGCGAACGCGGCGTATCAAAAAGCCAAGGCGGCACTGTCGGATGAAGCGGCAGTCGGCGGCCTTCAAATCAAGCTGGACGACCTGGCCAAAGGGGATGCGTGACGTGATCGGTTGGAAGCATGCAGCATTGCTGGCTCTGGCCATTCTGGCCACGGGTTGCAGCAGCAACAGCACAAAAGAACTGCCACCAGCCGAACTGACTTCCTTCAAGGAAGAAGTGGTTCTGCAAAAAGTGTGGAGCCGTTCGATCGGTGACGGTCAGGGCGAAACCTACAATATGCTGGTACCGGCGATCGATGGTGACACCATCTACGCCGCCGACGTGACCGGCATCGTGATGGCCATGGATCGCAGCAACGGCGACGTGAAGTGGAAGAAAGAACTGGATGTGCCAGTCTCCGGCGCCGTCGGCGTGGGTTACGGTCTGGTTCTGGTCGGCACGCTGCGTGGCGACGTCATCGCCCTCGACACCATCAATGGTGAAGAGAAGTGGCGCGCTCGTGTGACCAGTGAAGTATTGGCGCCACCAGCCAGCAACGGCGACATCGTGGTCGTGCAGACCCAGGACGATCGTCTGATCGGTCTGGATGCATCCACCGGTCACCAGCGCTGGGTGTATGACAGCACCCCGGCCGTACTGACCCTGCGTGGCACCAGTGCACCGCTCGCGACCAACCGCCTCGCGGTGGCTGGCCTGTCGACCGGTAAAGTGGTCGCTCTGGACATTTCCAACGGCGTGCCGGTCTGGGAACAACGGATCGCGATTCCACAAGGTCGTTCGGAACTGGAGCGCGTGGTCGACATCGACGGCGGTCTGCTGCTGTCCGGTGGCACGCTGTACGTTGCCAGCTATCAGGGTCGCGTTGCGGCACTGGACCTGGAAAGCGGTCGTCAACTGTGGCAGCGCGATGCGTCGAGCTACGCCGGTATCGCCCAGGGTTTCGGCAACGTCTACGTGAGCCTGTCTTCGGGCACCGTTGAAGGCGTCGACGAGCGTTCGACCACTGCACTGTGGACCAACGACTCGCTGGCCCGCCGTCAACTGTCGGCTCCGGAAGTGTTCTCCAGCTACGTTGCAGTCGGTGACCTGGAAGGTTACCTGCATCTGCTGAGTCAGGTGGACGGTCGTTTCGTCGGCCGCGAGCGCATCGACAGCGACGGCCTGCGTGCCCGTCCGCTGGTGGTGGGTGACACGATTTACGTGTATGGCAACAGCGGCAAACTGGAAGCCCTGACCATCAAGTAATGGTTTGACTATGCTTGGGGTTGATCCCCAAGCGGCCCTGCTCCGGCAGGGTTTGCAGCACCCATGGGTGTTGCCCCGAGCACCAGCCGCTGCCTCGCAGCGGCTTTTGTATTTTCTGAAATAACGAAGTGGAGAGCCGCATGGTTCCCGTAATCGCCCTGGTGGGCCGACCGAACGTCGGCAAGTCCACCTTGTTCAACCGCCTGACCAGGACTCGCGACGCTATCGTCGGCGACCTGTCCGGTCTGACCCGTGATCGCCAGTACGGTGAGGCCAAGTGGCAAGGGCGTTCCTACATTCTGATCGACACCGGCGGTATCTCCGGTGACGAGCATGGTATGGACGAAAAAATGGCCGAGCAGTCGCTGCTGGCCATCGAAGAAGCGGATGTCGTTCTGTTCCTGGTAGATGCCAAGGCCGGTTTCACCGCCGCCGACCAGATGATCGGCGAACACCTGCGCAAACGTAACAAGCGTTCCTACGTGGTCGCCAACAAGGTCGACAACATCGATCCGGAAATGGCTCGCGCCGAATTCGCGCCGATGGGCATGGGCGATGCGATCCCGATTGCCGGCGCCCATGGTCGCGGCATCACGCAATTGCTGGAAATTGCCCTGAGCTCGTTCCCGAAAGATGAGGACGAGCTGCCGGAAGGCGAAGAGCAGGAAGAAGTCGCCGAAGGCGAGGAAGCCAAGCGCATTCCAGGTCCGAGCGAAAAGGACGGCATCAAGATCGCCATCATCGGCCGGCCGAACGTCGGCAAGTCGACGCTGGTCAACCGCATGCTGGGTGAAGAGCGGGTGATCGTTTACGACCAGCCGGGCACCACCCGCGACAGTATCTACATCCCGTTCGAGCGTAACGACGAGAAGTACACGCTGATCGACACTGCCGGTGTGCGCAAGCGCGGCAAGATCCACGAAGAAGTCGAAAAGTTCTCCGTGGTCAAAACCCTGCAGGCCATCAAAGACGCCAACGTGGTGATCTTCGTGATGGACGCCCGCGAAGGTGTGGTCGACCACGACCTCAACCTGCTGGGCTTTGCCCTTGAGTCCGGCCGTGCGCTGGTCATCGCGCTGAACAAGTGGGATGGCATGACTCCGGGCGAGCGCGACTACGTGAAGACCGAGCTTGAACGCCGGTTGTTCTTCGTCGACTTCGCCGACATCCACTTCATCTCGGCCCTGCACGGTACCGGCGTGGGCAACCTCTACGCTTCGGTGCAGAACTCGTTCAAGTCGGCGGTCACCCGCTGGCCGACCAGCCGCCTGACCCAGATCCTCGAAGACGCGGTCAGCGAGCACCAGCCACCGATGGTCAACGGCCGCCGGATCAAGCTGCGTTATGCCCACCTTGGTGGCGCCAACCCGCCGCTGATCGTGATCCACGGCAACCAGATCGAGAAAGTGCCGAACTCGTACGTGCGCTATCTGGAAAACACTTACCGTCGTGTGCTCAAGCTGGTCGGTACGCCGATCCGTATCGAGTTCAAGGGCGGCGAGAACCCGTACGAAGGCAACAAGAACACGCTGACCGACCGCCAGGTCAACAAGAAGCGTCGTTTGATGTCGCATAACAAGAAGGCCAGCAAGAAGCGCCGCGACAAGCGCTGATCCCGGTCATCAAGAGAGAAGGGCGCCGTCTGGCGCCCTTTTTTTATGGGCGCCGGATGGGCTATCCTCGGGCTCTCCCGCGCCGTCGTCAGTGCCGGGGCAGAGCAGGGAACCCCGATGATCAACAGCAAGCTGCCGAATGTCGGCATCACTATTTTCACGCAGATGTCTCAGCTCGCGGCACAGACCGGAGCCATCAACCTGTCCCAGGGTTTTCCCGATTTCGACGGCCCGCAGTCGCTGCGCGATGCGGTCGGTCGGCACATTGCCAGCGGCCATAACCAGTATTCGCCCATGACCGGTCTGCCGGCCCTGCGCCAACAGATTGCAGCGAAGATCGCCCGCAGCTATGGCGTGAATGTCGATGCCGATCACGAGGTGACCGTCACCCCCGGCGCGACCCAGGCGATCTTCTGTGCAATCCAGGCGGTTATCCACAGCGGCGATGAAGTCATCGTGTTCGACCCGGCCTATGACAGCTACGAGCCGTCGGTGGAGCTGGCCGGTGGGCGCTGCGTGCATGTGCAACTCGGTCTGGAGGATTTCTCCATCGACTTCGACAAGCTCAGTGCAGCGCTGAGCCCACGCACGCGGATGATTATCCTCAACACCCCGCACAACCCCAGCGGAGCCCTGATCAGTCGCGCAGAGCTCGACCAGTTGGCGGCGCTGATCCGCGATCGCGACATCTATGTGATCAGCGACGAAGTCTACGAACACCTGGTGTACGACGGCGTTCCGCATGTGAGCGTGCTGGCCCATGAAGAGTTGTATCAGCGCGCATTCGTGGTCAGCTCGTTCGGCAAGACCTATCACGTCACTGGCTGGAAAACCGGCTACGTCGTGGCGCCGCCAGCGCTGACTGCCGAGCTGCGCAAAGTGCACCAGTACGTCAGCTTCTGTGGCGTGACGCCGCTGCAATATGCGCTGGCCGATTACATGGCCGAACATCCGGAACACGTCGAAGAACTGCCGGGTTTCTATCAGGCCAAGCGTGATCTGTTCTGTGATCTGCTGGAGCCGTCGCGATTCAGCTTCACCCGGGTCACCGGCACTTATTTCCAACTGGTCGATTACTCGCAGATCCGTCCCGACCTGAACGACGTCGAGATGGCGATGTGGATGACTCGCGAACATGGTGTGGCGAGCATCCCGGTGTCGGTGTTCTACCAGAATCCACCTGAAGGCCAGCGCCTGGTGCGCCTGTGCTTCGCCAAACGCGAGGAGACGCTGCGGGAAGCGGCGGCAAAACTATGCGTGATTTGAGTGCTTTACCCGATCTCAACCTGGCGCTTATCCAGACCAGCCTGGCCTGGCATGATCGTCAGGCCAATCTCGAGCATTTCGACGCTTTGCTGGAGCAGGCGCGTGGTGCGGATCTGATTATCCTGCCGGAGATGTTCACCACCGGATTCTCCATGGAATCCGAAACCCTCGCCGAAGCCGAGCATGGCCCGACCAGCAAATGGATGAAGGCACAGGCGGCGAAGCTCAATGCGGTGATCACCGGCAGCGTGATCATCCAGGCCGCCGACGGCAGCCATCGCAATCGCCTGCTATGGGCACGCCCGGACGGCGAAGTGTGGCATTACGACAAGCGCCACCTGTTCCGCATGGCCGGCGAGCACAATCACTACACGCCTGGCGAACGCCAGGTGCAGTTCGAGCTCAAGGGCTGGCGCATCCGGCCGTTGATTTGCTACGACTTGCGTTTCCCGGTGTGGAGCCGCGATGCACAAGATACCGACCTGCTGCTGTACACCGCCAACTGGCCGGGGGCGCGGCGTCTGCACTGGAACCGTTTGCTGCCGGCGCGGGCGATTGAAAACCTGTGCTATGTGGCAGCCGTGAATCGTGTCGGCACTGACGGCAAGGGGTTTGCCTACACCGGCGACAGTCAGGTGCTGGACTTCCAGGGCGAGACCTTGCTGGCGGCGGGGGAGGCGGACGGGGTGTTCAAGGCGGTATTGGAAGCGGCACCGCTGGCGGCTTACCGCGAGCGGTTTCCGGCGAATCTGGATGCGGACACGTTCGAGTTCACCTGATACCCGAATCTGATCACTCCCACGTTGAGGGTGGGAATGATCAGAACAAAAAAGGCCCCGAGGCGTAAGCTCCGGGGCCTTTTGCATTTCAGCGGTCAGTTACGCTGCTTTCGCTTCCGGCTGGCTCAGCGAGCGGTTGAGCGCGCTGAACAGTGCCTTGAAGCTGGCGGTGGTGATATTTTCATCGATACCCACGCCGTGCACTGCGCGTTCGCCATTCACACGCAGCTCGATATAAGCCGCTGCCTTGGCGTTGGTGCCCGCGCCGATGGCGTGTTCGTTGTAGTCCATGATCTCCACCGGGATCGGCAGACCGGCCACCAGTGCTTCCAGCGCACCGTTGCCCTTGCCGCGCCAGTGCAGGTTGGTTTCACCCTGGCCCTTGCTCGCCACTTCCACTTCGACGGCGCTGTGGCCGTTTTCTTCCTGCAGGCGATGGCTGACCAACGCATACGGGGTGTTGGCTTGCAGGTACTCGGTGTGCAGCAGCGAGTGGATCTGCTGGGCAGTCATTTCCAGGCCCAGACGATCGGTTTCACGCTGCACGACCTGGCTGAACTCAATCTGCATGCGACGCGGCAGGCTGATGCCGTACTCCTGCTCCAGCAGGTAGGCGATGCCGCCCTTGCCCGACTGGCTGTTGACGCGGATCACCGCCTCGTAGCTGCGGCCGATGTCGGCCGGGTCGATCGGCAGGTACGGCACTTCCCACAGGGTGTCCGGTTTCTGCTGGGCGAAGCCCTTGCGGATCGCGTCCTGGTGGGAGCCGGAGAACGCGGTGTGCACCAGATCGCCGACGTACGGGTGACGCGGGTGTACCTGAATCTGGTTGCATTCTTCGACGACTTTGCGCACGCCGTCGATGTCGGAGAAGTCCAGTTGCGGGTCGAGGCCCTGGGTGTACATGTTCAGTGCCACGGTTACGAGGTCGACGTTACCGGTACGCTCGCCGTTGCCGAACAGGCAGCCTTCGACGCGGTCGGCGCCAGCCATCAGGCCCAGCTCGGTGGCGGCCACGCCGGTGCCACGGTCGTTGTGGGTGTGCAGACTGATGATCACGCTGTCACGACGGTTGATGTTGCGATGGAACCACTCGATCTGGTCGGCGTAGACGTTCGGGGTCGCGCACTCAACGGTGGCCGGCAGGTTGAGGATGATCTTGTGCTCGGGCGTCGGGTTCCAGACCTCGATCACCGCGTCGCAGACTTCCTTGGCGAACTCCAGCTCGGTGGCGCTGAAGGTTTCCGGCGAGTATTCGAAGGTCCACTCGGTGTCCGGCTGCATGGCAGCATATTTGACGAACAGCTTGGCGGCGTTCACGGCGATGGCCTTGATGCCGTCCTTGTCCTGGTTGAACACGATGCGACGGAAAGAAGGGGAAGTGGCGTTGTACAGGTGAACGATCGCCTTTTTCGCCCCGCGCAGGGATTCGAAGGTGCGCTCGATCAGATCTTCACGGCCCTGGGTCAGCACTTGAATAGTGGTGTCGTCCGGGATGTGGCCGTCTTCGATCAGGGTACGCACGAAGTCGAAGTCGGTTTGCGAAGCGGCCGGGAACGACGCTTCGATTTCTTTCACACCGACCTGCACCAGGGTTTTCCAGAAGCGCAGCTTTTTCACCGCGTCCATCGGCTCGATCAACGACTGGTTGCCGTCACGCAGGTCGGAGCTGCACCAGATCGGCGCGGCATCGATGGTTTTCGACGGCCAGGTGCGATCCGGCAGGTTGATCACAGGAAACGCGCGGTATTTCGAAGACGGGTCTTTGAGCATGCTCATCGGGAAATTCCTTATTGTCTGGGCCGAAAAGAGGCGGCCTGCCGGTGGAACGAATGTTCGGAGAAGCTTGGGACGAGGCGCAGCGATTCAGCCCGGCAGTCGTGCGCTGACAAGGCACAGGCTGCGGTGCTGGCGAAGCTGAATAAGGGTGTGAGAGGTTTTCATGCCTTCAACCCTAACCGCGGGGGATGAGGATGGCAAGCAGTCGAAAAAAATTGAGAGGAATACCCGGAAAGCGCTTTTTTCCGAGATTTTATTCTTGATATGGCGGTTATTGTTGGCGGGGATTGCGCGGACCATTCGTCGCGCGCAATCCCTGTGGGAGCGAGCCTGCTCGCGATGAGGCCAGTCGCCTCACCCGCAAATCAAGGCTGGAAAGCCCCAATGAAAATCGCCGGATCGACCCGCGCATCGTTCAGGCTGACGTTCCAGTGCATGTGCGGCCCGGTCGCCCGACCTGTGGCACCTACCTTGCCAACCACCGCGCCGCGAGCCAGTTGCTGGCCGTTTTGCACATCGATCTTCGACATGTGGCAGAACATGCTGATGAAGCCTTGGCCGTGGTCGACGAACACGGTGTTGCCATTGAAGAAGTAGTTGCCGATCAGGATCACCTTGCCCGCCGCCGGGGTCTTGATCGGTGTGCCGGCCGGCACCGCGAAGTCGAGGCCGGCGTGGGGATTGCGCTCTTCACCGTTGAAGAAGCGGCGCACGCCAAACTTGCTCGACAGCGGCCCGTTGACCGGTTTGTCCAGCAACAGGTTGCTCGGTGTGTTCGGGCTGAAGCTGCGGTAGGCCTTGATCTGCTCGGCCAGTTCACCCTCGATGCGCTTCAGGTTCGCCGGGTTCGGATTGACCTGTTGCGTGTTCTTCAGGGTGATGTGCTGTTCCGGGTACTTCTTGTTGCCGACAGTGAAATTCAGGTTTCGACCGCCGCTGCTGATCTGCTGGGTGCCGGGTTTGACGGTCAACGGAACGCCGACAATCGCCAGCCAGTTGTTCTGTTCCTTGACCACCAACACCGGTTTGCCTTGGTACGTGGCCTTCGGCGCTTGCGCGGAGGCACCCAGATCGACGACGGCTACGCCGCCCGGCACCGGTTTGTTCAGCAGCCGGGTGATGTAGCTGTCGGCGTGGGCGTTGAAGGTCAGGCACAGTAACAACAGCGGAGCGAGAAAGCGCGGCATGGATCAGTCCAGTAAAGAGAGAGTGACGGGCGTCAGGTGGTTGTCCTCGACGCGCACTTGCAGTTCGCCTTCGCCCAGTCTGGCTTTCAGACGCTGGCCGGTGTGGGTTTGCGCCGCGTCGCGGATCGCGTTGCCACGCTCGTCGAGCAGAATGCTGTAGCCACGGCCGAGGGTTGCCAGCGGGCTGACCACGTGCAGGGTCTGCATCTGGCTTTGCAACTGCAGGCGTCGGCGTTTCAGGCCTTCGTTCATGGCGCGTGGCAGGCGCTCGGCGAGGCTGTCGAGACGCTGGCGCAACAGGGCCAGTTGCCGACCGGGGTGTTGCCCGGCGAGGCGGGTTTCCAGACGAATCAGGCGTTCGCGGCGGGTATTGAGCTGGCGCTCGAACGCCCGGCGCAGGCGCATGTCCAGATCATCCAGACGCTGGGCCTGCTGGCGCAGACGTTCGCCGGGATGGCGCAGACGGCGAGCCATTCCTTCAAGCCGCAGACGATCACGCATCAAACGGTCACGCATGCGCATCACCAGTCGGCGATGCAGGCTTTCGACCTGGCGGATCAGGTGGCTGGAATCAGGGGCGAGCAATTCGGCTGCTGCAGAAGGTGTCGGCGCACGGACGTCGGCCACAAAGTCGCTGATCGACACGTCGGTTTCGTGGCCGACGGCGCTGACGATCGGCGTCACGCAGGCATCCACCGCCCGGGCCACGGCTTCTTCGTTGAAGCACCAGAGGTCTTCCAGCGAACCGCCGCCGCGCGCCAGGATCAGCGCGTCGAAACCCCGGGCGTCCGCGAGTTTCAGGGCGCGGACGATCTGCGCTGTGGCTTCGCGGCCCTGAACAGCGGTGGGAATTAGCGTCAGTTGTACCTGCGGCGCACGGCGTCGGAACACACTGATAATGTCGCGAATGACCGCTCCGGTCGGCGAACTGATGATGCCGATGCGCTGCGGGTGCGCCGGAAGCGGCACTTTGCGCTCGGCACTGAACAGGCCTTCGGCGCTGAGCTTTTCCTTCAAGGCATCGAAGGCCAGGCGCAGGGCACCGTCACCGGCAGGCTCCACGGTGTCGAGAATCAACTGATAGTCGCCACGGCCCTCGAACAGCGAGACCTTGCCGCGCACCTTGACCGCCAGACCATCCTTCAGCGCCTGACGCACCCGCGCAGCATTCTGGCGGAACAGCGCACAACGCACCTGCGCGCCGCTGTCCTTGAGGGTGAAATACACGTGGCCGGACGCCGGGCGGGCTAGGTTGGAGATTTCGCCTTCGACCCAGATGTTGCTGAACACGTCTTCGAGCAACACCCGCGCGCGGCCGTTGAGCTGGCTGACGGTCAGGACTTCGCGGTCGAGGCCGAGTCTTGCAAAGGGATCTTTAATCATGGGGCGCAGTTTAAAGGCTTTCGCCGGTGAATGTCTGGAGGAAGTGTTGCACCAAGGGTGTGGGATTTTGCCGAAACGCGAGGGCGACAGGGCTCTGGCAATCGCCGGCCAGTGGCACAAATCTCACACCGGCGGGCGCGATGTCCTGCATCGACTCCGGCAGCAGAGCGATGCCGAATCCGGCCTGGATCAATTGCAGCTGCGTGGTCTTGCGCGACATCACTCGCGCAGCCTGGGGGAAGAAACCGTGGCGCATGCAGAGGTCGGCGCACAAGTAACTCAACCCGCCGCGTTGCGGATGGGGGATGGAGATGAACGCTTCGTCTTTCAACTGCGCCAGATTGACCGCATCAGCCAGTGCCAGTCGATGATCCGCCGGCACGGCAAGCAGCAAGCGCTCGGTGTGGAGCGGAACAACTTGAACACCTTCGCGCTGGCGCAGCACCGGCAGGCGCAACAGTCCGATGTCGAGCCGCCCCTCGGCCAGTTCTTCGAGCTGGGCCTCCGAAGACAACGTGCCGATGTCCAGCGAAACCCCGGGTTGCTGCTCCAGGTAAGCGCTCATGTCGCGCAACAGTTGGCCGCTGATCGGCACTGTGCTGGAGTGGCAGAGACGCAACGTGCCGCGCTGGCCCTGGCCGATTTCCGTGGCCAGGGTGCTGGCCTTGTTCAATTCGTTGAGCAGGTTTCTCGCCCGGGGCAGGAATGCTTCGCCAGCGGCAGTGAGCCGGGGCTGGCGTGCGGTGCGTTCGAACAGCGGCGTTTGCAGGCGGGTTTCCATGTCCTTGATCTGCCGGCTCAGTGCCGACTGGGCGATGAACAACCGTTCGGCTGCGGCACTAAAGCTGCCGCTCTCGGCGATTTCCACGAAATAACGTAATTGACGGGTTGAAAGCACGAGGCATGCCTTTTCGAGATGGCTTGGCGGTTTCGATGATATTAGTCGCAACCCTCGGCGCTGGCTAAAGTCATCGCAGGCTTATATAGGAAGCGAGCGAATGAGCGTGGCGGGGTTGTTGAGCGAATGGTCGTGGGGCATGCAGGGTTGGGTGGTGATCGGACTGGCGATCGCGCTGGCCTACATCGTGTTCGGCATTGCCGGTTTCGGCACGGCGCTGGTGGCGGGGCCGATCCTGATTCTGTTCATGCCGTTGTCGAAGATCGTGCCGTTGCTGGTGCTGCTGGATTTCGTCGCTGCTTTCGGCAATCTGCTGCCGTCGCGGCGCGATGTGGCGAAACCGGAATTGCTGAGGTTGCTGCCGTGCATGGCGGTGGGGTGCACGCTGGGGGTGATTTTCCTGCTTAACCTCAAGTCCGACCTGTTGTTGCTGTTGATGGGGCTGTTCATCAGTGCCTACGCGGTTTACAGCTTGTGGATCAAGGCGCGGCCGGCGCAGTTGTCCGCCGGGTGGGCGTTGCCGATGGGCACGGTGGGCGGGTTGTTCGGGGCGTTGTTCGGCAGTGGCGGCTTTCTTTATGCGATCTACCTCAACAGCCGACTGCCCAAGGACGCGGCCCGGGCCACGCAAAGTGCGCTGATCAGTTGCAGCACGGTGGTGCGTTTGAGTCTGTTCGCCATCGCCGGGGTGTATGCCGAGCTACCCTTGTTGATGCTCGCGCTGTGCCTGCTGCCGGCCATGGCGCTGGGCTTGTGGATCGGGCGGCGGCTGACGATGCGTTTGTCCCGCGAGGCCTTCGTGCGGCTGGTGACCTGGCTGGTGCTGGCGAGCGGTCTGGCGCTGATCGGCCGCTATTTAAGCACTTGACCGGATTGTCTCAGGGATTAAGCTGCCGGCCGCGTTCGTCGCAGAACATCCTTTGACGCAGCAGGCTTGCACCATGAATTCCCAAAGCATCATCGTCCCGAAAATCTCCAACCTGCCGGTGCACGAACCCCGGGCCCGGGCGATCCTGCGCTGGCTGGTGCGCAAGAACATCGTCAAGGAAGAGCTGAGCACCTGCGGGCGCACCGGCAATCGCATGGCCTACGCCATCGCCGATGGCGCCCGCGCGGTGGTGCTGCACCCCGAGGCGCTGCCGTTCGGTGAGCCGATCAATGGTCTGGAGGTCGTGACCAAACGCTGCATCTACACCCCGGCCAGGGGCTTTCTCGAAGAAGCCGGTTGTGCCGAGTGTCGCCAGGAAATCGGCGAAGCGCTGTTCGAAAGCCTGGAAGACTGGATGCCGGGTCGCACCGACAACTTCACCTGCCCCGAATGCGGGCATGAAGACGACATCAACGGCTTTCTGTATTTGCAGGAATGCGGGTTTTCCAACCTCGGCTTCATCTTCAACAACTGGCTGGAGGCGGGGTTCAAGCAGAGTTTCATCGACGAATTCGCCGACTGGCTGGATCAACCGGTGAGCTGGGTCAAGGTCGAGTTGTAGGGGCGGCTTTTCCCGTACATCAGCAACATTGATATAAGACAAGTTTTACATTGAACCCGAAGGGGTGTCTGACTATAATGGCGCGCTTCCATTTTCCCGCTCGGGAGCCCCCGCGATGCTGCGTATCAGCCAAGAAGCTCTGACCTTCGACGACATTCTTTTAGTGCCTGGTTATTCCGAGGTGCTTCCTAACGAAGTCAGTCTCAAGACCCGCCTCACCCGTGGCATCGAACTGAATATTCCTCTGGTTTCTGCCGCCATGGACACTGTCACCGAAGCCCGTCTGGCAATCGCCATGGCTCAGGAAGGTGGCATCGGCATTATCCACAAGAACATGACCATCGAGCAGCAAGCTGCCGAAGTCCGCAAGGTCAAGAAGTTCGAAGCCGGTGTGGTCAAGGATCCAATCACCATCGAGGCTGACGCCACGGTTCGTGATCTGTTCGAACTGACCCGCATGCACAACATTTCCGGCGTTCCGGTGCTGCACGATGGCGACCTGGTCGGCATCGTCACTTCCCGTGACGTGCGTTTCGAAACCCGTCTGGAAGCCACCGTTCGTGAAGTGATGACGCCGAAAGAGCGTCTGGTCACTGTTCGCGAAGGCGCCAACAAGAACGAAGTTCGCGAGTTGCTGCACAAGCACCGCCTGGAAAAAGTCCTGATCGTCGACGACAAGTTTGCCCTCAAAGGCATGATGACCGTCAAAGACATCGAAAAAGCCAAGGCCTACCCGCTGGCCAGCAAGGACGACCAGGGTCGTCTGCGCGTTGGCGCTGCAGTCGGTACCGGTAAAGACACCGGCGACCGCGTTGCCGCGCTGGTCAATGCCGGTGTGGACGTGGTGGTGGTCGACACCGCTCACGGTCACTCCAAAGGCGTGATCGACCGCGTTCGCTGGGTGAAAGAGAACTTCCCTGAAGTGCAGGTGATCGGCGGCAACATCGCCACCGGCGCAGCCGCCAAGGCTCTGGCCGAAGCCGGCGCCGATGCGGTCAAGGTCGGTATCGGCCCTGGCTCGATCTGCACCACCCGTATCGTCGCCGGTGTCGGCGTTCCGCAAATCAGTGCCATCGCCAACGTTGCCGCTGCCCTCGAAGGCACCGGCGTTCCGTTGATCGCCGACGGCGGCATCCGTTTCTCCGGTGACCTGTCCAAGGCCATCGTGGCCGGTGCGTCCTGCGTGATGATGGGCTCGATGTTCGCCGGTACCGAAGAAGCGCCGGGTGAGATCGAGCTGTTCCAGGGGCGTTCGTACAAGGCTTATCGCGGCATGGGTTCGCTGGGCGCCATGTCCCAGGCTCAAGGTTCTTCCGACCGTTACTTCCAGGACTCCTCGGCAGGCGCCGAGAAACTGGTTCCGGAAGGCATCGAAGGCCGTGTTCCTTACAAGGGCACCCTGAGCGCGATCATTCACCAGTTGATGGGCGGTCTGCGTTCCTCGATGGGTTACACCGGCAGCGCCAACATCGAAGAGATGCGCACCAAGCCTGAGTTCGTGCGGATCACCGGTGCCGGCATGGCCGAATCCCACGTCCACGACGTGCAGATCACCAAGGAAGCGCCAAACTACCGCGTAGGTTGAGGCTTCAAGCAAAACGTTAAATGACCGGGGCTGTTTTATTCAGCCCCGAGTCGTTTCTGAATCAAGACTGTTTCTGAATTACTTAGACGAGACTGAATCATGGCCCTCGACATTCACGCTCACCGCATCCTGATCCTCGACTTCGGTTCGCAATACACTCAACTGATCGCCCGCCGCGTGCGCGAGATCGGTGTGTACTGCGAACTGCACCCGTTCGACATGGACGAGGATGCGATCCGCGAATTCGCTCCAAAAGGCGTGATCCTCGCCGGCGGTCCCGAGTCCGTGCACGAAGCCAACAGCCCACGCTGCCCGCAAGCGGTGTTCGACCTGGGCGTTCCGGTCTTCGGTATCTGCTACGGCATGCAGACCATGGCCGAGCAACTGGGCGGCAAGGTTGAAGGTTCCGAGCTGCGTGAGTTCGGTTATGCCCGCGTTGACGTGGTCGGCAAGAGCCGTCTGCTCGACGGCATCGAAGACCACATCGACGCCGACGGCCTGTTCGGCCTCGACGTATGGATGAGCCACGGTGACAAGGTCACCAAGATGCCAAGCGATTTCCACATCCTGGCCAGCACCCCGAGCTGCCCGATCGCCGGCATGTTCAACGACGAGCGCGCTTACTACGGCGTGCAATTCCACCCGGAAGTGACCCACACCAAACAGGGCGGTCGCATCCTGTCGCGTTTCGTTCTCGACATCTGCGGCTGTGAAGCCCTGTGGACCCCGTCGAAGATTGCCGAAGACGCGATCGCCAACATCCGCGCACAGGTCGGCACCGACAACGTGCTGCTGGGCCTGTCCGGCGGTGTGGATTCCTCGGTGGTTGCGGCACTGCTGCACAAGGCCATCGGCGACCAGCTGACCTGCGTCTTCGTCGACAACGGCCTGCTGCGTCTGCACGAAGGCGAGCAAGTGATGGCCATGTTCGCCGAGAACATGGGCGTCAAGGTGATCCGCGCCAACGCTGAAGACCAGTTCCTGAACAACCTGGCCGGCGAAGCCGACCCGGAGAAGAAGCGCAAGATCATCGGCCGTACCTTCATCGACGTATTCGATGCCGAATCCTGCAAGCTGGACAACATCAAGTACCTGGCCCAGGGCACCATCTACCCGGACGTGATCGAGTCGGCTGGCGCGAAAAGCGGCAAGGCGCACGTGATCAAGTCGCACCACAACGTGGGCGGCCTGCCGGACGAGATGAACCTGAAACTGGTCGAGCCACTGCGCGAACTGTTCAAGGACGAAGTCCGTCGTCTGGGCCTGGAACTGGGCCTGCCGTACGACATGGTCTACCGTCACCCGTTCCCGGGCCCGGGCCTGGGCGTTCGGATCCTCGGTGAAGTGAAGAAGGAATACGCCGACCTGCTGCGTCGCGCCGACCACATCTTCATCGAAGAACTGCGCAAGGCCGACTGGTACCACAAGGTCAGCCAGGCATTCGTCGTGTTCCAGCCGGTGAAATCGGTTGGCGTGGTCGGCGACGGCCGCCGTTACGCCTGGGTCGTGGCCCTGCGTGCCGTGGAAACCATCGACTTCATGACCGCGCGTTGGGCACACCTGCCTTACGAACTGCTGGAAACCGTTTCCGGCCGCATCATCAATGAAATCGAAGGCATCTCCCGCGTCACTTACGACGTGTCGAGCAAGCCGCCGGCGACCATTGAGTGGGAGTGATCCCGCACACGCCCTGAGGGCGTGAGAGCAGGCAACCCCGAGACCGCGTGAACACTGTTCACGCGGCCTTTTTATTGCCGCTTACAAGGGACCGGACCAGCCGGCCAGGGTCATGCCCCGGTCGTCCAGTGCCTTGAACAGGTCTTCGACACTGTTGAAGCGTTTCCCATCGAGGGCGGGCCAGGCGGGGCGCTCGATGAACCAGCGACCGGACTCCCAATGGATTTCCGTACGCACGAGTGCATGGTCGCGGCTGCGGTGAACCAGCAAGGTGGAGCGGGGTTCCTGTTTCAAGGTGTACATGCCCGGACGATTCAGCAATTGATCGATCTCCTTTTGCGTCTGGGCGTTCCACGGTGTCTGCACCTGCAGGCGCAAATCACCTTTTACCTGCCCGGCTGGCTTGCCCTTTTCATCGAAAAAAGTCCTGCCGGGATCCGGTTCGAATCCGCGGGACTTGCCATAGCCAACGTCTTCGATACGCAGGCCCATGGCATCTTCCAGTTCACTGACGCCAGCGACACCCTCGTAGGTGTTGGAGTGTGAATTGCCCATGAGCGAGACCCACTTGTGTGGTCCGCGCGCGGTCTGATCGGCCTCGATGATCGTGTGGGCATAGAAATTCATCATTTTCTGTCGACTCGTTGGCTCCAGGCCTCGCATACCTTCCAGCCGATAACTGGCCATGCAGTCGATGGCTTGAATGCGCACTCCTTGACGGTTGGCTTCCTTCACCAGGTTGAGGAAGGTGTAGCGTCTTGTGGGATCGGTGATGTGACCCTGGTCGAGGCCCTCCAGATACAGCTCATGATCCCGAGGCATGACCGAGGTTCTGGCAAAGTTGTCCAACGTCGCCTGGTGGAAGTCCGTGAGCAGATGTTCCATGTACAGGGTCTTCACGCCTTTTCGAGCGAGCACTGGCATCTGTTCGATAAGCCATTGTTTGCTGCCGATGCCTGCATGGCTTTCGCCGATGACCAGACCGTTGAACTGCTCCAGGGATTTCTCGATGAGCGATTCGGCGCTCGCGACCGGATCGATGGGCGCCAGCGTCGTACGCGGCGCAGGATTGGCTCGGGCATAAAAGCCGTTGGCGGCTTCACGCAATTGTTTGCGCAGCGCTCTGAACGTGTCGAGGGGCCGATTACCTTCCAGGCTCTCGAAAGCGTCACCCAGTGTTCGCTGGTTGCCGAAGACAGCTACATTTTTCAGTTCACTGCGAAGCGACACGGGAATTTCATAAGGCGAACTGATCAATGGAGTATCAGGCAGCGACACTTCAGGATTGACCGTGGCACCGGAAGCAGATGCTGACGGCTCGATGCCCGGCGATTGTCCCTCGCTTGCCAGTGGATCAATGCGCACGCGCCGAAGACTCAAGCCCTCATCGTTCAGAGCTGTGGCCAGTTCCTGAACACTGTCAAAGTGCCGATCGCTGACTGAAATCCATTTGGGGCGGACGATGAAGAAGCCGCCGGCATCTCGCTGGATCGCGGTTTGCACCAGCGTGCCGTCGCCGCTGCGATGGATCAGTGTTGAGGGTTCCTGGATCATGAACATGCCCCTTCTGGGCAACGCCTCTTCGACCGTTCGGGCGATGATCGACGGAGGCGGACCATTCAATTGCAGGCGCAGGTCGCTTTTAAGCAGGTCGACGGGGTTGCCGACGAGATCACGTACCTTTTTGCCCGGATCGGTTGTCAGGCCTTCCGCCTGACCTACGGTGATCTCCTCGACCCGCAGCGTTGGCGCGCCTTCCAGTTCACCCAGGCCGGCGACCTTGTCGAAGGTGCTGGCGCGCCCTTCATCCAGCAGTGCCACCCAGCGATGAGCGCCCCGTGCTGCCTGATCGGCCTTGATCACGGTGTCGGAGTAATAATTCTGCATCTTGCGGCTGCTGACTTCAGACGTGTGTTCCAGGTTCGGGAAACGCCGGCTGGCCATGCAGTCGATAGCCTGCACACGGATATGGTTTTTCTGTGCGTTCCTGACCAGTTCCGTATACGAGTGGGGTCCTGTCGGGTCGGTGCCGAAGCGGGTATCCAGTGATTTCAGATAATCTTCCAGCGCGGGCGGCATCTTGCCGGACTTGTGGAACGCATCCAGGTCCGCCTGGTGGAAATCGCTCAGCAGATGGTCCAGGTACAAGGTTCGAACCTTCTGTTTGTTCAAGGCCTTGAAGTTGTCGATCAGCATGCCTCTGGCACCCGCGCCGGTGCTGTCCTGTCCGATCACCAGCCCCGGTGTCTCCTTGAGCAGGCGCTTGGCCATGTCGGCGAACGGTGTTGCGGGTTTGAGGGGCGATATCGCCGGATGTGGCGGTGAGTTCGGAGCGCTGTAAAAATCGATGGCGTCGTCATACAGGCTGCGTCGAAGCGTCTTGAAGTCCTGATAAAGGCTGTCACTCCCGGTCTGGCTGTTCAACGGAAAGTCATCGACACGACTTTCCGCCACTGGGCGCAGAGTCGATCTGGACCCCGGTGACGTGTCATAGGGCATCGTTTGTGTTGCCATCTCGGGCAACGGATCAGCCGTATGGCCCCAAGGCCATTCGCCGAACAATTTCATCCCGCCTCTGAGGCCGGGGCGGGCCACCGGCTGCCATTTCAACGCTTCATTCAGGCGTACCGGCACGTTGCGATAAAACGAATAGGGACTGGCCGGATCGACGATGACCCAACCGCGCATCTGCTCAACATAACGTACCTGGTAGAAACCCTGGTTACCCCAAGCCCGGCGCATGTAGATGTAGTGCTTGCCGGACGCGGTCTGAATGATTTCTTGGAATTTGGGGTCACCGGTTTCCATCCGCGTACCTTCACCGATCTCGGTCTTGAAGGACGCCAGAAAATCCTCCGGCGCTGCCGGCAGGACTTGCTTCGGTGCGATCTCTGCCAGTGTCGGCAGTGGTGAACGCGCCAGTGCGGCTTCGGCCAGTTTTTCTTCAGGTTTTACGGACAGTCCGGTTTTAGCGAGGTCCTCCTCCGGCGCGATGAAGGTCTCGGTCTCGGCAATCTCGGGCAGTCGTCCGCTGCCTTTGATGAACGTGGCGTTGAACAACGTATCGATGGCAGCGAATATCGCTCCGGTCACGCCGGCCTTGCGTGCCTGAGGCGTCTTGCCGTTGACCGCCTGATCGATCTGCAACCCGACATTGGCGATGCCCGCACCGACCACGGCCAGCGCTACCGGCCAGCCCACTGCCGCCATCGGCCCGAATACGCGGTTGAAGGCGTTGAGGTAACCGATCCAGAGTTTTTTGCGCAGATCACCATTGGAATGCAGCATGAATTCCGCATCGCTGATCATACGGGCGTGGGTGGCGGTCGCCAGAAAACTGAAGATATCGCCATCGAGCGCAACACCGGTGTGAGCCACCAGCGTGTGATCGTCGCTGTCCCAGGTGCTGACGAGCAGGTCCAGCACGTGGTTCAGCCCGACGTTCTCGATATGCGGTGCGCGCCATAGCTCCGAGATGCCCCCCGCCAGCGGACCGAAAGCCCAGAGCCAGCGCCGTTTCGCGACTGCTCGCCAGGAGGTGTCTTCCGTGATGTCGTGATCAGCGACCTGAAAGTGCGACATGAAGCGTTTTCGATCGGACGGATTTCTGATCTGCGACAGCACCCACCAATGCAGGTCGCGGGCGTTCTGCAGGGCGTGCACGCCCCAGATTTCTCCCGGAACGTAGAGAATTGCGCCGCCCTTGCCATCGGTGATGCACAGGATGTCGGTGGCGACGAAATCGCCGATTTTCAGCAAGCCGATACGCAGGCCATCGGCTTGCGCAGCTTCCTCTTCGAGCATTTCGCGGGTCACCGGCCAGCTGACATTGCCGGCGATGGCTTTGACGGCGGTGCGGAAATTGTCGTCCGACAGCCGACCACCTTCCCGGTCTTCCATGGCCTTGGCCAGAAAGGTGCACTTGGCCAGGGTTCGGAAGGTTTTGCCATGCTTGGTCCAGAACGAATCGACCTTTTTCCGGTAGCGGTCGGCGAAGTTGATCTTCCAGAACGCTTTGAGTACGTCGCTGCTGTGCAGCTTCACTTCGTTGCTTTCGTTATAGGTGCCGGCGTCCGGGCCGGCGGTGTAGAAACCTGCGTCGGAATCGAGCAGGTCGGCGTTGTCCTGGTCGTGAACGCTGAAGCGCTGAATCACCAGTTGCGGCAGGGTCATCGATTCGCGCGGGGTTTCGAACAGGTGCTCCCAACCGGTGAAGGTCCGGGGGCTGCTTTGTGCGGCGTGAAACCGATGCCAGTAAACCTGTTCGGGTTCCAGGTGAGCGAGGTCGTGGCTGGCGAGGATCTCTCTGGCAATCGCACAGGCCATTTCATACATGTCGGGGCAGGCCTGGACCAGGGCGGGAACCAGTGCCTTGAGGGCGTTTCTGTCGGCGGTGTTGGGCAGTGTCATGTCGTGTGTCGTGTCCACAATCTTTCCTTGAGCGTGGTGGATAAAAAACGACCGCGATCATTTCAAGGGGTGAAGGATTCGTCTGTCAGACGCGCAGCTGTTTGTATGTCGTCCGAAGGAAAAAGGTGCATAGGAAGCAGGCTTCGCGCCTGTAGTCTGCGGCCATCCGCCGCGCTGCCCTTACTGTTTCACAAGCGCAGGTGTATCGTATTCGCCTTTTGCGGGCGCCCTGGCCCGCGGCTGATACGTGAGGTAGTTGTGTCCATGTCCTTTACCCGTCGACAAATTCTCGGTGGCCTGGCCGGTCTTGCAGTGGTGGGCGCGGGAGCCGGTGGTGCGACGCGTTACTGGCTGGGCAAGGTGGCCGATGCCGATGCGGGCCACGACTACGAGTTGATCGCTGCACCGCTGGACGTCGAGCTGGTGCCGGGGCACAAGACCGAAGCCTGGGCGTTCGGTCCGTCGGCACCGGGCACCGAGTTGCGCGTGCGTCAGGGTGAGTGGCTGCGGGTACGGTTCATCAACCATCTGCCCGTAGCGACCACCATTCACTGGCACGGCATCCGCCTGCCGCTGGAAATGGACGGCGTGCCTTACGTCTCGCAATTGCCGGTGTTGCCGGGCGAATATTTCGATTACAAATTCCGTGTGCCCGATGCCGGCAGCTACTGGTATCACCCGCACGTCAGCAGCAGCGAAGAACTCGGTCGCGGGCTGGTCGGGCCGTTGATCGTCGAGGAGCGCGAGCCGACCGGGTTCAAGTACGAAAAGACCTTGAGCCTGAAGAGCTGGCACGTCGATGACGAGGGCAACTTCGTCGAGTTCAGCATTCCGCGCGAAGCGGCCCGTGGCGGCACGGCGGGGCGGCTGTCGACCATCAACGGTGTGCCTGCGCCGGTGATCGAGTTGCCGGCCGGGCAGATCACCCGGGTGCGCCTGCTCAACCTCGACAACACCCTGACCTATCGCATCAATATTCCTGGCGTCGAAGCGCAGATCTATGCGCTGGACGGCAACCCGGTCGAGCCGCGCCCGCTGGGCAAGGAATACTGGCTCGGCCCGGGCATGCGAATCTGCCTGGCGATCAAGGCACCACCGACCGGTGAGGAACTGTCGCTTCGCAACGGCCCGGTTCGCCTCGGTACTTTACGTTCGGTGGCCAACAATGACGCGCCGACCGACTGGCCGAAAGCACTGCCGGCCAACCCGGTGGCCGAGCCGGATCTGGCCAATGCCGAGAAACTCAACTTCAATTTCGAATGGGTCGGTTCGGTGTCGGTGAATGTCGACAACGGCAAGCCGCCGAGCCTGTGGCAGATCAACGGCAAAGCCTGGGACATCACCGACAAGACCTGCGCCGACCGGCCGATTGCCAGCCTGAAACTGGGCCAGAGTTATATCTTCGAACTGAAGAACATGACCCAGTACCAGCACCCGATCCACCTGCACGGCATGAGCTTCAAGGTGATTGCGTCGAACCGGCACAAGATCGTGCCGTACTTCACCGACACTTATCTGCTGGGCAAGAACGAGCGCGCACAAGTGGCGTTGGTGGCGGATAACCCGGGTGTCTGGATGTTCCACTGCCACGTGATCGATCACATGGAAACCGGCCTGATGGCCGCTATCGAGGTGAAGTGATGCGCCAGATTCGCCCCGCAGCGATCATCGACCGCAGCCGAGACCGCGACTTCATGCGTGAAGCATTGGCGCTGGCCGCCCAAGGCGCGGCCCTCGGCGAGGTGCCGGTGGGCGCGGTGCTGGTGCAGGATGGCGAGATCATCGGTCGCGGCTTCAATTGCCCGATCAGCACCAGCGACCCCAGCGCACACGCAGAAATGGTCGCGATCCGCGCCGCCGCGCAAGCGGTGGATAACTATCGTCTGCCGGGCAGCACGCTCTATGTGACGCTTGAACCGTGCAGCATGTGCGCCGGGCTGATTGTGCATTCGCGGGTTGCTCGCGTGGTGTACGGCGCGCTGGAGCCCAAGGCCGGAATTGTGCAGAGTCAGGGGCAGTTCTTCACCCAGGGCTTTCTCAACCATCGAGTGCTGTATGAAGGCGGGATGCTGGCGGAGGAGTGCGGAGCAGTGTTGATCGAGTTTTTCAGGGCGCGGCGGGCAAAACCCTCAGACTGAATACAAAACCAATGTGGGAGCGAGCCTGCTCGCGATCGCGGTCTGACATTCAATACTTCGGTGTCTGTCAGATCCAATCGCGAGCAGGCTCGCTCCCACAGTTTTTTGGGTGTTCGGAGGAATTATTTCTTCGCGACAATTACGGCCCGCATCGGCGCCGGCAGCCCTTCGATCGTCTTGCTGTGATCTTCCGGATCGAGGAAATCACTCAGCGACTGATACTTCATCCACTCGGTCCCACGCTGTTCATCGACCGTTGTCATGCTGACATCCACGCAACGAATGTCAGTGAACCCCGCACGTCGCAACCACAATTCCAGCGCCGGCACCGACGGCAAAAACCACACATTACGCATCTGCGCATAACGGTCTTCCGGCACCAGTACTTGGTGTTTGTCACCTTCGACCACCAGCGTCTCCAGCACCAGCTCGCCGCCCTTCACCAGGCAATCCTTCAGCGCCAGCAAATGCTCGATCGGCGAACGACGGTGATAGAACACGCCCATGGAAAACACCGTGTCGAAGCCTTCCAGATTCGGCGGCAGGTCTTCGAACGGGAACGGCAGGTGCCAGGCATTCGGCTCTGACAGGTAGCGCTGTACTGCCTGGAACTGGCAGAAAAACAGCCAGTTCGGATCGACGCCGATCACGCTGTCGGCACCGGCACCGAGCATGCGCCACATGTAATAGCCGTTGCCGCAACCGACATCGAGGATACGCTTGCCCTTCAGGTCCAGGTGCGGAGCGACCCGAGACCACTTCCAGTCCGAACGCCACTCGGTGTCGACATGTACGCCAAACAGATCGAACGGCCCCTTGCGCCACGGCGACAATCCCATCAGCGCGGTGCGCATCTGTGCGCGGGTCTCGTCGTCGCAATCGGTGTCCAGTTTCAGGCCGTCGAGCAGGTCGACTTCGGTCGGCTGGATCTTCGGCAAGGCGTCCAGCGCACTTTGCCAGCGCTCCAGATCGCCGTGGCCTTTCTCCATTTTCTTGTCGAGTTGCGCTTGCAGGGTGTTGGCCCAGTCGGCCAGCGGCGTGCCAGCCAGACGGCGGGCGAGGGGGGACAGATCAATCATGGCAAGGCAATCAACGAGGCAAAGTTAAGACACTGGAACCACGGCACGACTTTCGAGAACCCGGCGGCCAGCAGGCGTTCGCGGTGTTCTTCGAGGCTGTCGGGCTTCATGACGTTTTCGATGGCGCTGCGCTTCTGGGCGATTTCCAGTTCGCTGTAGCCGTTGGCGCGTTTGAACGCGACGTGCAGGTCGGTCAGCAGCGCGTGTTCCTCGGCGTCATTGAAGCGCAGCTTCTCCGACAGAATCAACGCGCCGCCGGGCAGCAACGATTGGCGAATGCGCGACAGCAACGCCGTGCGCTGCTCGGGGGCGATGAATTGCAGGGTGAAGTTCAGCGCCACCACCGAGGCCGGTTTGAAATCGAGGGCGAGGATGTCGCCTTCGATCACTTCGACCGGCAGCAACTCCTGGAACATCGAGTCCTGACCGTTGAGGTACTCGCGGCAGCGCTCGACCATCGCCGCCGAGTTATCCACCGCGATCACCCGGCAACCGTCGGTGCGCACGTGGCGGCGCAGGGCCTGGGTCACGGCACCCAGCGAGGCACCGAGATCGTAGAGCACGCTGTTCGGCTGGGCGAATTGCGCCGCAAGTACGCCGAGGTTCTCGACGATGGTCGGGTAACCCGGCACCGAACGCTTGATCATGTCCGGGAACACCCGTACCACGTCTTCGTTGAAGGCGAAGTCAGGCACCTGGGCCATCGGCTGGGCGAAAATGCGATCGGGTTCTTTGCTCACGGCGGTTCCGGCGGTGTCGATGAAAAGGCCGGCATTTTAGCCAAACTGGCGCGCAGATGCGCGGGTTGTCTGATAAACCGCCCGATCAAAGGACCGGGCGTTTGCTCTGGGAAAATGCCGAGGCGGCGATGCCCCACTGCCCAAGCCAGTAGCTAATGATGATGACGTACGGCGCGGCGTGGAACGGTGCGACAAACCGATCGATGCCGATCACGCTGTCGGAGAACACGAACGCCACTGCGCCGCCCGCTGCCAGCAGTGCCGAGCGTTGCGGTACGCCGCTGCCGAGTCGAGCCAGGGCACGCCAGAGCATGGCGCTGATGGCGGTGCCGTAGACGATCACCGGCACGGTCAACGGTCCGAGTCCGCTGCTGATCAATATGCCCAACAGCACAGCGCCAACGCCAAGGGCAAGCACCAGCGGCAACAAAGCCAGACGACGGCAATCGCTCAGGTAAGCCTTGAGATACGCCAGATGCGCCACCAGAAACGCACCCAGGCCAAACACGAACAGATCCCCCGGCCACGCCAGCAGCACATCGCCCAGCAAAGAGAAAATCAGGCCCAGGCTGATCCAGCGGCGATAGTCACTCGGCGGCGCATCGTGCAGCCAGCCCAGCAGCGCCAGCACCGGCAATGGTTTGACCAGCAGACACAGCAACGCCGCATGGGTGCTGACGCCATAGAGAAATGTCACTGCGCCCATCAGTGCGAGGATCAGCCAGCCCACGGTCAGTTCACCGAGATCGCGCAGTCAAAGGTTTCCACCGGCTCGACTTCAGGCTCCCAGGGTTGTTGCGACGTCAGGCGCAGACGCCCGGTGCCGGAAGCAAAGGCCTGGAAGCGCCAGGTGGAGAATCCGCCCGCGCCGACCATGCCGGAATCTTTCGGGCTGCTGTAAACCTCTGGGCTCAGCGCATGCAGCACGCCGCCGGCCGAGTCTTGAATGGCCCAGCGGTAACCGGTGGTGGGGTTGCTTGGCAGTATGACGGTCAGGTTCTGGCCATTGCTCAGCCGTACCGGGCACTCGCTCTGTTTTTCCACGGTCACGTTGGTTTTCGGTTGCGTGGCGCAGGCGGCCAGCAGGGCGAGGGACAGGGGGACAAACAGGCGAGTGGGGGACATAGGCTCAGTGGCTCCGGCGTTGGCGACGAACGGCGAGCATAACTGAAGATGAGACAAAGTGTGACAACGCCAAGCTTGGCGTGATCGTTCCCACGCGGAGCGTGGGAACGATCATCAGGGGAGGTTAAAAGAGCACCTTCGCCACATCCGAAAACTTCTTGGCGAAATGCACCGTAATGCCTTCCTTCAGGTAGTCCGGCAGTTCCTCGAAGTTACCCCGATTCGGCTCCGGCAGAATCAACTCGAAAATCTTCTGCCGCCGCGCCGCAATCACCTTCTCGCGCACCCCGCCAATCGGCAGCACATGCCCGGTCAGCGTCAACTCGCCGGTCATCGCCACGCCTTTTTTCGGCGGCTGATTACGGGCGAGGGAGAGCAGGGCGCTGGCCATGGTCACGCCGGCGCTCGGGCCGTCTTTCGGTGTCGCGCCTTCCGGCACGTGCAGGTGGACGAAAGCTTCGTCGAAGAATTTCGGATCGCCGCCGAAGGATTTCAGGTGCGAACTGACGTAGCTGTAGGCGATCTCCGCCGACTCCTTCATCACATCGCCAAGTTGCCCGGTGAGTTTGAAACCGCGGTTGAGCGTATGGATGCGAGTGGCCTCGATCGGCAAGGTCGCGCCGCCCATGCTGGTCCACGCCAGGCCGGTGATCACGCCGGTGCCGGACAACACTTGCTCGTTGCGGAACACTGGATGGCCGAGTGAGGCTTCGAGGTCTTTCGGCCCGAGTTTGATCACCGCTTTCGGATCGTCGATCAGCTTCATCACCGCTTTGCGCACCAGTTTGCCCATCTGTTTTTCCAGCTGGCGCACGCCGGCTTCACGGGCGTAACCGTCGATCAAGGCCTTGAGCGCCGTGTCGCTGATGCTCAGGCTGCCCTTGGACACGCCGGCCTTTTCCAGCAGTTTCGGCCACAGGTGACGTTTGGCGATGGCGACTTTTTCTTCGGTGATGTAGCCCGACAGGCGAATCACTTCCATCCGGTCCAGCAACGGACCAGGAATCGAATCCAGGGTGTTGGCGGTGCAGACGAACAGGACTTTCGACAGGTCCATCCGCAGGTCCAGATAGTGGTCGAGGAATTCGACGTTCTGTTCCGGGTCGAGGGTTTCCAGCAGCGCCGAGGCCGGGTCGCCCTGGTAGCTCTGGCCCATCTTGTCGATCTCGTCGAGCATGATCACCGGGTTCATCACTTCGACGTCTTTCAACGCCTGTACGAGTTTGCCCGGCTGCGCGCCGATGTAGGTGCGGCGGTGACCCTTGATCTCGGCTTCGTCGCGCATGCCGCCGAGGCTGAAACGGTAGAACGGCCGGCCGAGGGATTCGGCGATGGACTTGCCAACGCTGGTCTTGCCCACACCCGGCGGGCCGACCAGCAGCACGATGGAACCGCTGATTTCGCCTTTATAGGCACCGACCGCGAGGAACTCGAGAATGCGGTCCTTGATGTCGTCGAGGCCGGCGTGGTGTTTGTCCAGCACCTTGCGCGCGTGCTTGAGATCGAGTTTGTCCTCGCCGTACACGCCCCACGGCACCGAGGTCGCCCAGTCGAGGTAGTTGCGGGTGACCGCGTATTCCGGCGATCCGGTTTCGAGGATCGACAGTTTGTTCATTTCTTCTTCGAGGCGCTTCTGCACCTGGGTCGGCAGGACTTTGCCCTCCAGACGCTGCTCGAACTGTTCGAGGTCGGCGCTGCGGTCGTCCTTGGTCAGGCCGAGTTCCTGCTGGATGACCTTGAGCTGTTCCTTAAGGAAGAACTCGCGCTGATGCTCGCCGATCTTGCGGTTCACTTCGGCGGAGATTTCTTTTTGCAGGCGCGCGACTTCGACTTCCTTGCGCAGCATCGGCAGGACTTTTTCCATGCGCTTGAGCATCGGCACGCAGTCGAGCACTTCCTGCAGCTCGGGGCCGGTGGCGGAGGTCAGGGCGGCGGCGAAGTCGGTCAGCGGCGATGGATCGTTGGGGCTGAAGCGGTTGAGGTAGTTCTTCAGCTCTTCGCTGTACAGCGGGTTGAGCGGCAGCAGTTCCTTGATCGCGTTGATCAGCGCCATGCCGTAGGCCTTGACCTCGTCGGTCGGCTCGGTGGGCTGGTGCGGGTATTCGACTTCCACCAGGTACGGCGGGCGATGGTGCTTGAGCCAGGTCTTGATGCGCACACGGCTCAGGCCCTGGGCGACGAATTGCAGTTTGCCGTTTTCGCGGCTGGCGTGGTGCACCTTGACCAGGGTGCCGTATTGCGGCAATGCCTTGGTGTCGAAGTGGCGCGGGTCTTCCTGGGGCGTGTCCATGAAGAACAGGGCCAGGGAGTGGTGTTCGGATTTGCTGACCAGTTCGAGGGTTTCGGCCCAGGGTTCTTCGTTGACGATGACCGGCAGGACCTGGGCCGGGAAGAACGGGCGGTTGTGGATCGGGATGATGTAGACCTTGTCCGGCAGGTTCTGGCCGGGCAGGGCGAGGCCTTTGCCGGGGACGTGGTGTTCGATGTGTTCGGCGTCGGTTTCGGTGATGTCGTCGGGGTTCTCGGGGAATTCTTGCTGGTCGCTCATGGGGCACCTGCGCAATTGGGTATGGGTGTTAGATGGGGCGGGGGTTTGGTGGTTTCAATGGGGGTGGGTGTTTCTGGTTGTGTGTTCAGGGTTTTGACAGGGTTTCGGGGTGTGGGCTTGGCGGCCTCTGGGCCGACCAGGCTGTGGTTTTATCGTGTACATATCCGTTTCTTCGGGTGTTGCGGCTGGCGGTTTCGCTCTTACAGCGAGTCCCTTTGGCAAACGCCCCAAAGGAACCAAAGGTCTGGGCCCCAACGTTCGGCACCTCGCTGTGGCTCGGTGTTCCTTCGTTCCGGGATTCATCCGGGGGCATCGCCTCCGGTTTGCTTCGCTGCACCTCCTCTCGATGTGTTCGACTTCGTCGAACGGCGCTGCGCGCCTACCCCCGGATGAACCCCTCCACTCAGCCTGCCGACGGGGCCGGCACGTCAAAAGCGGTACTTGAGCTAACGCTCATCGTTTTGAGTGGTTAGATGCGAAGGGCGACGGAGTGCTTTTGCTTTGATCGTTCCCACGCTCCGCGTGGGAATGCAGCCCGGGACGCTCTGCGTCCCTATCGAGCTGCCAGCGAATGCAGTCTGTCGCTGGCAGGTCGGTTTCGTCAGGGCGGCTCAGCTGTGTGTTGGGTAACGCTGTACTTCGACGTTATCCAGCACCCGATTCACCGCCAGCTCGGCCAGCATGATGATTTGCTGAATGGCCAGAATCGTCCGCCGCTGCGGGAGGTCGATGTGTGCCGCGATGTCGCTGGTCATGAGGTTGGCCTGTGCCAATGATTCGCAGGCGTGGACCAGCAGGCTTTCGCTGTCCTGATCGGGTGCGACCTGGAACATGGTGCTGGGTTTGTGGAAGCGCAGGGTGGTGGCGTTGGGTTTCAGGTAGTGGTCGAGCGCGCGCTCGGCGGCTTCGTGGAGTTTTTTGGAATCTGGCGATTCGTAGGGCGACGCGTCGTTTGATTCGGGGGGATTCGGTGTTGGTTTTTTCATTTTTTACTCCTCAGGAATGGGTCCAATCCTCTAATTGCCGCGACGCAAAAAGAGGGGTGGCAGCTGTACGCGGGTTCGCGGACCGACCTGAGGCATTCGGCATACCCGAAGGTATCCCGCGCACAGCCACCATAAACAAGCACTTGAGGTGCTGCTATTTAGCGGCGGCAATTATGCCTCAGAAGTCGGGCCGCGACGCCCCATCGCTGAATTTGCAGCGACCGCCAAAGCCTATCCACCCCGTTTCCTAGGGACAACCGACGCGACTTGTCGGAATCGTCCCCGAAAAACACCTCGTCTGTAGGACGCAAGATTCAAAACAGATGCTGTTCCAGCCGCCGGGCCCCATCGCCCGCTCTGTCGAGTATCCAGCGCTGGATGTCAGGCAGTTTGCGCAGCGCGGCAAACACCTTTGGGGAATGTTGCGGCGTGCACAGCACGTGCACGTTGGGGCCGGCGTCGAGGGTGGCGCAGACGTCCAGGCCTTCGCGACGCAACTGGCGGACCTGTTCCAGCACGGCCAGTGTTGCCGGTTGCCAATAGAAGATCGGTGGCTGTGAAGTCATGGCGATCAGGTGCAGTTCGATGGCTTCGCGTTCCACGGCGTCGGCCAATCGGGTGAAGTCGCGTTCGAGAATGGCGCGGCGCACTTGTTCCAGACGTTCCGGCAGCAGAGTCAGGCGGGTCGGATAAAACTCGCTGCTGTTGGCGAGCAGGTGACCCTGGCGAGAGCTGATGGTTTTGTGTCGGGCGTCGACCACGGCGATCAGGTCGTGCAGCGGCCAGTGGCGTGCGGGGGCGATTTGCAGGGCCGGCCCCGAAAGTAGCTGCGCATTGCCGGGCCACTGCACAAAACCACCGGTTACCGAGCGTGCCGCCGAGCCGGAGCCGGACAGGCGCGCCAGATCGCTGAGGGCGGGATGCGTCAGCGAGTGTCCGCGATACATGGCAAATGCCGCCGCGAGGGCGCTGAAACCGGCTGCCGACGAGGCGATTCCGGCACCGGTCGGAAAACTGTTGGTGGTGGCGATGCGCAGCGGTTGCCAGTGATCGAAGTGTTCGCGCAAGGCTTGCAGGTGATGTTCGATCCCGGCTCGCAGGGTGGGATCGGCCGGCACCAGTGCACCGCGCGCGGTTTTCCACAGGATTTCGTCGGTCGTGCCCTTGGCCAGCGGGGCCAGTGTGCAGAGGCTGACGCAGCGGCTCAGGGTCATTGAAAGCGAGGCGTTGTTGGGCAGTGTGTTCAGTGCGTCGCGCATGCCCCAGTACTTGATAAGCGCGATGTTGGCGGGGGAGGAGACGCTGGTGCGGTTCATGACCGGGTGATCTCGAGACCTGCCACCGCGAGAGGGGCGTCGATCTGCCGATAGCACGCCAGCTCCGGCAGATTCGCAGCCCCTATCACCAGCAGCGCACCGGCCTGATCTCCGGACAATGCGCCGGCGCCGCATATCTTCGCTGCACCGCCTGCTTTTCCTACCGCGCGAATCACTTGGGCAACGGTGGCGGGGACGACACCCAGGGATTCCAGATCCGCCTGGTAATCGCGTATCACCGCACGAAGTGTTTCAGGCATCGGACGTGTTTGACGCAGTAACCAACCGAAGCGCTCGGTGTTGTGCCGCATGCTGGCCAGCAGGGGATTGTCAGCGCCCGTCAGTCGATGTCGGGTGGCGGCAATGACCTGGCCGGTGCTCTCGTTGGCGGTGCCGGTGTTGAACAGGCGCAAGGCATCTGGCAGCAGGTTCGGGGCGATGGCGGGCAACGTGTGCAGAGTGAATTCGCCTTTCGCGTTGCGTCGGCCTTCGATGACCGAGCCCAGAAGGCTGGTGTTGTGATCGATGCCCGATGGCTCGCCGTGCTGATAGCGTTCTATCGTCATCGCCAGCGGTTCGAGCGGGCAGTCGGTTTCTGTCAGCCCGAACAATTGTGTCAGCGCAGCCGTGAGTGTGATCGCCAGGGCGCCGGAGCTGCCGAAGCCGGCACCGGGCGGAATCTGCGATTGCACTCGCAAGGTGAAGCCGCGCCAGTTTCGCGGAGGCAGTCGGTGGAGGATTTCACCGATGGCGCACTTGACCAGATGATCGGGATCGCCGGTACCCAGTGGCGCGAAGCTTTTTGCGCTGGGGGCGGCGCGATAGTGCTCTGATGCCAGGCGCATGCGGCCGACGTAGTCGGTCAATTGGTACGGTGAGTAGGTCCGCTGGAAAGGCAGGTCAGGCAGTTGTAACTGAAGCTCGCGATCCTGGCGCCGCTGGACCCACACGTTGCAGTAAAGGCCCACGGAGCAGGCGATCACCGGGCATCCGTGCAGCGCCGCATGTTCACCCATCAGGATGATTTTGCCGGGCGCTCTGGCATGGATCATGGGGTCAGCGCCCCAGCCGTTGATGGGCCGAGACCAGTTGATGCGAGGCCTGAGCAGCCATGATCGACAGTTCTCCGGCGAGTACCAGGGCACCGAGAATTTCCGCCAGCCGCCGGGTATCGATGCCCGGTTTTTTGCTGCCGGGGATGATCCCCATCAGGGCCAGGGCTTCGCGTTGGGTACAAAGGGACGTACCGCCGCCGACGGTGCCCAGCGGCACGTCCGGCATCGTGATCGAGGCGTAGATGGCGTCGTGTTCACAGGCTTCGAGGCAGGTAATGCCGATGGCACTTTCCGCCACTTGAGCGACGTCCTGGCCGGTGGCGATGAAGAACGCGGCGAGTATGTTGGCGTGATGGGCATTGCAGCCGATGGTGCCGGCCATGGCCGAACCCAGGAGGTTTTTCCGGTACTGCAGCTCGCAAAGTGCCTTGGCGTCGGTCTTGAGAATGGCGCGCAGTATGTCTTGGCTCAGCCGGACTTCGGCGTGGATCCGCTGGCCGCGTCCGTTGATGAAGTTGACCATCGCCGGTTTCTTGTCCGTGCAGTAGTTGCCCGAAATGCTGAGGCACGGGACGCCGGTTGCGGGGGTGATCAACTCACGGATGACCCGGTCACAGGCAATGCTTGCCATGTTCATGCCCATCGCATCGTGGGTACGGAAACGAAAGCGCAGATAGATCGTGGTACCGACCACCGCAGACTTGATGTCTCGCAGATGCAAATGAACGCTGCCCTGTTCGCAGATCTGTCTGATCGGCTGGAAGTTGTCGCGGATCCAGGCCAGAAAGTTTTCGGTCTGCAGGATACCGCTGGAGCGAAACACCGGCGCACGGGTAATGCCCACCTCTTCGACCCGAACCACTGCACCTCCGGCGGCATGCAATGCCCGGCACCCTCGGGAGGTACTGGCGACCAGCGCGCCTTCGGTGGTGGCCATGGGAACGTAGACGGGCTCCTGGGCAGTGATGGCCTGGCCTTTGACCAGCAATGGTCCGGCGACGCCCAGCGGAATCTGGATGGAACCGATCCGGTTCTCGCAATGAGCTGGCTGCGGTTCGCGGGTGTAATCGCCAATGCTGCGCAGCGAAGCTCCACTGATGTGTTGCAGGGCTTCACGGCGAATCAGGGCGGCTTCGTTGTGATCAAGATCGGCGGGCAACTGGTGAAAGCGTGTCTGCCCTTTGGTCAGTGCTTCGATCCAGTGGTTGCCAAAGCGCGTATCTGACATGGAAGGCTCCGAGATTCAACCGCTGCGTGAGGTTGATGATCGGAGCAAACGGGCAGGGCAGCGCCTGTCAAAGTTGACAGTCTTTTATATCGATTGGCGATTGGCGCCCACAAAAAAGGCGACACCCCTTACAGGGCATCGCCTTTCTCTTTAGCGCCGCTAAAACTTATTCCGGCAGTTTGTACGCAATCACATAGTCACCCATCTTGGTGCCCAGCGAACCGTGACCACCCACTACGAGCAGGACGTATTGCTTGCCGTCCTTGCCGGTGTAGGTCATCGGGGTTGCCTGGCCGCCCGCAGGCAGACGGGATTTCCACAGCTCTTTACCAGTGTTCACGTCGTAGGCGCGCAGGTACTGGTCGAGGGTGCCGCTGAGGAAGCCGACGCCGCCAGCAGTCACGATCGAGCCGCCCATGCTTGGCACGCCCAGGGTGAAGCCGATCGGGATTGGCGAGCTGTCGCGGCTGGTGCCGTTCTTGCGTTTCCACACGACTTTGCCGGTGGTCAGGTCGATACCGGCGACGTAGCCCCAGGCCGGGGCCTGGCACGGTACGCCCAGTGGCGACATGAACGGATGCATGGTCACGGCATATGGCGCACCGGTGTTTGGCTGGATACCGGCAGTTTCGCTTTCGCGCTTGCTGTCGGCGGCCACTTCGGCACGCGGGATCATCTTCGAGACGAAGGCCATGTAGTTCGGGCTGGTGAACAGCATCTGGCGAACCGGGTCGACAGAAACACCGCCCCAGTTGAACACGCCGACGTTACCCGGATAGATCAGGCTGCCCTGTTCCGACGGAGGCGTGTACTGGCCTTCGTAGCGCAGTTCCTTGAACTGGATGCGGCACAGCATCTGGTCGAACGGGCTGGCGCCCCACATGGCTTTTTCGGTCAGTTCCGGGGCCAGCAGGTTCAGGTCCGAACGGGCCTGGGTCGGTGCGGTGTGGTCGCCTTTCACGGCGCCTTGCGGAACCGGGATCTCGCGGATCGGGATGATCGGCGTGCCGTCACGACGGTCGAGGACGTACAGGCTGCCCTGTTTGGTCGGGGCGATCAGCGCAGGCTTGATGCCGTCGGCGGTTTTCATGTCCAGCAGGGTTGGCTGGCTGCCGACGTCCATGTCCCACAGGTCGTGGTGGGTGAACTGGTAGTTCCAGCGCACTTTACCGGTGGCCAGATCCAGCGCGACGATGCCGGCGCTGAATTTCTCGGCGCCCGGGGTGCGGTCGGCGCCCCACTGGTCAGGGGTCTGGTTACCCAGTGGCAGGAAGACCATGCCGAGTTTTTCATCGACACTGGCCAGCGACCACATGTTGGCCGAGTTGCGGCTGTAGATCTGACCCGGGGCCAGAGGCTCGGTGGCGTCCGGCTTGTCGCTGTCCCAGTTCCACACCAGGTGACCGTCGCGCACGTCGAAGGCGCGGATCACGCCCGATGGCTCGTTGGTTGATTCGTTGTCGGTGACGTGACCACCCATGATCACCAGATCACGCGTGATCGCGGCTGGCGAGGTGGAGTAGTAGCCACCGGCGGTGAACGGGCCGATGCCTTGGGTCAGGTCGACCACGCCTTTATTGCCGAAGCCTTCGCAGATCTTGCCGGTGTCGGCGTTCAGTGCGATCAGGCGTGCATCGGCGGTTGGCAGGTACAGGCGACGCGGGCAGGCCTGGGCGACGGCTTTGCCGGCTTCGGAGATGACGGCGGACGCAGCGTTTTCAGACTTGGCGTAAGCGGCTTCGTCGTAGTACGACACGCCACGGCAGGTCATGTGGGCGAAGCCCTTGAAGCCGACCGGGCTCTTGATCTGCGGGTCGAAGCGCCACAGTTCCTTGCCGGTGTCCGGATCCAGCGCCAGCACTTTGCTGTGAGCGGTGCAGGCATAGAGCATGCCGTTGGCTTTGAGCGGGGTGTTTTCGTTGGTCAGCTCCACCGGGTCATCAGCGGTCGGCAGGTCGCCGGTCTGGATGCGCCAGGCTTCCTGCAGCTTGCCGACGTTGGCCGGGGTGATCTGCTTCAGTGGCGAGTAACGGTCACCGAACTCGGTGCGGCCGTAGGCCTGCCAGTCGCCATCGGGCATGGCTGGCGCGGTGCTGGTGGTGTCGGCAGTGTCGCGACCCAGTTCACCGAAGGTTTCGCCCGGGTGGGTGAACAGGCTGGCCAGAGCGGTGAGGCCGGCCAGTACCACGGCTACGGTCAGGCCACCGGTGCCCATCGGTGCAGGACCGTTGAGCAGCAGCGGACGGCGGAACCACGGCAGCAGCATCACGAAACCGAGGACGAACCACAGCGCCAGACGCGGCACCAGTTGCCACCAGTCCAGACCGACTTCCCACAGCGCCCAGACGGTGCTGGCAAACAGCACGATGGCGTACAGACCCAGTGCCGCGCGGCGACGCATCAGCAACAGAATGCCGGTCAGCGTGATGCCGATGCCGGCCAGCAGGTAGTACAGCGAGCCGCCGAGCGTGCTCAGCTTGATTCCCCCGGCCAGCATGGCCAGGCCCATCAGTAGAAGCAGAATGCCGAGCAGGCTCGGAAGCAGACGGCCTCGACTCGAAGCACTTTCGGTGCTCATAGTGTGGTTCTCCGTGACGTTTCAAGTAGTCCCGCGCTGTAGTCACTTTAGATGACGATTGGGCGCGGGCATGGTTCATTGCAAAATTGAAATCAGAACGACGACTGGATCTTGATCCCGCCGATCAGCGCGTCATCGACCTTGTCCACACCGCCCGGATGGCGGATGTATTGCAGGTTCGGGCGCACGGTCAGCCAATTGGTGACGTGCACGCCGTAATAGAGTTCGGCGCTGTATTCGGTGTCCTGCGGCGGCAGGTAGGACGGATCGTCGTAGTCGTAGACGGCGCGGGCCTGGTTGGTCGCTTCGGCGTTCTTGCGGTAGGCCGGGTTGACGTGGACGCGGGCCAGGGCGAAACCGATGTCGTCTTTGGCGCGGGCGTCGAACAAGCCTTTGTAGACCACGCCGGCCTGGACGTAGTTGTCGACGGCGTTGGTCTTCTTGTCGTGCATCGTGCCGTTGGCGAACACACTCAGGCCACGGGAGTTGTCGCTGGCGACGCTGGTGATCTGCTGCTGCACGCCGAGCCACACGCCGTGCTTGCTCGAAGCGCTGCGATAGGCCTCGCCGCTCAGGGCTGCTGGCTGGCCGTTGCTGTCTTTATAGGCGTCGGTGGCCTTGGCGTTGCTGTAGTAGTAACCGGCGCGGTATTCGCCCGGCAGGCCGTTGAGCTTCGGCGTCCACACCAGCTCGATCGGCAGGATCGCGCCCTGGGTGCCGCTGCCGCTGAGTTTGAAACCATTGCCGCGATCGAGGTTCGACGGGTTCTGCTCGTAGGCGCCGACCTGCGCGTACAGCTCCGGCGTAAGGTGATATTTGACGCGCAGCGCCCATTGGCTGACCGGCCAGTTGTACCAGATGCCGCCGACCCAGTTGCCGACCTGCGAGCCGCAGAACGCCAGGTTCTGGAAGTCGCACGGGAAGCTGTTGAAGTCTTCGCCTTCGCCGAAGCGGCCGACCTTGATGTCGAGCTTCTGGTCGAAGAATTTCTGCTGGTACCACATCTGCGTCAGGCGGGTGGTCTGGCCACGGCCCCAGACTTCCTGGGCCGAGGTGAAGCCACCGACGCGCGGGTCGTTGATGCGGTCGTTGCTGATGTTGTTGCCGCTGCGTTTGGTCACGGTCAACTGGAATTCGGCGTCGTTCCAGCCCAGCAGTTTTTGCAGATCCAGATGAGTGCCGAGGCCCCATTGGTCGCTGTAGCGCGCGGTGCGGTCGTGGTCGTAGCCGCCGTGCAGGTTGCTGCCCATTTCGCCGGTGTAGTCGAGCTTGAAGTCGATGCCTTTTTCCGAGAGTTCGCTGCGGGTGCCGCTCCAGTCACCGAGCATGTACGGTGATTCACTGTCGAAGGCCGGAGCGGCCTGGGTGCAGGTGGCGAGGCCAAGGGCGGTGCAGCCGCCGATCAGGCGCAGGGTTGAGATAGCGCTGTCTCTGGAGAACGGAAAATCGGGCATGAAATGGTCTTTCTTGATCTTTTTTGGGGGACGGGCTGACCGCTACGATTTGACGCAGGCAGTGAAGCGATTCAGCAGAAGGGCGGCAGGATAATGTCCTGTTACAAAAACACAAAGTGCTTTTGCAGACATGAACCCTTTCGGATTCGGTAACAGTGCGGCAATCGATCACATTGCCGGGGTTGATCGAGCCTGCGATCTTGTGCGGTTCACCTACATTTGAAGGAAGGCCTTCCACCGGCTCAGCCCCTCGGCTAAGGTGCGCGGCTTCTGCATTTTCACTTCGCCCAAGGGCCCGGCATGAACGACCACAACCCCGATCCGCTGCACGGCGTGACCCTCGAACAGATCCTCAATGCACTGGTGACCCATTACGAATGGTCGGGCCTGGCCGAGCGCATCGACATCCGTTGCTTCAAGAGCGATCCGACCATCAAGTCGAGCCTGACCTTTTTGCGCAAGACGCCATGGGCGCGGGAAAAGGTCGAACGTCTGTACGTGAAGCTGATGCGCACCAAGCGACCACTCTGAGATGAACGCCGTGCTGCGGCGACGCCTGATCACTTCGGCGGCGGTGCTGGGCTGGGCCGGGCTGGGGATTCAGCTGTACCTGATTTTCTTTGCGCGCCTGAGTGTCGGCGCCAGTCTGCTGGGCGGGCTGGTGAGTTTCTTCAGTTACTTCACCGTGATCACCAACACCCTGGTGGCGGTGGTGCTGACCTGCGCGGTGACCGATCGTGATTCCGTTGCCCGCCGCTGGTTTATGCAGCCATGGGTCAGCAGCGGGATTGCCGTGAGCATTGCCGTGGTCGGTCTGGCCTACAGCATTTTGCTGCGGCATTTGTGGCATCCGCAGGGCTGGCAGTTTATCGCCGACGAATTGCTGCACGACGTGATGCCGCTGCTGTTTCTGGCCTATTGGTGGGTGTGCGTGCCGAAGGGCACCTTGCGTTTGAAACATCTGCCGCTGTGGCTGATCTATCCGCTGGTGTATTTCGCCTATGCGCTGTTGCGCGGGCATCTGCTGGGGGCTTACGCGTATCCGTTCATTGACGTGGCACTGCTGGGTTATCCACAGGTGTTCGTCAATGCCGGGGGGATTCTGGCGGGGTTTGTGCTGATTGCGTTGCTGGTGATCGGGATTGATCGCTGGCAATCCGCACGAAGTTAAGACCTCTGTGGGAGCGAGCCTGCTCGCGAATGCGGAGTGTCAGGCAACATCAATGTGACTGACGAATTGCTTTCGCGAGCAGGCTCGCTCCCACAGGGGATATCACTCTTCTTCGGAGCCTTCGGCGCGCCAGTAACCGACGGCTTTGACGAACTGTTCATCCAGCCCGTGCTCATCGAGCAGCACCCGGCGGATCTGCCGCGAGACTTTCGTTTCCGTCGCCACCCACGCATACAGATTGCCCTTGGGCACCTGCAACTGCTTCACGGTGGTCAGCAGGCTGTCCTTGTTCGCGCCGCGCAACACCCAGATCACGTTGACCTGCGCCGCGCTTTCCAGTGCTTGTTGCTCCTTGCCGTTTTCCACTTCGACCACCACCAGCGCCTTGCGATTGGCCGCCAGGCCTTCGAGGCGGCGGGCGATGGCGGGCAGGGCGGTTTCGTCGCCGATCAGCAGGTAGCTGTCGAAGATGTCCGGCACGATCATCGAACCGCGCGGGCCGCCGATGTGCAGGAACTGCCCCGGTTTGGCCTGTTCGGCCCAGGTCGAGGCAGGGCCGTCGCCGTGCAGGACGAAGTCGATGTCCAGCTCAAGCTTGTCGAGGTCGTAGCGGCGCGGGGTGTAGTCGCGCATTTCGGGCATCGGCACGTCGCTTTTGCCGGCGCCAAGCACCAGGGTCTCCAGCGCGGCTGCCTGTTCGGCGTTCTGCGGGAACAGCAGTTTGACGTGGTCGTCGGCGCCCAGGCTGACGAACCCGGCCAGTTCCGGCCCGCCGAGGGTGATGCGGCGCATGCGCGGGGTCAGGTCGACCACGCGCAGAACTTCGAGCCGGCGGCGTTTGATTTCGTGCATCACACGGTGGATGCCTTGGGTCTGGACTTCAGTCATTCGGCTTTCTCCGGAGCAGGTTGAACGGCGGGGCCGTCGACGATGGCTTTGGCGGTGTCGTTGAGCAGGTCGCGAACGCGCAGGATTTCTTCAGGGCTCCAGCGCCCGTGGTGCATCTGCAAGGCGTGGCGCAGGTTGTGCACCGCTTCATGGATTTCCGGCGGCCGGTCGTGGCCGCGCAAGGAGCGCTTGCTGACGTCGATGCGCATACGCACGCCGTCCAGCGCCACCGCCTGTTCGCTGAGGGATTGGCGACCGGCATCGGTGACGGCATAGCGCTTTTTGCCGCCCTCGGCATCGCCGGTGATCATTTCGCTTTCTTCGAGAAACGTCAGGGTCGGGTAGATCACGCCGGGGCTGGGGCTGTAGGCGCCGTCGAACATGGTTTCGATCTGGCGGATCAGGTCGTAGCCGTGGCACGGCTGCTCGGCGATCAGCGCCAGTAACAGCAATTTCAGATCACCCGGGGCAAAGACCCGTGGGCCGCGACCACCGCGCTCGCGGCCGTGGCGTTTCTCGAAGCCGTCACGGCTGTCGCCGTGGTCGCGGTGGGGGGAATGATGGTCTCTCATTTCAGTCTTCTCTCGTCGTGTTTAGATACAACTTAAGATATATCTTTACGGCGAGGCAAGGTCTTTTGGCCTGAGAGCTGACGAGCGGTCAGTGGCTGAGCAGGGCACCCTGCCGGACGAACAGGGGTCACTTGTTCATCCAGACAACAATGACCATAAAGTTAAAGCTATCACTCTATTGATAATCGAGCTTATATTCTAAAAGCAGAAGAAAGTGCCGTTTTATATTGGCGAAAGTGCTGTATTGTTTTTTCTTTTTAACTGTGGGTAGGGTGTTCCTTACAGTCACTTTTTCATATATTCGATTTTCGATGTTTTTTCTTTCAAGTTGCGAGGTTGTTGAACTACGCGTTCGTGGGAAGTTGCCTGCTTACATTCTCGATTCAAGAGTCGATCATGCCCCGGCGTTGAACTTTCATGTTTCAGGTCTTATCGGCCGGTGTGACATGAACTTCAACGTTTCGATTCCTTAAAAAAGAAAACAGGTACTGACCGATGTTCAAGAAAATCGCAATCACCGCTTCCCTCGCCGCCCTGGCCCTGAGCTCTTCCGTGACCTTCGCCGCCGGTGAAGCGCGTCACTCCATCAGCCTCATCGCTCACGTGCCGACCAACGGTTTCTACGTGGTGCCGACCGATTCGGATCTGGTCAACAAGGACCAGGACATGAGCTTCCAGCCAAGCACCGGCAAGATGCGTGAAATTAATGGTTTCTTCGATGTGCGCAACAACAACGGTTCGGTTCACGCCAGTCTGGAAAGTGTTCCGCAATTGATCTACGGAAGCGACACCATCCCGCTGGAAGTTTCGTTCAATAACAAGGTCCTGACCCAGACTCCACAAATGGTCGTGGGCGAGTCCGAGTCCGATGTGAACTACCGTGCACCGCTGAAAATCACGGCCAAGGGCACGACATTCAACCCGGGTGATTACACCGGTACTGTCGCGATGACCTTCGACGCCGTACCTCCAGTTGGCGGTTCGCGTTGATCAAGCGTTTCACGCTCACTGTCCAGTAGCGTTTCCCGGCGGGACAAGCACTCCCCGATTGTCCCGCCGGACCTTACCCCGTTCGAAATCAGAGTAAGCGTTCATGTTCCCGATGACACCCATCGCGGTCGCCCTTGCGCTGCTGTTTTGTGCTGGTGCGATGGCGGCCCCTGCTCCTGCGGGTACGACACCTCGTAGTCTGCTGGCGCAAGCCAAAGGTTTGCCGGCGGATTTCGAGGAGCATTTCTTCGACGTACCCCTGGCGGTGCGGGTCGAGCTTGATCAACAACCGCTGGGCGAGGCTTTGGTGGTGCTCTCGCGCGATGATCGCATCACCCTGCTCGAATTCACCGATACCAGCGAGAACCGCTACGGCCCCGCCGAGCGGGAGAAATGGGCGGCTTATCTCAAGCCCGGTGTGCCATTGGGCGATTGCACCGGTGCGTGCCCGAATGACGTGCTGGCGGTGCACTACAACCTGGAAAGCTCCCTGGTCTCGATCCTTACCCGCAATGCCGAGCGCGATCTCGAGGCCAAGCGTTATCACGACCAGCCTCAGGAAGGCAGCAGTGGTCTGATGGTGCGTAACCAGCTCAATCTCAATGGCGGCCAGGATCAGGACCTGGGCGGGCGCTATGGCCTGGAGGCCAGCGGCAGTCTGGGCAACTGGAGCCAGACGTTGAACATGCAACTGGCGCGCATGGGCGGTCCCGACGACAAGCTGTACCACGCCGTGCACGAGCTTTACACCCAGCGCGAGCTGCAAGGCAGCTTCTTTCGCCTGGGCTATTTCACCCCCAATTCCGAAGGCCTGACCCGTCAGCCGCGTACGTTCGGCACCAGCCCCGATACGGCGGTCGGTGTGATGTACGGCAGCTCCGACAGTCTGGCCATCAACAATGCGATGCCCAGCGTCTACCCGATTTATGTCACCGCCAACCGTCAGGGGTCGGTGGAGATCTACCGCGACGGCCTGCTGATCAATACCCAGTCGGTGCCTGCCGGATTGCAGACCCTGGACACCAGGCCATTACCCGGAGGCATCTATGAAGTGGAAGTGCGACTGATCGAAGACGGGCAGATCACCTCCACCACTCAAGAGCTGGTCTACAAACCGAACAACTGGCGCAACCTCGACGAGCGCTGGCGCTACAACCTGTTCGCCGGCGAAGAGAGCAAGCTGCTCAGCAACTGGGATCAACAGGCCAGTGGCAGTCCCACGGCCGGCGCGTCGATCAACTACCTGGCGCATCCACGGGTGATTCTCGGGTTATCGGCAAGACAGATCCGGGAAAAACTGCAATATGGCACGTCTATCGACTGGACCCTGGCCAATCACCTCAGTCTGTATGCCAACGTCTACCAGACCCGGGATTACGGCACCGGTCTGGATCTGCAAAGCCTCTACAACTACGGTGCCGGCAGCCTGATCCTCAGCCATAACCGTAGCTGGCTGGACACCACCAACCTCTACGAAACCCTGCCTGATGGTACCCGCATCCGGCAGCGCAACGTGTTTGTCGGCCAGACCAGCAACTCGTCACTGGCGATCAACCATCGGGTCGATCAGCGCAACTCCCTCAACGCCCGGGTTTCTCACAGCGAAGGCAACGTCGAAGGCGTCGGTGTGGATCTGGGCTGGAACCGGCGCGCGGTGCTGTTCGGCAACGATGCCAACTGGCGCCTGTCGCTGTTCGACCGGCCGGGCAGTTTCAGCAGTGGTGATGACCGCAGCCGGGGCGTTGACCTGAGCCTGAACCTGGCCATCGGCGCACCGGGCCAGCAGTTGACCGGCAGCATTGGCTCTCGCACCGATCGCGACGGCGGCCGTGACAACAATGCCTCGCTCGGCTGGCGCAAGGACTTCAAGGATCACGTGCTGCAAAACGTCTCGGTCACCGCGCTGAGCGACACCTACGGCATGGGCCTGTCGAGCCTGGCCAATTTCCGCACCGACACGGTCAACGGCGACGGTTTCGTTCAGCGCTCGTCCTACAACAACAAGTTCACCGGTGGTCTGAACCTCGACAGTACGCTGGTGATGGGCGGAGACAAGATGTTGATGACCAGCGAATACGAGATGCGCGGGGCCGGCATGATCGTCGACGTGGAATCGGACATCGACGGGATCGTCCTGCGGGCCGACGATCTCAGCGGCGGCGGTGCGGCGTTGAAGCCGGGGCGCAATTTCATTCCGCTGACCGCTTACCAGAACAGCTCCGTGAGCTTCGACTTCGAGGGCAATCATGTGCCCGCCGCAACTATCGCTCCGGCCCGCACCCGCTATCACCTGAACAAGGGTGGTGTGGATTACCGACATATCCGGGTGATGAAAACCCTCACCGTTCTTGGCCGTCTGCTCGATGAGCAGGGGCGGCCTCTCAAGGGACATCATGTGATCAACCACGCCAGTCGCGGGGTCACCGAGGTCGACGGGTTCTTCTCGATGGAAATGAACGCCGGCTCACCGACCCTCGAAGTACGCCGCGATAACAATCTGCTGTGCCAGTTCCGCCTCAACGAGAAGGAGCATCGCAGCGAAAACAATGTGCTGATGATCGGCGACCTGCGCTGCACGCCGGACACTCTGGCCGATCTCTCCTCTACCCAGCAGAAGGCGGGATGAGACCATGAAGACAACTTCGTACTGGCTCGGTTTGCTGGTGGCACTGAGCCTGCCATCAGCCGAGGCGGTCAATCAGGAAATCCGGGCGTTGTTCCAGCCGGACTCTTCGCAACCGAACAAAAATGTGTTCGTCAACAAAACTCCGAACAGCGGCTATTGCACCATCGATCCAGCTCAATGCGCTGACAACAACATGTTCAGCATTCAGTTGCCAGTGCGTTTTGACTCCACCCGCCCGATCATTCCCGGCGCTCCCGCAGACGCAATGATGTTGAAGGTGCCGGCCAACTGGCGACAGTTAATGGTCACCAATCGTGATACGGGTGAGTCTGAAACAGTTGAAGTACGAATCATCGGCATCGGTTCGAAGTTCATCCTGAGTGATTCTGCCGCCAGCCTTGTCGGTGTGACGGACATACTTGAAGGGCACCAGAAACTCTGGAGCAACAATAGCTGGGTCTACGCACCAGCCCCTTGTCAGTACAGCGGAGTCGGGTTCTATTCACCCAACACGTATCGGTTTTTCTGGAAGGCACCCCAGGAGGCGTGGTGCACAAAAGTGGCCGCGTACCGGATTCCGTCGATGTCCTTCGACACCCTCGACTTTGCCTACGAACTGCGCACACCCAATCCTCTGGGCATGTCCTCCGGTCTGTACACCGGATCGCTGTCTTACACCCTCGGTCCCACCGGTGATTTCCAGATGGGGCCGATGATGGTGCCGGACGACGGCAATCTGACCCTGGACTTCGTACTGGACGTGCAACACACGCTGAAGGTCGATCTTCCGCCCGGTGGGAACAAGATTGCGCTGGAGCCCGCAGGAGGCTGGCAACGCTGGATCGACAGCGGCCGCCGGCCCACCGAGATCTTTCGTGATCAGCCATTTTTCCTGTCCTCGTCCTCGCGATTCAAGGTGATGCTGCAATGCAGTTCTCTGGGTGGTTCGGAGTGCGATATCGGCAATAACCAGGTGGGCTATTCCACGTTTCAGGTACGGCTAACGATGCCACCGGGAGTTGTCGGCCCGGGCAATCACGACGGCTGGTTCGGCACGCTCATCCATAACCAGTGGCTCGGTCCGTTCGAACCGAGCCGTTACATCGACCGCAAACAGGGAATGCTGCGCTTCTTCATTTCCCCCCGATACATGGATTTTCTGAGGCCCGGCATGAACGGCACGCTGACGGGCAACGCCACGATCATTTTCGATTCGGAAGTATGAGTGTCCGACACGCGGCCATTCCGGTTTTTCATGAGGTTGAAACGATGACACGTCTGTTTTTGTTGTTGCTGTGCGCGGTGTTCTGTACGACGGCCAACGCCGGGCCGCAGATCAATGTGGGAACGGTGTACGACTACCTGGACGGTGAGAAGAGCACCTACCTGAAACGGGTGTTCAACAGCGGTGACAGCACCGCGTTCGTCAAGGTCAACGTGCTGGAAATCGTTTACGGCAACGACGGTCTGCCCAAGGAAGTCCCGATCACCAACGCCGCTGATGGTGCGTCGCGCAACGGCCTGATGGCCAGCCCGGCGCGGCTGATCATTCCGGCTCAGGGCATGCAGGGCACGCGCTTGCTGTACATGGGCGAGCGCGATCGTGAGCGCTATTTCCGGGTACGTTTCGTACCGGTTGTGCCGGAGAAGGAGGACGACTTCGTGGTCTCCAGTGAGGAGCGCGAAGACTACAAGAAGACGCTGTCGGCCGGCGTCAATGTGATGACCGGATTCGGCACGGTGTTTTTCGTGCGCCCGAAAGATGCGCGCTACGACACCGTTCTCAATGACACCGGTAGTCGGTATGAAGTGCGCAACAACGGCAACACGGTGGTGGTGGTCGATGAGTTCAAGAGCTGCTCCCTGGACAAGGAAACCGATTGCGGTGCGACCGTCAAACACCACGTCATGGCCGGCCGTACGTTCGGTTTCGACAAGGAAAAAGGCCGCGAATACCGCTTCAAGCTCGTCGAAGGCGAGCGCAAGAAGGATCTCAAGGTTGTCAGTCGCTGACAGACGGGAAAAACCATGAACAAGCATTGTGTGGCCGCTGCACTGGCGGTAATCAGCGCATTGACCGGTGCTACGGCCTGGGCCGCGCGGGAAACGCTGCAATTCGAAGTCACGCTGACGATCCCCAGCCGATCGTTTTATATCCTGCCGTCAGAACCGGACTGGATCCACCGGCCACAGGTTCTGCTCTGGAACTACCCGGATTCAAGCCTCGGCGGCTTCAGCAAGAACTTCGATGTGCGGCATGACACCAGCGCCATCGAGGCACGCCTGGAAAGTGCGCCTTACCTGTCGACAGGCAGACCCGGCGAAAACATCGACCTGCGTGTGCGTTTCAACAACGTAGAGCTGAGTGCCGATCCGGCATTCCGTCAGGTGCTGTCGAAAGAGGAGGCCGCGACAGGCAAGCGTGTTCCGCTGGAGATAGACCCGATCGCTCCCGCAGGCGGTTACAAGGCGGGAGAATATTTCGGCAACGTCCTGGTGCTGTTCAACGCACGTGCGCCTGGCGAATGACTGGCAGCGGCCCGCTATCGGTATTCGTTTGCGGATAAAGCAAAAATCACGGTTATCGCCAGTCAAGGGTGCCGCCAGGGAGGCGGTTTTTTATCCACGCAAAAGGAAGTGACATGATCAAGCAAGCGGTCATTGCCGTGACCCTCGGCGCTTCGGCGCCAATGGTGGGAGGCGTATTTGCGGCCCAGGAGAAACACATCTTTGAAGTCTCCGTGGATATTCCGACCCTAGAGTTCTACGTGATCCCCACTGAAGCGGACTGGATTCACCTTCAGCAGACATTGCCCTGGAACCTGACGACTTCAACCCTGGGTGGCTTGCGCAAGAACTTCGATGTGCGCACCGACAGCAGTGCCATCGAAGCCCGTCTCGAAAGCTTCGCCATTCTCTCCAGCGGCCAGGACTCACGGAACGACATCAGCCTGCGCGTTACTTTCAACGGCACGGAACTGAGCAATCATCCGGTGCCGCGTCAGGTCGTGTCCCGCGAGGAGGCGGTGGCGGGTAAACGGGTGCAACTGGAAATCGAACCACGGGCCCTCCCGGACGGATACAAGCCCGGCGATTACTACGGCAGCGTCAACATCATTTTCAACGTGGCGGCCCCGGCGGGCTGATCGTTTGGAGTACAACAGACCGATTGCTGAGCAAGGAGCTGGTAATGGTTTCAGGGTTGCGCAAGATCAACAGGTTCAATCAGGCAAAAGGGTGGTTCGGTGTGTGCGCAGGACTGTTGTCGTCAGCGGCATTGGCGGTGACGCAGGAAATTCGTGCGGTCTACATCCCCGATCCGGCCAATCCACAGACCAACACCTTCATCAACCAGACACCCCAGAGTGGTTATTGCGGTAATTACCCCAATGATTGCAAACCTTTGTCCGGTGTCAGGCTGCCGTTGCGTTTCGCCTCGGTTCAGGCGGTCGAACCGGGGGCGTCCGAGCGCAACGGTGCGATGTTCAGCATGCCCGCACAATGGCGAAGCCTGGTGGTCACCAATGTGTTCACGGGTGAGTCGGCGACGGTGGAAATGCGCATCGGCGGTTTCGGCTCTCAGTACGTCCTGAGCGACACGGCGGTCAACCTGACGGGTGAAGCCAGCGATCAGCAGGCGCATCACAGACTGTGGGGAACCAGTTGGGGATTTGCGCCGTTACCATGCCGCGCCGCTGCGATGTCATCCTACGGGCCGGACTTCTACCGTTTCTTCTGGAAAACTCCCGTCGAAGGGACGTGTGCCAAACAGACGGCGTTCATGATCCCGTGGATGTCGTACGGTTATCTGGATGTGGCCTATGAGCTGCGTACGCCGAACCCGCTGCAGATGTCGGCCGGCCTGTACACCGGCGCATTGACTTATGGCGTCGGCCCCGGCATGGACATCGATACCGGCGACAATCTGTTGCCGGACAATTCTGCCGTGACCTTCAGGTTCGTACTGGATGTGCAGCATGTGCTCAAGGTCGACATTCCCCCCGGCGGCAACAAGGTCGTACTAGTGCCACAAGGCGGCTGGCAGACCTGGCTGCAGCAGGGGCGCAAACCGGTTCGATTGTTCCGCGATCAGACCTTCAATATTTCGTCGTCGTCGCGGTTCAAGATGTTTATCGAATGCCAGCATGGCGGCGCGCAGTCCTGCGGGTTACGGGACACGGAGGGCGGCGGAGCCGATGCACAGGTGTTCGTGAGCGTCAGCCTGCCCGACAGTATCACCGACCATGCAGGCCAGCCGGTGCGCCGTCGGCCGCTGACCTCCAGCCCTAATGCTCCGGGATTTCAACCGGACCGGTTTCTGGACCGGACCGCGGGCACGTTGCATTTCGAAGTACCCAGGGAGTATGTCGAACAGATGTTGCAGCCCGGCCAGGCCAGGCGATACGCCGGTAATGTCACGGTGATCTGGGATTCGGAGGTGTAGCGCAGGTCCTGAAGACAACCAGCAAGGGTTGTCTTCAGGATGCCGTTCAAGGGCTCAGATACCTGCGCGTGTCATCGCTTCGCGTGTCAGTCTTCTGTTCAACGCTTTCTCCTGCTTGCCCAAGTCCTCCAGCAGCCGGTCGAAGGTCTGCTGGCTCATCTTTTCCGGTGTGAAGACGACCGCGTCCGGTATGGACAATCGGCGCGCCAGTTCGGCGAGCGCCTGCCTGAGTGGCGGTGAACGGTCGGCCGACTCGACCCAGCGCTCCTGGGCCGTCTGCAGATCGATCAGCAGATCGGCCTTTTCCTGAAACCGGCGGGTATTGGCTGCAAGCTCCCCTGACCAGGTTTCCCGCAGATAACGCTCCCAGAATGGCTGGTCGATCATCTGCTCTACCAATCCGTCACCGGCTTCATCGTCGATGATCCGGTCGTAGGCGGCATCGATGGTTTTATCGCTGACCCCGGCGACCTGACGGAATTTCATGGCTTCGGACTGCCAGGGCAGTTCAAGGCGTCTGGCCAGACCCGTTTCATAGGCCAGATGGACTTCCACCTCATCCGGTTCTCCTTGCCGGCCGGCGATATCGGCCCGGGCAATCTCGTTGACCTGCCTGAGTCGCGCAGCACCTTTGGCCAGTGTCACCAATCGGCGTTCAAGCTCCTCGGGAGAACTGGAAAAAGTGCGTGCCTCCGACTCCAGTACGCGAATCCCCATGCTGTTGAACAACTGGGCTCCGGCATCTTCGCAACCTTCGGGATCGGTCGACATCAGGAACAGCTCTTCGCGCAGCCGGGTGTCGATGTCCATGGCGTCGATCATGCGCCAGACACGGTCGGTCAACTGATCCAGTGCCTCGCCACCCTGTTCGTAATCGGCAGAACGGGTCAGATCCTGCAGCACCTGAAAAAAACCATCGGAGCCGGGTTCGCTTGCCAGTTCGTGCCACGCCTCGGGGCGAAGAGCCCCGATGCCGGGTGTTTCATCAGCCAGTTCGGTGTCCACGGAAACCGGCCATTGCTCCAGCAAGTCTTCGGCAATGGTCGCGTAGCTTTGCGAAGGGCGCATACCCACTGACCTTCGATATTGCTCGTAGGTGGTGCGGGCTCGTCGGGTGAGTTGATCCAGATGGACGCGGGTACGGGCGATCAATCGTGCCTTATCGGAACCGGGCCGTACTTCGGGGATGTATCTGAGCGGATTGTTGCCCAGATCGAGAAAAAATCCTCGGGGGCGTGGAACATCGAACAGGCCCAGCGGCCAGGCGTCGATCTGCGTATTGATCAGGCTCAGGATTCGCAACCTCGGCATACGCCCGACCGACAGCGGCATGCTGACAGGATTGTTGTCCAGTCTCAGGGTTTCCAGGCGTGTCAGCGTGTTCAGTTGCTGCGCATTGGTGGGTGTCAGTTGCAGCTGGTTGTCGCTCAGACGCAGGGTTTCCAGACGCTGCATCTGACCGATGCCGACCGGCAGGGTCTTGAGACCGCAGTGTCTGGCGCTCAGTTGACGCAACTGAGGGAAATCCTTCAACAGCCCGCTGGAGGTCGAAGAGAATCTCTGACCATCCAGGTTCAGTGTCGTGATCTGATCGAGCCAGGGTTTGAGGCCGTCGGGCAACTGGCCCCACCAGTGTTGAAGGTCATGGGGCCGCATCTCTTTCGACAAGTCCAGCGCGTAGCCGCTCTCAAGACTGGTGCTGCGCTCCAGGAACACTTCTGATCTGCGTTCGAAACACTCCAGCAGGCGGTCGGCGATGAAGCGACCGCCGTTGTGCTGATAGTCATGATAGGCGCGGGGCAGATTGGCATCGGGGGTGTCGGCATCCCAGTTGTTCAGGAAGCTCTGTCTCCAGGTTTCCAGTTTTTCCTTCAACGTCTTGAGTTCACTTTCAAGCCGCGCGATTTTCCAGTGTGCATCCCCCGTGGAGTGCAATGACCGGGTGAACGTCGCCACCTCTGTTTCGCTGAAATGCGGGTAGAGGTTTCTGACTTTCTCTTCCACGGTCAGCGGCGCCTTGGAAAGCCTCGGGCCGCGCAACAACAATTCGGTTTCCAGCGGTACGAACGGGCGGATGGGAGGGCGCGCCAGCACGATCCGGCGCTCGGCTGGCGCCTCCGTCAATTCCATCACCCATCGCTTGAGCATTCTCCCTTGACCTGTGCGGTAGCCCAGCGCCGTGCGCCTGGTTTCGGGAATGGCCGACAGAACGGCTTCATAGAAATCGCTGGCGTCCTGGAGCCTGTTGTCAGCGCGGTCATGCACTTCATAACGGCCGTGTTCATTCCTGATCAGCCTGTGCACCGTGGCGGCATCCTCTCGGCCGGCGCTGCACCGCAACGGGCCGTCATCAGAGCCATCTCGCACCTCAATGCGCAGGTTTTCGAAGACGTTGGTGTAAATTTTCAGGGCATTGAGGGCGAGCCGTTCGTTGCCGGGTGTCAACAACGCCGGATCGTGCATCACCTCGTTTGCCCGGGTCGCCAGAACCTCGAATTCGATTTCGCGAGCCTGACTCTTCAGTCGCAACGGGATGCGTTGCTGGTCGGTCATGATGCTGTGTTCGGCAGCTGTCGCCTCGCTGGCCACCGATTCGGCAAGCCGTGCGGACAAGCGCGGGAACCGGCGCTGGACTATCTGGGCCAGCGTATCGACAGTGCGACTCTTGAAACGGTAGTGATAATCGAAGATTTCGCCTTCCCGGGTTCGCACGATATCGGCCAGGCGGATGCGCAGGATTTGCGCTCGTCGGGCTTTCGGATAGTTCCCGCCGAGCAGGGATTGCATGTCGGCGTCGCCGAGAAAGTCCACCAGCCGTTCAGGGAGTTTGTTGTCCATTACATCGTCGATGCCGATGGACAGTGTCTGACCGTCAGAAGCCCGGGGATTGCCGTATAGCCTGTAAGCACCGGTCAGATCGTTGTTTTGCCAGACCTTCAGGGCCTTGTCGGCAGGCCAGCCCGGCATGTCAGGGACTGTCCGGTCGAACCAGTGCGACTCCGGATAAAGCGGCTGCCCGGTACGAATGAGTTCGCCGATGTTTCTGGCTTCCTGCCAGGTCTTGAAGCGGGTGAGCGTATCGTCCAGCAACGGCGGTGGCGGGGTGTTTTCCACATGCATCCGGCGCAGCGAGTCGAACGGCGTGCCACTGATGTGGCGTATTTGTTCCAGCTCGGCGTCACTCAGACCGTCGACCGAATGCCCGATCCGGCGCATCAGGCGCGCGCCTTCCCACTCATGGGGTGACTCGGCCTCGTGAGTCCAGGCCCCCCGACCGTTGTGCTGCAGTCGTGGTGAATAAGCCTGCGGTCGGGAAGGGTGCTCGACACGATAGTGACCGCTGTGGCGATCGAACCTGACCGCATAGTGCCTGCCCTCCAGCGGCAGAACAGTCTTGCCTGCATGTTGATGCAGGCCCAGAGCATCAGGTTTTGAGCCACCCGGCAGCGTCAGTTGCGACTGCTCGTACGGTTTGAGATCCGGGTGCCACAAGCGTGTGCTGCCATCGAACGAACGTATCGTTTTCATGTTTTCAATCAAGGGAGACAGCTTCAGCAGCAACGGCTTGGCGATGACGCCGCCAATGGCGAAAGCCGTTAGTTGCAATACATCGTTGACCACCCCCACCACATGCTCCGCGGCTTCCTCCCAATGGCCCAGTGTCAGATCCACCACACCTTCGATGACCTCGTTGGTCAATTGCCAGGCGGTGTAGCCGAGCATTGCAAGGCCGACGACAGGCACGAAGGGCGCAGCCACCATCACCGCCACGTTCAGGATGTCCTGGGCAATCTTGAAGATGTTCGCCCACCAGTCTGCGCGAGCATTTTTGTCTGCATCGGCGGTAGGCACGGCGATGTTGCGTGCATCGTTGAGGATCTTGTCGAGCTGCCGCTGATAGAGGGACTCCCACAGTGCCCCGGTGATGGCTGTTGCGCCGTATTGCAGGTTCGGGTTGCTGATCGGTGTTTCGCGCCAGGACGGACGCGAGTCTCCGCGTTCGTGTGGATACCAATTCACATGCGTCAGACGCTGTTTGAGATCGGCAAAAAAGTGCCCGCGCTCATGGTGATCGACGAACTGACTGAAGAACTGCCAGTAATTGCCACCGGTGGAGGCCAGGGTTTCGTTCCTCTGCAACTGAGCAGACAGTTCCTTGAGAAAGGCGAGGTGGGAGTCGTATTCCTTCAACGGATGTTCGGGGTCGTGGGGGACGTAGACGATGACCCGCGAGGAATGCAGCGGCTGAGCGGGATCGGGACGCAGGATCAGGATGCCGGTCAGCTTCAGATCCATGATGTTCAGTTCGCAGGCGTGCATCGGCTGCTGGCCGAGCTTGAGCGCCACGCGACCATCGAGCAGGGCGCGGATCAGTTGAAAGCCTTCGCGGCTGATCTCCTTTCGCGCCAACGCCATGTGCGCGGCTGCCTGCAGCGTGGCCTTGTGACTCTGCACAATCAGTGACTGCATATAGCTGCGCGCCACCGGCTCGTCGTTCAACAGCATGTCCTGCAGGTGCGCTTGATAGAGCCTGCCGATATCCAGTTCCCGACACAGCGTCTGGAACTGGGCAACGGTCATCAGCCGATCAAGTGGCGAAATATCGTACTGATCGTTCACATGTTCTCTTTTGACGAGAAACGCGGAGTTCGAGGCGTAAGTTTCGTTATGGGAAAAGTTGTTCAATGCGGCTTCGAGCAATGACACTTTTCTTGTGGTTGAACCACTCAATGTTTCTATCACGTACCAGGGCGATCTGGCTTCGCGGTACAGCATCAGAACCGTGTTCTCGATATCGACGTCGATGCCGGTTCTTTCCCGCAAACGGGTTTTCAGCAGCGGTTTGGCAAACGAGTGAATGTCTTTCAGTCGGTTCAGTGCCTTGTCGGCACTGTTACGGGCTGCCCAGGCGTTTTTATTGACCCGGGCCAGTGGCGGCGTCATCCACGACTCACGGCGAGGTTTGATCTTTCTCAACGCTTCGCCGTGTTGCGGTTTCATATCGATAAATACCGGATCGATCCGCGATTTGATTAATTCGTAATGTTGCCCTTTGTATTCAGTTGTTGCAGTCATGGGTACAGCCTTGAATAAGTCAGGAAGATTCAGCCTAACGTTCAAGGGGGCAGAAAATTAGTTCAAAAGCCTGCTGTTCGAGTGCGAACCTGGCAGGCGAAACATTGAATATTGGAATGCATAAAATAATTAGTTATTGCCTCCACAACTTCAATCGGGGTTAAGCGACGGCGGGTTCGTCAGCGCCACCTGGGGAGCCTGCGGTGGCCGGCATTGCGAATCGCTGCCCGGTTGCAGATACGGCATCAGGATCGGCGCCATGCCCTTGAGCACCTGCACCGGCAGGGCCGAGGTGAATTTGAAGTTCTCTGCCGAGCGTCCCGGAACGAACGCGGTGAGCGTGCCGAAATGGTGATCGCCGATGTAAAACACGAAGGTTGCCGTGCGGTTGATCGACTTGGAACTCAAAATGCGCCCGCCGGAACCGATGGCCTCGATGCGGTTGTCGCCGGTACCGGTTTTTCCGCCCATGGTCAGCGGTGTGCCATCGTTCAGTTTGAAACTGCCGGAAACACGTTTGGCGGTTCCCGAGTCCACCACTTGCGACAGTGCCTCGCGCATGGCGGTGGCCACTTCCGACGGCATCACCCGTTTGCCGACATGGGGATCATTGACCAGTTTCGTTTCGTAAGGCGTGCCGGCGGCAAAATGCAGGCTGTCGATGCGCAGGGTCGGCATGCGCACGCCGTCATTGAGAATGGTGCCGATCAACTCGGCCAGCGCGGCGGGGCGGTCGCCGGAGCTGCCGATGGCGGTGGCCAGCGACGGCACCAGGTGATCGAACGGATAGCCGACTTTCTGCCAGCGCTGATGGATATCGAGGAAGGCTTCGATCTCCAGCATGGTGCGGATCCGGCTGTCCCGGGCGCCCTTGTGCTTGCTCTTGAACAGCCAGCTGTAGACTTCCTGACGCTCGAACTGGCTGGCCTTGACGATCTGGCCCCAGGTCGCGTCCGGGTGGTTGAGCAGGTAGCCGATCAGCCACAGGTCCAGCGGGTGGACCTTGGCGATGAAGCCTTGGTCGGGCAAATCGTAGGTGCCGGGGCCGTAGGCCAGATAAAGCCGCTCGAGGCGCTCGTCGGTGAGTTTTTCAGTGATTTTCACGCCTTTCAGATGCGAGCGGACAAAGCTGTTGAAGTCTTCCTGGCTGGCGTTGGGCAGCAGGTAACGGTGTACCGCGGCCATGCGGATCGGCGTCGGGCGCATGCTGTCGAGGAAGGTGTCGAGGCGGGCCTGGGTGTCCTTGTTCTTGTACTTCTTCCAGAACTTGAGCAGGAACGAAGTGCCTTCGCGGTCGGCGAACGAAGCGAGGTATTCCTGACGCCGCGGGTCGCGATCATCCTTGAGCAGCTCGGCGCTGTTGTTGGGGCCGGAGTAGGTGGTGTAGCGCACCAGATCGCGCATCAGGCGAATGAACGGCAGGTTGATCGACTCGCGCAGGGCATCGCGCAAGGTCGGCATGCGGCCGTTGTCTTCCTTGCGAAAGTTATGGAACACGTGCAGCCCGCCACCGGTGAAAAACGCCTCGCCGGGGCTGGCGGAATATTTGCGGTCGAGGGCGGCACCGAGCATCTTCGACAGATCGTGATCCTTGTTCTGGATCAGGTAATCGATCACCCACTGGGTCAGGCGGTCCTGATCCGGCACGTCGACTTTCTTCAGTTCCGGCACGCTCATGGCGCCGTACTTGTCATGCAGCTCGGAGATGATTTGCAGGTAGGTGGTCAGCACCCGCATCTTCGCCGTGGAGCCCAGTTCCAGTTTGCTGCCCTCGTTGATGTCGAACGGCTGGTCGGTGCTGTCGGTCTGTACCCGCACCCGCGAGCCGTCCGGGGTCAGTTCGAACAGGGTGAAGCTGTAGCGCACTTGAGTGGTGCTGGTGGGCGTCAGCAGACGTTCGCCGAGCAGACCGATTTCGGCGGCGTAGGCCGGGTCGGCGAGTTTTTTCAGGTAGGCGGTGGCCTGGGTTTGCAGCTCGCCTTGCAGGGTGCTGGTGGCCGAGAGGTCGAGGCGGTCGAGGTCGTACAGCGGACGATTGAGCATCGAGGCCAGACGGCTGCGGGCGACGCTGATGCCTTTGTTGGTTTCGATCGGCTGGATCGTCGGCTGGGTCTGCCAGTCGCGGTAAGTGACCTTGCTCGCGAGGGCGGCATCGGCCAGCGCGTTGTCGATCACGCCATTCTGCTTGAGCAGACGCAGGTGACTGTCGGTGAGATCGGCCAGCTCTTCCCGGCCCTTGGTCAGGTAATGGGACGGACGGCGCTGGGCGATCATCAGCGAGAGCATTTCGCGCAGGGCCAGGCCCTTGTCGGCGAGGGTCTGTGGATCGGTCGCGGTACTGGCGAGTTTTTTGTTGGCTTCGTTGAAATCGGCGCCGTACCAGACCCGCAAGCCTTCTGCCATGCCGTGGACTTCACCATGCCCCGGCACCGCTGACAACGGCACGCTGTTGAGGTAGTCGCGAATGATGTTGCGCCGCGCCGGCAAGGTATCCGGACCGGCCTGATAGGCGCGCACACTGGCGGAAATCATCTGGCGGATTTTTTCGGCACCGTTCACCGTCAGTCCGTCGGGCGAGTGGCGATACTTTTCCAGCTGCGTGGCCAGCGTGCTGCCGCCCGCCGACTGTCCCGGCAAGTGCAGCAACTTGGCAACCTGCGACCACGCCGCCATGCCGAAGCGCGGCCAGTCCACCGCCGGGTTGGCCAGCGGTTGTTTGGGGTCGAGCAGGAAGCGGTTTTCGATGAACAACAGGCTGTTGACCACCACCGGCGGAATCGACTCGAAACTCGAATACAGCTGCTGTGGATAGTTGTACTGATACAGCGGCGCGGCGCGGCAATCGGTGATCGACAGCCCGGCCTGGATTTTCTCGGAGTAGGGCACGAACAGGCCCTTGTCGGTATAGCCGAGCAGCGCTGGCGAGAAGCGCGTCTGTTCGGTGATCACGTAATTGCGCTTGAGCAGTCGTGGCAGAAATTCGTCCAGCGAGCTGTAGCCCAGACGCAGATCGAATGGTCCGTTGCCCGGATAACGAATGGCTTCGCTGGGGCCCGGTTGCAGTTCATAGGTCAATCTGGCGGCGTACTGGCTGACCTCGCGGGATTGAAAACGCGAGGTGCGCATTTCCTTCATCGCGGCCAGGCCCACCACAATCGCAATGATCACCAGCAACAGCCAGAAAGCCTTCCACCCATGCCGGTTACGACGGGGTTTCTCAGGGACAGGCGCTTCATCCACACGTTCAGTCGGAACCACTTTTTCACTCGAATCGGTTTGCCACAAAGCGCCCATAGTCGATTGATCCATTCACGCAGATTGATCGGACTTGACTGAAGCTTAGTCGGTGGTTGGCGCGGGTGAAAAAATTGTGAAGCTTCGACCCTGAACAAATCTGCGCAGTGGGCAATCCGGCAGCAACGCCTGTTCAGGTCCCGGAAAATGGCGGATCAGAGCGGTTCGCGGGTAAATACGACTTGGGTAGGGGCATGACGCTGCACCATTGCTGTGCAATACTCGGCGCCCATTTCGGCAGTGAATAATCCGTTTTTTTCAGGAGTTTTTGTCTCGAAAGTTCGATGGTTGGCGAATTTTGTCGCTGAATATCGCGTCTTTTAGAGTGAAATATCCTGCCGGAAGCTTTTTATACTGCCAGCCCCTCTGATCCTCAGGCCCGGACCTGAAGGACGCGTCCGCCCACGAGGCCGGCGCGGTGTCGGGAAGCCAGGGCTTATCGGCCGACGCTTCGACACTCGGTGGTCTATCCAATAACAAGACGAGGAAGTCCCCCATGCCAGTCGGCAATCACCCGCCCCATGGCGAGACCGCGAACGGCGGTCCACTCAAACGCGAACTCGGCGAACGGCATATCCGTCTGATGGCGCTCGGCGCCTGTATCGGTGTCGGTCTGTTTCTCGGTTCCGCCAAGGCCATCGAAATGGCCGGCCCGGCGATCATGCTGTCCTACATCATCGGTGGTCTGGCGATCCTGGTGATCATGCGTGCCCTCGGCGAGATGGCCGTGCACAACCCGGTGGCGGGTTCCTTCAGCCGTTACGCACAGGATTATCTCGGCCCGCTGGCAGGCTTTCTCACCGGCTGGAACTACTGGTTCCTGTGGCTGGTGACCTGCGTCGCGGAAATCACGGCGGTGGCGGTGTACATGGGCATCTGGTTCCCCGATGTGCCGCGCTGGATCTGGGCGCTGGCGGCGCTGGTCAGCATGGGCTCGATCAACCTGATCGCGGTGAAGGCCTTCGGTGAATTCGAGTTCTGGTTCGCCCTGATCAAGATCGTCACCATCATCGCCATGGTGCTCGGCGGCATCGGCATCATCGCCTTCGGTTTCGGTAACGACGGTGTGGCGCTGGGGATTTCCAACCTGTGGACCCATGGCGGCTTCATGCCCAACGGCGTGACGGGCGTGCTGATGTCGCTGCAGATGGTGATGTTCGCTTATCTGGGCGTTGAGATGATCGGCCTGACCGCCGGTGAAGCGAAGAACCCGCAGAAGACCATTCCCGGTGCCATCGGCTCGGTGTTCTGGCGGATTCTGCTGTTCTACGTCGGCGCACTGTTCGTGATTTTGTCGATCTACCCGTGGAATGAAATCGGCACGCAGGGCAGCCCGTTCGTGATGACCTTCGAACGTCTGGGCATCAAGACTGCCGCCGGCATCATTAACTTCGTGGTGATCACTGCCGCACTGTCGTCGTGCAACGGCGGCATTTTCAGCACCGGGCGCATGCTCTACAGCCTGGCGCAGAACGGCCAGGCGCCTGCCGCCTTCGCCAAGACCTCCAACGGCGTGCCGCGTCGGGCGTTGCTGCTGTCGATTTTCGCCCTGCTGCTGGGCGTACTGCTGAATTATCTCGTACCGGAAAAAGTCTTCGTCTGGGTGACGTCCATCGCCACCTTCGGCGCGATCTGGACCTGGGTGATGATCCTGCTGGCCCAGCTGAAATTCCGCAAAGGCCTGAGTGCCAGCGAACGTGCCGGCCTGAAATACAAGATGTGGCTGTTCCCGGTCAGCTCCTATCTGGCGTTGGCGTTCCTGGTGCTGGTGGTGGGCCTGATGGCGTATTTCCCGGATACCCGCGTGGCGCTGTATGTCGGCCCGGCGTTCCTGGTGCTGCTGACCGTTCTGTTCTACGTGTTCAAGCTGCAACCGACCGATGCGTCGCAAGGTGCGGTGCGTTCGGCTTCGTAAGGCGTAATGCCTGTTGTGCCAAAAGCCCTGATTATCATGATCGGGGCTTTTGTTTTTCCGGGATGAGGATATTCAATGGCTCGGACATGCCCATCCGCTCGTCTGAAAGGGCGGCTAACCTGTAATTCCTGACAGTAGCGGCTTTCCAACGTTTAGTGATCGAATCGGTGGCAACGATTTCAGAGGCACGGACATGAGGATGAGTGATTTTGTCGACCGCGAACTCGGCCGCCGTCAGGTCGTGCTGTTTTTCCTGCTCGCCACGACGCTGTACATCCTGCCGCTGCTCCTCGCCGACTTCCCCTATATCGACGACAACTGGCGCACCCTGGCTGCCGGCAATGTGTGGGCCGGGCAGGGGCGCCTGTTCATGGACTGGCTGTATAAAGCGCTGACGTTCACCGGCGCTGCGCCGAACATCTTTCCCTTGCCGCTGCTGCTCGCCACACTGGCCATGTCATTGGCCCTGACCCGCCTGACCTTTCACTATTTCCCCGAACCGACGCTGGCCTGTTGTCTGGTGCCGTTGCCGCTCTGGTACAACCCGTTCCTGTTGCAGAACCTGTCCTATCAATACGACGGGGCCGGCATGGCTCTGAGTCTGGTCGCGGTGATTTACGCGATTACTTTTGGCGGCACTTCCCGGATACAGCGATGGTTGGTGCCATCGGTGTTGCTGGCGCTGGCGATCGGGCTGTATCAGATCAGCCTCAACGTGTTTCTCGGACTGTGCTGTGTGGAATTGCTCAGGGCTGTTCATCGGCACATGCCCTGGGCAGACCTCTGGCAACTGGCGGGCTGGAAGCTGGCGCAACTGGTGCTGGGCGTGTCGATCTACGCGATCACGGCCTATCCGTTCACGGATTCCACACGCACCGAATTGCTCGACTTCAGTGCTGATCCACTGTTGCAGATCGGCATCAATTCTGGCCGGGTTCTGGAGAAGGTGGCGCTGCTGTTTCACGGTGGCTACACGGCAGTGTTCGTCGTGTTGCTGGTGTGTGCCTTATTCGGTGGTGTGCGAATAGGACGGCAGATTCGCCTGCGCCGGGAACCACCCGCAAAGGCCCTGCTCCTGAGCTTTGGCTGCCTGCTGACCTTGCCGCTGATTGTGCTGCTCGTGCCGGGCATGACGCTGTTGTTTCGCGACTTCAATGAAGGTGCACGAACCTTGATGGGGTTCGGCGTGCTGCTGATGCTGCTGTTCTATCTTGCCTGTATCGGATTGACGTCGCTGCACTCGCGGCTGCCCCTGCTGTTGGCGATTCCTCTTCTGGCCACGCTGTCGCTGTCCTTTGCGTACGGGCAGGTGCTGACGATGGAAAAAACCTTCGCCAGCAGTGCTCTCTACAGCCTGAGTCATGACATTTCCTCCCATCGCGAATTGCGTGACGCCAAGCGGATTTATATGTCGGTCACTTACTCCGACCGCTGGCTGGCAAGTGCGACGGGCACGTTCAAACAGCTGCCGGTACTGCGTTACCTGCTGAACATCGACTACTTCATGCTCGCGGAAAACCTGCCATCGGCCGGCATCACCAACGTGGTAGCCGAACGCGAACGACGCAACGCCACCCGCGTCGGCTATCAGGGTTTTCCAGCTCTTGTGGACAGCCTCTATTACCGCATCTACCTGATCGGCGATTACGGTTTCATCGTCATGAAAGAGCCGCCTCATGGCCGATTGCTGCAATGGTGACCGTTGGTCAGAAACCACCGCCGACCTGTAATTTCTGACAGTAGACCCCGCCCACGCGCTGCCCTAACTTGAAACGCTCGACGGTTGCCGCGACAGCAAGGATTGGCGATGAGAATCTTGTGGAAAGGGTTTTCCGCACAAACGGCAATCGGCCTTGCCGGCACGTTGATTCACTGGCAGATCTTTTTCGTATTGACCAGCGCCGTTCAGGCGACTCAGTCGGCGAGTAACTTCGCCGCGTTTTGCATCGCCGCCGCTTTCTCGTTTTACATGAACGCGCTCTACACCTTCGAGACCGGAACGTCTGTGTTGGAGTACCTGGGGTTCATGGGCGTGATGGGTGTTGTGAGTTATGGCACGGGTGTGTTTGGTGATACGCGCAATTTGCCGGGGCTGGCGACGGTGTCTGTGTTTTCGCTGTTGAATCTGTTGCTGGGGTACTGTTTTTTCCGGTTTGTATTGTTTCGCCGCTCTCGGACCTGAAAGCGCCAGCCTGATCCGGCTAGCGCTTTGACATCGACTAGGCCGCCGCGATGTCCTGCGGCTCAAAGCTGTCCGCCCGCGCCATCTGCCACATCCGCGAATAGAACTCGCCGTTCACTTCCCCGGTGAGCAATTCCCCCGGTTTCAGGAACACGTGCAGCTGTGAAAACAGTTTGATCTCGGTGGCCGACATGCGCCGTACCAAATGTTTGGCCGAGAGCTGCGACGGATGATCGAGGCCGGCGGCGGCGAGCATTTCCGCCAGCGCCTTCAACGTGTTGCGATGGAAGTTATAGACCCGCTGAGCCTTGTCTGGCACCACCAGCGCACGCTGGCGCAGGTTGTCCTGGGTGGCGACGCCGGTCGGGCATTTGTTGGTGTGGCAGCTTTGCGACTGGATGCAGCCGATGGCGAACATGAAGCCCCGCGCCGAGTTGGCCCAGTCGGCGCCGATGGCCAGCACGCTGGCGATGTCGAAGGCGCTGACGATCTTGCCGCTGGCGCCGAGCTTGATCTTGTCCCGCAGGTTCAGGCCCACCAGCGTGTTGTGCACGAACAACAGGCCCTCGCGCATCGGCACACCGATGTGGTCGGTGAACTCCACCGGTGCCGCGCCAGTGCCGCCTTCCTTGCCGTCGACCACGATGAAGTCCGGGAGGATGCCGGTTTCCAGCATGGCCTTGGCGATGCCCATGAACTCCCACGGATGGCCGAGGCAGAACTTGAAGCCCACCGGTTTGCCGCCCGACAGCTCACGCAGTTGCTGGATGAAATGCATCATCTCGATCGGTGTGGAAAACGCGCTGTGGCGGGACGGCGAGATGCAGTCTTCACCCATGGAAATGCCACGGGTATCGGCGATTTCCTGGGTCACCTTGTGCTTGGGCAGAATCCCGCCGTGGCCGGGTTTGGCGCCCTGGCTCATCTTGATTTCGATCATCCGCACTTGCGGCGTCTGTGCCTGGGCGGCGAAACGTTCCGGGTCGAAGCGGCCGTCGCTGGTGCGGCAGCCGAAATAGCCGCTGCCCAGTTCCCAGGTCAGGTCGCCGCCGTGTTCGCGGTGATACGGGCTGATGCTGCCTTCGCCGGTATCGTGGGCGAAGTTGCCGAGTTTCGCACCCTGGTTCAGCGCGCGGATCGCGTTGGCGCTGAGGGAGCCAAAACTCATGGCTGAGATGTTGAACACCGACGCCGAATACGGCTGGGTGCATTGCGGGCCGCCAACGGTGACGCGAAAACTGTTCGGGTCGCTCAGCGGCGCCGGGCGCATCGAGTGGCCGATGAACTCGAAACCGGACTGATACACGTCGATCAGGGTGCCGAACGGTTTGTCGGCGCTTTCATTCTTGGCCCGCGAATACACCAGCGAACGCTGGGCGCGGGAGAAGGGCAGGGCGTCGCTGTCGGATTCCAGCAGGTACTGGCGGATTTCCGGGCGAATCCCCTCGACCAGATAACGGATGTTGCCCAGGATCGGGTAGTTGCGGCGCACCGCGTGGGGGCTCTGCATCAGATCGAACAGGCCGAGCAGGCTCAGCACCCCGGTGACGGCGGTGATCGGCCACAGCCAGTCATGGTCGAGAAAGGGCAGGCTGGCGAGGGTGAAAATCACGCAGACGGCAAAGAAGGCGTAGCGGCTCAGGAGTGACAGGCTCATACGGTTTCCTTGGTTCGGACAGATTTTTTTGCGGCAGTCAGGCGTTCTGCGCCTGCAGGAAGATCGAAAACAGCTCCGACTGGGATTTGATCCCCAGCTTGCTGTACATGTGTTTCTTATGGACTTTCACGGTTTCAACAGAGATTTCCAGCTTACGGGCGATTTCTTTACTGGAGCAACCGCTGAGCATCAAACGCCCGACATCCAGTTCCCGGGCGGTCAGTTGCGCGCCCTTGAGTTGCTGCACCGACGCTTCGAGCTGCACCCGCCAGTCCGGTTGCGCCGGTGACGGGGCGAGGGCGACGATTTCATTGATTTCGTAAGGCAGGCGCTGGCGCAGCAGGCCGAGCACCCACGGCTGGATCAGCGACAGCAGGGCAATCTGCTCGCCACTGAAGCGTTGCTTGCTGCCCAGTGACAGGCACAGCGTGCGGTCGCCTTCGAGCTGGCAATTGAACTGGATTTCGTCGGCGACCACATTCAGACGAAAGTATCGCTGGTAATACTCGGTCAGCTCGAAATGCTCCGGCGCGACCTCCGACAGGCGGTACAACCCGGTGCGCGATTGCTCGCGGCAGGCGATATAGAACGGGTCGAGCAGATACAACCCGCGCAGGTAATCCTGGAACAACTGGTCGGGACTGCCGTCTTCCCCCGGGCATTCGGCGAACACCTGCGGGTGACGGTCGGCGCTGAACAGCAGGGCTACCCAGCTATCGAACGTGACGTACTGGTCGAGCAGGCGCACCAGTTGCGCCCAGAAATTCGGCTTGTCGAGGGCGTCGATCAACTGCCCGACGGCGCGGTGCCAGGTGATGTCGTCAAACGAAACAGTCATGCCTCTACCCCTATCGGGTTACCCCGGCCGCGTAATTCCCTGGCCGGTCGAATGCCGAGCATACTGGCCCACAGACAGTCGCCGGGCAATCTTTCGGCGCCCGGCGCTCATAACAAGGACTCCCCATGAAAGTCGAACTCGCCCAACTGGCGGGCCGTGACAAAGACACGGCGTACAACCTCGAACGCGCCCTGGCGGCGATTGCCGGGTGCCCGGCCGACACGCAACTGATCGTGTTCCCCGAGACCCACCTGATGGGCTTCCCGAGCGCCGACACCGTGGCGCAAATCGCCGAGCCGCTGGACGGGCCGACCGTCAGCGCGGTGCAGGCCGCAGCCCGCGAACGCAACCTCGCCGTGGTGATCGGCATGGCCGAAAACGACAACGGCCGTTTCTACAACACCACGCTGCTGATCACCCCCGAAGGCATCGCCCTGAAATACCGCAAGACCCACCTCTGGGCCTCCGATCGCGGTGTGTTCGAGGCCGGCGATCGTTACGCCACGTGTCTGTGGAACGGCGTGCGTGTCGGTCTGCTGATCTGCTACGACATCGAGTTCCCGGAATCGGCCCGTGCCCTGGCGCAACTGGGCGCTGAATTGCTGATCGTCACCAACGGCAACATGGACCCTTACGGCCCGACCCACCGCACCGCGATCATGGCCCGGGCCCAGGAAAACCAGGCGTTTGCGCTGATGGTCAACCGCGTGGAAGCCGGGGATGACGGGCTGATGTTCGCCGGCGGCAGTGCGCTGGTGGATCCGCTGGGTACGGTGCTGTTCGAGGCCGGGCGTGAGGAAGGGCGGATCAGCATTGAACTGGATTTCGGTCAGCTGGAGCTGGCGCGCAAGGATTATCGGTATCTGGATGATCAGCGGTTGAAGTTGCCGGGGGCGGTGGTTGAACACGCTTCTGGCCTGCGGGAGTTGCTGATTCCTTCGCGCTAAAGAACAAGAGATATCCGATCGTGCCCACCCTCTGCGTGGGAACGATCAGCAACACCCGGAATATTCGCCGAACTCGGCCTCTGCCATAAATCCAATAAAATCCGGAGTAAGTCGCCCATGGCTCGTTTGCAACGCACCCTTTCACTGGGGTCGGTGGTGCTGTTCGGCATCGCCTACATGACGCCGATCATTGTCCTCGGCACGTTCGGCATCCTCGCTCAATCTACCGCCGGCATGGTGCCTGCCGCGTATCTGGCGGCGCTGGTGGCGATGTTCTTCACCGCCATGAGTTATGGCCGCATGGCTGCCGCGTTCCCGGTGGCTGGTTCGGCCTACAGCTATGTGCGCAAGGCCATCAGCCCGAAACTCGGCTTCATCGCCGGTTGGGCCGTGCTGCTCGATTATCTGTTTCTGCCGATGGCGATCTGGCTGATCGGCGCCGCGTACCTCGCTTCCGCCTTCCCCTCGATCCCGCAGTGGATCTGGGTGCTGGCGTTCATCGGCATCACCAGTGCGATCAACATCATCGGCCTGAAGCTGGCCAACGGCATCAACGCCTTGCTGATGCTGGTGCAGTTCCTGGTGCTGGTCGCCTTCGTCGCCCTGTGCGTGCATTACATCGGCGGCGACGCCAGCACGCCGTTGTGGTCGATCAAACCGTTCTTCAACGGCGACATGCAGATGCCGCTGATCATGAGCGGCGCGGCCATCGCCTGCTACTCGTTCCTCGGTTTCGATGCAGTCAGCACCCTCACCGAAGAAACCCGCGATGCACGTCGCACCATCCCTCGGGCGATCATGCTGATCACCCTGATCGGCGGGCTGATTTTCGTCGGTGTGTCGTACTTCGTGCAGGTCGCGCATCCGTCGTTCCAGTTCGACAACGTCGACTCGGCGGCCTACGAGATTGCGCGCAACATCGGTGGCGATCTGTTCGTGTCGATCTTCCTCATCGGTCTGATCGTCGGTCAATTCGCATCGGGTCTATCGGCGCAGGCCAGCGGTTCGCGGCTGTTGTTTGCGATGGGCCGTGACGGCGTGTTGCCCAAGTCATTCTTCGGCACCTTGCACGAGCGCTTCGGCACCCCGGTCAACAGCATCCTGCTCTGCGCCGTGGTGGCGTTGCTGGCGCTGAAACTCGACGTGACCACCTCGACCTCGTTCATCAACTTCGGCGCGTTCCTGGCCTTCAGCCTGGTCAACCTGTCAGTGATTTTTCACTATTGGATCGGTGGCGAGAAAAAAGGCCCGCGCGAGCTGCTGCTGTTCCTGGTGTTCCCGTTCATCGGTCTGGTGGCGGACTTGTGGCTGATGGTCAGCCTCGATCATCTGGCGGTGTATCTGGGCCTGAGCTGGCTGGCGATTGGCGTGGTGTATCTGGCGGTGCTGACCGGCGGTTTCCGCCGCCAGCCACCGGAAATGGATTTTCAGGAAGCGACCTGATCAGGCCGCAGGCCGGGTCTGGCGTAATGGCAGTTGCACGCGAAACGTGGTGCCGGCGCCCAAAGTGCTGCTGACCGAGATGTCCCCGCCGTGTTTCTTCACGATGCCATAGGACAGGGACAGGCCCAGCCCTGTCCCCTGGCCTACGGGTTTGGTGGTGAAAAACGGGTCGAAGATTTTCTGCAGGGTGTCGGGGGCAATGCCCGAGCCGGTGTCAGCCACTTCGATGATCGCCGACTCGCCCTGCACCGCAGTGCGCAGGGTGATGGTGCCGCGCTCGGCACCCATGGCCTGCGCCGCGTTGATCACCAGGTTCATGATGACCTGATTGATCTGCGAGGGCAGGCACTCGATCTCCGGAAGGTCCTGATATTCCTTGACCACATCGGCCTTGTACTTGAGTTCGCTGGCGACGATGTTCAGGGTCGACTCGATGCCCTGTTGCAGGTTCGCCCACTGCCATTGCTGCTGGGTGTCTACGCGGGAAAAGTCCTTGAGGTCCTTGACGATCTGCCCGACCCGGCCGATGCCTTCCTTGGATTCGCGGATCAGCACCGGAATGTCTTCCAGCAGAAAATCCACTTCCAAGTGCTCGCGCATTTGTTGCAACTGCGCAGCCGGCTCGGCAGCCAGGGCCTGCCCCGCTGAGTGGTAGGCGCCGAGCATGGCCAGCAGTTGCTGGAAGTAACCGTCGAGGGTGCCGAGGTTGGAGGAAATGAAGCCGATCGGGTTGTTGATTTCGTGGGCGACCCCGGCGGCCAGTTGCCCCAGCGAGGCGAGTTTTTCCGACTGCACCAACTGGCCTTCCAGTTGCTTGCGCTCATCGATCTCTCGCTGCAAGGCTTCGCTGGCCTGCTTGAACTGGGCGGTGCGCTGGTCCACCAAGTGTTCCAGGTGATGCATCTGCAATGAGGCGCGCTCGGTCATCTGCCATTTGGTCAGCAGGGTGTTGGCCATCTGCTGGACTTCGATGTTGTCGAAGGGCTTTTTCAGGATCAGCAGCCGGTCATGGGCGTGCAGGCGATCCAGCAGTTCATCCCAGGAATAGTCGGAATAAGCGGTGCAGACCACCACCTGCAATTGCGGATCCTGCAGCCACAACTGCTCGATGGTTTTCGCTCCGTCCCAACCGTCGGGCATGCGCATGTCGACAAACGCCAGGGCGTAGGGGCATTGCTCCTGCAAGGCCAGGTTGAGTTTGGCCAGGCCTTCTTCGCCGCCATAGGCCGAGTCCAGTTCGAACATCGTCCGTCGGGGCTTGGCGGGGGCGCCGAACAGGGCCGCTTCCATCTCGTCCAGTTCCGCCGACTGCGCCCGGTTCGGGGTGAGGATCTTGCGAAAGTCTTCGTGGATCGACGGCATGTCGTCGATCAGCAGGATGCGGCGGTTCGACAGTTCGCTCATGCGTTCTCCGTTACCGTGATCAGCGGGATCTGCAAAGTGAACAGGGCGCCCAGGCCAGGCCCATCGCTGTGGGCGGTGAGATGGCCGTTCATCTCGATGGCCGCCAGGGCGCAACTGTGCAGGCCGAAGCCGTGGCCATCCTTGCGGGTGGTGAAGCCGTGGGCAAAGATCCGCGTCATGTTCTCCGGTGCGATACCCTCGCCATCGTCCTTGACGCTGATCTCCAGAAAACCTTCATCGACGATCTTCACCCCCAGGGTCATGGTCCGCGGGCGGTTGCTGAGGTCGGACATCGCGTATTTGGCGTTGCTGATCAGGTTGATCAGGATCAGCAGCAGACGGTGCTTGTCGCCCATCACCTGGGGCACGTCGCCGTAATCCTTGAACACCGTGACGTGATGCCGGGTCAGCGCACCGGCGTTCATGCGCAGGGCGTCTTCGAGCAGTTCGTTGATGTACAGCGGCTCGGTCAGGCTGTTGGCGCCGGCATAGGATTGCTGGGTGGCGACGATGTCCTTGATGTGATCGACGCTCTTGTTCATCTGCGCCAGTTCGTCGGCCATTTCCTGCTGTTCCTGGGCGATGGCGCCCACCAGTTGGTTGAGGTAGCCCGGCAGCAGCTTGCCCTTGGCGTCCTCCGTCAGGAACGGCCCGAGGTCGTCCGGGTGTTCGTTGATCAGTTGCATCGCTTTGCCCAACCCCAGGGCTTTGCTGCTGCGCAGTTTTCGCGAGATCAGGTCGGAGGAAATGTTCACGCTGTTGAGCACGTTGCCGACGTTGTGCAACACGTTGGTGGCGATTTCCGCCATGCCGGCCTGGCGCGCGGCATCGAGCAATTCGCTCTGCACGTTCTTCAGTTCGCGAGTGCGCTCGTCGACCCGTTGTTCGAGCACATCGTTGGCCGTTTGCAGGGCCGCGTTGACCCGGTTGATCTCGGCAAAACTGCGGATCAGGCGGATGGCCAGCCACAGCAGCGACAACATCAGCAGGACAGAAAACAGCAGCAGGTAGAAATGGTATTTCTGGTCGGTGCGTTCGGCCTGTTGCTGATCCAGGTCGAGCATGTTGGTGATGGTGTCCAGACGCTCGGCCACGGGAATGACCTCGATCTGATCGAGCAGGCGATTGACGATCGGTTGCTCGCGCAGGATCAGCGCAATGTGATTGCTCAGGATCCGGATCGGGGTCTGAAAATTCGCCGGCAGGCGTTGCGCGTTCACCGCCAGTTTATTCAGACCCACCTCGATGTCGGACGCTTTGTCGTCGGAGGCGACCTGGGCAAATTCGAGTGCACTGAGCAACAGGTCATAGGTGTCGGTGACGATGTTCTGCAATTGAATCTTGTCGAGGTCGGACAGATTGGCCAGTTGTGCCTGAATGTCATCCTCGGCGCTGGGCAGAAACGCCAGGGAGTTGCGCAACAGCGCGTTGTGCGACTTGAACTGTTCCACCAGACGGGTCTTTTCCTGCATGGCGTCCAGGTAGCGTTCGTGGGCATGGTCCCATTGCCTGGATTCGTCGCGTCCATGCCCGGATTCCATGGATTCGAAACGTGCCCACAGGCGATTCATCTCGTTCATCGGCGAGACCAGCGGGTCGTAATTGTGAGTGATCGCCACCCGGGCCTTGAGGACTTCACTTTCCCACTGCGAATCCTGTTGCTTGATCTGACGGATCAGGTCCCGGGATTCGGTGTAGGTGGTGGTCTGCTCGGAACTGGACTTGAGGTAGAGAAACACCAGGACCGAGGCCAGCAATACGGCCAGGAGGCTGAGCAACAGCAGGCTGCGCCGCCCCGAGACGGTGGTCATCATGACTGACCCTCCCAGTGCCCGGTCAGGGTCTTGAGAAACTCGATGATCAGCGCCTTGTCTTCCTCGCTCGGCATGCGACCCAACTGATACTGAAACATCACGTCCACCGCCCGTTCGAGGGTGGGCGCCGAGCCGTCGTGGAAGTACGGCGCGGTCAGTGCGACATTGCGCAGGCTCGGAACCTTGAACACGGCCCGATCGTTTTCGTCGCCGGTGACGTTGTACCGGCCCTGATCCGCCACCGTCGGGTTGCCGCGATCGGCGATGTAGTCACCGAACACTCCGAACTTCTGGTACATGTTGCCGCCGATGTTTACGCCCTGATGGCAGGCAATGCAGCCGTAATCCTTGAAGCGTTGATAGCCGTATTTCTCATCGAGGGTCAGGATCTCGGTGTTGCCGAGCAGGTACTGATCGAAGCGAGAGCCGGGTGTCAGCAACGTGCGTTCGTAGCTCGTCAGGGCGTTCTGGATATTGGCTTGCGTCACGGCATCCGGGTAGGCGGCACTGAAAGACTGGCGATAGCCGGAATCGTCGGCAATCCGTTGCACGACAGTGTTCCAGTCGCTGCCCATTTCGTGGGGGCTGGTGATGACGCCGCTGGTCTGCTCTTCCAGCGTTTCCACGCGACCGTCCCAGAACTGGCGGAAATTGAGGCTGGCGTTGAGCACGGTCGGGGTGTTGACCGCCACCGGCTGGCCATCGAAGCCCAGGGAAAGGGCCCGGCTGTCAGCGCCGTTCTTGTCCAGTTGATGGCAACTGGCGCAGGACAGGGTGTTGTTGAGGGATAACCGTGGATCGAGAAAAAGCCGGCGGCCCAGCTCGACGCGTTTCGGATCCTGTTTTGGAATGTCGGGCAGCGGTTTCAGTGGCTCGTCCAGCGGCGCGGCAACGCTATGGGCCCAGGGTGCGAAAAGCATCAGGAACAAAACACTGCGCGACAGGCCTGTCGTCGGCGTGTTCATGCAACGCTCCAGGGACCAGGCACCCCGGCCACCAGCAGGCGGGCGAAGGCGTCCGCCGGCAAGGCCTTGCTGAAATGGAAACCCTGGCCCTCCTCGCAGTCGTGGGCCCTGAGAAAGGCCAGTTGTTGTGCGGTCTCCACGCCTTCGGCGATGACGTTCAGGTTCAGGCTCTTGCCCAGGCTGATGATCGCGCCGACCAGCGCGGCATCGCTGCTGTCATGGCTCAGGCCGCGGATGAACGACTGATCGATCTTCAGCACATCGATGGGGAACCGCCGCAGGTAACTCAGGCTGGAATAGCCGGTGCCGAAATCATCGATGGCCAGCCTGACACCCAGCGCCTTGAGCCGGTTCAACGCGCTCATGGTCGCGTCGACGTTCTGCATCAGTACGCCTTCGGTGATCTCCAGTTCCAGCAGGGCGGGATCCAGCCCGGTTTCTTTGAGCACCTGTTCGATGCCCTCGACAAACAGGCGCTGACGGAAGTCGATGGCCGAGGTGTTGACCGACATGCGGATCGGCGGCAACCCGGCTTTTTGCCAGTCCCGCGTCTGACGGCACGCCTCACCCAGCACCCATTTGCTCAGCGGCACGATCAGGCCGCTGTCTTCGGCCACGGGGATGAACTCCGATGGATACACCCAGCCATGCCCCGGTTTCTGCCAGCGCACCAGTGCCTCGGCGCCCACCACCCGGCCGCTGCCCAGATCGATTTTCGGCTGGTAGTGCAGGACGAATTCGTGCCGTTGCAGGGCCAGGCGAATGCCCGACTCGATGCCGTGCTGTTCCCGGGCGCGCTGGTTCATGGCCTCGATGAAGAAACCGATCTCGTTCGGGCCGCTTTCCTTGGCATTGCGCATGGCCGTCTCGGCTTTTTTGATCAGGTCGATGGCTTCCAGCCCGTCGTCCGGATAAAGGCTGATGCCCACGCTGGCGGTGACACTGACGTCGTGACCGACAATCGTCTGTGGCTCACGGATGGCCGCCAGCAGTTTTTCGGCGATGCTGCGGGTCTGTTGCGGGTGATTGATGTCGCTGAGCATCACCACGAACTCGTCGGAGCCATAGCGAAACACCGAGTCCGATTCGCGCACGCAGGCCAGCAGTTGCTGGCCGACCCGTTTGAGCATCTCGTCGCCCGCCGGATGGCCCAGGGCATTGTTGATGCGTTTGAAGCGATCCAGGCCGAGAAACATCACCACCAGTTGTTTGTCATGGCGCCGGCAAGCGGCCAGCGACTGAGTCAGACGGTCACCGAGCAACGTGCTGTTGGGCAGGCCAGTGAGGCTGTCGTACTGCAACAGGCGCGAGACCTTGAGCAGCTCATGCACCCGGGCTTCGACGGTCTGCTCAAGGCTGAGCAACTTCAGCGCCGCGTCCTGGGCCAGTTGCCATTTCCAGGTCAGGGCATTGGCCATCTGACGGATTTCCAGGGTGTCGAACGGCTTTTTCAGGATCAGCAACTGATCGCCGAATTCCAGCCGTTCGGCCATGGCTTCCCAGCTGTAGTCGGAGTAGGCGGTGCACAAGGCGATTTGCAGGTTCGGATCGACCTCCCACAGTTTTTCGATGGTCTCCAGGCCGTCCCAGCCGGGCGGCATCCGCATGTCGGTGAAGGCGAGGGCATAGGGGCGACCTTCGTCCAGCGCGTGTTGCACCAGTTTCAACGCTTCCTGGCCCTGATAGGCGGAATCGAGCTGAAAGGTCAGGTGCGGCGATTGACGGGTGCCGAACAGCGTCTGTTCAAGACCGCTCAGATCCGCTTCAGCCGCCGTCTCGGGGGCGAGGATCTTGCGGAAATCGGCATGGATCGCCGGCGTATCGTCGACGATCAGAATGCGCCGGTTGGTCTGGGGAAAAGGCGTTTTCATCCTTCATCCTCCCTGGGCAGCGGGGCGGCCGCGCTGGCGTCCTTCAGCAGTCGGGCGGCCTGTTCCGGGCTGACCGCCGCGCTCAGGCAAAAGCCCTGCACGTTTTTCAACGGTGCGCCGGGCACGAGGGCGGTGCCCTGAGCGTCTGGCCGGACGCCCTCGGCGCTGATGTCGATGGCCAGGTCCCGGGCGAAATTGACGATCGCCCGCAGCCGGTTGGCGCCGTCTTCATCCCGGGCCGCATTGTCGATCAGGGACTGGGCAAGTTTGAGGTGATTGACCCGGTAGGTTTTCAGGTAATCGAACGAGGAGTATTCGGTGCCGAAATCATCGATGGCGATGGTCACACCCAGCTCGCGCAGGCGCGGCAACGCATCGTTGTGGGTCCATTGGGTCTGGGCCAGGGTGGCTTCGGTGACATCGAAACGCAGGTCCCATGGCGCCAGTTCCCAGCGCGCCGTGGTGCGCAACACGTCGTAGATGAGTTCGGGGCCGGACTTGAGCTGCGCCAGGGAAATCTTGATCGCCATCACCGAAGGAGCCACCCCGTCGTTTTGCCACCGGTGCATCTGCCAGCAGGCCTGATCCAGAATCCAGCGTCCGAGGGGAATGATTGCACCGGTCTTTTCCGCCGCCGGAACGAAGGCTGACGCCGGCAGCAGGCCAAGCCGGGGATGTTGCCAACTGACCTGTGCGGCCATGCCGAGAATCCTGCCGCTGTGCAGGTCCACTTCCGGCATGTAATCGAGCTTCAGTCCTCCCTGGGTGAGGGCGGTGGTCAACTCCTCGGCAAGGACCATGCGCTCGGCCACCTCCCGAGTGATGTCCTCTGAGTGGAAGTGAAACTGATCGCGTCCGGACTCCTTGGCGCGGTACAGCGCCATGTCGGCTTGCCCCAACAGGCTGTCGGCATCGAAGCTGACGGGCGCATAGCTGCTGATGCCGATGCTGGCCGAAATGCGCACGGCGTTGCCGCCCAGCTGGTAGGGCGCCTGCAGTGTTTCAAGGATCTTGGTGGCCATGGCGGCGGACTGTGTCGGTTCGCTGACGTCCAGTTGCAGGATCGCGAACTCATCGCCACCCAGACGCGCTACCACGTCGTTTTCCCGGACCACGGCCTTGATCCGTTGTGCCACTTGCTGCAACAGCAGGTCGCCGACCGGATGACCGAGGGTGTCATTGACCCGTTTGAAGTGATCCAGGTCCAGGTAAAACACCGAAAATGGCGCCGCCCCCCGGCGCGCGGCAGCGAAGGCCTGGTGCAGACGCTCGATCAGCGTGGCGCGGTTGGCCAGCCCGGTGAGGCCGTCCGTGCGGGCCAGCAGGGTGACCTTTTGTTCCAGCTGATTCATTTTCAGCGCGGCGTCTTCGGTCATTTGCCATTTGACCGTCAGGGCGCTGGCCATCTGGCGGATTTCGATCGCATCGAAGGGTTTTTTCAGGATCAGCAGGCGATCATTCAGCGGCAACCGCTGATCGATCTCTTCCCAGGAGTAATCGGAATAAGCGGTGCACAGGGCCACTTGCAGCTTGGGATCGACCTGCCAGAGCCGCTCGATGGTTTCCAGGCCGTCCCAGCCCGGTGGCATGCGCATGTCGATGAAGGCCATGGCGTAGGGGCGACCGGCGGCCAGCGCGGCTTCGACCTTGTCCAGTGCTTCGCGCCCCTGAAAGGCCGAATCCAGTTCGAAAATTTCGTTCTGTGTGGCAGACGCGCCGGGCGGGGTACCGAACAGCAGGCTTTCGGTTTCGCCCAGACTGTCGTCTTCAACCGTGGATGACTTGAGGATTTTCGCAAAGTCGTCGTGGATCGACGCGGTATCGTCGACGATCAGCACACGGCGATTGATGGGTCCGGGTGGCGCACTCATGGCGCCATACCCGCAAGTTCACGCACGATCGTCATCGGGAGCATCCTTTTCCCCTCATCACAGGCCTGCGCGCAGGCTGATGGTGTCGTCCAGCGACTTGAGCATAGTTGCCCTGTGGGGACTTCGCCTTACCCGATGACTTGCGCGGTCCCGGCGCAAAAATCATCTAGCCTGTCACTCAGGCGCGGGCAAGGGAGGAGGTCTGTCGACACGCCTGCCACGTCCATCGTCTTTCGCGAGGCCACGCCATGGAAGAGCAATCCGCCCCGACTCCGGTCCATCGGCCTGCCGTGTTGCTGGTCGATGATGAGGAGTCGATCCTCAACAGCCTGCGCCGCCTGCTGCGTGGCCAGCCCTATGAGGTGTTGCTCGCCAGCAGCGGTGCCCAGGCGCTGGAAATGCTGGCGCAACGCCCGGTCGATCTGGTGATGAGTGACGCGCGGATGCCCAATATGGACGGCGCCACGCTGCTGGCCAGCGTTCGTCAGCTGTACCCGGCGACCACGCGGATCATGTTGACGGGCTATGCCGACCCTTCGGCGATCATCAAGGCCATCAACGAGGGCCAGATCGACCGCTACATCAGCAAGCCCTGGAACGACGAGGAGATGCTGCTGATCCTGCGCCAGGCCCTGGAACATCAGCATCTGGCCCGCGAGCGCGAGCGTCTGGAGCAACTGACCCGGGTGCAGAACGATCAGTTGAAGCTGCTCAACAGCACCCTGGAAAAACATGTCAGCGCTCGTACCGCCGAGTTGCAGCAGACCGCCGACATGCTCGATCTGGCCTACGAGGAGCTCAAGCACAGCTATGTGACCGGCACCGAGGTGTTCTCGCTGCTGGCCAACCTGCGCCTGCCGCCAGCCAAGCAGACCAACCGGCAGATCATCGAACTGGTACGCGGCTATTGCAAGGTGCATCGGCTGGACGAAGCCGCCAGCCGCGACCTGACCATGGCCGCCGCGCTGTACAACATCGGCAAGCTGAGCTGGACCGACAGCATGATGACCACCCCGTCGGACCTGTTGCACAGCACTAACCGCGACCGCTATCGGGGTTATCCGAAACAGAGCGAGTCGCTGTTGATGACCCTGGACCCGATGAAGGATGCCGCACGACTGATCCTGCATCATCAGGAACACTGGGACGGCAGCGGGTTTCCCGACCGGCTCAAGGGCGAGGCCATTCCCCTGGGTTCGCGGCTGTTGAAACTGGCGGTGGATTTCGTCGAGTTGCAGCGCGGGTTGATTCTCGAACGGCAGATGAACAGCGACGAGGCGTTGCTGTACCTGCGCCAGTATGCCGGCAGACTTTACGATCCCGAGCTGATCGAGGACTTCATCAAGGTCTGCGCGATGGTCAGCGACATCACCCTGACCGATCCGAGCGTCAAGGTGTTGGGCACCCGGGAGCTGGCGGCGGGGATGATCCTGGCGCGCAACCTCAATGCCGACAACGGCATGTTGCTGCTCAATGCCGGTAAGGTGCTGAGTGCGCTGCTGGTGGACAAACTGATCAGTTTCGAAGCCATGGAGGGGGCCAAATACAAGGTGTTCGTGAAAGTCCCGGAGGAGGGCGAAGCGGCGCTTCTGGCCCAGTCTTGAGACCGTATGAGGTGACGCTGGCGCGGCCGGCATGGGATCCTTGCGGTTTTTCCCAAGGCCGGTGGCTGACCCATGACCTCTGTATCCGCTGTTTCCCCCCGCACCATTCGCATTGCCGCCGCGCTGCTGCTCAACCCCGAAGGCCAGACCCTGCTGGTGCGCAAGCGCGATACCACCGCGTTCATGCAACCGGGCGGCAAGATCGAGGCCCATGAACTGCCGGTGCATGCGCTGGCCCGCGAGCTGGAAGAAGAACTGGGGCTGGTGATCGATCCGGCGCAGGCGAGTTTTCTCGGCCAGTTCTCGGCACCGGCCGCCAACGAGCCAGGATTCGTCGTGCAGGCCGAGATCTTTCAACTGACCATCGACACCGAAGTCTCCCCGGCGGCCGAGATCGAAGAGGTGATCTGGATCGACCCGGCCACTGACGGCGATGTGGTTCTCGCCCCATTGACACGCGACCTGATCCTGCCGTTTTATCGAGCCTCGCTGACCGCGATCGCCTGATCATTCGTACAAAGGACTTCGTCATGATCCCGCTTCAAGACCTGCTGATTTTTGCCGCTGCTGCGTTGTTGATGGTACTGACGCCGGGGCCGAACATGATTTACCTGATCTCCCGTTCGATCTGTCAGGGGCGCAAGGCCGGGGTCACGTCGCTGCTCGGCGTGGTGGCCGGGTTCTTCGTGCATATGTTCGCGGCGGCAGCCGGTCTGACGGCGGTGTTTCTCGCGGTGCCGATGGCCTATGAAGTGTTGAAGTGGGCCGGTGCGCTGTACCTGCTGTGGCTGGCCTGGCAGGCGGTGAAACCCGGTGCGCGTTCGCCGTTCGAAGTGCAGGCATTGCCGGCGGACTCGTCGCGCAAACTCATCACCATGGGCTTTCTCACCAGCGCCCTGAACCCGAAGATCGCGGTGTTCTACCTCTCGGTGTTTCCGCAGTTCATCACGCCGGAACACGGCTCGGTGTTCAGCCAGAGCATCATCCTCGGCCTGACCCAGATCAGCGTCAGTTTCAGCGTCAACCTGTTGATCGCCCTGTCGGCGGCGGGAATCGCCTCGTGGTTCGCCAGCAACCCGTCATGGCTGGCGGCGCAGCGTTATTTCATGGGCTTCGTGCTCGGCGGCCTGGCGGTGCGCCTGATGCTTGAGCAGCGCAAGGCAGCTTGAGCATGTGGATCGAACGGCTGGATGCCAGTCATGCGCTGGCCTATCGGGAATTGATGCTGGAAGCGTATGACCGGCATCCGCAGGCCTTCACCTCCAGCGTGCGCGAGCGAGCGGCGATGCCGCTGAGCTGGTGGGAGTCGCGCCTGACCAGCAAGCTCGACGCGGTGTTTGGCGCGTTCGAAGCAGGCCGCCTGGCGGGCATCGTCGGCCTGGCGTTCGAGCCTCGGGAAAAGGCCCGGCACAAGGCAACGGTGTTCGGCATGTATGTGTCGGCTGAATTTCGTCAGCGCGGGCTGGGCCTGAAGTTGATGGAGGCGGTGCTGGTGGAAGCGCAGCAGCATCCGGCGCTGAAGGTCATTCAACTGACCGTCACCGCCGGCAATGACGCGGCGTTCAAGCTGTACCAGCGCTGCGGCTTCATCCAGTTCGGCCTGGAACCGATGGCGGTGCGGGTCGGCGAGGATTACTTCGACAAGATCCATATGTGGTGTGAGGCGAGTTCACGTCTAGCGCAATGAATGAACGAGAGAGACGCCTGGCCTCACCCTTGTTCGTGCTTCAGACCAATGGTAGTGCTGGAAGAGGCGGGCCACTATAGAGCGGGGCCTCGTCCATTGACTCCATGATTCCGCCGCCACCCCCACTGCTGCGGATCACGCTGATGTTGCGAATACCGAAGTCATTACCGTAGCCGTTGTCTTGATGGTTCTGGATGTAGAAGCGGACGATACGGCGGGCGGGGACATTGATGTTCAACAGAAAGTCATACCAGACACCGTTCTTCGGTACTTCGCGTATCGCGCCATCACCTCCCTCGATGCCGCACTGCAATTGCAGGATCGGGTTCGGAATACCGGGTGCAGGGCTATCGGCAACGTGGCAGGCTTGCATCCGGAAGGAATAGGTTCCCGGCAGACAATCGAAGTCCTTGTACATCACCGTCCCGGCAAATCCTTTTATCGAACCTTGATCTGTGAAATTGAAGAATGCCTGCACGCCTGCGTGTATCCGGATATAGCCGGAGCGGGCCGCATTATGCAGGAGCCAGCCGTTGTAAGAGCCGTTCTGAAAGTCGGTGTAATCATCTTTCCATTCCGACACGATATTGACTCGCCATGGCGCTGAATCCGGCGCGCCGGCGGGCACTGGCCTGGCAATGAACGTGTGAGAAAAAACCGCCAGCCCCGAAATGCTGTAGTTCCAGTTACCACTGTTGTCAGCGGTGACGTTTTGCCTCACCGTGCCGTTGAGCAGAATTTGCAACGTTTGATTGGGGGCAGCAGTCCCTCTCAATGTGACACCGGTCTGAATGGTTGAACCGCCGTTGGGCAGGCTTGCCCCGGAAGTGTCTGTCAGCGATGTGATTCTTGGTTCCACCACCTGTTTCGTACCGATGGTGATAGTGGTCGTCGCCGACACATTGCTGTTGGTCAATTGATCAATCACCCGGGCACTCACCGGATGAGTGCCGTCGCCGATCTGTTGGAGTTCGGCGGCGGTCAGGGTATGCGTGATCGGTTTGGTGTGATCGGGGTTGGTGAACGTGATGCTCCAGGTGCCAATGGTCAAAGTGACCGTGTCGTAAGGCCGTGCGTAACCGACGGTGAGGGTGATGACCGCTGGCTGTCCCGGACCGATGCTGGGAGGATGGCTGACGGTGATGGTGGGCGCGGGCTTGTGGTACAGCAGTTGGAGCGTGAGCGAGTCATCTGTATTGCCACTGATCCGAGTCACTCGGTAAAACACGTCGTTGACACCGTTGGTGAACCAGAGCTCCGGCAGGTGCAGAAGGAAGCGATTGCCTTCCTCACCCGGCATGATGGTTTTGCTGACGTTGGTGCGAACGCTGTTGACGAACAACGTCGCGACATCAAAAGCCGCCATGCCCCAATTCCGCAAACCGGTGATCGGCTCGATGATGACCTCCAGCCCCTGCGGCGTGATTGCAGAAAGGGGAATGCCACCATGGGCAATCGACGGCGGCTGCACCGGGGTTACCCATTGCGGCGGGTACACCGGAAACAGGGCCAGCGCGGCGCTCACTGCTTGTGATTGAAGATTCATTGCGGTCTCCCGGCAGGTCGGCCAATTGAGTCAGGCCTCCATCACACAGCGAAAACGCATAGCCGCCTACTGTCAGATCTGACAGGTGAACGTGGTTTCAAGACGAACGGTTGCCACCCGTTTCGGTATGACGCCTCAACGAACCGCGCTGACCCCATCCAGCGTCGAGAACGACGTGTCCTTGGCCGTCAGCAGAAAATCGCGCATGTACGGCGCGTCCAGCATGTCGGCACGGATCGCCGCATACAGCGTTGCAAAAAGACCTTTCTCACCCAGCCGCTTGGCCTTCACGTAACCGCGTGAGCTGTATTCATGCAGCGCCCAGTGCGGCATGCCGCAGACGCCACGACCACTGGCCACCAGTTGCATCATCATCACCGTCAGCTCTGACGTGCGTACCTGCGCCGGTTCGATGTCGGCCGGTTCGAGGAAGCGGGTGAAGATGTCCAGCCGATCGCGTTCAACCGGATAAGTGATCAGGGTTTCCGTCAGCAGGTCTTCGGGGACGATGTACGGTTTGCTCGCCAGAGCATGCTGGTTGGCGACCGCGAGCATCGCTTCGTAGGTGAACAGCGGCACGTAGGTGATGCCGGCGATTTCCAGCGGGTCGGAGGTCACCACCAGATCCAGGTCACCCCGGGCCAACGCCGGCAGCGGGGCGAAGGAGAACCCCGAGGCCAGGTCGAGTTCGACTTCCGGCCACGCATCGCGGAACTGGTCGATGGTCGGCATCAGCCACTGGAAGCAGCTGTGGCATTCGATGGCCATGTGCAGACGCCCGGCGGTGCCACCGGCCAGGCGCGCGATATCGCGCTCGGCACCACGCAGCAGCGGCAGGGTCGCGTCCGCCAGTTGCAGCAGGCGCAGGCCGGCACTGGTGAAACGCACGGGTTTGGTCTTGCGCACGAACAACGGCATGCCCATGCGTTCTTCCAGTTCCTTGAACTGGTGGGACAGCGCGGACTGGGTCAGGTGCAGGCGGTCGGCCGCATCCACCAGGCTGTCAGCTTCGCGCAGCGCATGCAGGGTTTTCAGGTGACGGATCTCAAGCACCGCAGGCTCCATGAGGAAAATTTGTGATCAACACGAAAAGGTTGAGTTTGTCTCATGTTGCCCTGGCTGTCGACAATGGCGCCATCTTTTACGCAATGGAGAACACTCGACATGGCCGTGGCCCACACCCTTGGTTTCCCGCGCATCGGCGCTGACCGCGAACTGAAAAAAGCCCTCGAAGCCTACTGGAAAGGCGATCTCGATCAGGCCGCCCTGAATCAGGTCGGCCGTGAACTGCGTGCCACTCACTGGCAGTTGCAGAAAGACGCCGGCATCGACCTGCTGCCGGTCGGCGACTTTGCCTGGTACGACCAGGTGCTGACCCACTCGCTGACCTTCGGTGTGATCCCCGAGCGCTTTGACGGTGTGCGCGACGAACGCGGCCTGCCGACCCTCGACACGCTGTTCGCCATGGCCCGAGGCGCCACGTCGTCCTGCTGCGGCGGTGAGCACGGCAAGACCCAATACGCCCAAGAGCTGACCAAGTGGTTCGACACCAACTACCACTACCTGGTCCCGGAGTTCAGCGCAGACCAGCAATTCAAGCTGAGCTGGGAGCAGTTGTTCGATGAAGTCGAAGAAGCCAAGGCCCTCGGTCACAACGTCAAACCGGTGATCATCGGCCCGCTAACTTACCTTTGGCTGGGCAAGGCGAAAGGCAACGACTTCGACAAGCTCGACCTGCTCGAGCGCCTGCTGCCGGTGTACAACGAAATCCTCGGGCGGCTTGCCGCACAGGGCGTGGAGTGGGTGCAGATCGACGAACCGATCCTCACCCTTGACCTGCCGCAGGCCTGGAAAAACGCCTTCGAACGCGCCTATCACATCCTTCAGTACTCGCCGCTGAAAAAACTGGTGGCGACCTATTTCAGCGGTCTGCAAGACAACCTCGGCCTCGCCGTCGGCCTGCCGGTACAAGGCCTGCACATCGATGCCGTGCGTGCGCCGGATCAGCTCGGTCAGGTGCTGGATCGTCTGCCGACTTACAAGATTCTTTCGGTGGGTCTGGTCAACGGTCGTAATGTCTGGCGCTGCGAGCTGGAGCAGGCACTGGCACAGTTGCAACCGGCGCAGGAACGCTTTGGCGACAATCTGTGGGTCAGCAGTTCCTGCTCGTTGCTGCACAGTCCGGTGGATGTCGAGCGCGAAGACAAGCTCGATCCGGAACTGAAAAGCTGGCTGGCATTCGCCGTGCAGAAGTGCGCCGAAATCTCCGTGCTGCGTGATGCGCTGAACGATCCTCAAGCACCGAAAGTGCAAAACGCACTGGCCGAAAGCCGCGCCATTCAGGAAAGCCGCGCTCGCTCGCCGCGTATCCACAAGGCCGATGTGCAGGCGCGGATCGAGGCGATCAACGCCAGCGACAGCCAGCGTCATTCGCCGTTCGCCAAGCGCATCGCTGCGCAACAGGCACGTTTGAAATTGCCGGCATTCCCGACCACCACCATCGGCTCGTTCCCGCAGACCGGTTCGATCCGTCTGGCCCGTCAGGCGTTCAAGCAGGGCAAGCTGTCGGCCAACGATTACCACGATGCCATGCGCAGCGAAATCCGCCACGCGGTGCAGGTCCAGGAGCGCCTGGGTCTGGACGTTCTGGTGCACGGTGAAGCGGAGCGCAACGACATGGTCGAGTACTTCGCCGAGCAGCTCGACGGTTACCTGTTCACGCGCTTCGGCTGGGTCCAGAGCTACGGTTCCCGCTGCGTGAAACCGGCGGTGATCTACGGCGACCTGAGCCGTCCGAGCGCCATGACCGTGGACTGGATCACTTATGCCCAGAGCCTGACCGACAAGGTCATGAAAGGCATGCTGACCGGCCCGGTGACCATGCTGATGTGGTCGTTCCCCCGCGAAGACGTGTCGCGTAAAGTCCAGGCGCAGCAGCTGGCGCTGGCCCTGCGGGACGAAGTGGTGGATCTGGAAAACGCCGGGATCAAGATCGTGCAGATCGACGAAGCCGCGTTCCGCGAAGGCCTGCCGCTGCGCCGCGCACAATGGCAGGAATACCTCGACTGGGCGGTGGAAGCGTTCCGCCTGACCGCCTCGGGCGTGAAGGATGAAACCCAGATCCACACTCACATGTGCTACAGCGAATTCAATGACGTGATCAAGGCGATTGCCGACATGGACGCCGACGTGATCACCATCGAAACCTCGCGCTCGGACATGGAATTGCTCGATGCCTTCGAAGCGTTCGACTATCCGAACGACATCGGCCCGGGCGTCTACGACATCCACTCGCCACGGGTGCCGGACACGGCGGAAATGGTCAAGCTGATGAGCAAGGCCGTGAAACGGATTCCGGCAGCGCGGTTGTGGGTCAATCCCGATTGCGGGCTGAAAACCCGTGCCTGGCCGGAGACGGAAGCAGCGCTGGTCAACATGGTCGCGGCGGCGCGGCAGCTGCGCAGTCAGCTGGCTTGACGCACAGCAAAAAGGGGAGCGGCCAACCGCTCCCCTTTTTGTTTTACAACGCTTCGAACCAGGGCAGAACCGGCGAGCGTTTGCCGATGTCGGCATACGGCAGCGCCGCATTGTCGGCGTGAGTGAGGTAGCGGTGCTCCGGCAGTTTCAGATGCGCTTTCTCGAACTCTGCGAATGACGGCCTGGGTTTGTTGTAGTGGAAATGCGCATACCACAGCAGACGCGGCGGTCGGGCACTCAGGTCGTGGATTTCGTATTCCTGCAGATGGTCGGGACGACCGTCGGCGCGATTGCGCAGTTGTTTCATCAGGGCCACCTTGCGCACTTCCACGGCGTTCTGCCGGAGCAGGTCATCGAGCATGCCGTCTGTGAGTTTTCGACTCATCAGGGTTTGCCGGGTACGCAGCTGCCGCCCGGTGAGGCGCAATTCGTCGGCCTTCGATTTCAGTTCGCCGATGATCGGGTTCTCTGCCGATATCGCTTCAATGTCTCTGGCCCGATGGCTCAGGTCATCGGCTTCGCTGACCATCATGTGTTCCAGATCCACCGGGAGCATGTCGCGCTCGGCGTGTCCCTGCACCTTGACCTGATAGGCCGCTTGCCCGTCCAGACGCTTGCGAGCGTCGGCCAGCAACGATGCAAGGTTCCGGGAAGGCGCGGGCTGCGGTGTGTTCACCGCCAGCAGGCGGAATTTGCCGTTGTCAGCCTGCTCCCAGACTTCCCGGCCCGCTTTGCCGTGGTTCAGCACGAACTGCCGCTTGCGGGTTCTGGGTTCCCAGTTTTCCACCCCGATCAGCCATTGCTGGTCTTCGGTCTGGAAAATCTTCTTCTCGCTTTGTCCCGCTGTACGAGGTGGTGCGGGATGATCGATAGCCTTCCTGGCGCGTTCGGCCATGGCTTCGATGCCGGCCATCAACGGTTCGAATTCTTCCATGTGAAAGTACTGTGGATAGCTGGTCGTCCACTGATTCATTTCCCGGCAGTATCGGGCGTAGGTGTCGAGACAGTTGCCCAGGATCTGCATGCGCTGCGCCCGGTTGGCGCTGACTTCGGACAGGCTGAACTGGGTGAAGAGGGCCCGATCCATGTCCACACGCAGTTGCCAGGACCGTTGTTGCAGGTAGAGCCAGGAAACATCACCGGTGTTTTCGAAATTCTTGATGGACTCCAGGCGGTGAGCGGTCTTCAGGTAACCCAGATTGAAGTCGTTCATGCGCCCGTTCAAATAGGTGACGGCCTCGGTCAGTCTGGCCTTGTCCGCACGTACCCCGATCAGCGCGTACCAGCGGTTCATATCGCCCATGAGCGCTTCGACTTCTTCAATGGCGGTGGTCACATCGACGCGCAATCTGCGCATTTCCTGCAGAAGAGCCAGGCGTTCGGCAATCGAGTTGTCCGGCAGGGCATCGAGGGTTGCGTGCCGGGTGTCGATCTCGTCGAGCCATTTGTAGATCCGGTGGTTGGCCATATAGACACGGTGCTTGAGCCGGTCGGTCACCCTTGCGGCGTCCTGGCTTTGTATTTCAAGCAGGGCGCGCAACTTGTTGCCATGGGTGAGGACGCGCAGCTCGGCGGCTGTCTGGTACTGCCGGGTGAGCAGGGCGATATCCTCGTCGCAGGCTTTCTGTGCGACGTTTCTCAGCAGAGCGTCATCGGGGGCCTGGCAGTAAGCGTTGATCGCCCTGTCGCTTCGCTCGATCTGGAGATCGAGACGGTAACTCAGGTCATCGCATTCAAGCGTCAGTTGATGATGTCGACGATAGGTCCGGTCAACCAGCCAGCGCGGAAAACGCTCACGGATTGCCAGTGGCCAGAGCGGGTCGAGTGTATCGGCCATATGCCCGAGCACGCTGCCACCACCGACACCCCCGCCTTCGAAGGTGGTGCCGTAGACGCCGAACCAGGTGTCCCACTCTCCGGCCTCGTTCAGGGCGATGGGTTGCCTGTAGGTATTCTGCGAAGTACCGCGCAGGCGCCAGTTGCGGGAATCGCGGCTCCATTCGACCTGATAGATCCGGCCCTGCCGGACGATGAAATCACCGTCGGCGTGGCGGTAAATGTTGCGCCAGACGCCTCCCTCGGCCGCTCGCAGGCCTGCCAGCGAAATGGGATGCTCGTATTCGTAACCGGCAAAACGCTCAACGATGCGCCGGGCCTGTCGGGCATCGGGAACGGTCAGCGTACCGACCTCCGGGATCAGATTTCGCAGCAGGCGGGCACGGGTGGCCGAGCGGGCCGTCAGGGCTGCACCGGCGCCAGGCACGATGTCGATCAGCGCGTCGATCAGGCACAGCAACACCGATTCGACTTCGGCCAGGCCGTCGCCGAGCCTGCCTCGCAAAAAAGCGGCTACTGCCTGGTTGGCCGCGTTCCAGGCGTCGTACAGGGCGATGGCACTGCCAACAAATGGCAGCATGCCGAGGGCCATTTTCAGGTAATCGAACACCCGTGTGCCCTGCAGGGCATAACGTTCCCGATACAACGCATCGTTGGAGCGCGAGGAGCCGCGATGGACCTCGATCAGACGCCCCATGTGCGCATTGAGCAGATGAGCGGCCAGCGACGTGGTTACCGGCCAGCGCGGGCCGACACCGATCATGGCATCGAAGCGTTTGTCCACCGCCTGAGCGATGCGACGTTCGTGGGCGTTTACGCTGCCTTGCAAGGCCCGGTCGGCCAGATAGTGGATCATCTCGTCCTGGCTACAACGATTGAACAGATCCTTACGGGCGGCTTCAAGGCTGTCGTATCGGCGCAGAAACCTCGCGTCGGGAGCGTCCGGCAGATAGAGCAGCGTCGTACCGCTGTATTGTTCTTCGATGAAGGTCACTCCCGACAGCGTGGTGGGGCCTTCATTCGGTGTATCAGTGCCACCAGCGGCGAGGAATGCCGGAAGCAACGCAATGCGTCGACCGGCGGTGGTCCAGGCGTCGGCTGTGTCGGCATCGATTGCAGTTTCGAACAGGCTCAGGTCAGAGCCGCCAATGTGGTGCTGCAACTGTGCGCATCGGCCTTGCAGCCTGAGCATCACCCGCCAGGGTTCGAGCAGGCACTCCTGACGGTGCTCGCGCTGGAACGGTGGTTCATCGGTCGTGCCTTTGAAGGTGTCGTAAATCCTTTGTTCGTAGGCCTTGGGCAGGTCCAGCTCCGGTATCAGTTTGCGCAGGTAGGCCTGGGTAATACCAGCAGTGAGGGTCTGACGCTCCTGCTCATCGGTGGCGCTGACTTCGACGCGCATGAAGCCAAGGCGCAGTGGCAGTTGTTCAAGGTTCATCGACGGGGTGTTGTCGATATTGAGCTGGGCCAGGGTTTCGAGGGACATCCGGCTGCGGCTGGCGCTGGGGATGGCGACCACTTTTTGCGGGGTGCCTGGTGCACCGGAGGCACTGAAGGCCTGTTTTTGCAGCGCAACCGACTCCGGCAGATCCAGCTGTACCGAAAAGTGCCCCTTGAGAGAAAAGTCCCGACGCAGTCGGGCGTACAAATGCTGGCGAGTGAAGTCCTCCCGGGGTGGCAACGCGACGGTCAGCAGCTCATGACTGCGGTGCATCGCGCTGATCCAGGCCTGGATCAGCGTCTTGAGCGTGCTTTGTTCGTTGTCTCTCAGGTTGGCCAGCCAGGCGGGTGCCTGTGTGGCAAGGGTCGCGCTGCGTTCCTGCTGGATTCGATAAAGCAGCGCCAGGCGTCGTGCGGCATCGACAGGCACCTGTAGCAGGGGAAGTGTCTTGCGGCGCAGTTGCTCCAGTTCATCTGCACGCCGTTGTGCCTGTGATGGCTCGCTGTATCGCTGGCGAATCGTTGCCGCCCGGGTTTCAAACTCGCCGGTCAACTGATTCAACATAGAGAGTAACGGGTCACCGGTCAGGGTGTTCAATTGCAAGGTTTGCTGTGCGTCATTGGCGTGCAGCTTGAACACGTGCCGTTCAAGTGCCTGGCGATTGGCGAATCGCTGCAGGCCGCCACCGCTGCCGGGCCAGTAAAGCAACAGGCTCTGAATCGAGCTCATGGACATCAGTACGAGCGGGCCATGGAGTGTCTGGCGATGGTTGGTGACTTTGCCTCCTGCGGATTCGGTCAGTGACAGTGTCAGGCTTTTCACCACCCAGTCGGCATCGGTTCGGTCAGGTGCATCGAGCCATGCGATGAGCCGGTCATGCTCTTCGACACTCAGGCGATTCAGTGCCCGTTGCATCCCGGCTTCCGCCCGCAGACCTTGCATGTGCGCGTCGTACAGCGCGGTGAACTGGCGGTTGAAGCTGGTCAGGTCCAGCACCCGTTCGCGATAGAGCAGGGCGCGTGCTGCGAGATCGGCGGCCTGTTCGGCCGTTTCCAGTGTCGTTTGCAGCGCCTCGAACGATTTCAGGGTGTCGCCATCGCTTGATGCCTCGAGCGCATCGTGTGCCCGGGTGACGCTGGCCTGTCGCAGGGAACGGGGAATATCGGGGTGCAGGCTGCCGAACAGCGGTACTTCGTCTTCCTCCGCTGGCTGGGCGCCGGGCGGTTGATTGTCCAGGCCGGGCGGGGCGCAGAAGACGGCCATGCTGCGTTGCCGGTCGACCCTGTCGGCGAGGTCCAGCGCGTGGAGGCCCTGTTCGGCCAGACCGCGCGTTCCATCCGTGCCGTTGCGCAGGGCAGCAACCTGCGCGACTTGCTGCTGCAACAGCCATTCGTTGACCGCCGTGACCAGCGATTGCCCGGCCGGAATGTATTCGACCTGAAGGTTTTCGAGCGGCAGGCCAGCGGGCACCAATGGCTGTTGTGCCAGCCAGGTATGCAGATCACTACGCCGGGCGAAAGCCTGGATCGCGTCCGCTTGATCAGGCACGTACAGCAACTGTGCGGCGTCGTCTCCACGGCTGATGACCCAGGCCGCCGGCGGTTTCACCCGCACGCCATTGTGCAGGCACAAGGTCGGCAGCTCGACGCCGAGGGTATCGTCAGCCGCAGGCCGTGTACCCGGCTCCCCCATCAGCGACCACAGTGGCTGAAGCTGGTCGGCTGTCACTGTGCGTCGGGCGAAGGCCATTTGCGCGGCCGCCTCGATATGCCCGCGATACAACCGGCTGGCCTGTTCCCGGCGGGAACGGGGCGTACCCGGAGCGCGGCTTTGCCAGTAGGCATTCCAGCGCTCATCGAGCGCCAGTGCCGGTTCGAGGGCTTTGATCCGCGCGAGCAGTTGCGACGGGGGGAGTGCCGCCAATGCATGACTGCTGTTCACACCGGTCACCCGGCATTGACTGTCGAGCCATTCCTCTGGTCGCGGGGATTGGGTGACGAAGGCACAGGCTGTCACCAGGCTGACCCGGCGCTCCGGGTATCCATCGCCCGGGGGGAACGACAAACCAGCCTGCTCACCGTCCAGGTCCAGTTCCTGACGGAGCAACCGGTTGAGCGTCTCGCGTACCGACGGTACGCCGGCACACAGTTGTCGCAATCCTTCGCTGCACGTCTGTCGGCGGGTGGCCGCACTGTGCAGCAGGCTTTCATCGACAGACGCGGGCAGGGCGGCAAAACCGGGAAACGCTGGTAATGGCGCAGGAGTGTTCACTAGAAAGAAGCGTTCGATCATGGCAATGGAGCTCAAGGGAAGGGCGGCGGATCCGCTCCACTCAAGCGCCATTCAAGGAAAATCAGCGGGTGCCCGGGTGCTACATAGTTATCGGCCCGTTCGACCGCTCGGCACTCTTCATCAAACTGTCATCGAACTGTGGCAGCGCGCTTGAACAAACTTCATCAGACTCGCGCTCTACTGGGGTTCTGCGTTTCGGTGTTTTTCATGTTCAAGGGAATTTTTGCAATCGCGGCGTTGTTGGCCGCGGTTTTTTTCGTTCCGGCGTCTTCTGCGGCGTCGCGTTGTGATGTCAATGTTCCGACCGAACGGGTCGATCTGGCACAGGTGAGCCTGGCGTACCAGAGCATCGGTCGTGCGTCGGATCCGGCGTTGCTGCTGGTGATGGGCCTGGGCGGGCAGTTGATCCACTGGCCGGACGAAGTAGTGGTCGCCCTCTGTCAGCAGGGTTTCCGGGTGATCCGCTATGACAACCGAGATGTCGGTCTGTCCACCTGGCGCCAGGCACCGGCCGAGGCCAACCTGACGTTTGAAGTGTTGCGCTACAAACTCGGCCTGCCGGTGGCGGCGCCTTACAGCCTGACCGACATGGCCGAGGATGCGCTGGGCCTGATGGACGCGTTGCACGTCGAGCAATTCCACGTGCTCGGCGCGAGCATGGGCGGGATGATCGCCCAACACCTGGCGGCCATGGCGCCGCAACGGGTCGAAAGCCTGACGCTGATCATGACCAGCTCCGGTGCCGAAGGCCTGCCGGCACCGAGCGCGGCGCTGGTGCAGTTGCTGTCGCGGCGCGGTGCCCCCAATCGCGAAGTGGCGCTGGAACAACAGGCGGATCTACTGGCAGCGCTGGGCAGTCCGATGGTTACCGATGATCGTCAGATGCTGCTGCATCAGGCCGCGGTGGCCTATGACCGGGCCTTCAACCCCGAAGGCGTGAAGCGCCAGATCATGGCGATCCTCGCCGAACCGAGCCGGGTGGCGCTGCTCAATCAGTTGCGGGTGCCGACCCTGGTGGTGCACGGCACCGCCGATCCGTTGCTGCCGGTGATGCACGGCGTACATCTGGCGGCGCACATTCGCGGCAGCCAGTTGAAGCTGATTCCGGGGCTGGCCCATCGCTTTCAGGAGGCGTTCAAGGCGCCATTGCTGGCGGCGGTGTTGCCGTATTTGCAGCAACATCGTGAAGACACTTCGCACTGGGCGCAGATCGAACCGGTGGGCGAGCGCAATCTGCTCTAGTAAGGGCGCCGTCGCGCGCAGGGGCAGGGCCTCCGATAAAGCCCATCGCATCAGTGGACGGTGATGGGCTTTTGTTCTGATCGGAAACCGATATGACGAGCTTCTGATCAGATTTTCCTGACATGGTAGAGAGGGGTGTCAGGGTGGGCGATAGCGCCTCGGTCATACGTCGCATTCAAATCATAGGCATAGGCTATACCTCCCACTTGATCATTGTTGGTATTTGACCAATACAAACCTGCGGGCCAACCGAGAAATGAAGCGACTGGCGTTCCGTTGAAGTAGATCGCTCGAAATACAGCCATCTCTGTAACGGAAAGTGCTGTCGCCCGCCAGCGCTGGCCCTCTATGTGATTTGGATAACCCGGCCAGCTCACCAGACCACCAAGCGTCACCAGGGTAATGCCGGATATGGTTAGAACAAAGGACGCTGTTTGACCCGAGCTGTCTCTGACTGTGATTGTCGCTGAGCCATTGCCGCAAGCCGTTATCAGCCCCGAAGTCGGGTTCACTCTCGCGACTAAGGTATTTGAGGACTGATAGTTGAAGCCTCCACTGCCTCCTGAGGCGGTGCGGAGATAGGTTCCCTGGGCAGGCGGTGACATTGGTGGTTGGTTGGGCACCAGAAAATAGTTCGACAAGGGGAGGTGATGGTTGGGGCCCAGATAAAGAGGTGCGCTAACGCGAAAACTCCAAGTGTTCGATACAGGTTGGCCGCCAGACTGCGCTTTAGCCATTATTTGATAACTGTTGGATCCGCTGACTGCAAATGTGAAGCGCCAAGTGCCATTCGATCCCGCCGTGGTGTTATCTAGGAGTATCGTTCCGTTTCGGATCTCCAGGTTTTCATTTGCTGATGCATCCCCGCTCACGGTCACACTACCTGCCGTCGTGGTACCGCCATCAGGTACAGGCTGGTTTGTCTGGGTGTTGATTGCAGCGGTAATTGTAGGCGTCTGTGTTTGTGGGGCACCGATCTGAAGCTGCAACGGTTCGGACTGGACTGAGGGCGCTCCCGGTTTTTCGATTTTGTAGGTGACGATCAATGGTTTGCCAGGGAACCGTTCGATGTACTCGGCAAGCACGGTGAAGACAACCTCCTGGGTTGCATCGACAATGAATTGACTGAACATATACATGTTCACCACCCCGTCTGATCCGGTTATCTGCCAGATCATCGTAATCGTTGCACCGTTGACCAATGGCCAGTATCTGGGGATCACGACATGCGCCAGCGGGGTGTCCGCAGGTAGTTCGCCTCCTTGCTGTTCGGTAATGGTCGGGGCGGCGGCGGGGCTTTCGGATTTGCTTGCGCTGACGGTCACGGTAGCGGACTTGGAGTTTTGGATGATCGTGCCGCGTTCTTTCGTATAGCTGAGCGTAAACAGACCTTTGATGACGTTTCGAATGAGCTCGTTTGGCAACGGTATTTGCAAAAGCCGGCTGTTGGCCGCCACCGTCCTTTCGATCGCATGTTCGACCCGGTCACCCCCTGAAGTAAACAGGGCAATGGTGAGTACTACATAATCGCCAATGCTGAATTGGTCCGTCAAAAGAACCGTTGCTGCAGCGCCGGCCAGACTGCTGTAGTCAAGATTGTTTGCAGCATCCGCTTCATCCACCAGAGGGGCCGCGAGAAGCACATCGGTAGGCTTCAGGGAAAGCATGACTGCGCTTGACCATCCACTGCCGTTCTCCACCAGATCGACGATTTCATAACTGACCGGCACCTTGTCGGTGTTGGGCAGTCTGGCCAGGAAGTCGGGTGGCAAGTCAAAAAATACATCCCCCAGAGCGCTGACCGTTACGCTCACGACAAGCGGGCCTACCATCAGATAAACCGTGTCGCCGATTGCCTGATACAGGTACTGCGGCACGGTGACGATCATGCCGTTGTCCAGCACGGGTTTGTCGATTACCGTCTCCGAGGGAATCGGCAGTGCCAGCCCCTGGTTGTTGGGAAGATCGGGCCGGGTATCTGCTTCGCCAGGACCGAAGGGTTTGAACAGCAGAGGCAGGGGTGGAGAGGTATTTGTATTTCCGCTGGGGCGTGTGACAGTGAATACCAGCGGCAACGCATCAGGCATGGGGATTGGGAAGGAATACAACTGATTCAGAAGATCAGTTGGCAGGTAAAACGGTACAGGTTTGTCGACGTTTAGTCCCACCGGGATGGGGGCTCCGACAGGTCTGGGAGGTGTCCCGATGCGTAACTGTATGGAGTCCAGACTGTCCATGGCTGGGTACGGAAGAAAGTAACCCAATAACCCCCGACGATCGCTATTCACCATGTTGCGGTTCACGCCGTAGACGTTATTTGCCAGCGCTTTCGCCCCCGGGATGAACGGAGGGACATCCGCCATTGTGCCCAAGGGATTTGGATCCGTTGAAAAGACAAGTGTCTGAGTCGAAGCGTTGGTGTTGCTCGATAAACTGACCATGCGGTTGCCTCCAAGAGATAGCGCCATGCTCTCAACACGGGATGGCGTACAAGATCTGATTGGACGGTTGCTGCTGATGACTGTCGACTGTCAGAACTTACAGGTCAGGGTACTTTTCAGACTAGCGGTATGCCTGGTTCAGTCATGCGGATACGTCCGACATCTTCATGTGTCCCGGAGCTGTCTGACACCCCATTCATATGAGGTGTATCGTGCAGGCTTTCAGCTAAAGCAAATGTGCGAGGTGCGCGATGAGTTCTGCCCTGAAAATCGATTTTGTTAGCGACGTGTCCTGCCCGTGGTGCGTCGTCGGTCTGTACGGTTTGCTGCGGGCGCTGGAGATTCTGCGCGACGAGGTGCAGGCCGAGATCCGTTTCCAGCCGTTCGAGTTGAATCCGAAGATGGGCGCCGAAGGGCAGAACATCGGCGAGCACATCCAGGAAAAATACGGCTCGACCCCGGAGCAGTCGCAGAAGAACCGTGAAGTGATCCGCGCCCGTGGCGCCGATGTCGGTTTCGCCTTCCGCACCGATTCCAACAGCCGCATCTACAACACCTTCGATGCGCATCGGTTGCTGCATTGGGCGGGCGAGGAGGGTTTGCAGTTGCCGTTGAAAGAGGCGCTGTTCAAGGCGTATTTCACCGATGGCGGCAACCCGTCCGATCACGGGCAACTGGCGCAGATCGCCGAAAGCGTGGGGTTGGACCGACAGCGTGCCGAGGCGATTCTGGCGTCCGACGAGTTCGCCAGCGACGTGCGCGAGGAAGAACAACTGTGGCTGTCGCGCGGCGTGAGTTCGGTGCCGACCGTGGTGTTCAACGGGCAATACGCGGTGACTGGCGGGCAGCCGGTGGACACCTTTGTCGGGGCGATCCGGCAGATCATGAGCGAGGCGAAGGGCGGCACGGTGAATTGAGGCCGCGAGGTTCCCGGGCAACGCCCGGGAACCCGGATCAGCGGACGATCTTGTCGACGTGAATCCCCAGTTTCTTCAGGCGATACCAGAAACTGCGCTCGGAAATCCCGATCAGTTGCGCCGCCGCAGCCTGCACACCGTTGCTCTGGGCCAGCGCGGCGAGGATGTAGGCTTTTTCCACCTCTGCCAGCGCCGCTTCCAGGTCGGCCGGCACGCTGCCTTCGGCAACCAGCGCTCCCGGCTGGGTCGGTTGTGAGGCGAACAGATAGGCCGGCAAGTCCTGCTCTTCAATCTCGGCGCCGGACGCCACGATGGTCGCGCGCTCGACGCAGTTCTGCAGTTCACGAATGTTTCCCGGCCACGAATAGCGGGCCATTGCCTGCAACGCTTCGGCACTGAAACCGCTGAAGCGTTTGCCCGCCGCAGCGCCCAGCGTGTGGGCGAAATGCCGGGCCAACGGCGCAATGTCTTCGACCCGTTCCCGCAGGGCCGGCAACGGAATCGGGAACACGTTGAGGCGGTAATACAGGTCTTCGCGAAATTCCTTGTTGGCCACCGCGTCCAGCAGGTTCTTGTTGGTCGCGGCGATGACCCGCACATCGACCTTGCGCTCGCGTGGATCGCCTACCGGTTCGATGATGCGTTCCTGCAGGGCGCGGAGGATTTTCGCCTGCAGTGCCAAAGGCATTTCGCCGATCTCGTCGAGAAACAGCGTACCCTTGTCCGCTTGCTGAAAACGCCCGACCCGATCCGCCACCGCACCGGTGAATGCGCCTTTGCGGTGGCCGAACATTTCACTTTCCAGCAGCCCTTCCGGGATCGCCGCGCAGTTGACTGCGACAAACGGCTTGTCGGCACGGTTGCCGTGTTTGTGGATGGCCCGGGCGACCATTTCCTTGCCGGTGCCGCTTTCGCCGGTCAGCAGGATGGTAGCGTTGCTTTCGCGCACCGAATCGATCGCGCTCAAGACCCGGCGAAAGCTCGGGCTGTCGCCCACCAGGCTGTCGATCTGCTGGTGCTCGTCGAGTTCGGCGCGCATGCGCAGGTTGTCTTTGAGGATGTCGCGAAACTGCAGGGCCTTGCTGACGGTGATGTCCAGCTCATCGATGTCGAAGGGTTTGGCGATGTAGTCGAAGGCGCCGTTGCGCATCGACTGCACGGCATTCTTCACCGTGCTGTAGGCGGTCATCACGATCACCGGCAACTGCGGATAGCGGTTCTTGATTTCCGCCAGCAGTTGCGGGCCGTCCATGCCGGGCATGCGCCAGTCGCTGATCACCAGATCGATGTCTTCGGACTCCAGCACCTTGAGCGCGTGCAGGCCGTTGCCGGCGGTGAACACCACAATGTCGTTCTGACTCAAGGCCGATGCCAGCAGGTCGCAGAGCTTGGGCTCGTCGTCCACCACCAGTACGTTATGCGTCATCGCTGTCCTCGTCGAAATCTTCACCGTTGGCCGGAATGTACAGGCTGAAGGTGGCTCCGGCATCTTTTTCACTGACGCATTCGATGCGTCCGTCATGGTTTTCCATGATCGAGAAGACTTTGGCCAGACCGAGCCCGGTGCCGGACGCCTTGGTGGTGACGAACGGCGTGAAAATCCGCTCGAGCATGTCCGCTTCGATGCCCTGGCCAGTGTCGCTGATGCTGATGACCGTGTTGTGTTGATCGCTGTGGATGCCCAGGGTCAGGCGGCCGCCGTCGGGCATGGCGTCGATGGCGTTGACGATCAGGTTCAGGCCCGCCTGCTTGAGTTGCCGGGCATCGGCGTACAGGGTCGCACCCGGCGCGCGGTCCTCGATCTGCACATCGATGTTGTGGCTGGCCAGTTCCGGGGCGCAGAAGCCCACCAGTTCATCCACCAATGGCCGTGCCAGTTGGGTCGAACGCAGTGGCGCACTGGGCTTGGCGAAGTCGAGAAATTCGGTGATCAGGTCGTTGATGCGGCTGACTTCACTGACCACGTATTCCAGATGACGCTTGTCGGTCTCCGGCAGGTCCGCGCGTCGGTGCAGCAGTTGCGTGGCGGTCTTGATGATGCCCAACGGGTTGCGGATTTCATGGGCCAGGCCCATCGCCACTTCGCCCAGCGCATGCAGGCGGTCGCGGCGTCGCAGTTGCGACTCCAGATGCTGCAACTCGCCGAGGCGTTCGCTCATGTGGTTGAAGATGCTGCTCAGTTCCGCCAGTTCATCGCCGCCGGTGACCGGCAGGCGCTGGCGGTAATCCCCGGCAATTACCGCTTGTACACCTTTGGCCAGACCGCGCAGCGGCTTGGTCATGCGCTCCGACACCAGCCAGCCCACCGCCAGCGAAGCCGCCGAGCTGAGGATGAAGATCAGGATGAACAGGTTGCTCTGGTTCACCAGCCCGACCAGCGTGGTGTGGCGCAGCAGACCACTGAACACCACGCCTTGCAGTTCGCCGTTTTCGTTGAGAATCGGTCGGTAGATGCCGCTGTAGCGTTTGGTCGACTGCTCGATCGGCAGCTTGGTGCTGCGCAATTGATCCTCGATTTTCGCAGGCACGATTGCCGGGTGATCTTCAAAGCGCTGGGTGGAAAAGATCTCGGAGAAATCGGCGTCCCTGGCCAGGTACAGGCGCAGGTCCAGAGAGTGCACGTCGGCGACGCTGGTGAGGAAACTGTTATCGAGGTAGGTCACCACGATCAGTTTGTAGTCGGTGCCGTCCTGCTCGCTCTCGAAGGTCGACACCACGGCGCCGGTCGCCACGCCGCCGACCTGCAGGGTTTGCAGCACGGCTTTGGGCGCGGTGCTGATCTGCCGCACGATGTCATCGGCGGCGGTGCTGAACACCACTTTGTGATCGCTGTTGCGCACCAGCGCGACTACGTCGATGCCCATGGAGTCGGCAATGTCGGCGGTGAGCTTGTCGCGCCGGGCCGACTGCCGGTCCGTGGGCGGCCGGGTGTAGCGCAGGAACAACTGCGCGATCCGGGCATTGTCACGCACGATCTCGCGGATCTCGTCCTCGACGATCTTGGTCGATTCCTGCAGCCAGATCCGCACGTTGCTGTCGAAAATCTGCGACAGGGTGGTGGCCGCGAGTTCCGCGGCGATCATGGTCGGAATCACGCTGACCAGCCAGAACGCCAGCACCAGTTTGCGTTGCAGGCTCCAGCCGGAGAGGGCGAAGGGTCGGGCGGTGGCGCGTCGGTCTTTGCTCATCATGCTCGCTTATTGTTGTTCGCTTATCGCAGTCGCCATGGCCGGATCGGTACGGTCCGGGCGGATGAAAATCTTCACCAGCCGCAGCAGGTGATTGAGTACGGGGTGGCGATGGCGGAAAAACACCGTATTGCCGATGAACGAACAGCCCAGGCGCAGCTTACTGGCATAACCGGCCTGGCCGCACGCGTAGATCGGAATCCGGTGCTCAATACAGTAGCCGACATTCGCCAGCCAGCTGCGCATGTACAGCTTGTGCTCGCGGGTGCGGGCCAGATCGTGGGCGAAGAACTTGTCCACCAGCCGCTGCTCGTCCAGCAGCACCAGATTGAACGCCACCAGCTCATCGTCCACCCAGTACAAAACGCAGGCGGCACGCTCGTCGAGGTGTTCCAGCACCTGGCGGAAATACGCAGCCGGCAGGCATTCGAAGGTCAGGTCGCTGCGCGCCAGTGTCGCTTCGTAAAGCCGCATCATGGTCGGCAGCAGGTCGTCCACCGAACGTCGCCATTCGATGCGCGGGCCCGAACCGCGCAGGGTCCGGCGCAGGTCCTTGCGGGTGGATTTGCCCAGGGTGCCGAGGTAAGCGTCGACCGAGGCGAATTTGATCGGCAGCTCGGCACCGGGCAATCCCGGCATGCTTTGCAAACCGGCCTCGCGGCAGGCCTGGAGCCATTGCGGATTGCGGTGGGAAGCGTCCTTGACCGCCAGCAGGCCGACGCCGGCCTGGTCCGCGTCCTCGCGGGCCAGTTGCAGCAGGCGTGCAAACAGCGCCGGCAAACGTGCCGGATCGAGCGATGGGTGCGTGCCGACATGGCACTGCTCCGCCACTGGCGAGCCGAGGGCATACAGACGAATGTCGAACAGCCCCGGCCAGCAACTGCGCAGCCACTGGCTCAAGCGTTTGCCGGTGCCCTGCAGAGTGGTGTCGAGAGAATAAGCCGTGGTGAAGGCCACGACCGCCGCAATCAGTCGGTTGTCTTCAAACAGCGCCAGATAGCGCCAGTGAAAGCCGTCGATGCCGGCCTGTTCCACGGCGCGATAATAGGCCCAGTCTTCGAGCTCCTCGGGAAAGCAGGCATTCCACGCGTCGCGATCAATCGCTTCGATGGTTGAAAAGGCTTGGGCCGTGATCACGTCGTTTCCTTAACCGGCATGGCATGTCGTTTTGCAGGCGTTTCACGCTCGCTGCCGGTATTCCTCGGTTGGCAGGGAATCAGCGGTTGGCGCAAGGTCGGTGCGGTGGTTGTTGATGAACTGCACGCTCAGTTCCACGACGCGTCGGTACTGCAGGTCGACGGTGATCATGTGATAACAGTCGTCCAGCAGGATTTTCACCACTTCGCCGCCGAGCTTGCGTTCCACGTAGTCGGCATTCCAGCGGCTGGTGATGTCGTCCTCGATGGAATGCAGCACCAGCGCCGGCACGGTGATCGAAGGCATGCGCTTGCGCACCACGGCGTTCATCCTGTGCAGTTCGCGTACGGTCACGCCTTCCATGGTCAACAGGCCGGCCTCACTGCTGTGGCCTTCCTTCATCTGCCGTTCGACGATGGCCCGCAGGCGCTCGTTCTTGATGCCGTAGGGCGGTTTCTCTTCGAACTTGCAGATGTGCACGCCGAACGGGATTTTCATCAGCAATGGCGTGAGGAACGCCAGTTTGTTGATGCTCCAGCCGTCGTACTTCAAAGTCGTGGAATACATCAGCAACCCGGCCACCTGGCCCGGGTGTTCGGACGCCACGTACATCGACATCACCGCACCCATCGACAGGCCGCCGACAAATACCTTGCTGTGCTGACGACGAATGCCGACGAAGGTCTTGCGCACGCCTTCGTACCAGTCGCGCCAGCCGGTGGCCTGCAGGTCGGCATTGCCGCCGCAGTGCCCGGCCAGGGTCGGCACGTACACCGTGCAACCGGCCTTGGCCAGTCCCACGGCGACCCGACGCAACTCCGTCGGGGTGCCGGTGAGGCCGTGGATCAACAACACCGCGACCTCCCCTGTGCCGAGAACGAAACCGGCGTCGCCTTCGCCCAGATCGATCCCGGCCGCGTTCATCGTTTCATCGCCCGGGCCAGCAGACGGTCGAGCAGGGCGATGCCCAGGTCGATTTCCGGGTAGCTGATTTCCAGCGACGGCGCGAGGGTGATCACGTTCTTGTAGTAACCGCCCACGTCGAGGATCAGGCCCAGTTTGCGGCCGTCGATCTCGATGTCGCCCTTCATGCCTTCCTCGACCATGAAGTCCAGGGTGGCCTTGTCCGGGGTGAAACCGTCCGGGGCGCAGATTTCGCAGCGCAGGGCCAGGCCCAGGCCATCGACGTCGCCGATGATCGGGTAGCGTTTCTGCAGGTCCTGCAGGCCTTCGAGGAAGTATTTGCCCTTGGCCATGACCATCGCGCCGTAGTCGACTTCGCTGGTCATCTTGAACATTTCCAGGCCCACGGCGGTGCCCAGCGGGTTGGAGGCGAAGGTAGAGTGGGTCGAGCCTGGCGGGAAGACTTTCGGGTTGATCAGTTCTTCCTTGGCCCAGATGCCGCCCAGCGGGTTGAGGCCGTTGGTCAGTGCCTTGCCGAAGACGATCACGTCCGGTTTGACGTCGAAGTGCTCGATCGACCACAGCTTGCCGGTGCGGTAGAAGCCCATCTGGATTTCGTCGACCACCATCAGGATGCCGTGCTGGTCCAGCACATGCTTGAGTTCGCTGTAGAAGTTCATCGGCGGAATCACGTAGCCGCCGGTGCCCTGGATCGGCTCGACGTAGAACGCGGCGTATTCACTGGCGCCGACTTTCGGGTCCCAGACGCCGTTGTATTCAGTTTCGAACAGACGGGCGAACTGCTGCACGCAGTGGCTGCCGTACTCTTCCTTGGTCATGCCTTTCGGGCCGCGGAAGTGGTACGGGAACGGGATGAAGTTGGCGCGTTCGCCGAAGTGGCCGTAGCGGCGGCGATAGCGGTAGCTGGAAGTGATCGACGAAGCGCCGAGGGTACGTCCGTGGTAACCGCCCTCGAAGGCGAACATCAGGCTCTTGCCGTTGCTGGCGTTACGCACGACTTTCAGCGAGTCCTCGATGGACTGCGAACCGCCGACGTTGAAGTGCACGCGACCGTCGAGGCCGAACTTCTTCTTGGCGTCCACGGCGATCATTTCCGACAGCTCGATCTTGCCTTTGTGCAGGTACTGGCTGGCGATCTGCGGCAGGGTGTCGATCTGCTGTTTCAGCGCGTTGTTCAGGCGCGGGTTGGCGTAACCGAAGTTGACCGCCGAGTACCACATTTGCAGGTCGAGGTAGGCCTGGTCTTCGGTGTCCCAGACGTAGGAGCCTTCGCAGCGGCTGAAGATGCGCGGCGGTTCGATGTAGTGAACGGTGTCGCCGTAGGAGCAGTACTTGGCTTCTTTTTCCAGAAGGATCTGGTCTTCCTGGGTAGCGATTCGAATATCAGACATGGTGGAAGAGTTCCTGGGTTTCGGTATTGAAGGTGTCGGAGTTGAAAACGGTGGCGTTGGCCGCGCTGGCTTTTGGCAGCAGCGCCAGCAGCGCCGGGAGTTCGGCGAAGCTGTCGAAGCGCGCGTAAGGGATCGCGTTGCGTTCGCAGTACTCGGCGAGGCGACCCTTGGCGAAGACGAAGTCGGCAGTGGACGACACGCACATGTCGGACTGGCCGTCACCGATCACCAGCACTCGCTTGTTGCCCGGCGTGGATTTGCATTTGCAGTTGCCGGAGGCCGCGCGGCAGGCGTCGCTGGAATGCGGGAAGTCGATGCGCCAGCTTTCGTGGTCGAGCTGTCGCAGGCGGTTGGCGAGGATCGGCAGCAGGGTCACGTAGTTGCGCGACAGGATCCGCGCGATGCCTTGCTCGATGCCGTCGCTGACCACTTCGAACGAAGCGCCCAGGCCGATGGCGTGGTCGACGAAGTCGGGGAAGTCCGGATCGATCTCGATGCTGTCGAAGAACTCCAGCAATTGGCCGGGCGTGGCCTTGACCAGCGATAGCTGGCGGCTGAGGCATTCACGGGAACCGATTTCACCGGCCAGCCACTGGTTTTCGATCGTTTCCCAACTCGGGTCGGCGAAGCGTTCGAGGATGCTGTCGATCACGTCGGTGCGGGTGATGGTCCCGTCGAAATCACACACGATATGCCAGTCAATCATCTGCATTACCTATTGGTCAGAGCGCGTTGTGTGCGCTTGCCGAGGGGTAGAGCAGGGACTGTGCCAAGTGCCATCAGCCCCTTGCCGGCGGGGCCGGTGAGGTGCTTTGGTAATTTGAAGCTACAATTTTTGTAGCTTGCTACAAACAACATGAGTGCTTGCGCGGTGGGTGGCATCCGGGGATTGATGCGCGCATGTTCAATTAAAGGAATGGCCTCATGATGAGGAAGACACTGTTTTTATTCGCAGCGCTGGGCGCTTTCTCAGCCAGCGCCATGGCGGACGGCATCACCGGGGAGGCGGGCGTGGGCCTGGGTTATCAGCCTCACGACCCGAGTGGCAGCCGTTATGAAACACGGCCGATACCGTATCTGGATCTGGACTGGGGTGACGTCAGCCTTAGCACCGACGACGGCCTGACCTGGAGCGCCTTGAAGACCAACGGCTTCAGCGCCGGCCCTTATGTGAATTACCTGCCGGGCCGCACGTCCAACGGCGAACTGCGCGGCTTGCGCGATGTGCCCGACATGGCCGAGGCCGGTGGTTTCGTGCAATACGCGCCGGCCGACTTCTGGCGGGTGTTTGCCTCCGTCGGCCAGGCCATCGGCGGCAATGGCGGGCAGGGCGGCGTGCTCGGTCGGGTCGGTGGCGAGATCGGTTATCCACTGGGCGGCGGCGTGATTGGCAGCAGCAATCTGACCGCGCATTTCGCCAACGCCCGGCAGAACAACACCTTCTTTGGTGTCAGCGACAAGGAAGCCCAAGCGTCCGGCATCCGCGCCTACAACGCCGGTGGTGGCCTGCAGAACATCGCGCTGACCCAGAGCTTCGAGTTCCCGCTTGGGCCGCAATGGTCGCTGGTGACCAGCGCCAGCTGGATTCACCTGACCGGTTCGGCGGCCGACAGCAGCATCGTCAAAAGCGTCGGCGACACCAATCAGGGCGAGGTGCAGATGGCGATCGCCTATAAATTCAAGTAAGCCCGACGGGAACTGGTCTGGCCTTTGCAAACAGCCGTGACGAACCCATTGTTTCAGGATGTTCTTCATGGCTCGCCCTGCTTACCGTTTGCTGGCCCATTCGTTGTGGGACCTGATTCCCGTGGCCCTCGGACTGGCCCATTTCGCCTTCGTGGTGTGGCTGGTCCTGGCCTTTCATGCGTTGTCCTGGTGGGCGTTGGTGCCGTTGGCGCTGGTTTACGCGGTGAGCCTGTCATGGAGCATCAACAGCATTTCCCACAACCAGATCCACAACGCCTACTTCACCCCGGCGTGGCTCAATCGGGCCTTTGACCTGCTGCTGTCGGTGACCATCGGTTTTTCCCAGACCCTTTATCGCGATATCCACAACCGCCATCACCGCGGCAACTCGGACCGGCCGGGGGCGGATGGCAAGACCATCGATCCGTTGTCGATCTATCAGCGCGGCAAGGACGGTCAGCCCGAGAATCCATGGGCCTACACCTTCCTGAGCTTCTTTCGCGACGACCCCAAGCCGATCTACGACGAGATGCAGCGCAAACGTCCCGCCGATGCGCGTTGGGTCAAGGTGGAGATCGGTGTGACAGTGGCGTTCTATCTGGGGCTGGCGATCTGTGACTGGCGGGCGGTGCTGGTGTTGCTGCCGTTCTGGTATCTGGGTCAGGCGCTGTCATCGCTCAATGGTTACTACGAGCATTTCGGCGGCAACCCGGATTCGCCCATCGCCTGGGGCGTCAGCGCCTACAGCCCGCTCTACAACCTGCTGTGGATGAACAACGGCTACCACGCCGAGCATCACTACCGGCCGAAAATGCACTGGACCCGGGTCAAGGCGTTTCACCGGGAAATCGCCGGGCAGCAGCGAGAGGCGGGGGTGAAGGATATTCCGGTGGCCCATGGCCTCGGATTTCTGGTGGCGCATCGCAAGGATTGAACCTTAAAAAAGGTGGGAGCCCGCAGGCTCCCACGACCGTTCACCTCAGTTTTCCTCGCCCTCGGCCAGCAGCGCAATGCCGCCCATGATCACGGCCACGCCCACCCAGTGCAGCAGGCTGATCTCTTCACCGAGCCCCAGCCACGATCCCAGCAGTACACCGACGAACACCAGCGAACTGAGCGGAAACGCCAGGGACAGGCTGCTGCGCCGCAGAATCAGCATCCAGACAAAGAACGCGCCGATGTAGCAGGCAATTGCCACCAGCACTCCCGGCGCCTGGGCGACGCTGAGCAGCCATTGCAGGGTGAAGTCCATCTGCCCCAGTTGATCGCCGCCGACCTTGGTCGCGATCTGCCCGCCACTTTCCAGAATGATCAGCAACGCCCAGAGCACCACGGTGCCGAGGCGGCCGTGCAGCCAATCCATCGAGCCATTCCTTTTGAGTATCAGTTGAGAATCAGGCATGGCCGACACACACGAGCATCACGCCCGCCGTAATCACCAGTGTGCCCATCCAGCGCCGGCGGCTGACGGTCTCGCCAAGGAACAGTTTGCCAGCCAGCACCACGCCGCAATACGCCAGCGCGGCGGCGGGGAACAACAGGCTCAGCGGCGCCCGGGACAGGGCTTCGAGCCAGACGAAAAACTCGATCACGTAGGCGCCGATCCCGCACCACAGCAGCGGTGCGTTGAACACCTGGCCCCAGAACGCACCGAGCCGAAAACCGCCTTCCAGTTCCGGCAAACGATCCAGGCCGAGCTTGAAGCAGAGCTGGCCGATCACGTCGAGCACGATGGAAAACGCCACCAGCAGAATCACGGTCAAGGTCATGGGAACAGCTCCTCGAACAACTCGATCAGCGCCTGATTGGTCGCCGAGTTGCGCAGCAGATCGGTCTCGCTCCAGCGTTCGGCCGGCGGCTGGTCGGACTTGGCTTCCCAGCGTTTGAACGCGTTGCTGAAGGCCGGGCGGGCGAACTCACCACAGATGTCGATGCCGATCACGCGCTTGCTGGCAGCCAGGCTGCGAATGGCCTGGAGCAAATGGCTGAGACGCATCTGGCCCTGATCCCAATTGGTCGCGGCGTCTTCGCTGGCCAGCACGTCCTTGTCGATGGTGATCCACACGGCTTGGGTCGGAAGGCTGGCGATCATCCGCTCGAGAAACGCCGACCAGTCCTGATCGGCCAGATTGTTCCAGTGCAGCAGATTCTCCTGTTGCTGATGACCGGCGCCATCGCCAACCCGGCCCCAGACTTTCGACGGCGGGTGCTGCCAGGGGAACAGCTGCAACACCCCGCGTTTGAGGGCCCCGAGATTGCCGCCCTTGATCTGCGGATTTTGCAGGTCGTCACTGCACGGGCCGAGGGTGACGATGCGTTCGATGTTCGGCAGTTTCAGGGCCTGATTGACCCACGAACCGCAATGCCGGCGGGGCGCGAAGTGCACCCAGTCGGGGTGGTTGTCGAAGTGGATCAGGCTTACCGGCTCCGGCAAATCAGTCAGGAACGCGGGTGTCAGATGGTGATAATCGCCGGAGCCGACGAAAAAGATTTCCGGCGTGGGGCCATTGTGCCGGGGCCGCTCACGCAGGCGTTCGGCAAAGCGGCGGAAGGTGCGTTCGCTGGACCAGAGCCGCAGTTTCGGGCCCAGGTCGAGCAGGTCCAGGCGCCGGGCGCGGCCGCTGTCGAGCAGCCGCGCGATGGACGCCTGAGCGGTCAGGCTGTGGTCGAGATCTAAAATATTCAAGGTCGCAATTCACCCTTGGCAGACCCTCCCAGACACCGGCCTCATCGAACATGAGCGCCGGCCGGGCGGGCTTTCGGGGGTAAATGCAAGGGACGGGCCAGACTCTCTCCCGCACGGCAGCTCAGGCGTGCAGGCGGACCCAGACGCTGACCAGCACCGTCGCCGCCATCAGCCACGCGACAGCTGCCACGGCCAGCGAAGCTTCGAGGCGCATCCGGTCGACCATCACATACAGCGTCGCCAGATAAACGAAGTAGGGAATGATCGACCACATGCCAAACACGATGGTGGTCTTCAGGTCATCGACCGAACGGCCCTTGCCGACGATGTAGTGGGCGATCAGGGCGAAAGTCGGAAACAACGGCACCAGACCGGCGATGTAGTAGTTTTTGGTCTTGGCCAGCATGGCGAGGATCACCACCACCGCCGCACCCAGAAAGGCTTTGAAAATCAGATCCACGTCGTTCTCGCTTAATGGCTCAGGCCGTATTTTTTCACTTTGTCGAACAGCGTGGTCTTGGCCATGCCCAGCTCCAGGCTGGCCTGGGTCAGGTTGCCGCCGCTGCGCTGCAGGGCATCGCTGAGCAGGTTGCGTTCGAAGGCTTCCACCGCTTCGGCGAACGCCAGACCCTGACCGCCGCTGCTGGCGCCGGACTTTTTGAATGCCGGCAAACCGAGGGCGAAGCGCTCGGCGACGTTGCGCAATTCGCGCACGTTGCCCGGCCAGTCGTGGCTCATCAGGCTCGAAAGCGTCTGGTTGTCCAGCTCCGGCAATGCGCGGTCGAAGCGCAGGGCCGATTGCTGGGTGAAGTGTTCGAACAGTTGCAGGATGTCTTCGCGGCGCTCGCGCAGGGGCGGCAGTTCCAGCGTCACCACGTTGAGGCGGTAGTACAGGTCGCTGCGAAACTCCCCGGCCTTGCTCGATTCGTCGAGGTCGGATTTGGTCGCCGCGATCACCCGGCAATCCACCGCCACGCTCTGGTTCGAACCGAGGCGTTCGAGGGTGCGCTCCTGCAACACCCGCAGCAGTTTGATCTGCAACGGCAGTGGCATGCTTTCCACTTCATCGAGGAACAGCGTGCCGCCGTCGGCGTGTTCGATCTTGCCGATCCGCCGTTTGCCGGCGCCGGTGAAGGCGTTGGCCTCGTGGCCGAAGATCTCGCTTTCGAACAGGTTTTCCGGCAGGCCGCCGCAGTTCAGCGCGACGAATTGTTTGGTGTGGCGGCGGCTGAAGTCATGCAGGCACCGGGCGACCAGTTCCTTGCCGGTCCCGGTTTCGCCTTCGATCAACACGTTGGCCGAAGTGTCGGCGACGTTGGCGATCAGTTCGCGCAGGTTCTGCATGGCCGGCGAGCGACCGATGATCCGTCCTTCAAGGGAATCGCGTTCGGCCAGTTGCCGGCGCAGGGACGAGACTTCGCGAGCCAGGCTACGTTGTTCCAGAGCACGCCGGGCCACATCCACCAGCCGTTCCGGGGAGAACGGTTTTTCCATGAAGTCGTAGGCGCCTTTCTGCATCGCGCCGACCGCCATGGAGATATCGCCGTGACCGGTGATCAGCACCACCGGCAGGCTGCGGTCCCGTTGCTTGAGGCGGGTCAGCAGTTCCAGACCGTCGATGCCGGGCAGACGAATGTCACTGATGACGATGCCGGCGAAATTGTCGCCGACCCGCTCCAGCGCTTCTTCGGCACTGCCGACGCCGATGCAGGGGATGTCTTCCAGGGTCAGCGCCTGCTGGCAGCCGAGCAGCACATGGGGATCGTCTTCGACGATCAGCACACTAAGGTCGTTGTTCATATTGGCTCGGCAGGAGTAGGGCTTACCAACGGTAAACTGAGGACGAAGGTGGTACCACCGCCGGCCGGGTGCTCGACACCCAGATGTCCGCCGGTGGCGGCGGCCAGGCTGGCGGAAAGGGTCAGGCCGAGGCCCAGACCCTGTTCGCCGGGTTTGGTGGTGAAGAACGGTTCGAACAGATGCTTGCGCGCTTCGGCGTCGATGCCGTGACCGTTGTCGCGCACTCGCAGGCGATATTTGCCGTCGAATTCTTCGCCTTCCAGCCACAGTTCCGGCAGCGGTTGTGCCTGCATGGCGTCGAGGGCGTTGCCGATCAGGTTGACCAGAATCTGTTCCAGTCGCGTCTGGTCGATCTGCACTTGTTCATCGATGAACTGACGATGCACTTGCAGCGCGGCTTTTTCGACACGGGCGCCGAGCACTTGCAGTGCCGCGTCCACCGCTTTGCCGAGGCTCGCGCGGCCCTTGTCGTCACCGCGCCGGGCGAACGAGCGCAGGCTGGCGGTGATCCGGCCCATGCGGTCGATCAGGTCGTTGATGGTCTTGAGGTTGGTGCTGGCGACATCCAGCTGGCCGCGCTCCAAGAAACGCACGGTATTGCCCGACAGGGTGCGCATCGCCGCCAGTGGCTGGTTCAGTTCGTGGGCGATGCTGGTGGACATCTGGCCGATGGCCGCGAGTTTGCCGGCCTGTACCAGTTCGTCCTGGGCCCGGCGCAGGGTTTCTTCGGCCTGACGGCGTTCGCGGATCTGACTCTTGAGCCGTTCGTTGCTGGCACGCAGGTCGGCGGTGCGTTCGGTAATCCGACGCTCCAGCTGATTGTTGGCTTCCTGCAGGGCTTCCCGGGCAGCGAGGCGGGTGGCGATGACCTTGCGCCGCTCGTTCCAGGCAATCAGCAGGAACGCCACCAGCGCAAAGGCGACCGCCACCAGGATTCCCTGATTGATTGCCTCGCGCCGCAGGTCCTGCAATGGCGTGAGCAGGGTGAAATTCCACGGCGTGTCGCTCAATGGCCGGGTCTGCGCCAGGTAGCTGATGTTCTCTTCGTCGCGGTCCTGTTGCGGCAGGACTTCGCTGTTGGCCGGGAAGGTGAGTTTCTCCACGCCTTCGGCCAGGGTTTCCCGGGCCAGCGGTTGCAGTTCGTTGAGCGGGAACCAGTAGTACTGCAGGCTGCGGGCGAGTTTTTCCTTGGTCTCGTCGCTCAGCGGTACCACGGATTTCAAACGTCGGGCCGGGTCGCTGGAGAGAATGATGATGCCGTTCTCGTCACTGACGAAGGCTTCCAGGCGCGCCCGTTGCCAGCGCTCCTCCATGGCTTCCATGCGCACCTTGACCACCGCGACGCCGATGATCTTGCCGTGTTCTTCCAGGCCGTGGGCCAGGTAATAGCCGGGCTCGCCATTGGTGCTGCCGATCCCGTAGAAGCGTCCGGGTTCGCCACGCACGGCTTTCTGGAAGTAGGCGCGGAAGGACAGGTCTTCGCCGAGGTAACTGTCGACATCGCGCCAGTTGCTGGTGGCCATGACCCGGCCGGTGGTGTCCATGACATAGATGGCCCGACTGCGGCTGCGCCGGTTCAGGCCTTCCAGGTAATCGTTGACCGTTTGCCGGTGTTCCGGGGTCGGGTCGCCAAGCAACTGCGAAACGCTCGATTCGAGTTCCAGCAGGCTGGGCAGGTAGGTGTATTTGCTGATTTCGCTTTCGACGGCGCGGGCGTTCAGTTCGAGCTGGCGCTGGCCGTTTTCACTGAGGCTGCGAATGCCGAAGCGTTCACTGATCCAGAAGCCGGCGTAACCCAGTCCGACCATCAGGATGATGATCAGCGGCGGCAGGAACAAATGGCGGATCAGACGGGGTTTCACGGCAAGTGATGGCGTGGTTGCGCGATAGAGATTGGGGTCGCATTTCATCACAGATGCCTTGGGTCAACCACCCGGATTCCCCGACAGTTGCTGTCGGGGAATCCGGCAGTTTTTTAGTGCTGCAGGATTTTCTCGAGGAAATGCTGCGCGCGTTCGGAGCGCTGGCTGATGTCGCCGAAGAACTCTTCCTTCTTGCAGTCTTCGATGATCTTGCCGGCATCCATGAAGATCACGCGGTCGGCCACTTTGCGGGCGAAGCCCATTTCGTGGGTCACGCACATCATGGTCATGCCTTCGTGGGCCAGTTGCACCATCACGTCGAGCACTTCGTTGACCATTTCCGGGTCCAGCGCCGAGGTCGGTTCGTCGAACAGCATGACGATCGGGTCCATCGCCAGCGCACGGGCAATCGCCACACGCTGTTGCTGACCGCCGGACAGTTGGCCCGGGTGCTTGTGGGCGTGAGCCGACAGACCGACGCGGTCAAGCAGTTGCAGGCCTTTCTTGGTCGCTTCTTCCTTGCTGCGGCCCAATACCTTGATCTGCGCGATGGTCAGGTTTTCGGTGATGGTCAGGTGCGGGAACAGTTCGAAATGCTGGAACACCATGCCGACGCGCGAGCGCAGTTTCGGCAGGTTGGTCTTCGGGTCGGCAATCGAGGTGCCGTCGACCACGATGTCGCCTTTCTGGAATGGCTCCAGTGCGTTGACGCACTTGATCAGGGTCGACTTGCCCGAACCGGACGGACCGCAGACCACGATCACTTCACCCTTTTTGACCTCGGTGCTGCAATCGGTCAGCACCTGGAAGTCCCCATACCACTTGTTGATGTTCTTGATAGAGATCATACGGCGAACCTTTTTTGCAGACGCTTGACCAGCTGCGAGGCGGCAAAGCTGATGATGAAGTAGACGACACCGGCGAAGATCAGGAACTCATTCGAGCGTCCGATGATGTCGCCGCTGGAGCGGGCGGAGTTGAGGAAGTCCACCAGGCCCACGGTGTAGACCAGCGAGGTGTCCTGGAACAGGATGATGCTCTGCTGCAGCAGCAGCGGGGTCATCTTGCGGAACGCCTGGGGCAGGATGATCAGGCGCATCATCTGGCCGTAGGTCATGCCCAGTGCCTGGGCGGCGCCCATCTGGCCTTTCGGAATCGACTGCACGCCGGCACGGACGATTTCGCAGAAGTACGCCGCTTCGAACATCATGAAGGCCACGATGCACGAGGTGAACGCGCCGATCGGGGTGTCTTCGCCGGTGATCCAGCGCAGCACGAACGGCACCGCCAGGTAGAACCAGGTGATCACCAGCAGCAGCGGGATCGAACGGAAATAGTTGACGTAGGCGCCAGCGAGGTTCGACAGCAGTTTGTTGTGGGACAGACGGCACAACGCAAGAATGGTACCGAGGATCATCCCGCCGACCACGCCCAGCGCCATCAGCTTTAGGGTCATCAGCATGCCGTTCCACAGGCCGGGAATGGCCGGGACGATGCCACTGAAATCGAATTCCATCATTTACCCCCCACGGAGATCAGGCCGGGCACGGAGACTTTCTTCTCGACCATGCGCATCAGCAGCATCAGGCTCATGTTCAGGGTGAAATAGATCAGGGTCGCCAGGGTGAAGGCTTCAAACAGGTTGGCCGAGAACTCGGCGGTCTGTTTGGTTTGCGCCAGCAGTTCCATCAGACCGATCAGCGAGGCCACGGAGGAGTTCTTGAACACGTTCAGGAATTCCGAGGTGAGCGGCGGAATGATGATCCGGTAGGCCTGGGGCAGCAGCACGTTCCAGTAGATCTGCGGCAGCTTGAAACCCATGGCGCGGGCGGCGGATTCCTGGCCGCGCGGCAGCGCCTGGATACCGGTGCGAACCTGTTCGCAGACCCGGGCGGCGGTGAACAGGCCCAGGCACACGACAACGCTCAGGTAGGCCGAGGTGGTCGGGTTCAGGTCTTGTTTGTACCAGTCCTGCAGGTTCTGCGGCAACATGTCGGGTACCAGGAAGTACCAGATGAACAGCTGAACCAGCAGCGGCACGTTGCGGAACAGTTCGACGTAGCAGGTCGCGATGCCCGCCACGATGCGGTTCGGCACGGTGCGCATGATGCCCAGCAGCGAGCCCAGCAGCAGGGCGATGATCCAGGCCACGACGGCGATGGCGATGGTCCAGCCCAGGCCGGAGATGAACCAGTCGAGATAGGTCTCGCTGCCCACGCCGGTGGACTTGAAGAACACGCCCCAGTCCCAGTTGTAATTCATTAGGGTCTCCCCTCGATTCGATCGATGTACAAGTGCCCGCCTGGGGAAGATCCTTTCCCGTCTGACGTTGAACGTCAGGCACACGCGATCGGCTCGAAAACCACCAGGTCGAGTGTTCCAGTTGAAACCAGCAGGTATTAACTGTCGCCCGAGGGAGGGTTGGCTCCCTCAGGTGACAAGGTTAGATCAGTGTCAGATTTTTACGTCTGGCGCAGGCTTGTCGCTCGGATTGGCGATCAGCTCTTTAACCTTTTCGCTCATCGGGAAGTTCAGGTTCAGACCCTTCGGCGGGATCGGGCTCTCGAACCACTTGCTGTAGATCTTGTTGATCTCGCCGGACTTGTAGAGCGCGACGATGGCGTCGTCTACAGCCTTCTTGAAGGCCGGATCGTCTTTACGAACCATGCACGCGTAGGCTTCGAAGGACTGTGGAGTACCGGTGATGACCCAGTCGTCCGGCTTCTTGGCCTTGGCTTCTTCGCCGGCCAGCAGGGCGTCGTCCATCATGAAGGCGACGGCGCGGCCGCTTTCCAGCATCTGGAAGGATTCACCGTGGTCCTTGGCGGAGATGACGTTCATGCCCATCTGCTTGTCAGCGTTCATCGCCTTGATGATGCGCTCGGAGGTGGTGCCGGCGGTGGTCACGACGTTCTTGCCTTTCAGGTCGGCAAAGTCAGCGTAGGACGGCTTGCCTTCCTTGTCTTTCTTGACCAGCAGACGGGTGCCGATTTCGAAGATGTTGACGGTGAAGTCGACTTGCTGGGCGCGTTCGGCGTTGTTGGTGGTGGAGCCGCACTCGATGTCCACGGTGCCGTTCTGCACCAGCGGGATACGGGTTTGCGAGGTGACCAGGTTGTACTTGGCGTTCAGGTCAGGCTTGTTCAGGTCTTTTTTCAGGGCTTCGACGATAGCGACCTGAATGTCGTGGGAGTAGCCCACAGGTTTGCCCGAAGCATCGGCGATGTAGGAGAAAGGAATGGAGCTGTCACGATGCCCGAGGGTGATGGTGCCCGAGTCGTTGATCTTCTTAAGGGTGCCGGTGAGCTCGGCAGCGAAAACTGGTGTGCTGATCAGAGCGGCAGCAATGGCTGCGCCCAGGATATGGGGAACGATGCGCATCAAATTTTCCTCGACATTGTTTTTTTTATGGAGCCGGTTGAGCGGGCCCTTTTGTGCTTCGAATGCCTGACGGCTCCTGTTGTGCTGGCGCAACAGGCATTCGTCGAAGGAGTGTAGAGCATGAGTCGTGCCAGACCAGTTGCAACAAGTTAACTGGTTGATTTTGCTGGTGATTAAAGTTTTGTGATGGTGTTTTTCAGCGTTTCTGATCCGGTTATCCGAACCGACCGACAGGTCGCGTTCGGAAAACCGAATGCCATAAGGCGGGCCTCGTTTCAGCCTGAATGCAAAAAGCCCCTGAATCTCGCGATTCAGGGGCTTTTCCTTTTACGGGCCGATCGATCAGGCTGCTTCGATCTTGCGGTTCTGCTCGACCTGGTTCAGGTACGCCGCCAGCTTTTCCTGTTCGGCCGGGGTGGTGAACAGGCCCAGTTTGCTGCGGCGCCAGAGGATGTCGTGAGCGGTGGTGGCCCACTCTTCGGCGCACAGATAATCGACTTCACGGGTGTAGAGACCGCCGCCGATGTGTTCGCCCATGTCGGCCAGGCTGTCCACGCCTTCGAGCATGCGCCAGGTGCGGCTGCCGTAGGTGGTGGCCCAGCGGCGGGCGATTTCGCTCGGGACGAAGTCGAACTTGTCGCGGATCAGCGCGCTCAAGGCCTGCGGCGTGGTCATGTCTTCGCCGCCCGGCAGCGTGGCGCTGGCGGTCCAGCTTGGGCGCATCTGGGTGAAGAACGGCATCAGTTGTGCCATCGCCGACTCGGCGAGTTTGCGGTAGGTGGTCAGCTTGCCGCCGAACACCGACAGCAGCGGTGCTTCTTCGGTGCTGCCGGACAGCGCCAGGGTGTAGTCGCGGGTCACGGCCGAAGGGTTATCGGATTCGTCGTTGCACAGCGGACGGACACCCGAGTAGGTGTGCAGGATGTCGTCACGGCTGATCTGCTTCTTGAAGTGGGCGTTGACCACTTTCAGCAGGTAATCGGTTTCGCCGTCGGTGATCGTCACTTTGGCCGGATCGCCGGTGTACTCGCGGTCGGTGGTGCCGATCAGGGTCAGGTTGTTCAGGTACGGAATGGTGAAGACGATGCGCTGATCTTCGTTTTGCAGGATGTGCGCGTGATCGCCTTCGTACAGTTTCGGCACGATGATGTGGCTGCCCTGGATCAGGCGGATGCCGTACGGCGACTCCATCTTCAGGTCGTCACGGATGAACTTGGCGACCCACGGGCCGGCGGCGTTCACCAGTGCCTTGGCGGTGATCGAAAACAGGCTGCCATCGGCGCGTTCCAGGTTCAGGTGCCACAGGCCTTTGGCACGGCGGGCGCTGACGCAACGGGTCTGGGTGTGCACATGGGCGCCTTTTTCACGGGCGGCCATGGCGTTCAATACGACGAGGCGGGCGTCATCGACCCAGCAGTCGGAGTATTCGAAGCCTTTGGTGATTTCGCTTTTCAGCGCGCTGTCGGCGCCGAACTTCAGGCTTTTCGAACCGGCGAGTTTTTCGCGCTTGCCGAGGTTGTCATACAGGAACAGGCCGGCACGGATCATCCACGCCGGGCGCAGGTGCGGGCGGTGTGGCAACACGAAACGCATCGGCTTGACGATGTGCGGGGCCTTGGCCAGCAGCACTTCGCGTTCGGCCAGGGCTTCGCGCACCAGACGGAATTCATAATGTTCGAGGTAGCGCAGACCGCCGTGGATCAGCTTGCTGCTGGCCGACGAGGTATGGCTGGCCAGGTCGTCCTTTTCGCAAAGGAACACCGAAAGACCGCGACCGGCGGCATCCGCTGCGATCCCCACGCCATTGATCCCGCCGCCAATGACGGCGATATCGTAGATCTCGGAGATAGGGGGCGTACGCAAGGTAGAGGTGGACATCGGCTGGCCTCGGGCTCTTTTGATTTTCTGTCTTTGAAATCGAACATGAATGTTCATTTGCGAAAATGGTAGCCCATAAAGACGCGCGCAGCCAGTCGACTTCGATTGAAAAAACTCATCGAAGGGCGGCTAAAAGAAAATATTCGAACATCAGATGCGCATAAGGCGCCGGTGCAGGCGCCTTATGCGGGAGGAGGAGTTAAACGACTTCCAGACGAATCTTGTTCTGGCTCAGCAGTTGCGCCAGGGCCGGCACCGGCTGCTGGTCGGTGACCAGGCAATCGATCAGGCTGATCGGACCGAGGCGGATCATCGCGTTACGGCCGAATTTGCTGGAGTCCGCCGCCAGGATCACCTGCCGGGCATTGGCGATGATCGCCTGGGACACCCGCACTTCCTGGTAATCGAAATCGAGCAGGCTGCCGTCTTCGTCGATGCCGCTGATGCCCACCAGCGCAAAGTCGACCTTGAACTGGTTGATGAAGTCCACGCTCGCCTGACCGACTACGCCACCGTCGCGACGGACATTGCCGCCAGTCAGCAGCACATCGAAATCATCCTTGGCGCTGAGCATCGAAGCGACGTGCAGGTTGTTGGTGATGATTTTCAGATGACTGTGGTTGAGCAGGGCGCGGGCGATGGATTCGGTGGTGGTGCCGATGTTGATGAACAGCGAGGCGTGATCGGGAATCTGTGCGGCGATGGCTTCGCCGATGCGTTGTTTTTCGTCGCGCATCTGGTCGGCGCGCATCGCATAGGCAGTGTTTTCGACGCTGGAATCATAGGCGGCGCCGCCGTGGTAGCGACGCAGCAGATTGGCTTCCGCCAGTTGATTGATATCGCGGCGGATGGTTTGAGGGGTAACAACGAACAGCGTGGCCATTTCCTCGATGCTCACATAGCCGCGTTCGCGGACCAGCTCGAGGATTTGCTGCTGACGGGGAGGCAGATTCATGGGGCTTCCTTTGGGCTGCCGTGCAAAATTTGCCCATGATGCCGCAGGAATCCGCTCCCGACCAGTTACATGCCGTTACCAGTCCTCAGACTGGCTTATTCAGCGTCCTCACGTTCCCAGTCACGGGTACGGCTGACGGCTTTTTTCCAGCCTTTATACAGCTTCTCTTTTGCCGCTTCGTCCAGGCTCGGTTCGAACTCGCGCTCAATCACGGCCTTGCCGCGCAGTTCTTCCAGGCTGCCCCAGAAACCGCACGCCAGACCGGCCAGATAAGCTGCGCCCAGTGCAGTGGTTTCGCGCATTTGCGGGCGCTCGACCTGAGTGCCGAGGATGTCGGCCTGGAACTGCATGAGGAAGTTGTTCGCTACCGCACCGCCGTCCACGCGCAGGGCTTTCAGGCGTTCGCCGGAGTCCTGTTGCATGGCGTCGAGCACGTCGCGGGTCTGGTAGGCGATCGATTCCAGCGCGGCGCGGATGATGTGATCCACACGTACGCCGCGAGTCAGGCCGAACAGCGCGCCACGGGCATACGGGTCCCAGTACGGAGCGCCAAGACCGGTGAAGGCTGGCACCAGATAGACGCCGTTGCTGTCCTTCACTTTATTGGCGAAGTATTCGGTGTCGTGGGCGTCGTTGATGATTTTCAGTTCATCGCGCAGCCATTGCACGGTCGAACCGCCGTTGAACACAGCACCTTCCAGCGCGTAAGCCACTTCGCCGCGGGGGCCGCAGGCGATGGTGGTGAGCATGCCGTGCTGGGATTTCACCGCTTTGTCGCCGGTGTTCATCAGCAGGAAGCAGCCGGTGCCATAGGTGTTTTTCGCCTGGCCCGGCTCGACGCACATCTGGCCGAACAGTGCAGCCTGCTGGTCACCGGCGATACCGCCGATGGCGATGCCGCTCTTGGTGCGACCGTAGATTTCCGAGGAGGCTTTGACTTCCGGCAGCATCTCGCGCGGGATGTCGAGGATCTCCAGCATCTTCGAATCCCACTCCAGCGAGTGGATATTGAAGAGCATGGTGCGAGAGGCGTTGGTGTAGTCGGTGACGTGCACCTTGCCGCCGGTGAATTTCCAGATCAGCCAGCTGTCGACGGTGCCGAACAGCAGTTCGCCGTTGCGTGCACGTTCGCGGCTGCCTTCGACGTTGTCGAGGATCCACTTCAGTTTGGTGCCGGAGAAGTACGGGTCGGTGACCAGGCCGGTGTTCTCACGGATGTAGTCTTCATGACCGTCGCGCTTGAGCTGCTGGCAGATCTCGGTGCTGCGGCGGCATTGCCAGACGATCGCGTTGTAGACCGGGCGGCCGGTGGTCTTGTCCCAGACCACGGTGGTTTCACGCTGGTTGGTGATGCCGATGGCGGCCACCTGGTCGTGATGCAGGCCAGCCTGGGCCAGCGCTTCGACCATCACCGCGCTCTGGGTGGCGAAGATTTCCATCGGGTCGTGTTCGACCCAGCCGGCTTGCGGGTAATGCTGGGCGAATTCGCGCTGCGCGGTGCAGACCACGTTCGCATCGCGGTCGAAAATGATCGCGCGGGAGCTGGTCGTACCCTGATCGAGGGCAATGATGTAGTTCTTATTCTGAATGTCGGTCATGTCGATTGCCTTGGACGAAATAAGGGTGAGTGGGCCGTGGCGCGGGCTCGAAATGGGCAGGAACCCGCGCCGACTGTTTCAAGAAGTTCTTGGTTTGCCGTCAATGGCCGGTTCTGCGTCCTTTGTAGCAGGTGTGGCGCCGGTCAGGTGACGGGCAATCAGCCCGCGATACCCGGCAGCGCCGAGGCAGGCACCGACAATCGGTGCAAAAATCGGAATCAGGAAGTACGGGATTTCACGGGCGCCGGTGAAGGAAATTTCACCCCAGCCTGCGAAGAAAGTCATCAGTTTCGGACCGAAGTCACGGGCCGGGTTCATCGCGAAACCGGTCAGCGGGCCCATCGAACTGCCGATCACGGCAATCAGCAGACCGATCAGTAACGGCGCCAGCGGGCCTTTCGGCAGGCCGTTGTTGTCGTCGGTCAGGGACATGATCACGCCCATCAGGATCGCGGTGATGATCACCTCGACCAGGAACGCCTGGGCAGTCGACAGCGCAGGGTTCGGGAAGGTGGAGAACACCGAGGCCAGTTCCAGGCTGGCGGCCGAGCCACGAACCATATGGTGAGTTTGTTCGAAATCGAAGAACAGGTTGCTGTACAGCGTGTAAACCAACAGCGCGCCGCAGAAGGCGCCGGCAACCTGGGAAAGGATGAAGAACGGCAGTTTGCGCTTTTCGAAGTCGGCGAAAATGCTCAGGGCGATACTGACGGCAGGGTTCAGGTGCGCACCGGAAACCCCGGCGGTGAGGTAGATCGCCATGCTCACGCCGACACCCCAGATGATGCTGATTTCCCACAGACCGAAGCTTGCGCCCGCGACCTTGAGCGCAGCGACGCAGCCCGTACCGAAAAAGATCAGAAGTGCAGTACCCAGAAACTCGGCCAGGCACTGGCTCGAGAGCGATGGTTGCTGTAACGCAGTTGTCATTGAAAACCTCGGTTTTTGTTGTTGTCTGGCGCGTTTGCCGACAGGGCAAGGCGCGATTTTCGCCGGGGCAGGATCCCCATCCTGTTCCCGGTTTACTGCTGGGTGCTGCGGTGACGATAATTCTTACATTATTCAGATTCGAAAAAATATAGACAAGAAACAAAGCTGTCAAAGGTCGAAAGTGAACCATCGGTCACAAATAAACTATCAGCCAGGTGAATGATTCTGCGGGGTACTCCCCGGGCAATCCCGCTGTCAGCCTGCAAGCCCCGGGAAACGTGGCGTGCAGTAGAGCCTTTTGCGTGGCGATGGCCTAGAATCCGGCGCAGGATTTTTTGTCACTGCCGAGCCCGGAGCTGCCATGACCCCTGCGTTGGACTTGTTGAAAAAAGTTCGTGCCGAACATCGCGTGCACAGTTACGAACATGACCCCAAGGCGGCGTCCTATGGGCTGGAGGCCGCGGAAAAACTGGGGCTGGAACCGGCGCAGGTATTCAAGACGCTGCTGGCGGCCAGTGAAAAAGGTGAATTGCTGGTCGCGGTGGTGCCGGTCGTCGGAAGCCTCGACCTCAAGGGACTCGCCCACGCCGCTGGAGTGAAAAAAGTGGAAATGGCCGACCCGGCCGCTGCCCAACGTTCCACCGGTTACCTGTTGGGTGGCATCAGCCCGCTGGGGCAGAAAAAACGCCTGCGCACCTTTATTGATAATTCCGCCCAAGGTTTTGCGACCATTTATGTCAGTGCCGGTCGACGTGGCCTGGAGGTCGAACTGGCGCCCGCCGTCCTCGCCGAGCACACCCAGGCGAAGTTCGCCGACATTGGTCGAGCCTGAGTTCTGTATGAGAAAAATTGACCGGTTCTGTCACTGGCGATGAACAAGCCGTAGCGGCATGCTCTTTCGACTGACACAGGGAGAAGGTTATGCAGCTCGAGTTTCATCAGGTCGACGCATTCAGCGATCGGCCCTTCAGTGGCAACCCGGCGATGGTTTATCGGCTCGACGCCTGGCTCGCGGACGACTTGATGCAGAAGATCGCCGCCGAGCACAACCTGGCGGAAACCGCATTTCTGGTGCGCGAAGGCCAGGCCTGGCATATTCGCTGGTTCACGCCGACCACCGAAGTGCCGTTGTGCGGTCACGCGACGCTAGCCAGTGCCTATGTGCTGTTCGAGATCTATAAGGAAAGCGCCGAGCGTCTGGACTTCACCTGCAAGTCCGGGCCGTTGAGTGTCAGCCGTGAAGGTGGCCGGCTGTGGCTGGATTTCCCGGCTATTGAAGCGGTGGAGAAAGGCGTCACCGTGGAGATCGAGCGGGCGTTGAATGTCCAGGCGGTGGATGTTCTGAGTTCCAACGAGCTGTTCGTGGTGCTGGAGTCCGAGCAGGCGGTGCTCGATTGCACGCCGGACATGGTCGCCCTGGCCAAGCTTCCTTGGCTCGGCGCCATCGTCACGGCCCGGGGCAATCAGCATGATTTTGTCTCGCGCTATTTCGCTCCGGCCATCGGCATCAATGAAGACCCGGTCACGGGGTCGACTCATTGCAGCCTGATTCCGTACTGGTCAAAACGTCTGGGCAAGTCGAGCCTGACCGCTTGCCAACGTTCGGCGCGAGGCGGGGAGTTGTTCTGTCGGCTGGAAGGCGAGCGGGTGAAGATTGGCGGGAATGCGACGCTCGTTGCGAGCGGCACCTTGATGCTGGGGTGAAGCCAAAAAAAGGGAGCCATCAGGCTCCCTCTTCTTTATGCGGGTCAGTGGGCAGTGCTATACCGGCGAACACCGTTTTCCACGGCCGGAATCTGCGCAGCAGTGCTGCCGGACGCCTGGAACAGCACCAGATGTTCCGCCGCCACGCGAATCCCGACATCCGCACCAACCTGATGGTCAGCATGGCTCGGGAAGATCGATTCCAGTTGCGCTCCGGTCGGCAGCTGCAGGCGATACAGAGTCGAGGCGCCGAGGAATGTCTTGCCGACGATCCGTGCTTTCAAGCCGCTGTCCGGTGCATAAACAATGTCATCCGGACGCAGCAGCACATCCACCGCGCCGCCGGTCGGCCAGGTGTAGGCGCGATTGCCACGCAGTTCGCCGAGTTCGGTGTGCACCGACTCCGGGCTGCCGAGCTGGCCGCGAATGAAGTAGCCCTGACCGATGAAACTGGCCACAAACGGCGTTGCCGGTTCGTGGTAGAGGTTGTACGGCGTATCCCACTGCTCCAGCCGGCCTTCCTTGAACACGCCGACGTGATCGCTGACGGCGAAGGCTTCTTCCTGATCGTGAGTCACCAGAATCGCACTGGTGCCACGGGCCTTGAGAATGTCGCGCACCTCATGGCTGAGCTTGCGGCGCAGTTCGCCATCGAGGTTGGAGAACGGCTCGTCGAGCAGCAGCAGTTGCGGCTCCGGCGCCAAGGCGCGGGCGAGGGCGACACGTTGCTGCTGGCCGCCGGACAACTCGTGCGGAAAGCGCTTGCCGAGGTTTTTCAGGTTGACCAGTTCCAGCAACTCTTCGACGACGCGCTCCTTGTTCGGGTGCTTGCGAATGCCGAAGGCGATGTTGTCCGTGACGCTCAGGTGCGGGAACAGCGCGTAGTCCTGGAACACCATGCCGATCCGGCGTTTTTCCGGGGCGAGGGTGAAACCGGCGCTGGAGATGATTTCACCGCCGAGCTGGATTTCCCCTTCGTGGACCGGTTCGAAACCGGCGATGGCGCGCAGGGTGGTGGTCTTGCCGCAGCCCGAGGAGCCGAGCAGGCAACCGATGTCACCGGCGTTGAGGTGCAGATTGAGGTTCTGCACCACACGTTGATCTTGATAGCCGCAAGCGAGGTTGCGCAGGTTCAGCAGTAATTCATGACTCATGCGTGGTGATATGCCGGTTCGACGAGGAACTCGAGCAGGGCCTTCTGTGCGTGGAGACGGTTTTCTGCCTGATCCCAGGCGACGGAGCGCGGGTCATCGAGCAGATCGAGGCTGATTTCCTCCCCGCGATGGGCGGGCAGGCAGTGCATGAATAACACGTCCTCGGCGGCCAGGTCGAGCAGGGCGCGATTGACCTGGAACGGCGCGAACAGCTGCAGACGCTTGGCGGTTTCCTCCTCCTGGCCCATGGAGGTCCAGACGTCGGTGCTCACCAGATGCGCGCCGCGCACGGCGTCCTTCGGGTCGCGGACGATGGTTACGCGATCACCGGCCCTGGCCACGAACTCGGGATTCGGCTCGTAGCCTTCCGGGCAGGCCACACGCAACTGGAAGTCGAACTGGATCGCCGCTTCTATATAGCTGTTGCACATGTTGTTGCCGTCGCCGATCCACGCCACGGTCTTGCCCTGGATCGAGCCACGGTGTTCGAGGAACGTCTGCATGTCGGCCAGCAACTGGCACGGGTGCAAGTCATCGGACAGGCCGTTGATCACCGGCACGCGGGAGTTGGCGGCGAATTCGGTCAGGGTGCTGTGGGCAAAGGTACGGATCATCACCGCATCGAGCATGCTCGACATGACGATGGCGCAGTCGCCGATGGGCTCGCCACGGCCCAGCTGGGTGTCGCGCGGCGAAAGGAAGATCGCCTGGCCACCGAGCTGGATCATGCCGGCCTCGAAGGAGATCCGGGTACGGGTCGAGGATTTCTCGAAGATCATCCCCAGGACGCGGTTTTTCAGAGGCTCGAACAGTACGCCGCGGTTACGCAGGTCCTTGAGCTCAACGCCTCGACGGATCACGCTGACCAGCTCTTCGGGCGTGCAATCCATCAGGGAGAGAAAGTGCCTTGCGCTCATCATTGACTACCTTTTTGCTACAAACCGCAGATGCTCAAAGCCTTGTTTATCGGAACAACGGGCGAGACCTGCGGCGTAAGCCGCACGGGGCGACGAAATAGGGGGAGGCGCGATATTGACACTAAATGTCGCGTTTTTCCAATAGGCTACGATTTTTGCGGATTTTGCGGGGGTGACGAGGTCACACGAAGCGCTTGTTTGAAGCCGGATTTCCCGACCTTTGTACACTGGCGCCGCAGGGCTTGGCAATCAGGCGGGGCGGGGATGGAGCAGACCTGGTCGGTTTGCGACCGGTCGGCCATGGAAGCGCCGGTCGGATGTCAGACCTGAAACATTTGCTAAAGCAAAGTGCTGGGTTATAAATAACTCACGAGCGACGCAGGAAGCCTCCGCATGGAATCGAAAGAAAAACTGTTAATGGAATTGCTGGGCCACACGGCACGCTCACTGACTCATCTGACCGCATCGGTCACCTCCCTGTCCTTCGAGCTGCTGCGCAGTGAAGACGAAGTGGTCAAGACCGCCGGCCGCCACATGATCGATCGCATGGCGACCATCAGCACCGGGCTCGACGAGCATTGGCGACTGATCGGCGAACTCACCGGCGTGCACGTCGCCCACGAGCAGATCGAAACCATTCAGGAAATCCAGCTGGCGGCGCCACCCCAGTTGCCCTCCAGTTGATCGCGATGAAGGGCTATCGGCTCGCCTGATAGTCGTCGATTCACAAGACGAACGTCGCTGGCGCCACGCCCGGCCACGCGCCATAGTTTTGTTCCCGCAGGCGTTATTGCCTGCCCAGAACAAGACAGAGACTGGCCATGACCAAGACTCTCCATCACCGTGCGTGCCACCTGTGCGAAGCCATTTGTGGCCTGAGCATCGAAACCACTGAAACCGACGGCCATGTGCAGATCACCTCGATCAAGGGTGACGCACTGGATACCTTCAGTCGCGGGCACATCTGCCCCAAGGCTGTGGCGCTGCAAGATATCCAGAGCGATCCGGATCGCCTGCGCCAACCCATACGTCGGGTCGGCAGTGAATGGTTACCGATCGGGTGGGAAGAGGCTTTTGAGCTGGTGGCTGAGAAGCTCTCGGCCATCCAGGCGCGTCATGGGCAGAACGCGGTTGCCGTGTATCAGGGCAATCCGAGCGTGCACAACTACGGGTTGATGACCCACAGCAATTACTTTCTGGGCCTGCTGAAAACCCGCAATCGTTACTCGGCCACTTCTGTCGACCAACTGCCCCATCACCTGACCAGCTATTTGATGTACGGCCACGGTTTGCTGCTGCCGATCCCGGACATCGATCACACCGACTTCATGCTGATCCTGGGCGGCAACCCGCTGGCGTCCAACGGCAGCATCATGACCGTGCCGGATGTGGAAAAGCGTCTGAAGGCGATTCAGGCCCGGGGCGGCAAAGTGGTGGTGGTCGATCCGCGGCGCAGCGAAACGGCGGCGATGGCCGATCAGCATCTGTTCGTGCGTCCGGGTGGCGATGCGGCGTTGCTGTTTGGCGTGCTCAATACGCTGTTCAGCGAAGGACTGACGTCGGACAGCCATCTGCCGGTGGACGGTCTCGACGACGTGCGCGCAGCGGTGGCGGCGTTCACGGCCGAAGCCATGAGCCCGTTGTGTGCCGTTCCCGCCGAACAGATCCGCCAACTGGCCCGGGACTTCGCCGCTGCACCAAGCGCCGTCTGCTACGGCCGGATGGGCGTTTCTACCCAGTCCTTCGGCACGCTGTGCCATTGGGTCGTGCAACTGATCAACCTGGTGACCGGCAATCTCGACCGGGTGGGCGGCGCTCTGTGCACCGAGCCGGCGGTGGATCTGGTGGCGTCCACCTCGGGCGGGCATTTCAACAAATGGCAAAGCCGTGTCTCGGGTCGCCCGGAGTACGGTGGTGAGCTGCCGGTCTCGGCGCTGGCCGAAGAGATGCTCACCGAAGGCGAGGGCCAGATTCGCGCATTGATCACCGTCGCTGGCAACCCGGTTCTGTCCACGCCCAATGGCCGGCAACTGGAGCAGGCGCTGGACGGGCTGGAGTTCATGGTCAGCGTCGACCTGTACATCAACGAAACCACGCGCTACGCGGACCTGATCCTGCCGTCCACCTCGGCGCTGGAGAACGATCACTACGACACCACGTTCAACCTGTTCGCGGTGCGCAACGTCACCCGTTTCAACCGGGCGATCCTCGCCAAACCCGAGGGCGCGTTGCATGACTGGGAAATCTTCGTCGGCCTGGCCAAGGCTTTTGCGGCGAAGACCGACAAGGAACTGAAGCCGACCATGCCGCCGGCGAAGATGATCGATATGGGCCTGCGCATGGGCCTGTATGGCGACGCCTCCGAGCACAAGTTGTCGCTGGCGACGCTGTTCGATCATCCGCACGGCGTTGATCTGGGGGCTCTGAAACCCAACCTGGCATCGCGATTGAAGACTGCCAATCAACGCGTTCAGGCAGCGCCGCCGGAGATTCTCGCCGACCTGGCGCGGTTCTCTGCCTTGCAGGCGCCGGCTGCCGGTGAACTGTTGATGATTGGTCGTCGTCACGTGCGCAGCAATAACTCTTGGATGCACAACTATCATCGACTGGTGAAGGGCAAGCCGCGTCATCAGTTGCTGATGAACCCGGAGGATCTTGCCAGTCGCGGGCTCACTGATGGCCAGCTTGTGCGCGTAAGCTCACGGGTCGGGCAGATCGAGGTCGAGGTGCTCGGCAGTGCGGACATGATGCCGGGCGTGGTCAGCCTGCCCCACGGCTGGGGCCATGCCCGACCGGGTGTGCAGATGGCGATTGCCAGCGGCCAGCCGGGCTCCAGCGCCAACGATCTGACCGATGAATGCCAGCTCGACGAGTTGTCGGGCAATGCGGCGCTCAACGGCGTGCCGGTGACGGTGGCGGCGGCTTGAGCATGTCTGTCGGGGAGACCGAGCAGCGCGCTCGGGATTCCGTTACAATGCGCCACCGTGCCGACCCATGAGTCGGAAAGTTCAGCCGAGGTGCTCCATGGATATCATCGAAACGATTAAAGAGCAGATTGCCAACAACACCATTCTGCTTTACATGAAAGGCTCGCCGAATGCCCCGCAGTGTGGCTTCTCCGCGAAAGCTGCGCAGGCTGTGATGGGCTGTGGCGAGAAGTTCGCCTACGTCGACATCCTGCAGAACCCGGAAATCCGTGCCAACCTGCCGAAGTACGCCAACTGGCCGACTTTCCCGCAGCTGTGGGTAGCCGGTGAACTGGTCGGCGGCAGCGACATCATGGCTGAAATGTTCGCCAACGGTGAACTGCAGACTCTGGTCAAGGAAGCATCCGCCAAGGCTGCTGCGGCCAAGTCCGAAGCCTGACCGGTTTCAGCCCGGATTTCGGCGAGTCTGAAGTCCGGGCAATAAAAAGCCCCGCCTCTCGAAAGAGGGCGGGGCTTTTTAATGTCTCGAGTTCAGCGCTTGCTGATTACTCGTCGTCACCCATCTGCGATTGCAGATAGTTCTCGAGACCGACTTTATCGATCAGGCCCAGTTGGGTTTCCAGCCAGTCGATGTGTTCTTCTTCGGATTCGAGAATGTCTTCAAGCAGTTCGCGGCTGCCGAAGTCGCCAACGGATTCGCAGTGAGCGATGGCGGCCTTCAGATCGGCGTGGCCGGTCTTCTCGATGCGCAGATCGCACTCCAGCATTTCCTTGGTGTGCTCGCCGATGTGCAGCTTGCCCAGGTCCTGCACGTTCGGCAGGCCTTCGAGGAACAGGATGCGCTTGATCAGCTTGTCCGCGTGCTTCATCTCGTCGATGGATTCGTGGTACTCGTGCTTGCCCAGCTTGTTCAGGCCCCAATCTTCATACATGCGCGCATGCAGGAAGTACTGATTGATCGCGACCAGCTCATTGGCAAGGATCTTGTTGAGATGCTGGATGACTGTTACGTCGCCTTTCATGATGGGAGTCCTGCCCTAAGTAGCGGTATATACGGCAGAGTTTGAGCTTGGTATTTATAAGTGTCAAACCTAAGTTATTGAATAATATATGAAAATTAATCGGAATAAGAATGTTTGTGTTCCGCGTCTAGTCGCTAAGCAATTGATTTGCAGGCATAAAAAAAACCGGACATTAGTCCGGTTCTTCGAATTGGGTGCAATTACGCTGCAGTAAATTCTACAGGGTAGGGGATCGCGGCCTGGGCGGTTTGCAGCTTGGTCAGGGTTTCGCGTACCACTTCCTTCGCGAGGCAGGCACATTTGCCGCATTGGCTGGCTACGCCGGTGGCCTGACGGACTTCTTTATAGCTGCAGCAACCTTCATAGATCGCTTCGCGGATCTGTCCGTCGGTGACGCCAGTGCAGAGGCAAACATACATAAGTGAGAACCGTCGCTGGTTGTGGCTCAATTGCGATGGATCTTAATGTTAACGAGAATGATTGTCAAAGTGCTTTCCCAACGGTTTTCATCGCCAACGGCTGTGACTGACGAACGGTGGTGAATGGCTGAATGCCAGCCGGGATTTCGCGAAAAACCTTTGAGGACAGTCGAAAAACGCAGTGTATGATGGTCGGCCCTTGCGAAGGGGGTTCGTGTCACAGGGCTGTCGCCTGAGGGTGACAGGCTGGCGCGGACCCTGAACTTCAAGTTTCTACACCAGGAGATATCAATGAGCGTACTCGTAGGCAAACAAGCCCCTGACTTCACCGTCCCGGCCGTACTCGGCAATGGCGAGATCGTTGACAGCTTCACCCTGTCCTCGGCCATCAAAGGCAAATACGGCCTGGTGTTCTTCTACCCGCTGGACTTCACCTTCGTCTGCCCGTCCGAGCTGATCGCTCTGGACAACCGCATGGCTGACTTCAAGGCGCGCAACGTAGAAGTGGTCGCTGTGTCGATCGACTCGCACTTCACCCACAACGCCTGGCGCAACACCCCGGTCAACAATGGCGGCATCGGCCAGGTGAAATACACCATGGCTGCCGACATGAAGCACGAAATCGCCAAGGCCTACGACGTTGAATCCGAAGGCGGCGTGGCTTTCCGTGGCGCGTTCCTGATCGACGACAAGGGCGTTGTCCGCTCGCAGATCATCAACGACCTGCCACTGGGCCGTAACATGGAAGAGCTGATCCGTCTGGTCGACGCTCTGCAATTCCACGAAGAGCACGGCGAAGTCTGCCCTGCCAACTGGAAAAAAGGCGACAAAGGCATGAACGCTTCGCCGGAAGGCGTTGCGGCTTACCTGACCGAGAACGCTGCTGCCCTGTAAGGCGCAACGTCGAGGTACAAAAAAACCGGCTCTTGAGCCGGTTTTTTCATGCGTGGGGTTTAACCCGACGACCATCAGTCGTCGAAGTCTTCCCAGCCGCCCATCTGCTTCCAGCGGTTGACGATGCCGCAGAACAGCTCGGCAGTCTTTTCGGTGTCGTAACGCGCGGAGTGCGCTTCACGGCCATCGAAATCGATGTCGGCTGCCTGACAGGCCTTGGCCAGTACGGTCTGACCGTACGCCAGACCCGCGAGGGTCGCGGTGTCGAAGCTGGAGAACGGGTGGAACGGATTGCGCTTCATGTCCAGCCGCGCGACGGCAGCGTTGAGGAAGCCCAGGTCGAAGCTGCTGTTGTGGCCGACCAGGATCGCCCGCTTGCAACCGTTGGCCTTCAAGGCCTTGCGCACGCCTCGGAAGATATCGGTCAGGGCCGTCTCTTCGCTGACCGCCATGCGCAACGGGTGATCGAGCTTGATTCCGGTGAACTCCAGCGCCGCCGCTTCGATGTTGGCGCCTTCGAACGGCTCGACACGGAAGAAGTAGGTGTGATCCGGGTAGACGAAACCCTTTTCATCCATGGCGATGGTGGTCGCGGCAATCTCCAGCAGAGCGTCGGTGGCCGAGTTGAAGCCTCCGGTTTCTACGTCGACGACAACCGGCAGGTAGCCGCGAAAGCGTGCTGCCATCGGATGGCGCGAACCGCCGCCACCTTGACCGTCCAGTTCGTCGTCGAAATGGTCTTCACTCACGCGTGTTCCTCCAGCAGGCGCCAGCGCAGTTTTTCACCGGCGCGCAGCGGGATAACGTTCAGCTCGCCGAAGGGCAGGCTGGTCGGGGCGGTCCATTCTTCACGAACCAGGGTGATACGGTCGGTGTTGGCCGGCAGACCGTAGAAGCGCGGGCCATTGAGGCTGGCGAAGGCTTCGAGCTTGTCCAGCGCATTGCGCTGCTCGAAGGCTTCGGCATACAGCTCGATGGCGGCGTACGCGGTGTAGCAGCCGGCACAGCCGCAGGCGGCTTCCTTGGCGTGCTGGGCGTGCGGCGCCGAGTCGGTGCCGAGGAAGAACTTCGCGCTGCCACTGGTGGCCGCGTCGAGCAGAGCTTCCTGATGCGTATTACGCTTGAGGATCGGCAGGCAATAGAAGTGCGGCCGGATCCCGCCCACCAGCATGTGGTTGCGGTTGTACAGCAGGTGATGCGCGGTGATGGTCGCGCCGACGTTGGCCGAAGCCTCGTTGACGAACTGCACGGCATCGCCGGTGGTGATGTGTTCGAACACGACCTTGAGCGTCGGGAAACGCTCGACCACGCGGCGCATGTGCTCGTCGATGAAGATTTTTTCGCGGTCGAACACGTCGACGTCGCCACGGGTGACTTCACCGTGGATCAACAGCGGCATGCCGACTTCGGCCATGGCTTCCAGCGCCGGGAAGATCTTGTCGATGCTGGTGACCCCGGAATCGGAGTTGGTGGTGGCGCCGGCCGGGTACAACTTGGCCGCGTGGACAAAACCGCTGGCCTTGGCTTCACGAATTTCTTCGGGCTGGGTACGGTCGGTGAGGTACAGCACCATCAACGGCTCGAAACGACTGCCGGCCGGGCGGGCAGCGAGAATCCGCTGGCGATAGCCGTCGGCTTCAGCGGCGTTGCGCACCGGAGGTACCAGGTTAGGCATGATGATGGCGCGACCAAAGGTGCGCGCAACATCTGCAACGGTATTGGTCAACACGGCACCATCGCGAAGATGAATGTGCCAGTCGTCGGGACGCAGCAGGGTCAGGCGGTCGGACATGAGGGGATTCCAGGCGGGTCAAACTGAGGCGAATGCTACCGGAAAAGACTCTTGCAGGCACTCGCTATCAAGTTTTGCGACGAGCGTCCGATATCCCATAGGTATGCCGTAAACATGTATGTATCGGTCTTTTTTGTTGTAGAAGCCAATGGAGCCTCCCGTGCGCCAGCGTTATTTAGCCTTGCTCAGTGTGTTTGCCAGTCTTCCCGCGATGGCACTGACCTACCAGACCCGTCTGGAGAACATTGAGTGGACGGTCGAAGGCGACAAGTTCGAATGCCGCCTGACGCAGCCGATCACCGATTTCGGCTCGGGCCAGTTCGTGCGCAAGGCCGGCGAGCAGGCGATCTTTCGCCTGAATGCCTACAACGCGATGCTGGGCGGTGGTTCGGCAACCTTGCTGGCGGCGGCAGCGCCCTGGCAGCCGGGACGCAATGACATCAACCTGGGCAGCGTCAGGATCGGCACCGGCAACGTGCTGTTCAACAGTTCGCAATCGCAGGCCGGCGGGTTGATCAGTGGTTTGCTGGAAGGTCGCAGCCCGGTGGTGCGACGTGCCTCCGGCGATGGGCGGGTCTCCGAAGTGCGCCTGCTGCCGGTCAAATTCAGCAAGGCGTTCAATGACTATCAGACCTGCGTGGCGAAACTGCTCCCGCAGAATTTCGATCAGGTCAAAAACTCGCAGGTCGGCTTTCCGGGCGAAGGCACCGATCTGGACGCCGCCGCGAAAGCCAAACTGCAAGTGATGCTCGAGTTCATGAAGGCCGATCCGACGGTCAATCACATTGAGCTCGATGGCTATTCTGACAACAGCGGCAATCGCCTGACCAATCGTGAGCTGTCGCGCCGTCGTGCGCTGGCGGTGGTCGATTTCTTCAAGGCCAACGGCATCGCCGAATCGCAGATCACCGTGCGTTTCCACGGCGAGCAATACCCGCTGGTACCGAACACCAACGCCGCCAACCGGGCGAAAAACCGGCGGGTCAGCGTGAAGCTGGCCCGGGTGGCACCGGTTGCCGCTCCAGCACCTCAAGCCAGTACGCCTGCCAACGCCGCGGCGACTTCCTGACCTGTCGGTCATCGTCGCGCTCTCGACAGATTCTGTCGCTTTGTCGTCTTAAGCTGTCGCGCCTCTGTAAATTATCGCGTTTGAGCGGTAGACTCCTCGGCTTTCCGTAGAACCCCGTGGAGTGATGGCATGGCGGACGTAAACAAGGTCGTTCTGGCGTATTCCGGCGGCCTGGACACTTCGGTGATCCTCAAGTGGCTGCAGGATACTTATAACTGTGAAGTCGTGACCTTCACCGCTGACCTGGGTCAGGGCGAAGAGGTCGAGCCGGCTCGCGCCAAGGCGCAGGCCATGGGCGTCAAAGAAATCTACATCGACGACCTGCGCGAAGAATTCGTGCGTGACTTCGTGTTCCCGATGTTCCGCGCCAACACCGTTTACGAAGGCGAGTACCTGCTGGGTACTTCCATCGCGCGTCCGCTGATCGCCAAGCGTCTGATCGAAATCGCCAACGAAACCGGCGCCGACGCCATTTCCCACGGCGCGACCGGCAAGGGCAACGATCAGGTACGTTTCGAACTGGGTGCCTACGCGCTCAAGCCAGGCGTAAAAGTGATCGCCCCTTGGCGCGAGTGGGACCTGCTGTCCCGCGAGAAGCTGATGGATTATGCCGAGAAGCACGCGATCCCGATCGAGCGTCACGGCAAGAAGAAATCCCCGTACTCGATGGACGCCAACCTGCTGCACATTTCCTATGAAGGCGGCGTGCTGGAAGACACCTGGACCGAGCACGAAGAAGACATGTGGCGCTGGACCGTCTCCCCGGAGAAGGCTCCCGACACCCCGCAATACCTGGAACTGACCTACCGCAACGGCGACATCGTCGCGCTGGACGGCGTCGAAATGACCCCGGCCACCGTACTGGCGACCCTGAACAAGATCGGTGGTCAACACGGTATCGGCCGTCTCGACATCGTTGAAAACCGTTACGTCGGCATGAAGTCCCGTGGCTGCTACGAAACCCCGGGCGGCACCATCATGCTGCGTGCTCACCGCGCCATTGAATCGATCACCCTGGACCGCGAAGTCGCTCACCTGAAAGACGAGTTGATGCCGAAGTACGCCAGCCTGATCTACACCGGCTACTGGTGGAGCCCTGAGCGTCTGATGCTGCAACAGATGATCGACGCCTCCCAGGTCAACGTGAACGGCGTCGTGCGCCTGAAACTGTACAAGGGCAACGTGATCGTGACCGGCCGCAAATCCGACGACTCGCTGTTCGACGCCAACATCGCGACCTTCGAAGAAGACGGCGGCGCTTACAACCAGGCCGACGCGGCGGGCTTCATCAAGCTCAATGCGCTGCGCATGCGGATTGCTGCCAACAAGGGCCGCAAGCTGTTCTGAGCCCCTCGGGCCTGATGTGAAATAGCGGCCTTGTCGTTGTGACAAGGCCGCTATGCTGGAAAACCCTTCTGTTTACCTGATCGTTGCCGATCAGCGTTTCCGAATTAATTGGCACTTTGTGCATCGCATTGATGTGCTTCGTGTATCCGCGCCTCAATTTAAACTTTTCCCAATACAGTGATGTTCAGCGATTGGACGTCGTAAATAATACAATGCGTCGTTCCCGTGGTTTTTTTCCTTGTTTTAGCGTTTTGGCGAAATTTTCTTTCGGTAAAATATCCGACATGTCGTCGGTTAAAACGAGGAGTATTCTTGGTAAGTTCTCACCGGGATGTGGGATTTTTTTCAATAACGTGTCGATTTTTGATTCGGTATTCGGTCCTCGAGTATCAATGATGCACAGCGTGTGCAGTGGTTTTGGTAGTTTTACGGTGTGTGATCCTGTATTCGATTGAACTGTAAGTTCGCCGAGAAAGTCAGGGGGTTGATCTTTGAAAGCCTTGAGAAAGTTCTTGTCGTTATCAAAGTCGGAGGGCGCATAAAGGGAGCGGTAGTTGAAGTTCAATGTGATGAAGAACAGGAATAGCAAATAGAATGGAAAGCTGATCAGAAACCAGATGTAGATTTCCCTTTCATCCTGGTCAAGGAAGGGCAAGGACACCGCCGCGGACGTTTCGGAGATGAATGCGAATATGGCAATGACACTGATGGGGTTGGTGATTTTTCTGTTGATCTTTAACATATCCTTTACTCATGAGTGTGATCGTTCTCGTCATGTTGGGTGGTTTGAATTGTTGTAGTTGGGAGAATGTGCTTCCCGGTATTTGGTGTTTATAGTAAAAAAGGCTGGATGGGTATAAGTATGTTGTTTCGGCTTTTTTTTCGTATTGAGTGCATCTTTTTCAAGGTTCGCTATCAAGCAGTCATGCCAGTGAGCCTTTTCTGTAGGATAAATCTTTATTGCCTGTAGGAAGTGTCTCTCGCTACTGATGCAAGGGAACTTCGCTATGCCATGGATGAAATGACTACGTTATTGTGCCGGTTCTAAAAATTCGAACAGCGAAACTGGACTTGCCCATGAATAAAGTGCTGATCGTGGATGATCATCCTGTCATTCGTCTTGCGGTGCGTATGCTGATGGAGCGTCATGGCTACGAAGTCATTGCAGAAACGGATAACGGAGTGGATGCATTACAACTGGCTCGTGACCAGATGCCCGATATCGTCATTCTGGATATCGGTATACCGAAACTCGATGGTCTGGAAGTGATTGCGCGGCTGACGACCAGCGCGATGCCCCTGAAAGTGCTGGTGCTGACCTCCCAGGCCCCGGGGCATTTTTCCATGCGTTGCATGCAGTCGGGGGCAGCAGGATATGTTTGCAAGCAACAGGATCTGACCGAACTGCTCAGCGCTATCAAGGCTGTGCTGTCCGGGTACAGTTATTTTCCGAATCAGGCGTTGCACACCGTACGCACCAGCCTGGGAAATGCCAGTGAAGCGGATATGGTCGATCGCCTTTCCGGGCGCGAGATGATGGTGTTGCAGCAACTGGCACGCGGCAAGACCAACAAGGAAATCGCCGATGGCATGTTTCTCAGCAACAAGACTGTCAGCACCTACAAGACACGGCTGTTGTTGAAGCTCAACGCGCGTTCGCTGGTGGATCTGATCGAACTGGCCCAGCGTAATGGCCTGGTCTGACCGCTTCAGTCGCTGACGGATCATGGGCAGATCGGCATCAGCATGCAGCAGAAACGAAAAAGCCTCCGTTGCGGAGGCTTTTAAATGTCAGAGATCAAAGTCGTAATCGGCCAATTGCTTTTGCAGTCGGCGTTCCTCAAGCATGTTATCGATGGTCCGGCGTTTGCTCAGGTTGGTCTTGGCGACCTCAACCACCGGTTCGTCGTCCGCATCCGCGACGAAATCGTCTTCTACGTCCACTTGCTCTTTGCTGGTGCTCATAAGGTTAACTCCAGGCTAAGACTGCCTTTGGCGCTCCTTATATCGACATTCCGGCAGATCGTAAAAAAGATTTTTTCAATCGCAATATCAATAATTCCAATAGGCGCTCAATCGTCCGAAGTTTTGGCCTTGTATTCGCACAAGTCTTCGATCCGACAGCTGCCACACCGCGGCTTGCGGGCCAGGCACACATAGCGACCGTGAAGAATGAGCCAGTGGTGTGAATCGAGCAGGTATTGCTTTGGCACAAACTTCATCAGTTTGTTTTCCACTTCGACCACATTCTTGCCAGGGGCAATGCCGGTGCGGTTGCTGACCCGGAAAATGTGGGTGTCCACCGCCATCGTCAACTGTCGGAACGCGGTATTGAGCACGACGTTGGCGGTCTTGCGGCCAACGCCGGGCAATGCCTCCAGCTCTTCGCGTGTCTGCGGGACTTCGCCATTGTGCAGCTCGACCAGCATGCGACAGGTTTCGATCACGTTTTTGGCCTTGCTGTTATAGAGGCCGATAGTCTTGATGTACTCGGACAATCCTTCGACGCCCAAGGCATGAATGGCGGCCGGTGTGTTGGCCACCGGGTAAAGCTTTGCCGTCGCCTTGTTCACCCCGACGTCGGTCGATTGGGCGGACAGAATCACCGCGATCAACAATTCGAAAGGCGAAGAGTAGGCGAGTTCGGTCTTGGGTTCGGGATTGTCCTCGTGAAACCGGCGGAAGATCTCCAGACGTTTTGCGGCATTCATGGGTGATGCGTTTCCTCGGGTGGGGCGGCGGGGCGAGTCCAGGCCTGACGGGCGCCCAGTAACAGCCCCAGCAATATGAAGGCGCCGGGAGCCAGCGTCGCGAAATGCAGGCCGTCGCCGAACAGAATCAAACCTTGCCAGTGATCCGACAGGTGATGGCCGATGCTGCCCTGACCGAGCAGCTCGCGCAACACCGCCAGCACGGTCATCAGTGCGATGAACAAGCCGCACAGTTTCAGGCGTCCTCGGGCTGGCAGTCGAAAGAATCCATTGTGTTCGAATATGACGCACTGCAAACCGATCAGCCCGACGTAAAGGCTGACCAGTTGATGCCACTGCACAGCGCTGCGTTGCAGCAGAATATCGGCGCACCCCGCCAGCGTCGCGGCCAGTACCAGGCTGACCGGTAACAGGCTCTCGCCGCTCAGACGTGCCCGCAGCGCTGCCATGCACACGCCGTACAGGCTCACCACAACAGCGAACATCAGCACAATCGCCAGCGCGCCCGCGACTGAGTCAGTGGCGCCGATCAACAGCACCAGCATCATTGAGTTCGACAGTGTCGCTGACGTGTTCATGGCGCGCTCCCGAGCAGGGTCGTCCGGTGATCATCGAAATAACGCAGGGCATCGTGGATGGCGTTGATGGCTGCGCGGGACGTGATGGTTGCACCAGCGATCTGGTCGAATTGTCCCTGATCCTTTTTCAGGGCCCATCCGGCATCGGTCGGTTGGCTGCCGGATTTACCGATAAACGCCTGCAACCAGCTATTTGGCCAGTCGCCAATATGTCCGCCCAGCGCCGGCGTTTCAGTTTGCTCCAGGGTTTTCACGCCGAGCAACCGGCCATTGGCATCGATGGCAATCAGCAATTCGATGGGACCCGCATAGCCCTCGCTCCGGGTGCGTAGCAGCACCGCCACCGGTTGACCAGACTTGGTCGCCCGATAACCACCCAGCAACTCGCTGTGGCTCAAGTGGGTGTCGGCCAGCTCCAGAGGTTGTTCCAGAGGCTGATTGTCGTACGCATCGACCGAAAGCACGTCCAGCAGTTTGCGACTTTCGAGCTGGCGCTGCTCGGCGGCGATGTGCGGTGCGTTACTGCGTTGCACAACACAGGTCACACTGACGCCTATCGTTGCCAGCAACGCCAGGGTTATCAAACTGTTCGTACGGTTCATGGTTTCACCTGCGTCTGACGAGCGACTGCAAGGCGTTCCAGCGCCGGCACGCACAGATTCATCAGCAATACCGCGAACGCCACACCATCCGGATAGCCGCCCCAGGTGCGAATCAGATAGGTCAGCAGGCCGACGCCCACGCCGAACAACAAGCGGGCGAGTGGACTTTTTGCACCGGAAACCGGCTCGGTGACGATGAAGAACGCGCCAAGCATGGTGGCGCCGCTCAGCAGATGAAACAGCGGTGAGCCATGGGAGTCGGAGCCCGAACCGTTCCAGCACAGCAGGCTGATGACGAACAGACTGGCGAGCATGCCAACCGGCGCCTGCCAGCCGATCACCCGACGCTGCAGCAGGAACAGCCCGCCGGCGAGGAATGCCAGGTTCGCCCATTCGACGCCGTGCCCGCCAAAGCGACCGAATGCCGGATTGCCGGCAAACAGTTCGTCCATGGTCAGGCTTTTGTTGATGCGCAGACTGTCCAGTGCAGTGGCCTGAACCCAGGCGTCCGGCTGCGTGCCCAGATTGAACACTTGGCCAAAAGCCGCCGTCAGATCCATCCCATGGGCAGGCCAATGAGTCATCGGCTGCGGGAACATCACCATCACCAAGGCAAAGCCGAGCATGGCCGGGTTGAAAGGGTTTCGGCCCACGCCGCCGTACAAGTGTTTGCCCAACAGCAGGCCTGAGGCGATCGCCGTGACCGTCAGCCACCACGGACAATAAGGCGGCAGTGCGATGGCCAGCAGCGTGGCGCTGACCACCGCGCTGCCATCGGTCAGGGTCGCTTGCAGCGGCTGCCGGCGCAGAGAGGTCACGGCGGCTTCGACGCTCAAGGCTGTGGCGACGGACAGGATCAGGTTGATCAACACGCCCCAGCCGTAAAACCAGAACAACGCCAACAACCCCGGCAATGTCGCCAGCAGAACCAGCTTCATCGCCTGTTGCAGGCGCTCGTCCCTGGTTTCAATGGATGACATGGGCTTCTACCTGCCGCTCCGCCTCTTGCAGGCGGGTGCGGGCCTTGTCGAGGACCTCGGCTGGCGTGCCGTCGCGTCGCTGCAATTTGTTCAGGTCGGCGCGCGCGTAGGCCAGTTCGGTTTTCAGCTGACGAAGCTGATTGTCGATCGGACGTTTCTCCACACGCACAAGGTCGGGGGCCGGTTGATCGCTGGCCGCTTCTGCAGCGTGCAGCGCTTGTTCAGCGTCACGCAGCGCTTGTTCGAGTACGGCGATCTGCTCTGGCGGAGCCTCTGCGGTCTGCGCCTTTTTCAGCTCGGCACGGCGCATCGCCAATTGGATTTTCGCTCGTTTCAGGTCTGCATCCTTTGCCGGTGCCGGTGCCGGTGCCGCTGGGGCAGGAATAGCCTGGCTTTCCAGTTTGGACAGGGCCTGTTCGGCGGCTTCGAATTGCTGCTGTAAAACGATCAGTTGCGACTGCTGTTCGAAGGTCGGCGGATGGCCGAAGGCTTTCAGCGATTTGTGCAACTGGGCGCGGCTCATCGCCACGTCGATCTTGGCCTTTTTCAGCGCGGCGTCGGCGGTTGCGGCTTTCTGCGCGCGCACCCGTTCCAGTGCTGCCTGCACCGGATCTAGCGTGGCGGACGCAACTTCAACCTGTGCCGCTCGCTGCGCCCGGGCCTCACGTTCGGCCTGCTTCTGCTGTTCTTCTTTTTGCAGCCGGGCATTACGCCGTTCGAAACGTTGGCGGGCGTGATCGCGCTTTTCGGTGCGTGCCTGTTGCTCTTCGAGGCTGGTGGCCAGGCCGCCCACCACTGGCAGCGTTCCGATCGGCAGCGGGTGCATCTCGATGCAATCCACCGGGCACGGCGCTACGCACAGGTCGCAACCGGTGCACTCGTCGATGATCACCGTGTGCATCAGTTTCGCCGCGCCGACGATGGCATCGATCGGGCAGGCCTGAATGCACTTGGTGCAGCCAATGCATTCGGCCTCGCGAATAAACGCCACTTGCGGCGGTGCGGTGCCACGGCTGATATCCAGTTCCAGCACCGGAATTTTCAGCAGTTCGGCCAGTGCCGCGATGGTTTCGTCGCCACCCGGCGGGCACTTGTTGATCGGCTCGCCGGTGGCGATGCCTTCAGCGTAGGGTTTGCATCCGGGATGGCCGCACTTGCCGCATTGGGTCTGCGGCAGCAGGGAATCGATGCGTTGAATCAGACTCATGTTTTGATCAGTCCACTGAATCCGAGAAAGGCCACGGCCAACAGTCCGGCGCCGATCAACTGGATCGGCAGGCCACGAAAGGGCAGGGGAATATCGTTGTCGGCTGTGCGTTCGCGCAAATCGCTGAACAGGCTCAGCACCAGCCAGAAACCCAGGCCGGCGCCCAGGCTCAGCGCCGCTGCATGAAACAGGCCTTTATCCGCTTGCGCGTTGATCAGCGTCAGCCCCAGCACACCGGCATTGCCCAGCAGCAGCGGCCACAAGCCGTCGAACGGCATATCGGGTCGCCATCGCGTCAGCAACTTCAGCAACGGCGCGATCAGCAGCACGCTCAGCGGCAGGAAGACAAACAGACGCAGGAATTCCAGTTGCAATGGCACCAGCAGCCAATGCCAGATCGCGTAACCCACCACACCGACAATCAGCATCAGACACAACGTCGCCAGCCCCAGCGCATGCACCTGACGACGATCACTGCCCAGCAGCGGATCGACGCCCAGCGGCCAGTGCAACACGAAGTTGTTGATCAGCGCAGCACTGAAGAGCGTAAGCACGAGTTCGGTCATGGTTCTGCCGGTGAGAGCGGGCGGGTGTCACTTAAGATTAGGCATTATCCGGCGGCCATGACGGGTGGGCCAGATATGAAAAATCCCACAGGCGCACGGGGGACGCCTGTGGGATCGGTCAGTGCAGAACCTTACTTGATGCGCTGACCCGGCTTGGCGCCGCTGTCCGGGCTCAGCAGGTAGATTTCTTCACCGCCAGGGCCGGCTGCCATCACCATGCCTTCGGAGATGCCGAACTTCATTTTCCGTGGCTTGAGGTTGGCGATCATCATGGTCAGACGACCGTCGAGTTTCGACGGGTCCGGGTAAGCGCTCTTGATTCCGGAGAACACGTTGCGTTGCTCGTCACCGATGTCCAGGGTCAGACGCAGCAGCTTGTCCGCGCCTTCCACGTGTTCGGCCTTGACGATCAGCGCCACGCGCAGGTCGACGGCGGCGAAAGTGTCGAAGTCGATTTCCGGCGACAGCGGATCCTTGGCCAGTTCGCCGTTGCCGGCAGGCGCGGCGTCGCCGGTGTCGGTCTGGCTGGCGGTCAGGTCTTCTTTCGAGGCGTCGGTCATGGCTTGCACTTTTACCGGGTCGATGCGGGTCATCAACGGTTTGAATTCGTTCAACTGGTGGTTGGCCAGCAGGGTGGTGTGGTCGTTCCAGGTCAGCGGGGCGACGTTGAGGAACGCCTCGGCATCGGCGGCCAACACTGGCAGCACCGGCTTGAGGAAGATCACCAACTGGCGGAACAGGTTGATCGCCGTGGCGCAGACCGCCTGGACTTCATCCTGCTTGCCTTCCTGCTTGTTCAGCGACCATGGCGCCTTGTCGGCGATCCAGGCGTTGGCGCGGTCGGCCAAAGCCATGGTTTCGCGCATGGCACGGGCGAAATCGCGGGCTTCATAGGCGTCGGCGATGCTTGGCGCAGCAGCCAGGAACGCTTCAGTCAGTTCCGGCGCGGCGTTGTTGTCCACCAGCAGGCCGGCGTTGCCCTTCTGGATGAAACCGGCGCAACGGCTGGCGATGTTGACGACTTTGCCGACCAGGTCGGAGTTGACCTTCTGCACGAAGTCTTCGAGGTTCAGGTCGAGGTCATCCACGCCACGGCCCAGTTTGGCCGCGTAGTAGTAGCGCAGGTATTCCGGCGACAAGTGATCCAGGTAGGTACGGGCCTTGATGAAGGTGCCGCGGGACTTGGACATCTTCTGACCGTTGACGGTCAGGTAGCCGTGCACGTTGATCCCGGTCGGCTTGCGGAAACCCGCGCCTTCGAGCATCGCCGGCCAGAACAGGGCGTGGAAGTTGACGATGTCCTTGCCGATGAAGTGGTACAGCTCGGCGGTGGAGTCCTTGCCCCAGAACGCGTCGAAGTCCAGCTCCGGCGTGCGGTTGCACAGGTTCTTGAAGCTGGCCATGTAGCCGATCGGCGCGTCCAGCCACACGTAGAAGTACTTGCCCGGCTCGCCCGGGATCTCGAAACCGAAGTACGGCGCATCGCGGGAGATGTCCCACTGTTGCAGGCCGGCGTCCAGCCATTCGGCGATCTTGTTGGCCACGGCGTCCTGCAGGGTGCCGCTGCGGGTCCAGGTCTGCAGCATCTGCTGGAAGTCCGGCAGCTTGAAGAAGAAGTGCTGGGAATCCTTGAGCACCGGAGTGGCGCCGGAGATTGCCGACTTCGGATCCTTCAGGTCGGTCGGCGCGTAGGTCGCGCCGCATTTTTCGCAGTTGTCGCCGTACTGGTCTTCGGTGCCGCATTTCGGGCAGGTGCCCTTGATGAAGCGGTCGGCCAGGAACATTTTCTTTTCCGGGTCGAAATACTGGGTGATCGAACGTTGGGCAATGTGCCCGGCGTCACGCAGCTTCAGGTAGATCTGGCTCGACAGCTCACGGTTTTCTTCGGCGTGAGTGGAGTGGAAGTTGTCGAAGTCCACCAGGAACTCGGCAAAGTCGGCGCTGTGTTCAGCCTGGACGTTGGCGATCAGTTGTTCCGGGGTGATGCCTTCTTTTTCCGCACGCAGCATGATCGCCGAACCGTGGGCGTCGTCGGCGCAAACATAAATGCACTGATTGCCGCGATGCTTCTGGAAGCGCACCCACATATCGGTCTGGATGTACTCCAGCATATGGCCAAGGTGGATCGAACCGTTGGCGTAGGGCAGGGCGCTGGTGACGAGAATCTTGCGTGGTTCGGACATGTGGGGCTTCGCTACTTGATGAAACGGAGGTCGGCCACTATAAAGCGCCGGGAAAGATATTTCACCCCTGCAAATCGTTGCCGGGCATGCCGTCCGGAGGACAGAAGGGGTAGGATACCCGCCATCTTTTCCCAGTCTTGTTATCGGAGTTGCCCATGAGCGCCGTCACTCGCGCAGCGGTGGAAGCCGTCCTCAGCCAATACACCGACCCTTACCTGAACCAGGACCCGGTCAGCGCCGGTTGCGTGCGCAACATCGAAATCGCCGGTGACCGCGTCAGCGTGCAGCTGGAAATCGGTTATGCCGCCGGTCTGTTCAAGAGCGGCTGGGCGCAATTGCTGCAACTGGCCATCGAAAACCTCGACGGCGTGGTGTCGGCCAAGGTCGAGGTCAACAGCGTGATCGCCGCGCACAAGGCCCAGGCGCAGATTCCGGGGCTGGCCAACGTCAAGAACGTGGTCGCCGTGGCGTCCGGCAAGGGCGGTGTGGGCAAATCCACCACCGCCGCCAACCTCGCGCTGGCACTGGCCCGTGAAGGCGCGAAGGTCGGGATTCTCGACGCCGATATCTACGGCCCGAGCCAGGGCATCATGTTCGGCATTCCCGAGGGCACCCGTCCGCAGGTCAAGGACCAGAAGTGGTTCGTGCCGCTGCAGGCCCATGGCGTGGAAGTGATGTCGATGGCGTTCCTGACCGACGACAACACGCCGATGGTCTGGCGCGGGCCGATGGTCTCCGGCGCGCTGCTGCAATTGGTCACGCAAACCGCCTGGGGCGACCTCGATTATCTGGTCATCGATATGCCGCCCGGCACTGGCGACATCCAGCTGACCCTGGCGCAGAAAGTCCCGGTGGCCGGTGCCGTGATTGTCACCACGCCGCAGGATCTGGCGCTGCTCGATGCGCGCAAAGGCGTGGAGATGTTCCGCAAGGTCAACATTCCGGTGCTGGGCGTGGTGGAAAACATGGCCGTACACATCTGCTCGAACTGCGGGCATGCCGAGCATCTGTTCGGTGAGGGCGGTGGCGAGAAGCTGGCGACCCAGTTCGGCGTCGAACTGCTGGCGTCGCTGCCGCTGTCGATGCTGATCCGCGAACAGGCCGATGGCGGCAAGCCGACAGTGATTTCCGAGCCGGACAGCCAGATCGCCATGGTCTATCAGGAACTGGCACGCCACGTCGGCGCGCGGATCGTGTTGCAGGAAGCGGCGTCGCCGGCGATGCCGAACATCACCATCAGCGACGATTGATGCCTGTGGTTTAAACAAAAACGCCCCGGTGCCAGTGCACCGGGGCGTTTTTCATTGCGCGACAGACGTCAGATGCGCAACCCGCCATCCATCTCCAGAATCCGGCCGGTGTAGTAGTCGTTCTCGAAGATGTACGCCGCCGAATGGGCGATCTCTTCCGGCTTGCCCATGCGCTTGAGCGGAATGCCCGAAGTCATTTTCTCCAGCGCTTCCGGCTTCATGCCCAGGGTCATTTCGGTTTCGATGAAGCCCGGTGCAATGCCCGCCACGCGGATGCCGTAGCGCGCCAGTTCCTTGGCCCAGGTCACGGTCGCTGCCGCCACACCGGCCTTGGCGGCGGAGTAGTTGGTCTGGCCGACGTTGCCGGCGCGGGAGATCGACGAGATGTTGATGATCGCGCCGCTGTTCTTCAGCTCGACCATTTTTGCAGCGACTTCACGGGTGCAGAGGAACACGCCGGTCAGGTTGACGTCGATCACCGCCTGCCACTGGGCCAGGCTCATCTTGGTCATTTCGCCGTCCTTGACCTTGAGCAGCAGGCCGTCGCGCAGGATCCCGGCGTTGTTGATCAGGCCGTGGATCGCGCCGAAGTCTTCGGCGACCTGGGCAACCATGTGTGTCACCTGTTCTTCGTTGGCGACGTTGCATAGATAGCTGCGGGCCTCGACGCCCTTGGCCTTGCAGGCCGCGACGGCGTCGTCGAGTTTTTCCTGGTTCAGGTCGACCAGTGCCAGCTTCGCGCCCTTGCCTGCGAAATACTCGGCCATCGAGCGGCCCAAGCCTTGGCAACCGCCAGTGATAATGATTACTTTGTCGTTGAGTTGCATTCGCATGTCCCCGAGAGCAGGTCAGAGTGGTGTCCTTTAGAGAGCCTCTCGATCTGCGCCTGACATGGCCCGGCTGCACATGAGAACTGCCCCTGTGGCGACTGATACTTATCCGTGTCGCCCGTCCGTTTTTTCGACGGATTCTATTTAAGGAGTCATAAATTGAGCGTTGAAGCGGCTAAGAATGCCCGAGAATTGCTTCTCAAGGAATACCGTGGCGTGCTGTCGACCCACTCCAAATCAATGCCCGGTTTTCCGTTTGGCTCCGTCGTTCCCTACTGCCTGGACGAGCAGGGCCGGCCGCTGATCCTGATCAGCCGCATCGCCCAGCACACCCACAACCTGCAGAAAGATCCGAAATGTTCGCTGCTGGTGGGTGAGCGCGAGGCTGACGATGTGCAAGCCGTTGGTCGCCTGACCTATCTGGCGGAAGCGGAAAAACTCGAAGACGCAGCCGCCATCGAAGCCGCCGCCGAGCGTTACTACCGCTATTTCCCTGATTCGCAGAATTACCACAAGGCCCACGATTTCGATTTCTGGGTGCTCAAGCCCGTGCGTCATCGTTACATCGGCGGTTTCGGCGCGATCCACTGGGTCGATCACCTGACCCTGGCCAACCCGTTCGCCGGCAAGGCCGAAATCAGCATGGTCGAGCACATGAACAGCGACCACGCCAAGGCCATCGCGCATTACGTCGACCTCGCCGGGCTGCCGAAAAACGTACCGGCACAAATGGCCGGGATTGACACCGAAGGCATGCACCTGCGCATCGGTCAGGCGCTGTACTGGCTGCCGTTTCAAGCGCCTTGTCATACGCCGATACAAGTGCGCGAAGCCTTGGTTTCTCTGGCTCACGCCGAGATCTGGCCAAAAAATGCGGTGGCCGACGCTTGAATTCACGAAAGGGCGACGTCATCTAAGGCTTACTGCAAGGCATTTCTTGCGTTGAGGAAACTTTGATGCGCCCTTTTTTGTTGCTCTTTCTGCTGTTCCCGGTGTTGGAGCTGTTCGTATTCGTCAAAGTGGCAGGCTCGATCGGATTTTTCCCGGCCCTGCTTCTGATCATTCTCGGCTCGATGTTCGGCGTATTCGTGCTGCGTATCGCCGGACTGGCCACCGCCCTGCGTGCCCGTGAAAGCCTGAACCGCGGCGAACTGCCTGCGCAGACCATGCTCGAAGGCCTGATGCTGGCCCTGGCCGGTGGCCTGCTGATCCTGCCGGGTTTCATCAGCGACGTGGTCGGTCTGGTGCTGCTGTTGCCGTTCAGCCGTCGCCTGTTCGCCAACAAGATGCGCCAGCGCGCCGAAGAACAGGCCATGCGTCAGCGTGCGTTCGCCGATGACCTGCAACCTCGCGGCGGTCCCGCACCGCGCCAGCCTCTGGGCCGCGAAGGCGATGTGATCGAAGGCGAGTTCGAACACCGCGACACCAAGTAACTTCTGCACTCACACGGCACCTTCGGGTGCCGTGTTCGTTTATGGCCGTGCACATGACGAGCCGCGATGAAAAAATTTTAGGCCTGCCCTTGTAATAAGCTTATGCGCCCTTATGTATCGGTCACCGAAAGGTTTCCGGTATTTGAACCGGACAGACTTCCGCGGTTCGCTCGACGAGCCGCAACCGGCGCAGGCCGGATTCGTTAAACCCGCCGGGACTACACCGGCCGATGAAAACCACAATTAGGAGAGATCGACAATGAAGCTTCGTCCTCTGCATGACCGCGTCGTCATCCGTCGCAGCGAAGAAGAAAAGAAAACCGCTGGCGGTATCGTCCTGCCAGGTTCGGCTGCTGAAAAAGCCAACCACGGTGAGATTCTGGCTGTAGGCCCGGGCAAGGCACTGGAAAGCGGTGAAGTGCGCGCACTGTCCGTGAAAGTGGGCGACAAGGTTGTGTTCGGTCCGTACTCCGGCAGCAACACCGTGAAAGTCGACGGCGAAGACCTGCTGGTAATGAGCGAGAACGAAATCCTCGCCGTTATCGAAGGCTGATTACCCCCGTTCATTTTCCCGCTACTACAAAGTATTTAAGGAATATCGATCATGGCTGCTAAAGAAGTTAAATTCGGCGATTCCGCCCGCAAGAAAATGCTGGTTGGCGTAAACGTCCTGGCTGACGCGGTAAAAGCGACCCTGGGCCCGAAAGGCCGTAACGTGATCCTCGAGAAGAGCTTCGGCGCTCCGACCATCACCAAGGACGGCGTTTCCGTTGCCAAGGAAATCGAGCTGGAAGACCGTTTCGAAAACATGGGCGCGCAGCTGGTCAAAGACGTTGCCTCCCGTGCCAACGATGACGCTGGTGACGGTACTACCACCGCTACCGTTCTGGCTCAGTCGATCGTCAACGAAGGCCTGAAAGCCGTCGCTGCCGGCATGAACCCGATGGACCTGAAGCGCGGTATCGACAAAGCGACCATCGCTGTCGTTGCCGAGCTGAAAAAGCTGTCCGCACCATGCACCGACACCAAAGCGATCGCTCAGGTTGGCACCATCTCCGCCAACTCCGACAACTCCATCGGCGACATCATTGCCGAAGCCATGGAAAAAGTCGGTAAAGAAGGCGTGATCACCGTTGAAGAAGGCTCGGGCCTGGAAAACGAACTGTCGGTTGTAGAAGGCATGCAGTTCGACCGTGGCTACCTGTCCCCGTACTTCGTCAACAAGCCGGAAACCATGGTTGCCGAGCTGGAAGGCGCGCTGATCCTGCTGGTCGACAAGAAGATCTCGAACATCCGCGAAATGCTGCCAGTGCTGGAAGCCGTTGCCAAAGCCGGCCGTCCACTGCTGATCGTTGCCGAAGACGTTGAAGGCGAAGCCCTGGCGACTCTGGTTGTGAACAACATGCGTGGCATCGTCAAAGTCGCAGCCGTCAAGGCTCCAGGCTTCGGCGACCGTCGCAAGGCCATGCTGCAGGACATCGCCGTTCTGACCGGCGGTACCGTTATCTCCGAAGAGATCGGCCTGAGCCTGGAAAGCACCACCCTGGAACACCTGGGCAGCGCCAAGCGCGTGACCCTGTCCAAGGAAAACACCATCATCGTTGACGGTGCCGGCGTTGAAGGCGACATCCAGGCGCGTATCGCTCAGATCCGTGCCCAGGTTGCCGAAACTTCCTCGGACTACGACCGTGAAAAACTGCAAGAGCGTCTGGCCAAGCTGTCCGGCGGCGTTGCAGTGATCAAGGTTGGCGCCGGTTCCGAAGTTGAAATGAAAGAGAAGAAAGCCCGCGTTGAAGACGCCCTGCACGCAACCCGCGCAGCCGTTGAAGAAGGCGTGGTACCTGGCGGTGGCGTTGCGCTGATCCGCGCTCTGAACGCGATCATCAACCTGAAAGGCGACAACGCCGACCAGGACGTAGGTATCGCTGTTCTGCGTCGCGCCGTTGAAGCTCCGCTGCGTCAGATCGCTGCCAACAGCGGCGACGAGCCAAGCGTTGTGGTCAACGAAGTCAAGAACGGCAAAGGTAACTTCGGTTACAACGCTGCGACTGGCGAGTACGGCGACATGATCGAAATGGGCATCCTGGACCCAACCAAGGTAACCCGTTCCGCTCTGCAAGCTGCATCGTCGATCGGCGGTCTGATCCTGACCACCGAAGCCGCTGTTGCTGACGCACCGAAGAAAGAAGGTGCAGTAGGCGGCGGTATGCCGGACATGGGCGGCATGGGTGGTATGGGTATGGGCATGTAAGCCAGCCTTAACCGCGAAAGAAAAACCCCGCCTGCTCATCGCAGGCGGGGTTTTTTAATGTCCGCAGTTTGAGTAATCAGGCGTTTACCGGTTGTGCCTTCATGACCGCTTCAGCTTTCACGGTCGGGCGATACAGCACCCAGTAATACGACCCCAGGCAGATCAGCCAGCAGAAAATCGCCGTCCACACGTTGTGCGAAAAGAAGTGCGCGCCCTGCATCATCCGGCTGATCGAGAACACCGAGCCCAGCGCAAAGGCAAAGATGAATGCCTGCCGCGCCAGTCGCGGGCGACGGTCACGCAGCACGAAGAACAGCGCAAACAGGGTGAACCCCGTTGCCGCATGACCACCGGGCCAGCAGCGGCCGGGCTTGTCGGTCGGCGGGCGGTGATCCAGCAGTTTGCTGTAGGTTTCATGGCCGCCGAACTGCTCGAGGCTCCACGGGCACTGCACGGCGGTGACGGCTTTCATCGGTGTCACGAAAGAGGTCGCCAGGCCCAGGGACAGCACCAGACAGCCCAGTTCACGCTTGCACGGTTTGATCCGGTCGATGAAAAACGCGCCGATGAAACCGATGACGGAAAACACCGAAAACGCGATCACCACCTGTTTGGCGCGGTCGTGAAGAATGTTTTCCAGGAAGTAACTGTGGCGCCCGATGAAGTCGCCGGCGGCGGGGTCGTAAAACATCCGGGCCAGGTTCATGTCCAGATCGGTCAGTTCGAGCAAGACCAGAATGGCGGCCGCGACGGCGGGAATCCCCAGGCACAGCCAGAAGTTCAGCGGGCGAGGGGCAGGGCGTACAACGCTTGATGACATGACGGGTCCAGAACGGGAAAACGCCCCGGAGCATCAGTCCGGGGCGCTTCGATTAACGATCGCTGACTTGCGCGGCACCCTCCTTGGGTGCTTTCCAGCCAAGCAGCTGTTGCTTGAAGCCATAACTGGCGGTTTGGTAATACGAGATGGCGCGGCTGACCAGCGGGTCGTCGCTGTTGACCCGGGACTCGCGGCTTTCGGTCAGTGCGTCGTCATGCCGACGCAGACCCTGGCGCGGGCTGAGGATCGCCAGATCCTTGCCGTCGAACAGTCCCAGATGCTGATAGTTGCCCACCACGACCCGAGGTGGCAGCGGGTTGTCCGCCAGCAGGTTGCGACCGAAGAACGTCGATTGGTAGTCCAGGTTCAGCAGCCCCAGCAGAGTCGGCGCGAGGTCGATCTGGCTGGCCAGTTGTGCGTTTTCCCGTGGCTCGATCAGCTTCGGTGCATAGATGAACAGCGGGATCTGGTAGTTGGTGATCGGCAGGTCTTCCTTGCCCGCGCTGCCGGCGGTGTGGTCGGCGACGAAGATGAAGATCGTGTTGTCGAACCACGGTTTCTGCCGCGCCTGCTCCAGGAACTGACCGATGGCGTAGTCGGTGTACTTCACCGCACCATCGCGCCCGTTGCCGGATTTGATGTCGATGCGGTTTTCCGGGTAGGTGTACGGGCGATGGTTTGAGGTGGTCATCAACTGCAACAGGAAAGGTTGCTGCTTGGCGTAGTCGGCGTCCGCCAGTTTCAGGGTCTGCTTGTACAGATCCTCGTCGGCCATGCCCCAGGCATTCTTGAAGTGGATTTCCGACTCGTCGACGCTGCTCTGGTCGACAACGCGATAGCCGTTGCCGCTGAAGAACGCGTTCATGTTGTCGAAGTAACCACGGCCACCGTAGACGAACACGCTGTCATAGCCGACCGCGCTCAATTGCTGGCCGAGGCTGGCAAAGCCGCTTTCGCGACCGATGCGCTTGACGATCGAACGGCCCGGCGTCGGTGGAATGGCCAAAGTGATGGCTTCCAGACCCCGGTCGGTGCGGGTGCCGGTGGCATAGAAATTGTTGAAGTACAGGCTCTGCTTGCGCAACGCGTCGAGGTTCGGCGTCAGGTTGCGGCCATCACCATTGCTGCCCAGGTATTTGGCGCTGAGGCTTTCGATGGTCACCAGCACGATGTTCGGCTTGCGGGTAACGCCCGGGTTGTCGATATCGCGACGGATGTCCTGTGGATCCTGACCGACGAAGCGGGCATTGGGCTCGTTCAGTTCGGCACGCATCTGACCGGCGACCTTGTCCGCTGGCAGGCTCTTGTAGAACTGGCTGTAGTCCAGCTCGTTGTTACGGAACGCGGCGAAGAACTGATACGGGCCGTTGCTCGCCAGTTCGTTCTGATAGGCATTGCCGCCCTGGGCGCGCGGGGAGTCCTGGCTGATCAGTTGCAGACTCAGACCCGCGACCACCAGCAAGACCAATGCATTGAACAGCCGCCCGCGCAATGGCGGCAGCGGGGCATCCAGCGCCGCGTTGAACGGTTTGCGCAGTGCGAAACTCAACGCGATGGCCAGCACCGCCAGGATGCTCAGCAACTTGCCGATCGGGTAGGACTCCAGCACGTTGTTCAGCACTTCGTCGGAATACACCAGATAATCGACGGCGATGAAATTGAAGCGCACCCCGAACTCATCCCAGAACAGCCACTCGGCCACCGCCGTGAACAGCATGGCGTACAGGCTGACGGTCAACAGTCCCTGCAGGAACCAGCGGTGACCGCGCCGCCGCCACAGGCCCGGCGGGCACAGCAGCAGATACAGGCCCATCGGCAAGGCTGCGTAGGCGAGAAAGCCCAGGTCGTAGACCAGGCCGACGCCGAACACGGACAGCGCACCGCCACCGGCCTCATCCATATGAGTCAGCAGCAATACGGTGCGGGTGAGGAGAAACACGACCAGCCAGGCGCCGGTGACCAACAACAGATAGCGCATAGGCGCTGTCTTGAAGAAACCCATTGTTTTCTTTTCCTTTTATCAATGGCGCGGGAGTTTCGCGGCGCCACTGTAGTCAGGTTGTGAATCGATAGTGAAAACTTTGTTAAAGATTTATTTCGTCCGGACAATTTCATCCGCCGGGGCACCAGCGCTGGCCCTGAGCCGAAACAGGCCTTAAGCTGCGCGGGCCATGACGGCCGTTACTGTGTACGGAAGAGGTGCCCATGCGAATTCTATTGGTCGAAGACAACCGCGATATCCTGGCCAACCTGGCCGATTACCTGGGCCTGAAGGGCTATACCGTCGATTGCGCCCAGGACGGTCTGTCGGGCCTGCATCTGGCAGCCACCGAGCACTATGACCTGATCGTGCTCGACATCATGCTGCCGGGCATCGACGGCTACACCCTGTGCAAACGCCTGCGTGAAGACGCCCGCCGCGACACGCCGGTGATCATGCTCACCGCCCGCGATCAGCTCGATGATCGTTTGCAGGGCTTCAAGTCCGGGGCTGACGATTACCTGGTCAAGCCTTTCGCGCTGTCGGAACTGGCTGCACGAATCGAAGCCGTGATGCGCCGCACCCAGGGCGGCGGTCGTCGCTCCTTGCAGGTCGGTGATCTGAGCTACGATCTCGACACACTGGAAGTGACCCGCGAAGGCAAGCTGCTCAAGCTCAACCCGGTGGGCCTGAAACTGCTCGCGGTACTGATGCAGAAGAGCCCGCATGTCCTGCGTCGGGAAATTCTCGAAGAAGCCCTGTGGGGCGACGATTGCCCGGACAGCGACAGCCTGCGCAGCCACGTCCACCAATTGCGTCAGGTGATCGACAAACCGTTCGCCAAACCACTGCTGCACACGGTGCACGGCGTGGGTTATCGCTTGGCCGAGGGCCGCGATGGAGTTTAAGCAGAGCCTTGCCCAGCGGATCATCATCGCCTTTGCGCTGATGAGCGCACTGGTGGCGGGGGCCTTCGCCATGGGCATTGTCGCGACCGTGCACCTGGTGGAAGAGAAACTGATTTCTGCCGGACTGGGCGGCGACCTGCAGCGTCTGTTGCTGATGGACAACGTTTCGGACTGGAGCCATCGGCCGGAGCCGGACCAGTTGTTCTATTTCAGCGGTGGTCCGGGGGACTTCGAGTTGCCCAAGGATCTGCGGCATCTGGATTCGGGTTTCCACGAAGTCTTCCGCGAACAGCTGTCCTATCACGCGATGGTCGAAATCGTCGACGGCCGGCGTTATGTGTTGCTGCAGGATCAAAGCGATTTCGAAGAGCGCGAGCGCGTACTGTTTGCCGTGGTGCTGGTGGGCTTCGTGCTCAGTCTGGCGCTGGCGGTTTTCCTTGGCTGGGTGCTGGCGCGCAAGGTGATGGCGCCGGTGGTCCGGCTGGCGCGTCAGGTACGTCATCGCGATCAGTTGCTGGGGTTGGCACCGCCGCTGGCGCCGGACTATGCCGCTGACGAAGTGGGTGAACTGGCGGTGGCCTTCGATGCGACGCTCGGGCGTTTGCGTCAGGCTTTGACTCGTGAGCGGTTGTTCACCAGTGACGTCAGCCACGAATTGCGCACACCGCTGATGGTTCTGGCCACCTCCTGTGAACTGCTGCTGGAAAACCCTGGCATCGATCAGCGCGGCCGCGCCCAGGTCGAGCGAATTGCTCGTGCCAGCGAAGAAATGCGTGAACTGGTGCAGACCTTCCTGATGCTGGCCCGTGCCCAGCGCGAAGATGCGGGGGCGGCGCCTCGGCACAGTCTGGGTCAGGTGGCGGACAATCTGCTGGGCGTGTGGCGCGAGCCGATCGAATCCAAAGGGTTGAAGCTGATTTTCGAGCCGGGCAACCCGCCGGACACCCGTTACAACGCCACACTGCTCAATGCCGTGATGGGTAACCTGCTGCGCAATGCCCTGCACTACACCGAGCAGGGTTTCATCCGGCTGACGCTCAACGACAACGGCTTCGTGGTCGAGGACTCGGGTGTAGGCATTCCCGAGGAAAAGCGCGAGGAAATGTTCAAACCGTTCGTGCGTGGCAATGAAAAACGCGGAGAAGGCCTTGGACTGGGGTTGTCATTGGTGCAGCGCATCTGTGAAAACCAGGGCTGGAGCGTGACTTTGAGTACGATGGATCCCAATGGCTGCCGTTTCGAGGTAGATCTGGGCAAACAAGAATCCCTCCCAAATGGCACAAAAAAGCTGCCAACCTGAACAAAACCTGTATAACCTTGAAATAGTTCGTGGGTTTACGCGACGTTTTTTTCACAAAGGGATGACCTGACGCTGACACGCCCCTGCATAAGGTGGGGATATCAGCAATTCAGGAGTCCCGATGATGGCCGGCCCGATAAAACTCGATTTTTCCGAGAAGTACGACGACAACCATGCGCAGAAGTATCTGCGCAAGCACCAGGATGGTCTGGGGCGTCGCCTGTCCAACTGGCGTGATCAGCAGTTGGCCCGCAAGGCGCTGACGCTGGTTGGCGAACCGGGTCTGGTGCTGGATCTGCCGTGCGGTGCCGGACGTTTCTGGCCGTTGCTGGCAGAAAAGCCCAATCGGGTAATCATCGGGGCAGACAATTCCGAGTCGATGATCAAGACGGCGATGCAGGCCCAGCCGGCGGATGTGGTGAAGCGGGTACAACCCTTGCACACCTCGGCGTTCGATATCGCGCTGCCTGACAACTCCGTGGACAGCATTTTCTGCATGCGTCTGCTGCATCACATCGGCGAGGCCGAGCATCGGCGGACGATTTTGCGCGAGTTCGAACGCGTTACCCGGGACAGTGTGATCGTTTCGTTGTGGGTAGACGGCAATTTCAAGGCCTGGAAACGCAAGCGTGCCGAGAAACGCCGCGGCCAGGAAGGTTATCAGAACCGGTTTGTGTTACCGGCCGCTACGGTCGAAAAGGAATTCGAAGAGGCAGGATTCAGGATCCAGGAACAACTGGACTTCATTCCGCTCTATGCCATGTGGCGAGTTTACGTATTACGCAAGAGGTAAGAGGATGGCAGTGCAATTTGCAGCAGAAACGGGAGTCGCTCCCCAGGATCGCTTTGACTACTACTGGAACCAGCGCGGTGAGTGGGTGGAAGAACCCAACGTGCGTCGTGGTGGCGAAAGTGGCGTACAGCGGGTGGTGGGGCGCGATGGTCAACTGCTGTATGCCAAACGCCAGACAGGACATATCTATCGCAGCTGGTTGCATCCGTTCGGGCGGCCGACCGTATTGCGTGAACTGGATGCACTGACCGGCGTAGCCAGACTTGGCGTCCGGGTGCCGGAAATCGTTTTTTGCGGGGCCCAGCCTGATCCGCAGCACAAGTGGCGGGCGTTGCTGGTCACCAAGTCACTGGACGGTTTCCAGGAACTTGAACAGTGGGAAGCGGCAGGTGGCCGCGAGCAGTACGGTGAAGCCGTGTATGAACGCGTGCTCAAGGACCTCGCCGAAAACCTGGCCCGCATGCACAAGGGCCGTTGGCAGCACAGCTGCATTTACATCAAGCACGTCTTTGTCCGCGTCACCGGCGAAGGCGACTCGGCCAAGGTCGAAGTGGCCCTGATCGATCTGGAAAAATGCCGTCAGCGCCTGACCGCTTACCGTGCGGCCTCCCATGACATGAAACAATTGCGCCGCCACTCGTCGTTCAGCCCTACGGACTGGAAAAAACTCGTCTATTTTTATGAGACGGCGTTTGGCAGCGCTATCAAGGGTTTATAGCGATGAAACTAGAAATTGCGCGAGGTTTGTTTCTGGTAGGAGCCTTGGCAGTTGCATCTTTGGCGGTGGCGGCCTGGGAACAGCCACGCATGCAAGTGATCGGGGCATCGAGCAGCGATGCCCATTGTCCGATGCCGCGGGTGGCGAAAGCCTCCGTGGCAACCAAACCCGACCATGATTTGCTGCTGTTCATGTTCGGGCTTTCTCAAGGGATGAGGCCGCAGAGTTGAATCGATTGAAGAGTGCCAAAGGCCTCGCAGATGCGAGGCCTTTTTTGTGCGCGTGTGAAAACGGCAGCTATGGGGCGGGATCGGGTTTGGCCAGCACGGTGTAGACACACGGCAGGACGAACAGCGTAAACAAGGTCCCGATCGACATCCCGGTGGCAATCACCGTGCCGATATCGAAACGGCTCACCGCACCCGCGCCACTGGCGATGATCAGCGGCACCATGCCGAACACCATGGCTGCGGTGGTCATCAGCACCGGCCGCAAGCGAATCGCCGCCGCCTCTTCAACGGCCTCGCGGGCCGTCAGGCCCTTTTCCTTGCGCAGTTGATTGGCAAATTCGACGATCAGGATTCCGTGTTTACTGATCAGGCCGATCAGTGTCACCAGCCCGACCTGGGTATAGATATTCATGCTCGACCAGCCGAGGAACAGCGGAATCAGCGCTCCGCAAATCGACAGCGGTACGGTCACCAGGATCACCAACGGGTCGCGGAAGCTTTCGAACTGCGCCGCCAGCACCAGGAAAATGATCGCCAGCGCCAGCGCGAAGGTGACCCACAGCGCACTGCCTTCCTGCACGAACTGCCGCGAGGCACCGCCGTAGTCGAAGGCAAAACCGGCAGGTGCTTCTTCCCGGGCGATCTGCACGACGCTGTCGATGGCCTCGCCCATGCTGACCAGCGGGAACCCGGACAGCTTCGCCGCGTTGAGTTGCTGGAACTGGTTGAGCTGTCGCGGGCGTGCCCGGTCGGTCACGGTGATCAGGGTCGAGAGTGGCAACAGCTCGCCCTGGGTGTTTTTCACGTAGTAGTTGTTCAGCCAGTCCGGGTTGTCGCGATAGGCCCGTTCAACCTGGGCGATCACCTTGTAGCTGCGACCTTCGATGGTGAACCGGTTGATCTCCGCCTCGCCGAGCAAAGTCGCGAGGGTACCGCCCAGATCCTGCATCGACACGCCCATCTGCGCCGCTTTCGCGCGGTCGATATCGACCACCACTTCCGGTTTGTCGAAGGCCAGGTCGAGGTCGACGAAGGCGAACTTGCCCGACTCCATCGCGCGCTTCTTGATCCGGTCAGCCACCTGCAGCAACAGCTCGTAGTCGTTGGCCGTGTTGATCACGAATTCGAACGGCAGGCCCTCGCCGGTGCCGGGCAGGGAGGGCAGGTTGAAGCCGAAGATCTGCAGACCCGGGATGCTGCCGAGCTTGCCCTGTACTTCGGGAAGAATCTGCATCTGTGTGCGGCTGCGCTCGTTCCATGGCTTGAGCAGGAAACCACCGATGCCGCTCTGCACACCGTTGTAGCCGTTGATCTGGAACGAGGAGTAGTACTCCGGGAATTCCTTGAAGATCTTCACGAATTCTTCGGTGTAGGTGTTCAGGTAATCGAGGTTGGTCGGTTGCGGCGCGTTGGCCATCATGAAAATGATGCCCTGGTCTTCGTCCGGCGCCAGTTCCGATTTGGTGAACTTGAGCAGCACCGGAATCAGGCACAGCACGATCACTGCGAACACCAGCACCACCGGCCGGGTGTTGAGCGTGCCGTGGAGCATGCTCTGGTAGCGTCGCTTGAGGTTATCGAAGATCCGGTCGAGTCGGTGGGCAAGTCCGCTGGGGTTCTCCTCGTGACGCAACAGCAGGGCGCACATCATCGGCGACAGCGTCAGGGCGACGATACCGGAAATCACCACGGCCCCGGCGAGTGTCAGCGCGAACTCCTTGAACAGCGCCCCGGTCAACCCGGTCAGAAAACCGATCGGCGCATACACCGCCGCCAGGGTGATGGTCATCGATACCACCGGCATCGCGATTTCCCGGGCTCCTTCGAGTGCGGCCTCCAGCGGGGTCTTGCCTTCCTCGATATGCCGGTGGATGTTTTCCACCACCACGATGGCATCGTCCACCACCAGACCGATGGCCAGCACCATCGCCAGCAGGGTCAGCAGGTTGATCGAGTAACCCATCATCTGCATGAAGAACATCACGCCGATCATCGACAGCGGAATGGTCACTACCGGGATCACCACCGAACGCAGGGCGCCGAGAAACAGGAACACCACGACGATCACGATCAGCACGGCTTCGAACAGGGTTTTCACCACTTCGTCGATGGAGGCCTGGATGAACAGCGTGGCGTCGTAGGCGATCTCGCTCTTGAGGTTGGGCGGCAACTGGGCTTCCAGCTCCGGCATGATCTTGCGTACTTCCTTGATCACGTCCAGCGGGTTGGCGCCGGGGGTTGCCTTGATCCCGATGTACACAGAGGGTGTGCCACCGAAGGAGCTGATGGAGTTGTAGTTCTCCGCGCCCATTTCCACCCGCGCCACATCGCTCAACAGTACGCGGCTGTCGCCGTTGACCTTGAGCGGAATCTTGCCGAAGGCTTCGGCAGACTTCAGTTCGGTGTTGGCGTTGATGCTGGTGACCACGTACTCGCCTTTCACCTCACCGGCAGCGGAGAGGAAGTTGTACTGGCGCACCGCGTTGGTCACGTCGCTGGCGCTGAGGCCGAAACCGGCGAGCTTCACCGGGTCGATCCACAGGCGCATGGCGAACACCTGGTTACCCAGAATTTCGGCTTCGGCCATGCCTGGCAGTGTCGCCAGTTTTGGCTGGATCACCCGCGACAGGTAGTCAGTGATCTGCGGGTTGCTCAATTCCTTGCTGAAGAAACTGATGTACATCAGCGCCGAGGCATCGGCGGATTCCTTGCTCAGCACCGGGTCTTCGGCATCCTGCGGCAGCTTGTTCTTCACCTCGTTGGCCTTGGCCAGCAGTTCGGTGAACAGTCGGTCGCTGTTGGAGCCGATGCGTGCGTAGATCGAAATCACCGAGAAGTTCTGGCGACTGACCGAGGTCATGTAGTCGATGCCTTCGGCGCTCGCCAGGCTCTGTTGCATCGGCTGGGTGATGTAGCCCTGGATGGTTTCGGCGTTGGCCCCGGGATAGGCGGTAGTCACCGTGATCAGGGCGTTTTCCATCTGCGGATACTGGCGCAACGGCAGCTTGCTCCAGGCCTGGAAGCCCAGCAGCACAATCAGCAGGCTGACCACGGTGGCGAGCACCGGGCGGCGAATGAACGGATCGGTAAAGGCCATGAGGATTCCTTGATCAGTCGGCGCGACGCGGACTGTTCTGCTCGCCGAGGGTCTTGTCTTCGCTGATGGCGATGTGGGCGCCGTTGTCCAGTTTGATCTGGCCGGCCGTCACCACTTGCTCGCCACTCTGCACGCCCTTGTTGATCATCACCAGGCCCTCGCGACGCTCACCGGTTTCAATGAAACGGCGCTCGGCGATCAGCACCGGCTGGCCCTTGTCGTCTTTTTCGACGCTGCCGTCCTCGGCCTTTTTCTGCCCGACCACGTAAATCGAGTTGCCGTACAGGGTGTAGGTGATCGCGCTTTCCGGCACGACGATGTGTTTCTGCGGATCCGGCAGCAGCACTTCAAGGCTGGCGAACATGCCCGGCAGCAACTTGCCATCCGGATTGGCCAGCGTCGCGCGAACCAGAATGTTGCGGGTGGTGCTTTCGACAATCGGGTTGATTGCGCTGATGGCGCCGGGAAAATTCTGGCCGGGATACGCGGCTACCGAAATCTGTACCGGTTGGCCGATGGCCAGTTTCGGCACTGATTGTTCGGGCACATAGAAGTCGGCGTAGAGGCTGCTCAGATCCTGCAGGGTGGCGATTTTCGTGCCGCTGGCGAGGTAGTCGCCGACGTCCACCTGACGAATGCCGATGGTGCCGCTGAACGGTGCGACGATGCGTTTTTTCGCCAGCGACGCATTGAGCTGATTGACCGTGGCCCGGTTCTTCTGCAGCACCGCCGAGAGTCGGTCGAATTCGCCCTTGGAGATGGCGCTGCTGCCCACCAGCTGGCTGCCGCGACCGAAGTCCAGTTGCGCCAGTCCGAGGTCGGCCTTGGCGGTTTCCAGCAAGGCGGATTCGACGGCGCTGTCGAGTTGCAGCAGCGGTTGCCCGGCCTTGACCTTCTGGCCTGATTCGAACTTCAGCTCGGTCACGGTGCCGGCCACTTCCAGGCTCAGCTCGACACCTTGCAGTGCCTTTAGCGTGCCGACGGTGGGCAGGCGCATCTGCCACGGGCGCTCGGCGGCTGTGGCCACGGCGACGCTGATCGGCGGTTTCGGTTTGGCAAAGCCCTGGATCATGGTGTAGATCGAGAAGGCCTTGTAACCGGCGAGAAGCAGAACGATCAGCAGTACAACACCCAACATGATCAGCATGCGGCGACGCAGCATATTCCAGTTCCTTGGAGAAAATCAGGCGAGACAGGCGGGAACATTACCCCGACTCCGGCAGGGATTCCAACTGCCAGTTTTTACAGGGTAGGAGGGGATGAGGTGGAGGAGGGGAGCGCCGCCGACCGAACGGCCGGCGGCGGTTTTCAGGCCATCAGGTGCAGATGGTTGTCCCAGAGCCCTGCGGGCAGATCCAGCGGTTTGGCCAGCAGTTCATCCTGGCGACAATCGTAGTAGCGGCAACGTCCTTGCCCCGACGTCACGACAAATCCGTCCTTCACCGCACCGACGCCGGCGCAGTCGGGCAACGGTGCATCGAGGCGCACTTCGCCGCTGTCCAGATCCCAGATGAAGAAGCGGTTGCCACGCGGTGCGGTCAGTGCCACCAGACGCAGTTCGCTGTGCACGGCGACGCTGGCGGTGTAGTGCCCCATCGACTGCAACTGATGCTCCGGCACCGGGAACGCCACGAACGGCTGGCCCGGACGCTTGATCGCCAGCAGCTCGGAACGCTCCTGGGAAGGTCCCATGAATTGCTGGCCGGCAACGATGGTGCCATCGCTGGCGATGCCCAGGTGCCGCACGCTGTTCATCTGCTGGGCGAGGGTTTCCTTGCTCAACAGGGTGCCGTCGCGTTGCATCAGCACCAGGCTTGGCTCCATGGCGTCGAGGTTCATGTCGACCCGGCTTTCGGCCTCGGTGCGGATTCCGCCGTTGGCCACCACGAGGGTTTCGCCGTCGGGCATCCACGACACCTGATGTGGACCGAGACCATGGGTGGAAATCTCGTCGCTGTGCACCAGCCGTTCACCCTCGAACTTGTACACCCCGAGCAAGCCACGTCCCGGATCGGTGGTGTCGTTCTCGGTGGCGTACAGGTAGTCGCCGCTGTGGTGGATCACCGCGTGGCCGTAGAAATGCCGGTTCGGCTGCGATGTCACGGTCTGCAGCAATGCACCGTCGCGCAGGTCGATCAGGTAGCTCTCGGTACCCGGACGCCGGGCGACGAACAGCGCGATCGGCAGCGTCGGATGATTGATGATGTCGTGGCAGCGCTGGCCGACTTCGGTGGCGAACACCCGGGTGCCGTCCAGCCGATAACCGACGGCATAGTGCTTGCCGTCGGTGTCGTCCCGCGCCGACAGCAGCAGCGGGCTCTGATCCTTGCGCTTGAACAGCGTCCAGCCGCCCAGTGTCACTGCTCCCAGCAGCAAACTACCTAAAGTCAGAGCCTGGCGTCGCAGCATGGCAGATGCCCTCATCAGTCACCGTCGTTGGCGTTGAAGCCCAGTTGGATGCCCAGCGCCTTGGCCAGTTCGCCTTCGTGCAGGCGATGGACGACGTTGAGGCTGTCGTAGATGTCGTTGAGCTGCTGGCGACCGGCGTCGTCTTCGAGCATTTCGGTCAGCGAGCGCTGAGTGCTGCCGAACAGTTTGAGCGAGGCTGCGTACGCCGCATCGATCTTGTCCGCCAACGGTTTCTGCTCGGCCGGCAGCAAACCACGCAGGCCTTTGTTGTCGACGCCTTCCCACACGGTCTTGGCGGCGGCGAGGCTGGCTTCCATCGCCGTCAGCGACGACTGGCTGCGCCATGCATCGGCCTGGAACGGTTGCGGCACGCCTTTGCTCTGGCGGCCCATCGGGGTGCCGAGTTTTTTCTTCAGGGTGTCGAGGGCGGTGACCTGTACCCGCAGCAGATCGGCGATCGCTTCGTGGGAATCGGCGTAGCGCTGGTTGGGGAACTTGCTCATCTGCGCGAGCATGCCGTCGGTGTTGTTCCAGTTGCTCAGAATCTCTTCGGCCAGTTGTTTCTGGCGCTCGCCGATGGCCACCAGCAACGGGCAGTATTTGGCTTTCTGTTCGTCGTTGGCCACGTCAGGCTTGGCGTCGAACAGGATGTATTCGTAGGCCGACAGGCCTTGCACCACAACACTGGACTTGGCCAGGGCGGCGGCATCGATCTGCGGTTGGGCAGTGACCAGTTGCTCGACCTGACGGCCGACGAGGTTTTTCTTGTCCGGCCAGAACTGCACCTGCCACGAGCGGTTGCCCTCGGACAGCGGGCCGATCAGCAGCGGTTGCAGCTCGGCCCAGGCTTTCTGTGCGTGCAGGAAGTCGGCGCGGGCGGTCTCCAGGTTTTCCTTGCCCTGGCAGTAGGCGAGGGCGCTGACGGCCAGTTGCCGGTCAGCTTCAACCCAGCTGGTGTAGGTCGGCAGGATCACCGATTTGGCGATGGCGGCCGAGGTGACGGCTTGCGGATCCTGCGGTGAGCAGGCGCCGAGGGCCAGTGCGGCAAGGCTGGTGAACAACAGCTTGGGACGGAACATGTCGGGCTCCCGATTCTTTTAAGTGTTTAAAGTGAATTCAAGAACGCCAGCAGCGCGGCACGCTGCTCGGCATTGAAAGACAAAACCTGTTGCTGCGCCGCCCGGGCTTCGCCGCCATGCCAGAGCACGGCTTCGAGCAGGTTGCGGGCGCGGCCGTCGTGCAGAAACTGAGTGTGACCGCTGACTGCCTGCGTCAGACCAATGCCCCATAGGGGTGGGGTGCGCCAGTCGCGGCCGCTGGCCTGGAATTCGCTGCGGTTGTCAGCCAGGCCTTCGCCCATGTCATGCAGCAGCAGATCGCTGTACGGGCGAATCACTTGATTGGCCAGTTCAGGTTCGGCCGCGTTGGCGGCGGTGGTGTATTTCGGCGTGTGACAGGACTGGCACCCCGCCTGGAAAAACAGGTTCTTGCCGGCCAGCACCTGAGCATCGTTGACGCCACGGCGTGCGGGAACGGCGAGGTTGCGGGTGTAGAACAGCACCAGGCGCAGGATGTTGTCGCTGACTTCAGGTTCGCCGTCCGGGCCATTGCCATTGGGCGCCTGTTTGCAGGCGATTTGCGCGTCGGTGCAGTCATCAAACGGTCTCAGGCTCGTGGTGAGGCCCATATCACCAGAAAACGCGTGAACATTTTGTTGATTGAGGTTCGGTTGTCCGGCTTTCCAGCCAAATCGGCCCATCACGGTCTTTTGCTGCGCATCGTCCCAGACCCGGTTGGGCCGGCCGTTGATGCCGTTGTTCTCGTTGGCCTGCGCGACAGCGTTGGCGAGGATGGCTTCTTCGGGGATCGCTTCGAGCAGACCCAGGCCAATCATCGGCGGAGCAACCCGTGCGGAGAAACGAGTGTCCGGGTGCATCGGGCCGTAGCCAAGCTGAGAGAACTGCAACACCGGTTTGCGCAGTTCGACTTCGGTGCCGTCCTTGAAACGCACCGGTACTGGCGTGTAATCGACCCGCACTTTGCCTTCCGGCGCGACGCCAGGCACGGCCATGTCCTGGAACTGTCCGCCATAGACAGGCTCCGGCACCACACCGACCTGCTCGATCAATCTGGCGTATTGCGGCGCATCGGGAATCGACAGACGCACCAGCATCGATACGGCGTTTGGGGCATCCGGGGGCGGCGGATGGCCGCGACCGTCCTTGATGTGGCAACCCTGGCAGGCGTTGGTGTTGAACAACGGGCCGAGGCCATCGCGGGCGGTGGTGGTCGACGGTGCGATCACCCAGGGGCTGCGAAAGAAACTGTTGCCGACGCTGAAGTCCACCCGACGCGAAGGAGGCAGGTTGGCCGAGGGCAGGGAAAATGAATTCTGATCGGTCTTGCGCACGGTCGTGGCACCGCCGGAGCGGGCTTCGCCGGGCTCGGCCTTGGTGAAACGCGGGGCGTCATCGCAGGCACTCAGGCCCAGGGCCAGAAACAGTGCGGACAAGGGAAGAGGCAACGACGGCATCAGACTTCCTGCGGACGGGCAAAAATAAAGGCGCAAAGTCTAACAGGGCGAGGGGGTTTGAATAAGAGGAATTATCGTTTGCTTGATACAAGTCAGGCCGGCCGAAACGAACAAGGCGACCCGAAGGTCGCCTTGTTCAGTCAGACACTGTCGATCAGAACTCGTGATCGGCGTTGTCCGGGTTCAGGTCGCTGATGCCCAGTTTGCCGGCAGCCGCTTCGATCGAACCGGTCTGCTTGACCAGCGAAGCGATGGCGTCACGGACGATCTGGTTACCGGCGGTGTTGCCGGCGGCGATCAACTGGTCGTAGTGCTCACCCTTGTTGGCGTGATCGACCATGACCTGGATCTTGGCTTCGGTAGCGGCCAGATCGTTTTTCAGGGCGGTGTCGGCAGCCGGGTCAACCTTGGCCACCAGCGACGACAGGCTGGCGCCGGTCATTTTGGTGCCGTCGACGCGGGTGTACTCGCCCAGGTAGACGTTACGAATGCCTTTGGCATCGTAGAAGTGCGAGTTGTGAGTGTTGTCGCTGAAGCAGTCCTGTTCGTCTTCCGGGGAGTTCGCTTCCAGGGACACTTTCATGCGCTCGCCGGCCAGCTCGCCCAGGGACAGGCTGCCCATGCCGAACAGCATCTTGCGCAGGCCGCTTTCAGCCGGTTCGGCTTCCAGGGTGGCGCGGTAGTTGTCGGCCACGTTCGGCTTCCAGTTGCCGACCATTTCTTCCAGGTCGCTGACCAGCAGTTGGGTCACGGCTTTCAGGTAGGCACGACGACGATCGTTGTGGCCGCCGGTAGCGCCGGCGCCTTCCAGGTAGTCCGACGCCGGACGGTTGCCGGCGCCAGGGCCGGTGCCGTTCAGGTCCTGGCCCCAGAGCAGGAATTCGATGGCGTGGTAGCCGGTGGCAACGTTGGCTTCGGAACCGCCCAGTTCGTTCAGGCTGGCGAGTTTTTCCGGAGTGATGTCCTTGACGTCGACCTTGTCTTCGCCGACCTGTACTTCGGTGTTGGCGATGATGTTGGCGGTGGCGCCCGGGTTGCCCAGTGCGTGCTCGTAGGATTTGTCGACGTAGTCGATCAGGCCTTCGTCCAGCGGCCAGGAGTTAACCTGACCTTCCCAGTCGTCGATGATGGTGTTGCCGAAGCGGAACACTTCGCTCTGCAGGTAAGGAACGCGGGCGGCGATCCAGGCTTCACGGGCGGCCTTCAGTGTCTCGGCATTCGGCTTGGCAAGGAAAGCGTCGATAGTGGTCTGCAGGGTTTTCGCGGTGGATTCGGCATCGCTGTAAACGGCGAAGACCATGTCGGCGTAGTGCGCGACCACAGCCTTGGCAGCGGCTTCGTCGACTTTACCGGCAGCGGCAGGCGTCGCCGGTGCGGCGGTGCTGGCGGCTGGCGTCGGCGCAGCTGGAGCGGCGGCCTTGTCTTTACCTTCGCCGCAACCGGCGAGGGAAATGGCGATGGCCAGCAGACTGGCGGTAGCCAGAGGCATACGAATCATGGCGAACATCCTGCTTCGGTAATTGAGTGGACAGGCGCGGGGGTGCGCAAAAGCTGCGACATAATGCAAATCTTTCGCATTATGTGTAAAGGGTTGTAGCTGGAAATATTTCCTGTTTGCGCAGGGGTTGCGCTGGATCAACGGCGCGGATTCTTCCCGGTATCGGTGGCGGGGAGTCCTGTGCCGGAAGTTTCAGAGAATCGCGGCGTTGCTGCGTTGCGCCTGCTTGAGATACACGCTCAGTTCCCGCGCCGGCAGCGGCTTGCTGTAGTGATAGCCCTGACCTTCGTGGCAGCCTTCGGAGATGATGTAGGTCTCCTGTTCGGCAGTTTCCACACCTTCGGCGATCACCTGCATGCCCAGGCTCTTGCCCAGTTGAATGATGGCGCGAACGATGGTCGCGTCATCGTCGTCATCCAGCAGGTCCTGGACGAAGCTCTTGTCGATCTTGATCTTGTCCAGCGGCAGACTCTTGAGATAACTCAGCGAGGAGTAGCCGGTTCCGAAGTCGTCGATGGCGATCAGTGCGCCGGAGCGGCGCAGGCTCAGCAAGTGCTGGGCGGCGGTGCTGATGTCTTCCATCAGGCCGGTTTCGGTGACTTCCAGTTCCAGGCTGCGCGGTGGCAGGCGGTACATCTGCAACAGGTTGTTGACCACTCTCGGCAGCTCGGCGTGGTGCAGTTGTACGGTGGACAGGTTGACTGCCATGCGCAGGTCGACGAAACCCTGATCGTGCCATTCGCGCAGTTGCTTGCACGCCTGATCCAGCACCCATTCGCCGATGGCGATGATCGTGCCGTTCTGTTCAGCCAGCGGAATGAACAGGTCCGGCGGCACCAGACCATGTTCCGGGTGTTGCCAGCGAATCAGCGCCTCGACACCGACCACACGGTGATCGCGGTAGCTGATCTGTGGTTGATAGACGAGGTAGAACTGATCCCGCAGCAGGGCATCGCGCAGGTCTTTTTCCAGTTCGCGACGGCGGCGCATCTCGCTGTCGACGCTGGCGATATAGAACTGATAGCGGTTGCGCGAGCGGGTCTTGGCCAGGGTCATGGTCTGCTCGGCTTTCTGCAACAGCTTCTCGGTGCTGTCGCCATCCTCCGGGAACAGGGTGATGCCGATGGTGGCGCGCAGGCGGATTTCCTGATGATCCAGGGCGAACGGAGCTTCCAGGTCGTCGAGGATGCTTTGCGCCAGTTCCGCTGCTTCGTAAGGCTGCTCAATGTCGGCCTGCACCAGGGCGAACTGGTCGCCACCCAGGCGGGCGAGGGCGCCGAGGCGTCCGCTGTGGGCACGCAGTCGATCCGCCAGGGCCAGCAGCAACTGGTCGCCGGTCTGGTAGCTGAACTGTTCGTTGATGCCTTTGAAATCATCCAGCCCGACGCACAACACCGCGACCCGGCGCTGCAGCTTGCCGGCGTCCACCAGAATCTTGTCCAGTTGCTGCTGCAACTGCTGGCGGTTCGGCAGACCGGTGAGAAAGTCGTACTGGGCCATGCGCAGCAGGCTGTTTTCCGCTTCGTGGCGCAGATGGGTGTTGCGTTCGATGGATTCGAGCAACTGGTTGGCGGTGTTGATCCAGATCCCGAGCTCGTTCTTCTCGTGACCCTTGAGCTGCGGAATCTTGTGTTCGCTGGGGCGGTCCGGGTTGATTTCGGTGAGGTGTTCGATGATCCGCGACAGGGGTTTGGTCAGCAGCCAGTGATAGACCAGATACAACACAAGGCCCATGGCGAGGGCGCGCAGTACGCCGGAAATGAAGATGATCACCGAGCTGACAATGAAACCCTGGCCGTAGGTGGCGGTGTCGAGGGTGATGCTCAGGTCGCCGTAATATTCGCTGTAGGGACCGCGCCCCACCAGTTGGGTGGTGAAGGTGCGTTCCTGGCCGAGGATCAGGTCGGTCAGCCAGCGGCTGCTGGATTGCTGCAATTCACGGGATTTCTGCGCGAGCATCGCTTCGTTGGGATGCCCGATGGAGGCCTGGCGCACGGCGTCGTCCTGGAACAGGCCTTCGATTACCTGCATGCCCATTTCCCGGTCCAGGCTGTAGACCGCCTGGGTCGAGGGATCGCGGAACATGTCGAGGATGCGTTCGGCATCGCCGGCGACGGCCTGACGGGTTTTATAGGCATCGAAGACAATCTGCGCGCAGCTCAAGACCACGCCGACGATCAATGCCGACAGGAGCACGACCCGGAGCAACTTCACCGACAAGCTGTTCTTGAGTTCCAGCTTCAAAGGGTTATTCCTTGTTCCGTGCGGGTAGCGTCAAGTTGCCATGAGTATTGGCAATCCCGTGTTGGCAGTCAAAGGGACAATCGAACCGCGGAAAGTTTGTCCGTGGCCTTGGCCGAAATGCGGCTGCCTGGAGTATTGGCCCTGATTGTACTGTGTCGGTAGTTTTGCTCTCCAACTTGAGGGGCGTCGGACAATTTTTCCTCTGTTTGATGTTAGTCCGCTGTGGCTTGGGAGCAAGGGGGCAAGGGCTGCTTTGCGTGTGGGAAATGGCCTTGTTTGTGACGGGATTCGCCGACCTGATTGCACAGATATAAAAAAACCCGGCAATAGCCGGGTTTTTGTCTGGCGCGCAGCTTAAGCGGTGAAGGTCTTGCCTTCGAACTGCTCGGCCACGAACTTCCAGTTGACCAGGTTCCAGAACGCCTCGACGTACTTTGGACGCAGGTTACGGTAGTCGATGTAGTAAGCGTGTTCCCAGACGTCGCAGGTCAGCAGCGGGGTGTCGCCGCTGGTCAGCGGGTTGCCGGCGCCGATGGTGCTGGCCAGGGCCAGGGAACCGTCAGCCTTTTTCACCAGCCAGCCCCAGCCGGAACCGAAGGTGCCGATCGAGGTTTTGCTGAACTCTTCCTTGAACTTGTCGAACGAACCGAAAGCCGCGTTGATGGCATCAGCCAGTGCGCCGGTTGGTTGACCGCCGGCGTTTGGCGCCAGGCAGTTCCAGTAGAAGGTGTGGTTCCAGACCTGAGCGGCGTTGTTGAAGATGCCGCCCGAGGAAGTCTTGACGATCTCTTCCAGGGTCTTGCCTTCGAACTCGGTGCCTGGCACCAGGTTGTTCAGGTTCACGACGTAGGTGTTGTGGTGCTTGTCGTGGTGGAATTCCAGGGTTTCCTTGGAAATGTGCGGCTGCAGGGCATCGTGTGCGTAAGGCAGCGGCGGCAATTCGAAAGCCATGATGATTCTCCTAATCAGGTCTGTTGCGGTGAGCGCAAGGCCGATCACGGGCGGCCAGAAATGCACCGGCGAGTTTTTACTCTTTGCGGCGCAGGGTTCGGATCATAGCACCGGGGGTGCGGCATAACCACGCAACAACTGTGTGGGATAGAGGTTCCAGAGCCTTTTGGAATAAATCACGAAGCCAATATCAATTGCCCGGCTACCGTGAACATCATCACCGCCACCAACAGATCGAGAATTCGCCAGGTCCCCGGCCGCGCCAGCCACGGTGCCAGCCATGCCGCGCCGAACGCCAGAGTGAAAAACCACAGCAGCGAAGCACTCGCCGCGCCCACTACATAGGCGCCCGGCACCGACTGTTGCGCACCGAGGGAGCCGATCAGCAGCACGGTGTCCAGATAGACGTGCGGGTTGAGCAGGGTCACCGCCAATGCGCTGAGCATCACCGCCCGCAATGAACGCACGGTTTGATTCTCACCCTGTTGCAGACTCTGTTTCGAGAACGCCCGGCGCAACGCCTGGCTGCCGTACCAGATCAGGAACACCGCACCGCCCCAACGGGCGACTGCCAACAGCGTCGGGTTCTGCGCCAGCACCGTGGCCAGACCGAAGACGCCTGCCGCCACAAGTAGCGCATCGCAGGCGACGCACAGCGCGGCGACCGGCAGGTGGTGTTCACGACGCAGGCTCTGGGCCAGGACAAAAGCATTCTGGGTGCCGATCGCCATGATCAGCCCGAACGCCACCAGCAAACCGTTGGTATAGCTTTGCCACATGACAATTACTCCGCGTTGGCTGCGAGATCGCGCAGCACTTGCATGGCGCGTTCGGCGTCGGCCTGACCGACGAACAAATGGTCGTGGTAATAACCGGCAATCACGTTGCAGCTGATGCCGGCCTTGCCCAGTGCGGTGGCGAATGCGGCGGTCAGGCCGACGGCTTCCAGCGCCGAATGCACGTTCAACGTGATCCAGGCCGCGACGTAGTCGAAGCTGAAACCGGCGCGTTCGGCGTGGGAGCGTTCCAGTATCACCGTCAGGCCTTCCTGTTCACGGAAACTTCCGACAATTTCCAGGCCGCTCGGCAACTGCCCGTCGCGCAAGGTGCAGAACACATATTCGCCGGCATTGAGCTGCGGGCTCATGCTGCGCAGCAGGGTGGACAACGAGGTTTCGCCAGCCATGGGGAAGGTCCTTGATAAAGAGTGCTTGCTGGCTATTCTCCGGGCAGACGCTGTATAAGAAAAAACAATAGTGCTGATCGCTCATTAGGAAAACTGATGTTCGACTACAAATTGCTTTCCGCTCTGGCCGCCGTGGTCGAGCAGGCTGGATTCGAACGGGCGGCGCAGGTGCTGGGCCTTTCGCAATCGGCGATTTCCCAGCGGATCAAACTGCTGGAAGCGCGGGTCGGCCAACCGGTACTGGTGCGCGGGACACCGCCGTCGCCAACTGAAATTGGTCGCCGTCTGCTCAACCATGTGCAGCAGGTGCGCCTGCTCGAGCGGGATCTGCAGACGCTGGTGCCGGCGCTGGACGAAGAGGGCCTGCCGGAACGGCTGCGCATCGCCCTGAACGCCGACAGCCTCGCCACCTGGTGGGCCGAGGCCGTGGGCGACTTCTGCGCCGAACAACACCTGTTGCTGGACCTGATCGTCGAAGACCAGACCGTCGGCCTCAAACGCATGCGTGCCGGTGAAGTCGCCGCCTGCCTGTGTGCCAGTGAACGACCTGTGGCGGGCGCCCGCAGCGTGCTGCTCGGCGCCATGCGTTATCGGGCACTGGCCAGCCCGGCATTCATTGAGCGGCATTTCCCCGATGGCGTGCGGGCTGAACAATTGCCACGCACTCCGGCGCTGGTGTTTGGCCCGGACGACTTTCTGCAACATCGTTATCTCGCGTCCCTGGGCGTCGATGGTGGTTTCGAACATCATTTGTGCCCGTCGTCCGAAGGTTTCATCCGTCTGACCGAAGCCGGGCTCGGCTGGGGGCTGGTGCCGGAATTGCAGGTGCGCGAGCAACTGGAACGCGGCGTGTTGCGCGAACTGTTGCCAGATAAACCGATCGACGTGCCGTTGTACTGGCATCATTGGCGAAATGGCGGCCAGTTGCTGGGGTTGTTGACCGAGCAATTGGTGCGTTCGTCGTCGCAATGGCTGGTGCCGTTGGACTGACGGCCAGCGTCAAGACTCACGAATCAGGCAAAACGAAAGACAGCGGAGCTCTACATGAAAATTCTGGTCACCGGCGCAAGCGGCTTCATTGGCGGACGCTTTGCGCGTTTTGCCCTGGAGCAGGGCCTGGACGTGCGGGTCAACGGCCGCCGGGCCGAAGGTGTCGAGCATCTGGTGCGTCGCGGCGCCGAGTTCGTTCAGGGTGATCTGAGTGACCCGGACCTGGTGCGTGCGCTCTGCACCGACGTCGAAGCCGTGGTGCATTGCGCCGGCGCGGTCGGACTGTGGGGGCGCTATCAGGACTTTCATCAGGGCAATGTGCAGGTCACCGAAAACGTGGTCGAAGCCTGCCTCAAGCAACGGGTGCGGCGTCTGGTGCATCTGTCGTCGCCGTCGATCTACTTTGACGGCCGCGACCACCTCGGCCTGACCGAAGAGCAAGTACCCAAGCGCTTTAAACACCACTATGCGGCGACCAAATACCTGGCCGAACAGAAAGTCTTCGGCGCCCAGGAATTCGGCCTCGAAACCCTGGCCCTGCGCCCGCGTTTCGTCACCGGCGCCGGCGACATGAGCATCTTCCCGCGTCTGCTGAAGATGCAGCGCAAGGGGCGTCTGGCAATCATCGGCAACGGCTTGAACAAGGTTGACTTCACCAGCGTGCACAATCTCAACGAAGCCTTGCTGAGCAGTCTGCTGGCGGCCGGTTCGGCGCTGGGCAAGGCCTACAACATCAGTAACGGTGCGCCGGTACCGTTGTGGGATGTGGTCAATTACGTGATGCGCAAGATGGAAGTCCCGCAGGTCACCAAGTACCGATCCTACGGGCTGGCCTACAGTGTGGCGGCGCTCAACGAAGGCGCATGCAAACTCTGGCCGGGACGGCCCGAGCCGACCCTGTCGCGCCTGGGCATGCAGGTGATGAACAAAAATTTCACCCTCGACATCAGTCGCGCCCGGCATTATCTGGACTACGATCCGAAAGTCAGTCTCTGGACGGCCCTCGATGAGTTCTGTGGCTGGTGGAAGGCCCAGGACATTCGTTGATACCAAGTGCTGAACCCCGCCGCAGGTTGGGGGTCAATCCCTGCGGCTGCGGGGTTTATACTGCGCCGCAATCAGCCATTACCGGGTTTCACAAAGGTTGCCTCAATGTCCATGCGTAACGATGCACACGACGATTTCGACGATGTTCCGAGCCTGCGCGCCGACACACTCGATGACGACGATTTCCCGACCACCGCCCGCACTTCCGTGCATTCGCGCACACCGCCGGTGGCCAAGGTCAAGTCGGCCAGCACCGGGCCATTGTGGGCGCTGGTTGGCGCATTGTTCTTTGCCTTCATCGGTCTGGCCTGGTGGAGTTTCCAGCAGATCTCGCTGATGGAGCAGCAACTGGTGGCGACCCAGGAAAGCTTCGCGCGGATCAGTGAAGAAGCGGCGGGGCGCCTGCAGGACATTTCCGGCAAGGTCGTGGCCAGCCAGACCAACGTCAACACCGACAGCGAAGCGCTGAAACTGCAGATCAAGCAGTTGCAAAGCGCACTGCAGGATCAGAGCAAACAGCAGCAGGGCGTGGCCGGACAGGCTACGGATCTGGACAAGCGCCTCGCGCTGATGACTGCCCAGACCACTGAGCAACAGAACGCCAACACCCAGTTGCAAGCCCAGGTCAAAGCCCTGAGTGCCGAGTTGGCGACGCTGAAAAGCACACCGGCAGATACCAGCAAGGTCGACGCGCAACTCAAGGGTTTCGATGCGCAGTTCAAGAGCCTTGGCGCCGACATCACGGCGCTGAAGAAGCAAGGCAGTTCGAACGCCGCCATCGAGCGTCTGGAACAGGAAATCGTCGTGCTCAAGAGCGAGCAGGACAACCGCCCTGCCGCTGCACAGGGCGGCTCCAGCACCGCCGAGTTTGACGCGTTCCGTGGGCAGATGACCCGCAACATCAACACCCTGCAGGCGCAGATCCAGAACCTGCAACAGCAGCTCAACGCCCGGCCGTAAGCCCCTTCTGTGGCGAGGGAACGTGCTCCCTCGCCGCAACCCTCTCGCAACATTCAGAAGCTTTCTGAATATCCATACCTGCCTTCAGGCCGTCTACGCTCTTGAAACACCAACAAGAACGAGGGATGCGTCATGGGGTTTGTGCAAAAACTGGCCTGGCTCGGCGCGGTGCTGTTGTTGAGTTTCGGACAGGCCAATGCGGCCACGGAAAAGGACGACAGCAAGGCCGCCATTGCCTTGCTGGAAAAGGCTCTGGCCTACTATCACGACAACGGCGACAAGGCGTTCGCGGCCTTCAGCCGCCAGGGCGAATTCGTCGACAAGGATCGTTACGTGTTCGTGGTCGATACCAAGGGCGTGATGCTCGCCAGCGGCGGGCCGTCCTCGGCGTTGATCGGCCGGGATGTGAGTGAAGTGCTTGGCCCGGATTTGCAGAAAGCGTTCAAGGACGCGTTGAAAGTGCCGGAAGGCAACGGCATCCAGCAGGCCGAGTATCGCTGGCAGAACCAGGCCGATGGCAAGGTCGAGCGCAAGCATGTGTTCTATCAGCGCATCGGCCAGCGGATTCTGGCGGTCGGTTACTACTTGCCGCGAGCCTCGGCGGAGCAGGCGAAATCATTGCTCGACAAAGCCGCCACCGATCTGACCAAGGACGAAAAGGGCACGCTGACGGCGATCAATTCGCTCAAGGGCGGTTACCTGCAGGATGACCTGTACGTGTTCGTGGTGGATCTGAACACCCAGCGCTACGTCGCCCATGGCACCAACCTGCGGTTGATCAACACCGACTTCGCCAAGGTCAAGGACCCGGAAGGCAAACCGGTGGGCGAGCCGATTCTGTCGTTGATCGGCAAGCAGGATGAGGGCGAGTACGAATACCGCTGGAAGAACCCGGTGACCGGCAAGGTCGAGGACAAGCATGCCTACCTGAAGAAGGTCGGCGGGTTCCTGGTGGCGGTCGGTTATTACAGCGCTTGATCCCTGTGGCTCCCGCGCACTGCGAGGGAGCCAATGGTATCGGTCAGCGGGCGCCGTGCTCACGCCCGCGCAACAAGCGATTCGGCATCGCGATCGCCGCCGCCAGCCCGAGCAGCGACACCCCGGCGCTGACCATCAGCAAGTGCCGGAACGTCACCAGCAACTCGGCGCGCAAGGCATTCTGCGCATCGCCGGGCGCCGCGTTCAGGCCATCGAGCAGCACGTTGCCGGAGTGACCTTCGCCGATCAACGATGCGCCGGTCAGGTGGGCAAAGCTGGAGTCCTGCAACAACGCCAGCAGCAGCGCCGACATCAACGCCACGCCCACCGCGCCGCCCAGGGAGCGGAACAGGTTGGTGGTGCTGGTGGCGACGCCGATGTCTTTTTGTTCCACCGAGTTCTGCGTGCCGACCAGCGAGGTCGGGAACTGCATGCCGCCGGCGATACCGCTGAGCAACATGAACAGGCTGCTGATCAGCGTCGCATCGGGCGGGCTGAAGGCCATGCCGAGGATCGAGATCGGCATCAGCAGCGCGCCGGTGAGTATCTGCGGTTTATAGCGCCCGGTGATCGAGGTGCGACGACCGGCGAAATACGCGCCGATCGGCAGGCCCATCGCCAGCGGCAGCAAGTGCAGCGCCGCGCTGTCGGCGCCGGCACCGGTCACGCTCTGGAAGCGCAGCGGCATCAGCACAATCAACGAAATCGCCTGGAAGCTGCAGAAGAAAATCGTGCACCAGCACAGCAGAGCGTTGCGGTTGGTGAACAGGTGCATCGGCAGCAACGGCTCACGGGCACGGCGCTCATGCCAGACGAACACCGCCAGCACCGCCACCGCGCAAGCGAACAGACCGAGCACTTCGCTGCTGCGCCACGCATGACCCTGGCCGACCTGAGTGATCGCCAGCAACAGCGCCGTCAGGCCGATGATCATCAGCAGTGTGCCGAGGTAGTCGATGACCGGTTTGCGCTGGGGAATCGGCAGACCGACCAGATTGCGTCGCGCCACCCAGTACGCGCCAAGGCCCAGCGGCAGGTTGATCAGGAACACCCATCGCCACGACAGGTACTCGGTCATGTAACCTCCGAGCACCGGGCCGGCCACGCTGGCCACCGCGTACATGCTGGAAAAGTAACCCTGATAGCGCCCGCGCTCACGGGGCGGGACGATGTCGCCGATGATCGCCTGGCTCACCGAAATCATCCCGCCGGCGCCGATGCCCTGGAAAATCCGTGCCAGCACCAGTTGCTCCATGCTCTGCGCCATGCCGCAGAACAGTGAGGCGAGGGTGAACAGGCCCATGCCGAACAGCATCAGTTTGCGCCGCCCGTACAGGTCACCGAGCTTGCCGTAGATCGGCACCGCCACGGTCATTGCCACCATGTAGCCGGAAATCACCCAGGCCAGCAGACTGACGTCCTTGAACTGGGCGGAGATGGCCGGCATGGAAACGGCGACGATGGTCTGGTCCAGTGCGCCGAGGAAAATCGCCAGCATCAGCGCGACCAGCACGCTGCGAATGGCCGGTTTGGGCGTTTCGGGGTGGTTGAGATTGGTCACGGGCAAAACCTGCGGGCAGTGAGGGTCCCGCAGATCGTCAGGCGAGCGGGGATGCTCGCCAGTGTAAGTCGGTAGCAGGCTATTCGATAGCCTCATAAGGAAGTCCGACGTAATTTTCTGCAATGGTTTTTTGTCCCGCTTCTGAACTGACAAAGTAGTCCAGTTCCGAGGCGCTGATGCGCTGACTGAAATCGTCGTGTTCGTCGAAACGGTGCAGCATCGAAGTCATCCACCACGAAAACCGCTCGGCTTTCCACACCCGACGCAGGCAGATTTGCGAATACTTCTCCAGCAAGTCAGTGCGCCCTTCGCGGTAGACCTTGAGCAGAATCCTGAACAGCGTGCTGACGTCGCTGGCCGCCAGATTCAAACCCTTGGCGCCGGTCGGCGGAACGATGTGCGCCGCGTCGCCCACCAGAAACATGCGCCCGTACTGCATCGGCTCGACCACAAAGCTGCGCAGCGGCGCGATGCTCTTTTCAATCGAAGGACCGGTCACGAGTTTCTGCGCCAGATCCTCCGGCAGACGATTGCGCAGTTCATCCCAGAAACGCTGATCCGACCAGTTGTCGACGTTTTCCTCGGCCGGCACTTGCAGGTAATAGCGAGTGCGGGTTGCCGAGCGCATGCTGCACAGGGCGAAGCCGCGTTCGTGGCGGGCGTAGACCAGTTCGTCGTGAATCGGTGGCGTGTCGGCGAGAATTCCCAGCCAGCCGAACGGATAGACCCGTTCGAAAATCTTCAGGCATTCGGCTGGAATCGACTGACGCGCCACGCCGTGGAAACCGTCGCAACCGGCGATGTAATCGCAATCGACGCGCCAGGTTTCGCCGTCCTTTTCAAACGTGACGAAGGCCTCGTCGCTTTTCATGCCACAGGGAACGACATCGCGTGCTTCGTAGATGGTCTGTCCGCCGGTCTCCCGACGAGCGGCCATCAGGTCGCGGGTGACCTCGGTCTGGCCATAGACCATCACGGTTTTTCCACCGGTCAGCGCCTGCAGATCGATGTGTACCCGACGCCCGTCGAGGGCCAGTTCGAACCCGCCATGGACCAGCCCTTCGGCGCCCATCCGCTGACCCACGCCAGCCTCGCGCAACAGCTCTACCATGCCCTGTTCAAGGACTCCGGCGCGAATTCGGCCGAGCACATAGTCAGGTGTCTGACGCTCAATGATCAGGGTGTCGATGCCGGCGTTGTGCAGCAGTTGGCCGAGCAATAATCCGGACGGACCGGCGCCAATGATGGCGACTTGGGTTTTCAGCGTTTTCATTGTTTTTATGACTCGCAAGCTTCACGCGACAACGGCCGGTGAATGATTTTCAGGATTCGAGTGCTTGCATTTTTCCCTTGCGGGTCTGTCAATTGAAGGTGAAAACTGAGCCGATACCTGTACATTCTGCCAATCGGTGCGATTATCGCCCGCAACCTTCGAGGCCTGGATTGAAGTGATGAACAAGCCTGACCTGCCTTCGATTCCGGTGTTCAAGCTCTACGGTGAAAGCCTGGACTGGCCGACCCCTGACTTGCTGCACTGTGAAACCATTTCCAAACGCAGCCGCGAACATCAATGGGAAATCAAACCCCACCGCCACGCCGATTTGTGCCAGTTGCTCTTCGTATTCAAAGGTCAGGCAGAGCTTGAAATCGAAGGTCAACGCACGCAACTGAACGAAGCCGCGATCCAGATCCTGCCACCGCTATCGGTGCATGGATTCCGTTTTTCCGAGGACGTCGAAGGATTCGTCGTCACCCTCGCCACACCGTTGATCAACCATTTGCAGGCGCAACTGGGCAGCGCGGTGCAGGCCCTGGCCCAGGCCGAAAGCTATCCGGCGGGGCAGGACGCGGAGTACCTCAACAGTCTGTTTGCCGCATTGCAGGCCGAGTACAACGGCCATCAACCGGCGCGGGAAATGCTCATGCATTCGCTGGTGAGCGTGATCATGGTCTGGGTCAGCCGTCAGGCGATCCGCCGTCATAACGCGAGCCAACGCCCGCAGCGTCAACGTGAGTACCTCAACGGTTTTATCCAGTTGGTGGAAGAGACGTACCGCCAGCACGTCAAGGTCGAGGACCTGGCCCATCGTCTGGGGATTTCCGTCTCGCATCTCAACGGCACTTGTCGCGAACTGGCGGGGCAACCGGCGTTGCAGATCATGCATGAGCGTCAGTTGCTGGAAGCCAAGCGTCTGCTGACGTACACCAGCATGACGATTTACGAGATGTCCGAGGTGTTGGGTTTTTCCGATCCGACCAACTTCACGCGCCTGTTTCGGCGCCGTGTGGGGATCTCGCCAAAGGCGTTCCGCGACCGCTTGAAGGCCGAGCAGAACGACGACGTCTGACGTCCTGTATCAGCGCAGGGCGTTGAGGGTGGCGTTGTGAGGGATGCAGCGCTCGAAGTTGCAGCTCGCGTACTCACGGGGCAGTTGTCGCAACTGCTCCACGCGCCATGCCGCGGTGCCGTACAGCGCCAGCGTGGCCGCGCAGGTGATGAAAATCGCGAGGTATCTTCTTGTTCTGGTGCTCATGATCATGACGTTGACCTCTGAACGAATACCCTTGGGTACTACTTTCAGCATAGGTCAGCGCCGGGGAGTTGCCAGCCGCGCGGCGAACGGGTTTACAATCCGACATCCCATTGCGGGTTTTCGGGAAAGCGCAGTACCAGGAAATCCAGCATGCTGCGCAGTGCCGCCGGCATGTGCTTGCGTGAGGCGTACACCGCGTAGATGTTCATCCTCCGAGGCTCGGCGTTGGGCAGCAGGCGCACCAGTTCGCCGCTGTGAATATGCACCCCGGCCTGATAGGTCGGCAGCATCGCCACGCCGGCGCCAGCCAGTGTGGCGCGCAGCAGGGTGCTGGCCTCGTTGGCGCTGATGTTGCCCTGCACCGGCACCGAGACCGGCTCGCCATCCTCTTCGAAATGCCACAGGCTCTTGCCGAAATAGGAGTGGGTCAGGCAGTTGTGCCGGCTCAGGTCTTCTACGCGCTGCGGCTGTGGATGTTCCTGCAGATAGGCGGGAGCGGCGCAGACCACCGAGCGACAGACCGTCAGGCGCCGGGCGATCAGGTTGGGATCGAGGTCGTTGCTGGTGCGGATCGCCAGGTCGATGCGCTCGTCCACCAGGTTCACGGTGCGATCGAGCATTTGCAGGTCTATGTTGACGCCCGGGTAGCGCTTGACGAACGCGGCCATGGCATCGGCCAGTTGCGCCTGGCCGAACGAGGTGCTGACGCTGATTCGCAGCAGACCCCGTGGTGCATCGTCGGGCTCGCTGACGGCGGCCTGCATGTCGCTCGACAGTTCCAGCATCTGCCGGCAGCGCGGCAGGATTTCGTTGCCGGCGGCGGTCAGGCTCAGTTTGCGCGTGGTGCGGTGCATCAGGCGCGCGCCGACCCAGTCTTCCAGTTCCGCCAGATACCGCGACACCACCGGCCGCGACAGGTCCAGATGATCAGCCGCCGCCGACTGGCTACCCAGATCCACCACCGTGACAAACACCCGCATTGCTTGGAGACGATCCATGATTTGCCCGCTTTCAGAAACAAACTATGTTTAAGCATCGCATTTTTTGTAACGAGTCTGGCAACTAAGCTCTGTCCCATCGCCAAGCACGGCATTCGAACAGCGGAGCAACCCATGATCGGCTTCACCACTCTCAAGCGCGTTTTACTGGCCACCGCCACCCTCGGCTTTGCTGCCCACGCAGCGGCCGCGAACCTGAGCCTCGACGTCTACAACCCGGGCACCAACGCAATCTTCCCGGTGACCTCGGTGCTGGTCAGCGGCGAGAAAGACGCGATTCTGGTGGACGCACAGTTCGGCAAGTCCCAGGCCGAGCAAGTGGTGGAAAAGATCCGCGCCAGCGGCAAGCAACTGACCACCATCTACATCAGCCACGGTGACCCGGATTACTACTTCGGCCTCGACACCCTGACCAAGGCATTCCCGAATGCCAAGGTACTGGCTTCGCAGCCGACCGTTGATCACATCAAGCAAACCGTCGACGGCAAACTCGCCTTCTGGGGCCCGAAAATGGGCGCCGACGTGCCGGCCAAAACCATCGTGCCGGGTGTGCTCAAGGGCGACAGCCTGATGCTCGAAGGCCAGAAACTGCAGGTGGTCGGCCTGGAAGGCAAGCAACCGGATCGCAGCTTCGTGTGGATTCCATCGCTGAAAGCCGTGGTCGGTGGTGTCGTCGTCGCCGAGAACATCCACGTCTGGATGGCCGATACCCAGACCGCGCAATCCCACGCCGACTGGCTGGAAACCCTGCACTCGATCGAAACCCTGAAGCCGAAAACCGTGGTGCCGGGTCACTACCTGGGTGACAGCGCCCGTTCGCTGGCAGCGGTGAAATTCACTGCCGACTACATCAAGGCCTTCGACGAAGAAACCGCCAAGGCCAAGGACTCTGCCGCGCTGATCGCAGCGATGAAAAAACGCTACCCGAAACTGGGCGAAGAAAGCTCGCTGGAACTGAGCGCCAAAGTCGCCAAGGGCGAGATGAAGTGGTAACCCGATTCTGAAAAACGCAGCACTCTCAAGCCAACTGGAGAATGTCATGAGCAAGATCGCAATCATTGGTGCCACCGGCCGTGCCGGCAGCCAATTGCTGGAAGAAGCCCTGCGTCGCGGCCATAGCGTCACCGCTATCGCTCGGGATACCTCGAAGATCGGCGCCCGCGCCGGTGTGGTCAGCAAGAATGTCGACGTGCTGGATGCCGCCGCGCTGCAAGCGGCAGTCGCCGGTCACGATGTGGTGATCAGCGCCGCGCATTTCGCCACGGTGCCGGCCAGCGCGCTGATCGGCCCGGTGAAACAGGCCGGGGTAAAACGCCTGCTGGTGGTCGGCGGTGCCGGTTCGCTGTTGTTGCCTGACGGCACCCGTGTGATCGACAGCGCCGGTTTCCCGGCCGAGTACAAGGCCGAGGCCAGCGCCGGTGCGGCGTTTCTCGATGCCCTGCGTCAGGAGAAGGAACTGGACTGGACGTTTCTGTCGCCGTCGGCGCTGTTCTTCGAAGGCGAGCGCACCGGCCAATTCCGCGTCGGTAAGGATGACTTGCTGGTGAGCGCCGAAGGCCAGAGCTCGATCAGCTTTGCCGATTATGCGATTGCGCTGATCGACGAAGTGGAAACGCCGAAGCATTCGCGTCAGCGGTTTACTGTCGGTTACTGATGTAACCCGATCAAACGTTCCCGCGCCTTGCGTGGGAGCGTGCAGTAACAGGCTCACCGCGTATGAGCCTGCTCCACCAGCCACCCCATCAATTCCTGCAATTTCGCCGACGGCTCCGACGCCGGCGCCACGATGTAATAACCCAATCCCGTCTTCACCTTCAGATCGAACGGCATCACCAGCCGCCCGGCGTTCAAGTCATCGCCGATCAACGACCAGTCGCCAATCGCCACCCCTGTCCCGTGGGACGCCATCGACATCGCTTGATCCAGCGTTTCGAAATGCTGACCGCTGCTGATGTTGCTCAAGTGCAGTTCGGCGGCTTCAAGCCATAGCGTCCAGTCGTCATCGGTGTGGGTCGGGTGCAGCAGCAAGTGTTGTTGCAGATCCGCCGGTGTGTGCAGAGTCGGCCCGCCGTTGAGCAGCGTCGGCGAGCAGACCGGCGTCAGTTGTTCATCGAACAGATGCAGCGTGGCAGGGGAATCGTGGGGCGCGGTGCCGTAGATCACCGCCGCGTCGAACTGCTCGCGATGAAAGTCCACGCCGTGTTGCAACGACGCCGTGAGTTTCACCGGCACGTCCGGGCGCTCGCGCTGCCATTGCAGCAGTCGCGGCAACAGCCAGCGCATCACGCAACTCGGGGCCTTGAGTTGCAGGGTCTCGCGCTTGGCGCCGATCTGCTCCATCGAATCGCCGATCAGGCTGAACACCTGCTGCACCCGTGGCAGCCATTCGCGACCTTCGGCCGTCAGCTCCAGGCCCCGGGCCAGGCGAATGAACAGCTCATAACCCAGATGCTCCTCCAGCCCGGCGATCTGCCGGCTCACTGCACCTTGAGTGATGTGCAACTGCTCGGCGGCCCGGGTGAAGTTGCAGCACTGCGCGGTAATCAGAAACGTGTGCAGGGCGGGCAGGGGAGGCAGTCGTTTCATGTGGATCCAAGGTATGACGTGAGGACATGGCTAGTATGAGCTTTTATCGATTGTTGCGGCTACGGGTCGCCCGTTTCAATGAGGCCAATCACCGGTTCCCTCAAGGCCCGGTGCCTCAACGAACAAGAAGGGCAAAGACATGGCGACGTGTGGCGAAGTACTGGTCAAGTTACTCGAAGGTTACGGGGTCGAGCAGGTGTTCGGCATTCCCGGGGTGCATACCGTGGAGCTGTATCGCGGGCTGGCCCGTTCGAGCATCAACCATGTGACTCCGCGTCACGAGCAAGGCGCCGGCTTCATGGCCGACGGCTACGCCCGCACCAGCGGCAAACCGGGTGTGTGCTTCATCATCACCGGCCCGGGCATGACCAACATCACCACCGCCATGGGCCAGGCCTACGCCGATTCGATCCCGATGCTGGTGATCTCCAGCGTGCAGTCGCGCAGCCAATTGGGCGGCGGTCGCGGCAAGCTGCATGAACTGCCGAACCAGAGCGCGCTGGTCGGCGGCGTGGCGGCGTTCTCCCACACCTTGATGTCGGCGTCCGAATTGCCGGGCGTGCTGGCCCGTGCGTTTGCGCTGTTCCAGGCCGGGCGTCCGCGTCCGGTGCATATCGAAATTCCGCTGGACGTGCTGGTCGAAGAAGCCGACGAACTGCTGACCAGCGTGCCGGTCAACATCGACCGCGCCGGTGCTGCGCCGGCCGCCGTGAGCCGCATGACTGAACTGCTGGCCGGCGCTCAGCGTCCGCTGATCCTTGCCGGCGGCGGCGCTATCGATGCGGCTGCCGAGCTCACAGAGCTGGCCGAATTGCTCGATGCGCCGGTGGCCCTGACCATCAACGCCAAGGGCATGTTGCCGTCCAGCCATCCGCTGTTGATCGGTTCGACCCAGAGCCTGGTGGCGACCCGCGCCCTGGTGGCCGACGCCGACGTGATCCTGGCGATCGGCACCGAACTGGCGGAAACCGACTACGACGTCACCTTCGCCGGCGGTTTCGAAATCCCCGGCAAGTTGTTGCGCGTCGATATCGATCCCGACCAGACCGTGCGCAACTACCCGCCGCACGTGGCGCTGGTCGCCGACTCACGCAACGCTGCACAAGCATTGCTGAGCGCGCTGTCGCACAAGCCGCTGGCCGAACGCCGTAACGATTGGGGGCAGGTACGCGCCGCGCGTCTGCGTGAAGACCTGGCCGCAACCTGGGACGCGCCGACCCTGGCTCAGACCCGGTTCCTCGAAACCGTGCTCCACGAACTGCCGGACGCGGTATTCGTCGGCGACTCCACGCAACCGGTGTACACCGGCAACCTGACGTTCAACCCGGAGCGTCCGCGCCGCTGGTTCAACTCGTCCACCGGTTACGGCACCCTCGGTTACGCTCTGCCGGCGGCGATTGGCGCGTGGCTCGGCGGCAACCTCGAACACGGCGCACGTCCGCCGGTGGTGTGCCTGATCGGTGACGGCGGTCTGCAATTCACCCTGCCGGAACTCGCCAGCGCCGTGGAAGCCCGCACCCCGGTGATCATCCTGCTGTGGAATAACCAGGGTTACGAAGAGATCAAGAAATACATGGTCAACCGCGCCATCGAACCGGTCGGCGTGGACATCTACACCCCGGACTTCATCGGTGTGGCCAAGGCCCTGGGTTGCGCGGCGGAAGCGATCAGCTCGGCTGAACATTTGCGTGGCGCCCTGCGCGCCGCCACCGATCGTCAGGGCCCGACCCTGATCGAAATCGACCAGACCCAATGGATGAAGGCGGTGGCCAAATGATGAATTTCCCGACCACACTCGATGGCCTGTACATCAACGGCCAATGGTCCGCCGGCCGCGAGCACCTGCGCGTGATCAACCCGGCTACCGAAGCGCTGCTGACCACGGTCAATGGCGGTGACGAACGCGCCGTCAACCAAGCGGTGACGGCAGCGACCGAAGCTTTCAAGGACTGGTCGAAAACCACCGGCACCGAGCGCGGTGCAATCCTGCGCAACATCGCCAATGGCGTGCGCAATGGCCGTGATCACTTGATGAAGTTGCAGTCGAGCAACAACGGCAAACCGCAGTTCGAAGCGGGCATCGATGTCGATGACGTGATCGCCACGTTCGAGTATTACGCCGAACTCGCCGAAGGCCTCGATGCGAAACAGGACAGCGATGTGCCGCTGCCGAGCGACGACTTCAGCGCACGCCTGCGCCGCGAACCGTGCGGTGTGGTCGGGCTGATCGTGCCGTGGAATTTCCCGATGGTCACCACCGCGTGGAAGCTCGCGCCAGCCCTGGCCGCCGGTTGCTGCGTGGTGCTCAAACCGTCGGAAGTCACGCCGCTGCCGGAGCTGGAACTGGCAGCCATCATCGCCGAGTCCGGCCTGCCCAAAGGCGTGTTCAATCTGGTGTGCGGCACCGGTCTGGCGGTCGGTGCGCCGCTGTCGGCGGACCCGCGCATCGCCAAGATTTCCTTCACCGGCAGCAACGCCGTCGGTGTGCAAGTGATGCAGCGCGCCGCCGAATCCGTGAAGGGCGTGAGCCTGGAACTGGGCGGCAAATCCTCGCTGCTGATTCTGGAAGATGCCGACCTTGATCTGGCGGTAGAACTGGCCTGCGGCGGCGGTTTTTTCAACGCCGGGCAGATGTGCTCGGCCACCAGCCGGGTGCTGGTCGCCGATGAACTGGCGGACGAATTCCTGATTCGTTTGCAGGCCCGTGCGGAAAAAATCCGTGTGGCCGATCCGTTCGATCCTGAAGTCGAGATGGGCGCGCTGGTCAATCAGGCGCAGTACCAGCGTGTGCTCGGTCACATCGACCGTGGCCTGAGCGCCGGGGCCAAGCTGATCTGTGGCGGCAATCGTCCTGCAGATCTGCCGCGCGGATATTTCTTGCAGCCGACGATCTTCACCGAAGTGCCCCTCGACAGTGCGCTGTGGTGTGAAGAGATCTTCGGCCCGGTGATCTGCGTTCGCAGTTTTGCTTCGGAAGCCGAGGCGATTGCCCTGGCCAACGACAGTCAGTTCGGTCTGGTGGCCAGCGTGGTCACGCGTAATGCCGAGACTGCGGATCGGGTCGCCAACGCCTTGCAGGCGGGGCTGGTGTGGCTCAACGCACCGCAGGTGATCTTCCCGCAGACCGCATGGGGCGGCTACAAGCAGAGCAGCATCGGTCGCGAATTGGGGCCGTGGGGTCTGGCGGCATTTCAGGAAATCAAGCACGTGATCCGCGCGCGCTGAATGCCCGAAAAAGGTCAGCGCATGCCTCGCAACGAGGCATGCGCCGGCGTCATGGCTCCAATGAGTTTTTATCGATAGTCAGGTGTTTTGCACGACCTCAGGATGAACCCGCTGATCACATTAAAGCCCTTTGAAACCGGGGGCTTGAGCGGTTCCGATCACGCACGGCAAGGGTTGCGGTCAATCTCATACTTACAAGAATAATGGGAGTCCCAAATGGGCGAGCACGATCTGAACAGGCGTCAATTCATCAAAACCGTCGGCGTGGCCTCGGTGGCTGCGGCGGCCATGAGCATGCCCTTCATCCGGGCCAGTGCCAGCGACACCCGATTTGCCGGCAAGACCCTGCGCCTGCTGACCTGGTCCGATGACACGGGCCTGGCCGCATTGCGCAACATCGCTGCAACGTTTGAAGCGAAGACCGGCGCCAAAGTGATTGCCGACCGCACCGGCAGTACGTCGGAAATGGTCGCCAAACTCAAGGCCGGCGGCGACCGTCCGCAGTACGACATCATCACTCTGGCCGGCGTTGGCGCCGAAGGTCTGGCAGCTGCCGGACTGCTGGAAAAACCCGACCTCAACCGCATTCCCAACCTGATCGATGTCCCGGAAAAATACCGCACCGGGGCCAACGGTCACGGCATCGGTTACCTGCTGTGGTGCAACAGTCTGGTCTACAGCACCCGCACCCAGAAAGAAGCACCGGACAGTTACGCCGCGCTGTGGGACGCCGATCTGGCACCGAATATTTTCCTGCCACCGCCGAACTGGACCGAGGCGATGGACCTGATCATCATCGCCGCCAAACTGGCCGGTGGTGACGAGCACAACATCGAACCGGGCTTCAAGAAACTCGCCGAACTCAAGGAACGCGTGGTAACTCTGGGCGAAAACCCCAACCAGATTGCCGAGCTCTTCCGCACCGGCTCCCTGGACATGGGTGGGCTCTACGCCCCGGCGTTTTTCCCCAAGCAGATCCGCGATCCGAACTATGGCCTCGGCGCCACGTTCGGCATGAAGGAAGGTTTCTACACCGACCTGATGCTCTCGGTGATGCCGAAGAACCGCCCGGGCGACACCGACCTGGCCTACGCTTTCATCGACCACTCCCTCGACCCGCTGGTGCAGGGCAAGATGGCCGAAGACATCTTCAACGGCCCGGTCAACGCCAAGGCGATCATCTCCGCCGAAGCGCGCAAGAGCCCGTTCATCCTCACCCCGGAGCAGATCGCGGAGAAGGCGATCATGCATGACAACGCCTTCCTGGCGACCGTGCATGACCAGTGGATTCGTCGCTACACGGAAATCTTTTCTTCCTGACGCCGACCTTCCGGGGCACCGCATGATCGGGGTGCCCGGGAGATTCGTTTTCCATTGACGAGATCATTGCTATGGAACATCAATCCCTGACCCAACCGGTCGGCGCGGGTGACGTGCGCCCGGCGCGCGGTGTTTCGCCGACTGCGCGGGCGTGGTTTTTCCTCACGCCGTCGATGCTGTTTCTCGGCGTGCTGATTGCCGCCAGCCTGCTGGTGCTGCGCATGAGCGTCGGCACCAAGGGCGCGGAGTGGTCCGGTTTCAGCCTGGCCAGTTATGCGCAGTTGCTCGAGCCCTACTACCTCAAATCGTTGCTGCTGACCTTGCGTCTGGCGCTGATCAGCGCGGTGATCGCCGTGGTGCTGGCAATCCCGGTGGCGTACACCATGTCCCGCCTGACCTCGCCGTTCGTGCGGCGGATCTTTCTGGCGGCGGTGCTGTTGCCGTTGCTGGTCAACCTGTTGCTGCAAAGCTACGGCTGGCTGGTGATCCTCGGCCCCGGCGGCATGCTCAACCAGACCCTGATGGGCCTCGGTCTGATCAAGCGTCCGATCATGTTGCTCTACAACCAGAACGGCGTGTTGATGGGCCTGGTGCAGACCGCGTTCCCGCTCGCTGTGCTGCCGATTGCCAGCGCCATGCGCGGTGTCGCCCGCAGCTACGAAGAAGCTGCCGCGACGCTTGGCGCCAGTCGTTTCCAGGTTTTCCGTCAGGTGGTGTTGCCGATGAGCCTGCCGGGGATCATCACCGGCGCGACGCTGGTGTTCGCCTACAACGCCAGCAGCTTTGTGGTGCCGTTGTTGCTCGGTGGTCGGCGCGTGCCGATGCTGGCGGTGATGGTGCATGACCAGATCGCCCCGCTGATGAACTGGCCCGCCGCGTCCGCTGCCGGGGTGGTGCTGATCGTCACCACCCTGGCGATCATGACCCTGTCCGAATACATCACCGGCCGCCGTCGCCGACTGCTGGAGGCTTCGCAATGAGTGTCCTGATCAAGAAGCGCCAGTCGCTGTTGCCGGGCGATACCGGCAAGTTTGCCGGCATTCTTTCCGGGATCATTTTGTTCCTGGCGGTGTTGCCGATCCTGACCATGATCGTGATGTCGTTCAGCGGCGCGTCGAACCTCGACTTCCCGCCGAGCAGCTACAGCCTGCAGTGGTACAAGGCCGCGTGGCACACCTTCGTTTCGCCGGACGCCAGCGATGTGCTGAGCCTCGGCCAGGCCATGGGCACCAGTTTGCTGGTGTCTTGCCTGACGATGATTTTCGCCACGCTGATCGCGGTGCCGGCGGCTTATGCGCTGACCCGTTGCGAGTTCCGTGGCAAGGGCGTGGCGCTGCAACTGATGTCGCTGCCGCTGGTGTTTCCGATGGTGGTGCTGGGGCTGGCCTTGCTGCTGGTGTTCGACAGCCTGCCGTTCCACATGACCACTTCGCGGCTGGTGATTGCCCACGTGATTCTGGCGCTGCCGTTCGTGGTGAAGAACTGCACGGCGGCCATGCTTTCCATCGGCAGTGAAGTCGAAGAGGCCGCGCAGATGCTCGGCGCTTCGCCGCTGCGGGCCATCGTCGATGTGGTGGTGCCGTTGATGAAATCGGGGATTCTGGCGGGGATGCTGCTGGCGTTCATCGTCTCGTTCAACGAATTCACCGTGACCTATTTCCTCTACACCATCGACGTCATGACCGTGCCGATCTGGATGTACAGCCGCACCGTGTCATCGCTTGACCCTACCGTGTTCTCGTTTGCCGTGCTGATCGTGCTGATCGACTTCGTCCTGATCTGGGCGCTGGAGAAACTGGTCGGTGAAGGTGGCGTTTCGTTCTGATTTCTTGAGGTGATTTATGTCTGGTCTGATTCTGGAAAACGTCGAGAAACACTACGGCTCGGCCTGCGCGGTAAAAGACGTCAACCTGCATTTGCCCGAGGGCAAACTGGTGTGCTTCCTCGGCCCGTCGGGCTGCGGCAAGACCACCTTGCTGCGAATGATCGCCGGGCTGGAAACCCTCACCGGCGGCGAGATCCGCCTGGACGGCGAGAACATCGGCCACACGCCGGCGCACCTGCGTAACTTCGGCATGGTGTTCCAGTCGCTGGCGCTGTTCCCGCACATGACCGTGGGCGAGAACATCGCCTATCCGCTGAAACTGAGGGGCGTGAGCAAGGCCGATCAACAGGCGCGGGTGGTGGAGTTGCTGGAACTGATCCAGCTGCAACCGATGATCGACCGTCCGGTTGCGAAGCTCTCCGGCGGCCAGCGTCAGCGGGTGGCGATTGCCCGGGCCATTGCCTCGCACCCGAAAATCCTTCTGCTGGACGAACCGCTGTCGGCGCTGGACGCCAAGTTGCGCGAGTCGATGCAGGTGGAAATCCGCCAACTGCAACAACGCCTGAACATCACCACCATCATGGTCACCCACGACCAGCGCGAGGCCATGACCATGGCCGATATCGTGGTGGTCCTCGGTGAACATCGGGTACAGCAGGTGGGCACGCCGATCGAAATCTACCGCCATCCGGCCAACGAATTCGTGGCGGACTTCATCGGCTCCGGCAATATCTTCCCGGCCACCGCGCTGGGCGATGGCAAGGTCGTACTGCCGGGCGGCGATGCCCTGCAGGTGCCGATCTGCAGCAGCATCGTGGTCGGGCAGAAAGTGAAAATGCTGATCCGCCCCGAAGACCTGCAACTGTCGGCGCCCCAGGCCACGGCGGGCAATCGCCTGCTGGGCAAGGTGACGTTCGTGCGGGATATCGGCGCGACCATCGAGACCACGGTGGAATGTTCCGGGGTGACCTTCACGGCGCTGAGCACGCCGTGTCAGGGCATCGGGCTGGGGATCGGGCATCCGGTTTCGGTGACGTTGCCGAGTGAGGCATGTCGGGTGTTGGGTGCTTGAATCAAAGGCCCCATCGCGAGCAGGCTCGCTCCCACAGGTTCAGTTGTACGCCGATCCAATGTGGGAGCGAGCCTGCTCGCGATGGGGCCAGCGGCCGCTATAAAAAATCGGATCAGACCGTCAGCCGCAACCGCGCCAGATCCCTCAACGGCGGCGCGCCGAACAACCGGCTGTACTCGCGGCTGAACTGCGACGGACTTTCATACCCCACCCGATACCCCGCCGCCGATGCCTCCAGCCCTTCAGCCAGCATCAGGCGCCGCGCCTCTTGCAGGCGCAGTTGCTTCTGATACTGCAACGGACTCATCGCCGTCATCGCCTTGAAACGGTGATGCAGGGTCGAGACGCTGAGGTTCACTTCTTTCGCCAGGTCATCGATGCGCAACGGCTGTTCGAAGTTGCCGTTGAGCCATTTGATCGCCTGGCTGATGCGATGGCTCTGGCTGTTGGCGATGGCGATTTCGTACAGCCGATGGCCCTGCGGGCTGCGCAGCAGGCGATAGAGGATTTCCCGGCGGATCAGCGGTGCGAGCATGGCGATGTCTTTCGGCGTGTCGAGCAGACGCGCCAGGCGCAACACCGCATCGAGCATCGCGCTGTCGATCCTTTCCACATACAGACCGCGCCCGGTCGGCCGGGTCGGTACACCCATCGGGCCGGCATCGGCGATCAGCGCGGTGATTTCCGCCGGGTCGATATCCAGGCGCACGGCGAGGATCGGCTCCTCGGGCGAGACATTCACCACCCGACCGCTCAACGGCATCGAGACCGAGACCACCAGATAATTCAGCGGATCGTAATTGAAGTACTCGTCAGCCAGCCGTACCTCCTTGCGACCCTGGGCCATGATGCACAGCGCCGGTTGCGCGAGCACCGGGGCGAAATCGTGGGATTTGGTGTGGCGCGACATGAACAGCGAGCCGACGGCGGTGGCATAACTGCCATCTTCGGAGGTGTTGCGGCGAATGATCGCCGCCAGTTCCTCGCGCTGCTTTTCCATGTCGGCTTCCATGTCGGCATCGCGCGGCGCCTGAAAACGATCGAATGACGTCATGCACAGCCTCCTCGGCAAGGGATGGAATGGGAGCAGAGCATAAGTTTGTGCAAGCGCAAGCGGTAGACACATCCTGCGAAATGCTTGCCTGATCCTGCATGGCGTTGCTGGCCCGTCCAGACATGACAGGGCGCCTCCCGGAAAACTTGCTCGAAACCGGTGTGACAGGACGGTGACAGCAATTCACGATCTGTTACAGGTCTGAAAGACAGTCTCGCAGGATTGTGCAACGCGACGGCAGGAATCGACTAACGGCGAGCATTGCCCGGCCCTTAACCTTGGATCCTGTCGCAGCCCGTCCCCGGCTGCCACGCGACTCCCTGGGAGGGTTGAACATGTCCAAGCAGATTCCCGTCAGTCATATGGCCTTCGTTCGAGCGCGCGCCGGGCGCTCGGCGGAACTCGGCATGCGCCTCAGCGCACTGATCGAGCCGTCCCGCGCCGCCGCCGGTTGCCTGAGCTTTTCCCTGCAGCATTCACAGTGTGATCCGGAGTTGTGGCTGGTTTCCGGTTTCTGGAATAACCAGCAGTCGATGACCGCCTATTTCAGCAGCCCGTCGATGGAAGTGTTTGCCGAGCTGGTGCAGGACCTGGTGGTCAACAGCCTGGATTTCCACACGTTTAAAGACGTGTCGGCAGCGCAGGCGCTGGGCCAGAGTTGCGCGCCGATACACAAACTCGCCGGTTGAGGGTTTAATGGCCGGCCTATCTGACTGAGCCAGGACCTGCGACATGGCACGTAAAGAGTTCGAACACTTCGAAGCGGTTTCCGCTGTAGTCCCCGTCGAATTGGGCAGCAACAAGGGTTATTTCGCGGCAATCGCGGTCAAGGCCCTGGTGGACGGCGGTGCGCCACGCTTTCACAAACTGTTGAATGACCAGGTCTTCCCTGGCGCCATTGCCGCCGATGAAGCGGCCATCAATGAGCTGGACAAGCTCAAGGGCGTCACTGATGACGCCGAGCTGATCTGGTAACTCCGTTTACTTGACGGCGCCCGGGCGCCACATCTTGAACAATGCCTCCGGCCCCAGCTGGAAGTAGTCCGCCGGCCCGCCGCCACGCAGAATCGGTTCTGCGGCGGCGGTGTCGTAGATCCCGTCCTTCAACAGCCATTTGGCAATGTGCACGGCGACCACTTCGCCGAGCACCAGCCAGCTCGGCACCGTCTCGCCGTCGGCGCGCTGCAACTGAATGATCTGCGTGACCTTGCACTCGAAGGACACCGGGCTTTCGGCCACGCGCGGCACGGCAATCACCTTCGACGCCACCGGCGTCAGCCCCGCCAGTTCGAACTCGTTGACCTCGGGCGCGACGGCGGCGCAGCTCTGGTTCATCTGCTCGGCCAGCGGGCGGGTGGCGAGGTTCCAGACGAACTCGCCGGTCTGCTCGATGTTGTTCAGGCTGTCTTTGCGCCCGACGCTGGAGAAACCGATGATCGGCGGAATGTAGTTGAACGCGTTGAAAAAGCTGTAGGGCGCCAGGTTCAGCTTGCCCTCGGCATCCTGCGAAGAAATCCAGCCGATGGGACGCGGACCGACGATCGCGTTGAACGGATCGTGCGGCAGACCATGGCCGTTGGCCGGTTCGTAGAAATGGATGTCATCGGGCATGGCGGGGTGTTCCTGAAGGCTTTTATAAGCGGTCAATAGTGCAAGTCCGGTCCGCGAAGATCAAATGCCGACCTTTGGAAATGAACAAGCCCGGCAATCGCCGGGCTTTGGTGTCTGCATTCTGCTGATCAGCTGATCAGCTGATGGCAGCGGCGGTACCGGTTTTATCAAAACCGTCGGCAGCGATGGCAGCAGCAGTGCCGGTTTTATCGAAACCGTCAGCCGCGATGGCAGCGGCGGTGCCGGTCTTGTCGAAGCCATCGGCAGCAACGGCTTTGCCGACGTTGGTTTTATCGAAACCATCGGCAGCGTAGGCGCCGGAGTGGCTGGTTTCGATGGCGGCGCTGGCGCCGTTGATGAAATCGGCGGATTTGGTTTTGTCCGAGCCATCGGCGGCGAAGGTGTTGGCGGCCAGTACGGACAGGGTCAGGGCGAGGATCAGTTTGGTTTTCATGGTCGTTCTCCAGATTCGATATTCGTTGGCGGTGTGTCTTGCATGGGGTTCATGCTACGCCAACTAAATTGATTAAAAAGCGCAAAATAATGCTAAAAACAATCGATTAACTTGATGTTAAGGGCGAGGCATTCAATTCGTCTCGTCGTGGGAGCGAGCGACGCGCAGTCAATCGATCAGGTAAGTGCAGGATGCGGCAGGGGCATTAACCGGTGATTAATCGCCGCTTTTGGCGTGTGTGACAGATTTTTCATACATTCCCGACCGGTTTTTCACCCTCGTAACGCCAGTCTGCCGGCGGCCAGAAAACCAAGAACCGGCCGTCACACACTGGAGCTTTACCTGCAATGAACAAACTGCCTCAAATCACCCTGGCCTTCTGGGTCATGAAAATCTGCGCGACGACCCTGGGGGAAACCGCGGGGGATTTGCTGTCGATGACCTTGAACGTCGGCTACGCCATGAGCTCGCTGATCCTGATCAGCGTGTTCGTCCTGACGCTGGTCACGCAACTGATGTCCAAGACTTACAAGCCGCTGCTGTACTGGATCGTGATCCTGTCGACCAGCACCGCCGGCACCACCATGTCCGACTTCATGGACCGCACGCTGGAGCTGGGCTACGCCACCGGTTCCATGATCCTGATCGCGATCCTGCTGGCGATCTTCGCGGCGTGGCGCCTGAGCGGCGACTCGCTCAACGTCACCAAGGTGCAGAGCTTTCGCGGCGAGATGTTCTACTGGATGGCGATTCTGTTCTCCAACACCCTGGGCACCGCGCTCGGCGATTACCTGGCGGACGATTCGGGCCTGGGCTTTGCCGGTGGCGCGCTGTTGATCGGCTCGGCGATTGCCGTGGTGGTACTGCTCAAGTACTTCACGAAGATTTCGTCGGTGGCGCTGTTCTGGGTGGCGTTCGTGCTGACCCGGCCGTTTGGCGCGACCCTGGGCGACCTGATGACCAAGTCCCATGAGAAGGGCGGTCTGGACTTCGGCACCATCGGTTCGTCGGCGGTGCTGGCGGGGATTCTGCTGGTGATGATTGTGGGCGCGTCTTATGCGCAGAAGCGCTATGGCGGCAAACAGGGCGTTGCCGAGTTGTCCTGATCGGGAAATCGGACAGGAAAGAAACGCGCGAAGGTCTTGCACCTTCGCGCGTTTTTTTTGCGATCAGTCAGTGACGATGCGCGAATGTTTCTGGGTGTCTTTCATGGTGATGTACACCAGCAGGGACACCGCGATGCACGCGGTCACGTACCAGTAGTAACCGGTTTCCATGCCGATGCTCTTGAACCACAGCGCGATGTATTCGGCGGTGCCGCCGAAGATCGACACGGTCAGTGCATACGGCAGGCCGACGCCCAGGGCGCGGATTTCGGTCGGGAACAGCTCGGCCTTCACCACGGCGTTGATCGAGGTGTAGCCGCTGACGATGATCAGCGCCGCCATGATCAGGAAGAACGCACCCCACCAGGTCTGGATGGTGTGCAGGGTCATCAGGATCGGCACGGTGAAGATCGTCCCCAGCACGCCGAAGGCAATCAGGATCGGACGACGACCGATCTTGTCGGACAGGCCGCCGATGATCGGTTGCAGGCACATGAACAGAAACAGCGTGGCGGCGGAAATGGTGGTGGAGTCGGAGATGCTCATGCCGACGGTGTTCACCAGGTATTTCTGCATGTAGGTGGTGTAGGTGTAGAACGCCAGCGTACCGCCCATGGTCAGGCCGACCACGGTGAGCAATTCCTTCGGATGGCGCAGCAAGGTGCGCATGGCGCTTTCCTTGGACTTCTCTTTCTTGGTGAACGACTCGGTTTCTTCCATGCCACGACGCAGGTACAGCGCGACGATTGCACACAGCGCGCCGATGGCGAACGGAATACGCCAGCCCCAGGCGTACAGCTGTTCAGTGGTCAGCATGTTCTGCAGCACGATCAGCACGCCCAGCGCGATGAGCTGGCCGGAAATCAGGGTCACGTACTGGAAGCTGGAGAAGAAGCCGCGACGTTCCTTGGTTGCCATCTCCGACAGGTAAGTGGCCGAGGTGCCGTATTCGCCACCGACCGACAGGCCTTGCAGCAGACGGGCGAACACCAGCAGGATCGGTGCGCCGATGCCGATGGTTTCGTAGTTCGGGCTCAGGGCGATCAGCAGGGAGCCGAAGCACATCAGGTACACCGAGGCCATCAGTGCCTTTTTACGTCCGACCTTGTCGGCGTACAGGCCCATCAGCCAGCCACCGATCGGGCGCATCAGAAAGCCCACGGCGAAGATCGCGGCGGTGTTCATCAACTGGGCGGTGGTGGAACCGGCGGGGAAGAAGGTCTTGGCGAAGTACAGCGAGAAGGCGGCATAGACGTACCAGTCGTACCACTCGACCATGTTGCCGACGGAACCGCTGAAGATCGACTTGATGCGACTGGCGGTGGTTCGTTCTTTGACCGGCACGGCAGCCGACCCAAGAGGCAGGGCGTTGGAGTTATCCATTGAAGGATCCTTCGTTTAATTGTTTTTGTGGAGCGCGTTGAAACGCAGCCTGCGGGGGCTATAGCAGGAGCTGTGCCAACGGGGAGAGGGCCGGTTTAGAGGGGGTGGGGAGATGGGTTGAGCGGGATTTTGCCGATGGACCGGAATGAATGAGCGGATTTCCGCTCATTCAGGTACGAACATTTCCCGGGTCAGTCCATGTCGCTGCATCTTTTCATTAAACGTGCGACGCGGCAGTTGCAGCTCTTCAAGTACGGCTTTCACATCTCCCTTGTGCCGGGTCAACGCCGCCCGCAAACACTGCGCTTCAAACGCCTCCTGCTGCGCCGCCAGCGACTGGCCCGGATCGATGCCCTGCACCGGTTCATCCAGTCCCAAGACCTGCCGTTCGGCGACGTTCGCCAACTCGCGAACGTTGCCCGGCCAGTCATGACTCAGCAGGTGGCTCAATTGCGCGCCACTGAGCGGCGGGAAAGTCCGGCCCAAGCGCTGGGCGGCGCTCTGGGCGAAGGACTCGAACAACAACGGAATGTCTTCCCGACGATCACGCAACGGCGGCAGGCGCAATTCGGCGACGTTCAGGCGATACGCCAGGTCTTCGCGAAAACGCCCGGCCCGGGCTTCATCGAGCAGATCCGGTTTGGTCGCCGCAACAATGCGCAAGTCCACCCGAATGCTCTGGTTCGATCCCAGCCGCTCGAGCTTCTGCTCCTGCAACACCCGCAGCAGTTTCACCTGCTGGGCCAGCGGCATGCTTTCGATTTCATCGAGAAACAGCGTGCCGCCGTCGGCGTATTCCAGCTTGCCGATGCGCTTGCCGGAGGCTCCGGTGAACGCGCCGCTTTCATGCCCGAACAACTCGGCTTCAAACAATTGCTCGGGGATCGCCGCGCAGTTCAGCGCCACGAAGGGTTTGTCGGCGCGCGGGCCGAAGTCGTGCAGGCAGCGGGCGACCAGCTCCTTGCCGCTGCCGGTCTCGCCACGGATCAGCACGTTGACCGGCAGCGTCGCCAGATCCAGCACCTGCCGGCGCAGGGTCTGCAAGCCACGGGATACGCCGAGCAGCGTGGCATCGAGTTTGGCACGGTTGTCGGCCTGTTCGTGCAGGGCGCGGTTTTCCAGCACCAGACGACGCTTGTCCAGCGCCCGGCGCAGGCTGCCGAGCAGGGTCTCGGGGCTGAAGGGTTTTTCCAGAAAGTCATAGGCGCCGTCGCGCATCGCTTCGACCGCCATCGGTACATCGCCGTGGCCGGTGAGCAGGATCACCGGAAGGTCGGCATCCCGGCGCTGTACTTCGGCCAACAGCTCAAGACCGCTGAGGCCGGGCATGCGCACATCGCTGAGAATCACCCCGGCAAAATGCTTCGGCAGCGCCGCCAGGCATTCCTCGGCGCGGCTGAACAGCTGCACCTCGAACCCGGACAGGCTCAGCCACTGTTCGACGGCACTGCGAATACTGCTTTCGTCATCGACCACCATCACGCGATTGAGCATCAGAGGTGCGCCTCCAGATCGATTGGCAGGGTCAGGCTGAACACCGCGCCGTTGTCGCCGTTCTCGGCGCTCAGGCGCCCGCCGGATTCGTGGACGATGGCGAAGGATACTGCCAGTCCGAGACCGAGGCCGTCACCCACCGGTTTGGTGGTGAAGAACGGATCGAATACCTGACCCAGATGTTCTTCGGCGATGCCGCCGCCGTTGTCGATGACGCTCAGGCGCCACAGTTGTTCGTCGGCTTCCAGGCGGATTTCCAGACGCTTGCACGGTTTGCCCTGCATCGCATCGAGGGCGTTGCGCAGCAGGTTGATCAGCACCTGTTCGAGACGGATCGCATCGCCGCGCACCCAGGCCGGACGGGTCAGATGCAACACAAGGCTGACCTGTTCGTCGCGCATTCTCGCGTCCAGCAATTGCAGGGCCTGATCGACCACCGTCGCCAGGTCCAGCCGCTCGCGCAAACCGCTGGGGCTCTTGCGCGCGAAAGTTTTCAAATGACCGGTGAGGGCCGCCATGCGCGTGAGCATCTCATCCACCGGTTTGAGCGCCTTGTAGGCGTCATCGACCCGGCCGTGATCGAGCAGCAGCCTCAGCGTTGCAAGCTGCATGCGCTGGGCGGTCAGCGGCTGATTGATTTCGTGGGCCAGCGCGGCGGACATCTGCCCGAGGGCCGCGAGTTTCGCCGATTGCACCAGACCATCCTGGGCGGTACGCAAATCCCGGGTGCGTTCCTCGACCAGTTGCTCAAGCTCTTCGCGGCTGCGCTGGCGCATCTTCGCCAGACGCCAGCGCTGGTTGAGGAACAGCAACAGGAACACCAGCGCCAGCCACACCCCGGCCGCGGCGAGCCCGGCATTGCGCTGGTCTTCGAAGGACAATTGCGGGCGACGCAGCAGGTGCAGGGTCCAGCCTTCGGCGGTCAGCGGCAGGGATTCCCACAGGTAATCCGCCGTGCCTTGCGGAGCCTCGACACGGCGCAGATCGCTGTTGTCGTCGAAGCGGCGCAGGGACAGATGAGTCAGCGGCACCAGCGACTGTTTGTCGTATTGGCGGGTGGCCTTGATCTCCCGATAGTCGGCCGGGGTCAGCGGATGCAGCAGGCGATAGCGCCACTCGGGCTGGTTGGCGATGAAGACGATGCCCCGGGCATCACTGACCAGCAGGGTGTCGTTGCCATGGCTCCATTCGCGCTCAAGCTCCGGGAACTCCAGCTTGACCACCATCGCCCCGAGGAACTCGCCGTTGTCACCGAGCACGGCGCTGGACAGAAAATACCCGGGAATCCCGCTGGTCACCCCGACCGCGTAGAAACGCCCGGTGCCCTGGGTGCGGGTCTGACTGAAGTACGGGCGAAAACCATAGTTGTGGCCCACGTAACTGCTGGGCAGGCGCCAGTTGCTGGCTGCCACCGCGAGGCCGGTATGGTCGAGCAGTTCCAGCGTCGAGGACTGCGCCGCTCCGTTGATCTTTTCCAGCTTCAGATTCAGCGCAGCCTGCTGTTCGGCATCCACGGGACCTGCCAGCGCCGCACGCAATTGCGGGTCCAGTGCCAGCACGGCAGGCAGGGCGCGATAGCGGTCGATCAGGGTGTGCAGCGAATTGGCGTACAGCGCCAGCTGCTGGTTGGCCCGCGCGGCGTCTTCTTCCAGCGCCTGGCGCTCGGCATGGCGGATCGCAAGCGTTGCAGCAAGGGCGGCACCGGCGATGATCAGCAGGGTGTACAGCGACAGACGCAGGGTACGGGAAGTCGCGAGCATATGAAGTATCAGGGCAGGTCGGGGCGAGCACGATAGCATGCACAAGCTGACTTCTTGCTACGTACCTTCCGGATCAGAGATTGCGTATACCATCAACTGATTGTCGTAGGTCGTGAGCCAGTAATTGCCCTGTGCATCCCTGCGATGAAGTTCTTCTACCGACTGACCAGGCAACACCATGCTAATGCCGGTATCGAAGCGATCACCAAAGGGGTATTTCGATGTGTTTGGGCGTCCATTATTGCCACTTGACCATAGTTTCACCTTTACATGCCCGGTTTGATCACCTGTCGGTTGTTACTTGTTCCTCTGTTTGTATGCGGTCTGCCTGCCATAGGTTTTGAGCATTTGCTTTCTGTCATCGACAACGTACAAGGCTTTCTCAGTGAGTGCGTGCAGATTGTCGAGTCTGACTGTTCTGGCTTGTTGAGTGCCGACTCTCCCTTGCCCCAGATCGAGTAGATGATCAACATCCGAGTTGTAGAACTCGATGACCTTAAGCTCGCTGAAGGCTATTTGGCCGGCATTGGATACTCTGACAATTTTCTCACGCAGTGCGTCGAGTGCGTTCAGGTGGGCTTCGATCTCTTGTGAAAACATGCCTTCCTCGGCCCTGATTCCCTGTTCTGCCACTTTCGCGAGTTCTATCAACTCTCCGACTCCGTAGAGTTGTGATCCCCCGGTGGCGGAGATGGCATTGACCGAGGCTTCGATGGCGTCCTTTGGCTCAAAAGATCTGACGTGCATGAAAGCATCGAGGGGACCACTTTCCACGCCCCTCGCCTGTTGCGAGATTGATTCAGCCGATATATCGATTTTGCGGGGTATCAGAGGGTTGGAAACGTCCTGAAAGTTTGAAAAGGCCATATCGACCAGTTCAGCGGAACGTTCAGCGGTGAAGTTGCCGATGGTCAGACCCTTGAGTTCACCTATCATAGATGAATAAGGATCTCCTCCGGCTAATGTTTCCACCGCACTGAAAAGATCGTTTGTGGAGAACCAACTGGCAAGGACCTTCGCGACTTGTACGACAAATTTTGCAGTTATGACGGTACGGAACCGACTCCGACTCGAAAGGTTGTCAATCTGTCGTTCGAGAATATCCATTTGCCTGTTGGCTGCACTCAGGAAGTTCACCGAGTAGTCAGCCTGCCTTTTCAGCTCGGCAGGCGTCCTGGTCTGCCCGTTAGTGTCGACGTATGTCATCGGGTTGTTCCCGACAAACACATACCGATTCAATCCGTCCGCATCCTCCACCGGGTCGGCGCTCACCCAGCGACACAACCACGGCGCGTAATACCGCGCTCCGTAGTAATAGAGCCCGGTGACATCCATTTCCTTGCCCGAATAGCGGATGAATTTGTAGTCCGCTTCGATCTGCGAGCGGGCAGCCATCGTCGCGGTGTTGCCAAAGGCGTAGTAGCTTTCGCGGCTGATCACCTGCGCCCGTTGATCAATCTGCGTCACGCTCGATCCCAAGTGGTCGGAATGGGAATAACACACCTGATCAGCATCGATACCGGGTGGTTTTCCCGCGACCCAGTGCAGACACATCACCTCGCCGACACCGGTGGCGACGGTGATCCGGTGTAACTCTTCTCCGCTGCTTTTGGTGCGGACTTCCAGACTCCCCACGTAATGCACTTCAGCGATATGGCTGACTGTGCTGGCGTGGGTTTCATTGCGTTTGTAGACCCTTGCGCCCTGACTGTAGTGATACCGCTCCTGGTCGGGCGGACCGCTGGCATGATCCACGAAGATCAGCGACTCCAGGTGATTGCGGCTGGTCCAGTTCATCGGCTGGCCGGGTTGCAGGGCCAGCAAATTACCGGCGCGGTCGAACAGGGCGCTGAAGTCAGGTGCCGGGTCCCCCGCTTTCCAGCGCACACCTCGATTGCTGGCAGGGTCGATGAACATCTCGCGGGTGTAGGTGTTGCCGTCGCGTACGTGGGTCAGTTTTTTCAGGTTGTTGCCGTCGTCGTATTCGAAAGACTCGACATAGTTGCGTCGGTCTTTGGGATCGGTGGGTTGCGGCCGCCCGGGGTTATCCGTGGGCGGGGCGTCGCTGTAACCGGTGGCGCGGGTCAGGCGGTACACCGAGTCATAGCCAAATGTGCGTTCACCGTCGACCCGCTGGTTGCGGAAAAACGTCGGCGTGTAGGTGTGATCGATGATGCGGGTGACGTTTCCTGCGGCGTCATATTCATACTCGAAATCCTGAATCGCCGGCTCCGAAGCCTTTTGCGCGTACTGTCGAAGCAGACGTCCGTCGGCCTCGCGGTAATGCCAGTGGCTGGTCACGCCATTGCCGAGGCGCTGTTCGGTGATCTGGCCGGCGGCGTTGTAATCTGCGCCGTTCAAAATCGGCTGCACACTTTGCCCGCTGAGTTGCAGTTGCACCTGAGCAAGCTGCCCGGCGATGTCGAAGGTTGAATGTTGGATATGCCCGCCGGCGTCGGTGGCTTGCAGCAGTGCACCGATGGCGCTGAAACGCTGACGGCCGGCGCAGATCTTGCCATCCTCGAAGGTGCGGATTTCTTGCGTTGACTGGTCACGCATGTTGAAGCTGTTGAATTGCACCGTACCCGATGGATCGCTCAGCGCCGTCATTTGTCCGCGCAGGTTGTGCGTCGGATCGGCCGAAGCCGTTTCATAGCTGAACGTTTCGAAGCCGGTTACCCCGTTTTCTGTGACGCTGCGCAGACGCAGTTGCGGGTCATAGCTCATCTCCCGGTGATTGCCGTTCGTATCCCAGCCTTGCAAAAGCTCACCGGCCAATCCTGGCAGGGCAGTATTTTCGCCACCGTCGACATTGCGGGTCTTGAGCGCCGTGCCGTCCAGTCTGTGCAAGGTCGTTGTATTGGGCGTTGCCAGACGCGGATCCCGCTGTGCGATCAGATGGCCGGCAGCGTCATGTTGCAGTCGGCTGATGAGCGCTCGCACGGCTTCCCCGGCCACCGTGCGCAGGTATTCGATTTGTCTGACGGCTTCGCCGCGAGGGCCGATTACCGACATCACGGGCGTGAGATGGTGCACGCTGGCGTTCATGACTTGACCTGTTTTGCGGGTTTTGCAGGCGCCGGTCTTTTTGCAGGCCTGGCCAGTGGCGGTTCTTGCGTATCGTTGTAGTCGTAGTTGAGAGTGAACCACGGATTCAGGAGGACGTATGCCAGATGGCCAAGGGCATTGATCGTCTTGATCGGCCGGCCCAGGGCGTCGTAGAACATCCGGTCGTGGTAGCCGTGCTTGCGCAAGGCGCTGTCATTGATGCAGCGATGGGTGTTGAGGAAATAAGAGCGGTAGATCCGAATGGTTTCACCCTTGTGGTTGTATTCCACACGACCCTGGACTCGCCAGCGTTGAATGGCCGGCGATTCGATCGGCTTGCCGTCGGTGCCGATTGCGAGATTGTCCTCGAGGGTGGCTACAAACGCATCGCCCGGCGGGACAAGCTGTTTGCTTTGCAGCTCGCGACCGAAGCCGTCGATATAGCTGATCTTCATCTGAATTTGTTGCAGCGGGTCGGTGTGATAGCGGTCAGCAACCAGGCTCAGGCTGTGCACCGGTTGTCTGAGGCCGGTGCGGATGATCTTGAGCAGAGCCTGCTCGCTGGCCGTGCGTTTTTTGCGTTGGTTCAGCCAGCGCAGCGCCGATGCGCGTATGCGGCCATCGGGCAGGATCAGGCCCTTGGAAATCCATTCCTTTTTTTTGCGCGACAGCGTTTTGCGCGGGAGTGTCGGCATCCAGCTGAACAGCTCGGTGCGTACCACGCTGGCGGCGGGTGCCAGCACGGTTTTCGGATTGGCCAGGGCAAACTCGACACTCGTATCAGACTGCGGCGGGTAAGCGGACAAAGGCGCGAATCCCGCCGGCAATCCATCTTCGCTGCCATGAAAGCTGTGCACCATGGGCTGACCGCCTGCGTCGTAGAGAACCTCCTGAATGTTCTCGTTGGGGTCGGTGACACTGAACGGCTGCAGGGTGTGCATGTCGTAGGTCACTGACGTCACACAGCCGTCCGGCAGGGTGATGGCAATGGTCAGCAGGTGGTCTGCATCCCAGGTGATGTGCGTCACACCGTGGCTTGCGGTCTGTTGCACCTCGGTGACGCGGTAAAAACCGCTGGCACTGGCGTAGGTGAAAAAGCCGCTTTGCGCTGACCACAGGTTTTGCAGCAGATCCTGTGCAGGGTCCTCCGGGAAGAACAGCTTCATGGGTGTGTAGCCGATCTTTGTCAGCTCGTCCCGGATGACTATCGGGACGTCGTCGTAGGCCTCAAGGGCCTTTTTGTCGAACACGGCCTGCTCGGTCGGCCCGGCCAGCGGCGGGTAGAGCATTTTGCCGGCGGATTCCAGATACGTGTGTTGCGAGAGTGAGGTCAGTTCCCGCGCGGCTTTCCATTCAGCGCTGTCTTTATGCTGCTCGAAATTTTCGAAACTGATATCCGCCGCTCGCAGCCCGCCCGGCAATGCGCCCTTGGGCAGTCTCATTGCGTTGCTGCGCTGGCGCCAGGGCAAGCCGAGCAGCCAGTGGCCGTCAGTGATCAGGTGAATGAAGGCGGCGAGTGATTCCGTCAGATAAAAGTACTGTTGTTGCTCATCGTGACTGTCCACCCAGGCCCGAAGCTGGTCTTCTCGGTCGAAGGGCGGCTTGTCCGTCCCGGTGCGACGGCGAGCACACGCTACCGTGAAACCGTGAATCAATTGGCCGTACTCGTCCCACGCCAGGTTGACCCTGTGCTGACAGTTCGGATCGTCCATGAAGCGTTCATATTGGTGGCTGCGGGTTTCCTGTTCGAACACCAGCAAACTGGACGGGTTGCCCTTGGTCACCCGCACCCGATAGCGAAATTCGCTCAGGGAGAACAAGCGTTCCGGGGCGGGATCATCCGCCTGACAGACCTCGATGCGCAGCGGACGACCGGCCAGGGCGTAGGCGATTTCGCGATTGTCGTCGGCCTTGCGCCGCTTGCGAATACTCTCCTTGCAGCGTTTGGAATCGAACGTTGAAGTGACGGTGGAACCCAGCGGCGTGATTTCTTTGTCGAGTGTGCAGATACCTTTCAGGACGGGGTCAGTGCATTGGCCGGTATGAAACCAGTGCGTCACCTTAATCGGCGCCGTATGGCCTTCTTCGGCCTTGCCAGGTTCCAGTTCACTGTCGATTTGACAGACCCGACCGAAGCCACGGAACTCACGTTCGAAACCGTCGTAGTAACCGTCCTGATAGTCGAATGACTGCTTCAAGCGGTTGCCGGTTATTTCATCGAGTTGCTCCAGCCAATGGAGCACCATCTGAGGAAACGGCAACTCGCTGACCGGATGCCTGTCAGCCATCAACTCCCGGTGTTTCTCATCCAGCCAGAATTGCGCACTGCTGCGATGTTGCAGTGTGGCGCTGTAGCCCATGTTGTTATTGCAGCCGGTGAGCAGGTACGGCCGTTTGCTGACGAAGTGATACACCCAGTGCTGCGGTGTCATGTGCGGCTTGGTGAACAGCAGGCTGGCGCAACCGATGCCTTGCAGGTCGGCGAAGGTCACCTGGCAGAGGTTGTCGTAGCGAATGCCGGTGGGCCATGGCACACGCTCGGGTGTCAAGACCAGGCCATTGCCACCCTGGTTGAACCAGATTTCGAAGTAATCCGAAGACAGGTAAATGAAGGCCGGGGCGCCGGAGCCGTCCAGATCGGCGATGCGCACCCGGTCCGCATCGAATTCGCCATGGTCGAACGGCAGGTCGCTCAGTTTGAAACCCTCTGCAAACCGACCATGTCCGAGGCTGGCCCAGCAGCGGATTTCATCGTGGCGGATCCGGCACAGCTCCATGCCACTGGCGCCCATACCGCTGAATGACACCAATTCGCTACGGGCGTTACTGAACAGCGGCAATCTGTCCGGGGCATGGGGCACATCCTGGCCGGGGGCGAATCCTTTCTCCCGCACATTGGCATACACCCGCACGCTGTTCGGGCCTATCAGGGCCATGGAATCCAGACCATCGCCACTCAGGTCCCCCAGTTGCGCCAGTTGATGGAAGAACTCCACAGGGAACTGGCTGAATGGTTTGAACAACGACCAGGTGCCATCCGGGTTGAGTGTGTAATACCCGCTGCCGCCGGATTGTGCGACAACCCAGTTCAGATGCCCGTCACCAGTGAGGTCGATCAGGATCACGACCACGGGCTTGCTGCTGTCGGCATTCGGGATCAGCGGCAGCAGTGTCCAGGGGCCGTAGACGATTTCGTCCGTACCGTGCGTGCCGCGCAAGGGCTCGCGGTAATACCAGGCGCCGTCGTACTGGCAGAGAAAGCCGGGCACGCCTTCGCCGTAAAGATCGACGCAATGGTAGGGCTGGCCGTCGTTGAGGCCGGGCATGTGATCGAGTGGCAGGAAGGGTTTGGGGGTGGTGTCGAGTATCAGCGCTTCATAAAAATATTCGAGGGGCGGCATGTGCTTGACGCGTCCTGTAGCGTCGTAACTCATGTAGTGCGCGGCTTTCAGGTGGTTGTACCGGTGCAGTGTGGGTTCGTGTTCCAGCAGCAGTCGATTGACCAGCACCGGCGTGGGGCCGGTGTGGTTGAACAACAGAAACTGCCGGCACAGGCGCCGGGTGCCGACTTCAAAACCATAACGATGCATACGAAACGGGTCGGAACGCACCGTCCAGGCATCCTCGTTGGCTGCATACGGTGGAACATCGTCATATCCGGCGACGCGTTCGCCGTAGTCAACGATCAGTCGGAACAGCCAGTCGAGTAATTCGGGTTGCGCGTGATCAAGGCAATACAAATCGGTACTGGCGTTTTTGTTGCAATAACAGATCTGGCGCAGGTAGCGTTGGGCGCTGTAGTCAAAACGGGCGTCAGCGGTTTTGTCGTCGGTCTTGTACTGGTAAAAGATGTTTTCGCCCACGGGGTTCCTGACTTCCACCAGCAACCACACTGCGATAAGGGTTGGGTCCGCCGGGTCATGGATGCAGGCATCCAGGGTGTTGCCGTAGCAATACTGAGAGCCATCGGCGCCAAAGACCACCCAGAACCCACGGCCGCCACCGGTGGGGGTCCAAAGCTCGTAGCGGGTGAAGGTCGTATCCAGGCGCGGAATGTAGAGCACCACGGAATAGGTTTTGGCGTTCCTGCCTTTACCGCGTGTACGCTTTTTGGCCTTGATCTTGCCGCGCGTCGTCAGCTCGGGACGCAGATCGGTGCCGTCGGCCTGCATGACATCGGCGGCTTCGTATTTCGGCACACCCTTGCTGGTCTTGCGCGAGATGGCGGGTAGCGGCAGATCCCAGCCAAGTCCGCACTTGCCGTTGCCCGCGTTGCTGTCGTAGACCAGCTGCAACTCGGGATTGAGCGTGCGCGCATTCAGGATCGGAAGAGGCAGGGTATAAGAGCGCTGCCCGGTCGCACCGATCTCCCCCCAACTGCGTCCATTCGTTGCAATGGACGCAGTCTTGGCAATGGAGGGAGGGGTGACGAGCGCATCTGCATCCGGGGTCATGGCGACGCAACCTGAAGATGTCGAGGTGTCACGCTAGCAGAGCGGCATGCGCCGGGCACCTGTCAGATCTGACAGGTGCCGACTGACGGCAGGCGAAAAAAAACCGGGTGGTCATCGCTGACCGCCCGGTTTTTTCACAAGCAGCTGAAGCGCTTACTGCACTTCTACCGCCAGGCTTTCGCTGATCTTCTGTTGCCAGATCGCAGGACCGGTGATGTGCACCGATTCACCTTTGCTGTCCACCGCGACGGTGACCGGCATGTCCTTGACCTCGAACTCGTAGATCGCTTCCATGCCCAGCTCGGCAAACGCCAGGACCTTGGACTTCTTGATCGCTTGCGCCACCAGGTAAGCGGCACCGCCGACGGCCATCAGGTACACAGCCTTGTTGTCCTTGATCGCGTCGATGGCGGTCGGGCCGCGCTCGGACTTGCCGATCATGCCCAGCAGGCCAGTCTGCTCGAGGATCTGACGGGTGAACTTGTCCATCCGCGTGGCGGTGGTCGGGCCAGCCGGGCCAACCACTTCGTCACCGACCGGATCAACCGGGCCGACGTAGTAGATGAAGCGGCCTTTGAGGTCCACCGGCAGGGTTTCGCCCTTGTTCAGCATCTCGACCATGCGCTTGTGCGCGGCGTCGCGACCGGTGAGCATCTTGCCGTTTAGCAGGACGGTTTCGCCCGGTTTCCAGCTCTGCACGTCTTCCGGGGTCAGGGTGTCGAGGTTGACGCGACGGGCCGACGGACCGGCTTCCCAGACGATTTCCGGGTAGGCGTCCAGCGGTGGCGCTTCCAGCGAGGCCGGGCCGGAACCGTCGAGCACGAAGTGCGCGTGACGGGTGGCGGCGCAGTTCGGGATCATGCACACCGGCAGGGACGCTGCGTGGGTCGGGTAATCCATGATCTTCACGTCGAGCACGGTGGTCAGGCCACCGAGGCCCTGGGCGCCGATGCCCAGCTGGTTGACCTTCTCGAACAGCTCCAGACGCATTTCTTCGATACGGTTCTGCGGGCCACGGGCCTTGAGCTCGTGAATGTCGATGGACTCCATCAACACTTCTTTCGCCATGACGGCGGCTTTCTCGGCGGTGCCGCCGATGCCGATGCCCAGCATGCCCGGCGGGCACCAGCCGGCGCCCATCGTCGGAACGGTCTTCAGCACCCAGTCGACGATCGAGTCGGACGGGTTGAGCATGGCCATTTTCGACTTGTTCTCGGAACCGCCGCCCTTGGCCGCCACGTCCACTTCCACGGTGTTGCCCGGGACGATGGAGTAATGGATGACCGCCGGGGTGTTGTCCTTGGTGTTTTTACGAGCACCCGCCGGGTCGGCGAGGATCGAGGCACGCAGGACGTTTTCCGGCAGGTTGTAGGCGCGGCGCACGCCTTCGTTGATCATGTCGTCCAGGCTCATGGTCGCGCCATCCCAACGCACGTCCATGCCCACACGCACGAACACGGTCACGATGCCGGTGTCCTGGCAGATCGGCCGGTGGCCGGTGGCGCACATGCGCGAGTTGATCAGGATCTGCGCCATCGAGTCACGGGCCGCTGGCGATTCTTCGCGCAGGTAGGCTTCGTGCATCGCCTGGATGAAGTCCACGGGGTGGTAGTAGGAAATGAATTGCAGGGCGTCGGCAACGCTCTGAATCAGGTCGTCTTGCTTGATCACGGTCATGAGTCGCGCTCCTCTAAAAGACGGGAACATTCAATAAGGTGCCTGCGGCTTGGGTGCATCGGTCGGTCGCAGACACCTTTCAAGGCACGCCGGGGCTGCTGGCGCGACGCTAAAAAGGCGCGGCAGTATACCGCGCCTCCCCGGTGGTGACACGCGCCGGTAGTCATTCGTTGGTCGCATGGCGGGAGCCGGTTGTCGTGGTTTTCCCCACACGCGTCCGGCGCGCGGTTTCGGGGCAATGAAGGCCGACAAAAAATCACGCGTGGCCGGCGCTTTTGGCGGGCGCTCCGGGAACCCGGGAGGGGCGGGCTCAAGGGCTTTTTTGACGCCAATTATCCGGCCCGAAAATCAATGGTCATTTATCGACTGGGCCACTAAAGTGGCAGCCGGTCTGTAGAGTAGGACACTCGGTCAGCCTCTTATCGCACGGTGAGTCAACGATTGACCCATAACGCCATTCAACGTCTTTTGCTCAAACGCTTCGCCCTCGCTGCAGCCACCTACGGATTGGCCTTGCTGCTGCTGTGGCTGGCGTATTTCACCGGACACTACGAAGATTCGCTGGCAGGCGTCGCCGTCGGCAGCGCCCTGGTGGTCATCAGCCAGGCGACCCTGTTCGCGGTGTTTTTCTCGGGCGCCAACCTGCGCTTCTCCGACCCGAGCCTGACCGAGGCGCAAGTGCTGCTCGGCCTTGGCTGGCAGACGTGGCTGATCGCGCATCTGCAAGAAGCCCGGGGCGAGTTCCTGGTCTTCTATGTGCTGATCCTGCTGTTCGGCCTGTTTCATCTGTCGCGGCGGGCCTTCGTGCGCTGCGCGATGCTGGTGTTCTTCAGCTTCTGCGCCATCACGCTGTGGGACGGTTACCACTTCCGGCTGCACGATCCGGCACTGTCCGCGTTGCAGGCCTGCATCCTGCTGATCGTGCTGGCATGGCTGGTGATCTACGCACGCTTCGTCCAGACCTCGCGGCAACGCATGCGCCAGCGGCGGTTTGCCTTGCAGGCACATCAGGACACGTTGCGCGGGATGATGCGCCAGCTCGAAGATCTGGTGGCCACCGACGAACTGACCGGGCTGTTCAACCGCCGGCATTTCCTGCGCCTGGCCACCCGCGAATTGAACGCGATGGAGGCGGACGTGGTGCATGGTCTGGCCCTGATCGATCTCGACCACTTCAAACGTATCAACGACCTGCACGGCCATGCTGCCGGCGATCAGGTGTTGCAGGCGTTCGCCGGCGTGGCCGGAGCCTGTCTGCGCGACGGCGACGTGCTGGCGCGTTATGGTGGTGAGGAATTCGTGGTGCTGCTGCCCGACTGCAACGCGGAACGCCTGACCGCTTGTTGCGAACGGCTGCGCATCGCCTTTACCGACGTCGAACTGGTGGGCCTGAATGTGAAAAACCTGAGCCTGTCTGCCGGCATGACCCTGCTGGAACTGGGCGATGATCTGGACGACGCCTTGCAGCGCGCCGATCAGGCGCTGTACCGGGCCAAGCGTGACGGGCGCAACCGTTGCGCCGCCGCGTGGGAGAACGTCGATGCCTGAACTACGGGTCGGTGAACGACAGTGGTCGGTGGCAGCGGGCAGCAACCTGCTCGATGCCCTCAATCAAAACGGTGTGGCGGTGCCTTACAGCTGCCGCGCCGGCAGTTGCCATGCCTGCCTGGTGCAATGCGTGCAAGGCGTGCCCGCCGACAGCCGCCCGGATGCCCTGAGCGCCGAGCAGCGTGATCAGGGCTGGCGGCTGGCCTGTCAGTGTCAGGTGGTCGAAGACTTGCAGGTGCACACCTTCGATCCCGTCACCGACGGTCGCCCGGCCACGGTGGAGGCGCTGGACTGGCTCGGCGACAGCGTATTGCGCCTGCGCCTGACACCCCAGCGACCGCTGCGCTACAGCGCCGGCCAGCATCTGGTGCTGTGGGCCGGTCACATTGCGCGGCCGTATTCGTTGGCCAGCCTTCCCGAAGAAGATCGCTTTCTTGAGTTCCACCTGGATTGCCGCCAGCCCGGCGAATTCAGTGATGCAGCCCGGCGCTTGCAGATCGGCGACCCGATCCGCCTCGGTGAGCTGCGCGGCGGTGCGCTGCATTACGACCCGGACTGGCACGACCGGCCGCTGTGGCTGCTCGCCGCCGGCACCGGCCTCGGCCCGTTGTTCGGGGTGTTGCGCGAAGCCTTGCGTCAGGATCATCGCGGCGCCATTCGCGTCATTCACCTGGCCCATGATGCCGACGGGCATTACCTGGCCAAACCCCTTGAAGCACTGGCCGCACAGCGGGAAAACCTCAGCGTCGAACTGTGGACGGCGGCCGAGTTGCCGGGCGCTTTGGCGCAACTGCGCCTTGTCTCTCGGCAAACCCTGGCTTTAGTCTGCGGTTCGACTGCCAGCGTGGACGCGTTTGCCAAGCGTCTGTTCCTGGCCGGACTGCCGCGCAATCAACTGCTGGCCGATGTCTTCCTGAGCCGTGGTTGAGCGCTGACCTTTCAGACGCGAGACCTGCCATGCCCGAAGCCATCCTGCTGCACCGCGAACGCGGTTTGCTGACCCTGCGCCTCAACCGCCCGGACAAGAAAAACGCCCTGACCCGCGCCATGTACAGCCAGTTGGCCGAAGCGCTCAAGCAAGCCAATCACGATCCCGAAATCAACGCCGTGCTGATCACCGGCAGCGCCGAGTGCTTCACCGCCGGCAACGACATCGCCGACTTCATCCAGCAACCGCCGAGCGATCTCGACAGCCCGGTGTTTCACTTCATGCTCGAACTCCTAGACTGCCGCAAACCGGTGGTCGCCGCCGTGGCCGGGGCGGCGGTGGGGATCGGCACGACGCTGCTGTTGCATTGCGATCTGGTGTACGTGGCGCGGGATGCGCGGTTGCGCATGCCGTTCGTCAATCTCGGGTTGTGCCCGGAGTTCGGTTCGAGCCTGATCCTGCCGCGCTTGCTCGGGCAGGCCAAGGCATCGGAGCTGTTGTTGCTGGGTGAAGGCTTCACCGGTGAGCAAGCGGCGCAATGGGGAATCGCCACCGAGGCGCTGGGCAGTGGCGAAGCCGCGTTGGCCAGGGCGCGGGAGATGGCGTTGAGGTTTGACGAGTTGCCGGCTGAGGCGGTACGGATCAGCAAACAGTTGATGCGGGCGCCAGATCGCGAGTTGATCCGCAAGGTGATCGAGGAGGAGGGCGCGCTGTTTACCCAGCGGCTGAGGTCGCCGGAGGCGTTGGCGGCGTTGACCGGGTTCATCAAACGCCACTAACGAAAAAGCCCCGCCATTCACATGGCGGGGCTTTTCATTTACAGCAACCGGTCACTCAGACCTGCGGGTCGCCCACGTGCAGGATCTTCATGCCGTTGGTGCCGCCGGTGGTGTGGTAGCTGTCGCCCTTGGTCAGGATGACCCAGTCGCCTTTCTCCACCACGCCGCGCTTGACCAGCTCGTCGATGGCTTTCTGGCTGACTTCGTTCGGGGCCAGCGAAGCCGGGTCGAACGGCACGGTGTACACGCCACGGAACATCGCCGCGCGGGCCTGGGCTTCGCGGTGCGGGGTGAAGCAGTAGATCGGCACCGACGAACGGATACGCGACATGATCAGCGGGGTGTAGCCGCTTTCGGTCAGCGCGATGATCGCCTTGACGCCCGGGAAGTGGTTGGCGGTGTACATGGTCGCCAGCGCAATGCTCTCGTCGCAGCGCTCGAATTCCTTGCCGATGCGGTGACTGGAGGTCTTGCTGGTCGGATGCTTTTCAGCGCCGACGCAGATGCGCGCCATCGCCTGCACGGCTTCCAGCGGATACGCGCCGGCAGCGGATTCGGCCGAGAGCATCACGGCGTCGGTGTAGTCGAGCACGGCGTTGGCCACGTCGGACACTTCGGCGCGGGTCGGCATCGGGTTCTGGATCATCGACTCCATCATCTGGGTCGCCACGATCACCGCCTTGTTGTGGCGGCGTGCGTGCAGAATGATTTTCTTCTGGATGCCCACCAGTTCGGCGTCGCCGATTTCCACGCCCAGGTCGCCACGGGCAACCATGACGGCGTCGGAAGCCTTGATCAGACCGTCGAGGGTTTCGTCGTCGGCCACGGCTTCGGCGCGTTCGATCTTCGCCACCAGCCAGGCAGTGCCGCCGGCTTCGTCGCGCAGTTGACGGGCGTAGTTCATGTCGGCGGCGTCACGCGGGAAGGACACGGCGAGGTAGTCGACTTCCATTTCAGCGGCGAGCTTGATGTCGGCCTTGTCTTTCTCGGTCAGGGCCGGAGCGGTCAGGCCGCCACCGCGACGGTTGATGCCTTTGTGGTCGGACAGCGGACCGCCGATGGTCACCACGCAGTTCAGCTCGGTGGCGGTGGCGGTTTCAACGCGCATTACCACGCGGCCGTCGTCGAGCAGCAGCTCGTCGCCCACGCCGCAGTCCTTGACCAGGTCCGGGTAGTCGATGCCGACCACTTGCTGGTTGCCTTCGGTCAGCGGATGGCTGGTGGAGAAGGTGAACTTGTCACCGATCTTCAGCTCGATGCGCTTGTTGGCGAATTTGGCGATACGGATTTTCGGGCCTTGCAGGTCACCCAGCAGGGCGACGAAGCGGCCGTGCTTGGCAGCCAGGTCACGCACCAGCTTCGCGCGAGCCTTGTGCTCGTCGGGGGTGCCGTGGGAGAAGTTCAGACGGGCGACGTCCAGGCCAGCCAGAATCAGCTGTTCGAGAACTTCCGGCGAGTTACTGGCCGGGCCAAGGGTAGCGACGATTTTGGTACGACGGACGGACATGCAAAGACTCCTCAGGTTCAAGCGCCAGCGAAGGCTACTATGCTCGAAGGGTGTAGTCATTGTTCGTTTGCACTACTTACGATTTTCTTTTTTGAACGCGACAATCGGCGCAAACGGCTCTGAAGATTTCTCACAATGGGTCGATACAGAGCACAAGACAGGAGAACCCCCATGCGATTGTTGCCCATTGCCGCCCTTGCCCTCAGCGTCCTCGCCGCTTCGGGCTGCACCCGTTGGTCGATGAACCATCATCTGAACAACGCCTACAGCGCCTATGACCGGGGCAATTGCGAGCAGGTGATGCTCGAACTGTCCAAGGTCGAACGCGCCAGCCGCGCCCGCCCTTACGTGTGGCCGGAAGTGTCGATGATGCGCGGTCAGTGCCTGGAACGGCAAAAAATGTTTGTCGACGCGGCGCAGACCTATCAGTTCATCATCGCCTCGTACCCCAACAGCGAATACGCCTACCGCGCCCGCGCGCGTCTGGAAACCCTGCAGAGCCTGGGCCACTACCCGACCCGCAGTGCCGCCGTGGTGCCACCCGCCCGCTTCTGATGGCGGTTGTCATACAAAAGCTGGCCGGCTGTACAAGGTGAGCTATAGTCGAATGACACCGGTGCAGATGCATACTGTACCGGCGCAACACCTGCGACCGGCATGAGCAGTACGTAGCGAGCGCCACACCGGAAGCGGGGAGAGCGGGCCTGTCGGGCAGGTTCGTTCCGAAGCACAGTGCGGCCCGTTTGCCGGGCCCTGCATGGCGATACGCTCATGTTTACCGACCGTCGAATCGAACGGCACCAGTTGCCGTATTTTCTGCGAGTGTTCAACAGCGTCACCGACAAACCCATCGGTTTTCTGGGCAACGTCTCCGAAGACGGGCTGATGCTCATCAGCCAGTTGCCGATGATGATCGGGGCCGAATTCAAACTGCGTCTGAAGATCCCCGTGGGCGATGGCTGCCAGCAGGTGATCGACCTCAGCGCCTGCTGTTTGTGGTGCCATGAAGACGCCACGCCCCGGCATTACGACGCCGGCTTCAGCCTGTTCCGCACACCGCCGGAATACGGGCAGCTGGTCGAGGCGTTGAAGCAGTACTTCAGTTTTCAGCCGTTGCCGGCTTCGGCCTGACAAAACCAAAGGGTCATGACCTGCCGCAGGTCATGACCCTTTTTCGTTACGCGCCTATCGCAATCGCCCGCTCGTTATCCAGCGTCTTTTCCGCCAGCAACAACCCCATCTCGCTCAACTGATAGATCGCCATCGCCAGGTGTCGCGGCTTGTCGTCCAGGCTGTCGGCCAGGTCCAGCAACAGAATGCTCACCGAAGAAAAGGTTTCGTAGGTCTGGATGGCGATCGCCTCGGAATCGATCTCGGGATCGACCTTGAACATCTGCATGCCGCGATCCACGGAGTTGCGCGGTTTTTCGGCCTTGGGATTGAGGTAGAAGTCGAGGGCCTTGTGGGCCGCGTCGTGGAGTTTCTTTGAATCGATTGAAGCGTAGGGGGAGACCGGATCGGGTTGATCGGTCGGGTCCTTTGGATCGGTGTCCGAAGGGGGATTTGGAACTGGCTTCTTCATCTATTTCGTACTCGTCGTTATGGCCACCATTGGCTCGCGACTAAACGAGAAAAGGGTGGCGGCTGTAAGCAGGTTAGTCGACCGGGAGTACGTACCGGTGCGCCCGAGGGCGCCCTGCGAACAGCCACCATCGAGTGCGGGGATAGGGAATACCCGACTGGATGACGCTTATGCGCAACGTACTAAAGACCCCGGGCGACTAAACCCGGCCGCTGATTGCAGCGACGGGGATCAAGTTACGGGCCAACGCCAAGGCGCACAAGCCGGCGGATTCTGAGGGATTTGTAGGCAATGGCACAAGGCGTCGTAGCCCGTTGTTACGACTTGCAGAACGCTGCCGGAGCGGGCTGTGGGAAGAGTTACCGCTTGTCGGGACTGTCAGATTTTACAGGTGTCGGAAGTGGCTGGTTCTGGTGCTCAATGGTTCAAGTCCGCTGGTATCGATGCCGGATGAGTATCAGGAAATTGTTTCGAGGAAGGCCGTATGGAAAAGCATGAAGGAAGTATCGGTGAAGATGGCGATCAGGTACCCAGTGACGGATCCTCAACTCAGGCCTCGATACCGGTCGGGTCTGAATTTGTAGAGTATGTCGTGCGTGCTGGTTTCAATGAACCTGGAAATTGGTTAGAGGCTAAGGTACAGGTAGCATTCCGTTCCGATGGATCTCAATGTACCTGCAAACTCATTGGATACAGAGCCAAGAATAATGGTAAAGGAAACGGGAAACTGTATTTAAGTTTCAACAGCCGCAATTCGTGGGTGCACCAAAGAGGCGACTGTGTGCAGGACGGCCAGTGGCATGCAATCAATGGCCAGGGGTCGATTTATTCAGAAAACAGACGTTTCAATCTCCTGTTGCGCTGTACGTATTACGTCAATGGCGCGGGTGATAAACCTTTTAGCGATGTCATCAATGAATACGCGTTCTCGCCCATACGACCCATCATTGACCCGACCAAGAACTTTACTGACTCATCCTTCAAAGTAACCGGCACTAAAGGGGTCCAGGCTTATTCTCTGCGCGTTTACAAAAGTTATGAAATGTCAACAAGTTTTGCCAGTATTGCAGCAAACGGAAAATGGTGGGCTGATATTCAAATTCCTTCTGGTGTAAATCAACTGAGTCTTGCTGCTGAGCATCTATATGGACAATGGGGATCCGGTAAGTCAGACAATCGTTACCTGTATCGGGCGGCTCTTACTTCACCGGCGGCAGGTACAGTAGTGCCTTTAAAAAATCTCGTCTTCGGTGGAATCGCTGCGCCCAATACTTCAGTGAAAGTTGTCCTGGGGGGCGTCGGAACTCCCCTGTCTGCCTCGGCCAATACAGGAGCAGGAAGCAGTTGGCAGGCATCTGTGCTGGCAAACCTGACTCTGGGCAGTGGCAATTTGTCGGTGACGGCTGAAATCGATGGCGCGCAGAATTACACCAATCATTACACCATTCAGATACTGGGTTATCCGGTTATTACCAACACCCCATTGACTGTACCGCTGGGCTTCACACTGACAGGCCGTAACCGTCTGCCCGGTGCCACTCTGACTGCCTACATAGGCCCCTCGAACACGCAAGTTGGAACAGCAGGGGCGGCGACAACGGATACGTTTTCCATCACGACAAACAATCTGGATCCGGGGGCTCACGCGCTCACGGTGGAGCAGTTCCATTCAGGCAAGGGGTCCGGGCGTAGCGCGGCCGTCACATTCAATGTCAAACCAGAGCCGCCTGTGGTTACTTCCACCATTACAGGTGAACGAGTCAAACTGCATGGCACCGGTTTCAGGGGCGGACAAGTCCATTTTCATCAGCCCGGGAACGCTAATACTCCTTTATTCAGTGTTGATATCAAGTCGGACGGCACATTTGAATACGATGTACCGCAGTCTCAGTTGCCGGGGGCTCTTCATTACTCCTGCCGGCAAAGTGTTACCGGCGTCGGGACGGCGCGTATTTACAGTGATGGGTGGGTTCAGCTACGTACCAACGTCCCTACACCAGTGCCAACACAACTGTCTAGCTCTCGAAACGGTCATAAACTGACGTTTTCGGGCCGTGGGCAGAACTGGGGCACGAGCCAGGTCGTGGTGGTCATTTACAATAACGGCGTGGACATGCGTCCCGGGGTGCCTGCCGGTACGGTCACCAACCAGACGTGGTCCACTGTTTCCACCACCGATTTCGCCCCGGGAAATTACAATCAACTGACCGCCAAAATGTTGGTCAATAATGAGTATTCGCAGTCTGCGCCGGTCCCTGCGGTAATCATCCCGTCGCCCCCGCCGTCACTCACCCCCATCACCGCACCTACCGACCAACGTCCGCGGATCAGCGGCACTATGTGGAGTGGCTCGAAGGTCGAGGTACAGATCAATGGAGGGCCAGCCAAAACCGCTACCACAACGGGTGCCAGTTTCTATCTGGACGCCACGTCTGATTGGGCACCTGCTACTTATACGGTCAGCGTGACAGCGGAATTCGGTGGGCAAAAGTCCACCCCGTCCACACAATCGCTCACCGTTCGCGCACCGCAGCCGAAAATCCTTACCACCGGAGCGGTTCCGCTCCAGGCAATCATCACCGGTGAAGGCTGGCCGGGTTGCCGGGTCAGGATCTTCACGACCATCGGCAATCAGGAGCTGGGCGCAGATAACGTGAAGTCCGACGGCAAGTTCGAGATCGCCCTGTTGAAACAGGCTGCGGGTGATCAGACCTTGTTTGCCGTGCAGTACCAGTTGGATAATCCCGCAAACGCATCGGTCGAGAGTGCTCGTGTTGCAGTGAAATTCGGCGTGCCGACGGCCGACATCACAGTTCCGCCCGAGGGCGGTCCGACGCCGCGAGTGTCGACGTTCAGCGGCACGACGACTGCACGCAGCGGTACCGTCGAGTTGTGGATTGGAGGCGCGCCGCTCCGCACCAATATTGCGATAACCAGCGGCATCTGGAGCGCGCCGGGTATCAATCTGGCCACAGGGCCTAAAGCAGTAAATGTTTATATTCGTGATGGTGGTGATCTCAGCGCCGCGACCATTCGCAACGTGAAAGTGGTGCCTGAGAAACTGAAGATCGATTCGCCTCTGACGAATCAGTACATCGGTCGTCAATTATGGATTTCCGGGGTCGGCGCATTCCCGGGCGATCAGGTTATCGTCAGGCGACTGCAGACATCGTTGGACTTTCCTCCCGTCACCGTGGATTCACGCGGTTACTGGACGACGAGTGTCCAGCACGATATGACCGCCAGCAGCAGAGTCGTTGCCATCGCGCGAGCCGGGGCCGGGCTGGATTCCGAAACGTCTGACCAGATCATTCCCAAGTTGCTGCATAAAGCCCCCCAAATCACACAGCCTCAGGCAGGCGACAGGGTCGGCACGAATCCGGTTTTCTCAGGGCTGGCCAGACCAGAAGCGACGGTGACCATTGCTCAATGGTTCAACAACACGAACGTACTGGCGACGGCCAAGGCCCGTGCAGATGGCTATTGGGAGGCGCAAAGCACTGTTACGTTGGCCGAGGGTGGGGGCTGGGTTCTGGTGCGCGATATGCTGAACGATCAGCCTTCGGAATGGCGCAGGAGCGAGCGTTTCGAGGTGCGGGCGATGACTGCTGCTCCCGCTCCGTCGTCGATTCAATACCCTTGAACCGACACGACTTCGGCTGAGCTTTTGACCGAAACCTTTCAGGCCCTCCCTTGAGGGCCTTTTTTATTCCAGCTCTCACATCGCGCATCAAAATCCCGACCAGTGGTCGAAAAACCTGTCAGATCTGACAGTAGCCCACTCATCCAAATCAGCGCTAAATCAACTTGAAGTCAACAAGGCCCGCTCACACGTCTTTGGCATTGGTTTTCCGTTCAATAGGAAGCGCCTGAATGAAAGCTACGCAAACGAGCCCCGTGCATCAACTGGTCAGAGCCGTGTTGGGCCAGGGCAAGAAACGTTTGTCTGTGCCGCGCAAGCTGGATCGTTACCTCGCGGAATTTTCCAGCGTATTCGACCTGATAAAGCACAGTCCGAGTGAGTTGCAGGCACTCGGTTTGACGCACGCGCAGGCTGAGACCCTGCTGCTGCGTGGCAGGGCATTGGCGCTGCAGATCACCCGGTTATACCGTCAGCAGGAACTGCGTGCGGCGCCGGGGCGCAGCAACAAAAAGGCGTTGGTGAGTTTGCCCACCTACGATCAATTGTTCACTCCCAATAATGACGGGGCGGCGCCAAAAGGCAGCCCGGAGCATCATGCCTCACCGGTCGCCTATCTGGTCAGCCTGCGCGAATTTGTCCGTGACGAAATCGAGAAGCACGCGGGCCCTGATGCCATTCCGTTGCAAGACCGACGCCCGGATGTCGATCAACTGTTGATTGATCCTGCGGCCATCAACGAAGAGAAGTCCCGGGTCGACATCCACAGTCGGATACTGGAGTCGGTGCTTTCGAAAACGCTGCCTCCCGAGTATTCAACGGTTCAGGAATTTCTGGGCTCGACACGTGTCCCCCTCAGCATGCCGTTCGAGACGGATGCTGTCGGCATCTGGCATGTGGTGGACCAGGTTGTGCCAAATGGCTCGTTGGGCGAAATCATTCGCAGGATGGACCGCGATTATCCGTATTTCATACGCCCGGGTGGCCGTGGCGCACGCGATCACGCAGCCTGGCAACTGACCTTGCCAATGGGGCGTGAAGCGATGGCGTTGCAGCTCGAGAGCTCGGTGTTTCCATTGAGTGCTGAACGGGCTCTTCTGTCCTTTGACAGGGTTGATCCACTGACAGGTTGCATCGATTCTGACCCGCAAAAAACCTCCACAGACTTTTATCGCGAGAACTATGGGCCGGCCATTTTCGACAATCAGGATCTTCGCCGGCTGGGGCTGTTCAAGATTGCGACCCGCCTCGTGCAGTCGGAGGTGGACGGCTTGCTGGCGTGGGATAAATTTACGCCCAAGCTGTCGCCCAACGTTCCTGCAATAGGCAATCCGGAGGAGCTGCTGACGGGGGAGGTTGCCGGGGCTCGTTACGTCAATGGCGCAGAGCAGCCGGCGATCGGGCTCGAAATCGGAGCGATCGATATCAAGCATTTGCTGACGAATATCGGTGAGTTTCCGACGGTCAAGCTTGAACACCGTGCCGAGCGCATTCACCGCAAGGTGCGTCTGGATAACATCCTGAAATTGCCAAGCCATGAGGTGGACAGGCTACTGGTGGCCGCAATGAGCGCCGAGCAGCGCGCAGGCGCCAGTACATCCCTCTGGATTCGCCCCACCACCCTGAGCTGCCTGGGCCTGTTCGTGGAACTGATCAACGTTCATGGCTGCACCGCCGAAGAGTGCGCGGGGCTGGTGGATGTGCTGTCGGTCCATGGTCAGAATGGATCAGCAGCATTCTTTGATCAGGTTTACAACGACCCTCTTCCAGTTGATGACCCGCTGCGCATCGATGGCAGCCCGTTGGCGATCATTCCGGTCACTGCAGCCGAGCAGCATAAGGTGCACCAGATTTGCACCGCGTTGCGTATCAATGGCGAAACCTGTCGCTACCTGAGCATCGTTATCGCCGAGGCCAAGGGCAAAACGACTTCCCTGGACTGCGATCTGCGTACGCTCTCGGCGTTGTGGCGGTTGGTACGGCTTGCCCGGCTGAGTGAGTTGACACCGATCGAGTACACCGCACTGGCGCAAACCCTCGGACTGAGCGTCCAGCTGGCGGCTGAGCCTGCAGTGTCCGAATCGGGGTCCACGGAAGGCGCGGATGTGCTGAGCGCCATCCATGGGTTGATCGAGTGCGCGCAATGGGCCAAGGCGTTCAATCTGCCGGTGCTGTGGTTGGTGCAACACCTCAATCCTGTCGTTGTCCCGACCGTGTGGACTGAAAGCCAGGAACAGTTTCTTCGGCAATTGGCCAGCCAGGTACCGTCGGTGCTGGTGCAAACGGCGACGTTGCTGGCAGCAGGCGCTCCGGTACGATTCCCGCATAGCGAACTGATCATCGACTGGTCGTCCTTGTTGAATTTGCTGGTGGACGAGCACGGGCTGGTGATCGGTGAGTACGACCAGACAGAAGAGCAATATCTGGCGTACGCCGAGGAGCAATGCGAAACCGTTGCATTGGTTGTTTATCAGGATTTGGTCGATCCGACGCTCGGAGCGAAAAGGCAAGCGTTGAAAGCGCTGCTGCTGTTGATTCTGCTGCGTTGCCGCGACGAGCAGCGCACGATGGTTGAAGAGAACCTTGCGGTCTATCTGCGGATCGATTCATTGCTGACCCGTCAGGTTCTCGCTTGGGCGCAGGGGCATCCCTACAGATTCCTGGCACAGGCACTGAGCATGCCTGCAGAGCGCAAGCGTTGGGCGTTGAAGAAAGCGCTGGAGGAGCCGGATCAGTTTCTGCGATTGTTCGCCGAGGTCGAGCGTCGAGCCCGGATTGCCAGCACGCTCAACGTGAGCCCGACACTGCTGGAGATGCTCCAGGCAAACGAAAACTATCAGTGGTTCAGTCTTGGTGACCGCTACGAAATCTCGATCAATACCCTTTACTACCTGGCGATGTTCGGCCGAGTGGTGGAGCAGGCCCGGGAGCCGGAAGAGAAGATTCTCGACTATTTCCTTCAGGTCAACCTTCTTGAGCCCGATCTGAGCGAGGATGCGCGTCGGCTGGTGCGCGATGCGGCGGCTGACAAACTCGCCCGATTCTTTGGCTGCGGCATCAAGCATGTGCTGACAGTCGTCAGCCATTTGAAGGGTGAAGCTCAGGACAGCGACGCACTTCCGCTGCTACAGACTCTGCAAGAGCTTGATGTACTGCGACGCACACTTGAGCTGGCAGCCAAAGGGCTGGATGCCGAAGCCGTCGTCAGTCTTGGCAACCTGAATCCACTGGATACCCAGGCGCAATACGCCAAGGCTGCGCGCAGTTCGCTGGAAAGTTACGATCGTTTCGTCAATTTGCAGACGCTACCGGAGTCGGCCGAGGCAGGTCAGAGCTATACCACCCTGTGCACAGTCGACAACCGCTACCTGATCGCGAACGTGGATCAGGAAGTTTCGGAGTTTCTGCTCCAGTTGAAGGATTTTTTCGGTGTTCCCCTCAAGGGGGTGCCAATTCAGTTCAAAACCGATATCGGTGTCGTGCTCACTCCCGAAGTCAGGACCGATAACCAGGGGCGTGCGGTGGCGCGCCTGCAGGCTGGCAAAACAATGGGGGCCGCCCATCTCAGCTACAACCTGCTGCTCAGCGACCCTGCCTACGGTCCGACGGTAACCATAGGGCCTGATATGGAGTCCCTGAGGCCCGAGCCCGAGTTGAGCTCGAGACTCAAAACCATCCCGCCGCTTCTGGCAGGCAGGCAAGAAGAAGTCATGTTGTTCACTGAGGTACTCGACAAGTATGGCAATCGCCCCGCCAGATTTCCGCTGGAGTGGCGAACAACGCTTGGCGAGATACGGCCGCGCCAGACTGTCACCGACAAGGATGGCAAAAGCTTCGTGTGGGTATCCAGCCTTTCGGCAGGCTCCGCCCGGTATATGGTCGGGCCTGTCGATCGCTCCCATACCATGACTTTCGCCGATTCGCTGCTGTTCAAGGATTCGCCGCGGATCTCCGCTGAGCCTTACGTTACCGAAGTAGCAAGGGTGGGCGTTCCATTGCCGGTGAGCTGCAAGGTCGTCGGGCTCGATGGGTTGCCTTCCGAGGGGCAGGTGGTTTCGTGGAGGACGGAGCCTGCCACGACAACAAAAGATGAAACCACCGATGCATCAGGAATCGCTACGTTCTCTGTACCCAACCCTGCGGCCGGCCCTCTGGCGATTTTCGCCAGGTTGGGCAGCGACGCCGAGGTCCGGCTCACAGTCGAGGTAATCGACACCGCCCAGATCGTGCTTTACCTGGCTAATCCTCCAATGGCGGTGATCGGTGCGCGTCCGACTTTATTGTGGGTGGATGTGGCGGATAAGCCCGGTGCAGATGGCAAGCCCATCGGGCTCTATCCGGTCGTCTGGAAAGTCGAATCGGTTCCTCCTGTCACCGATATCGTCCTGTCGGATGAGCAAGGTCGTTCCGTCTATCCGTTCGAGACATCAACGGTCGGCACGTACACGGTGACCGCAACCCTGCAACACCATCCGACGCAAGTGCACAGCTTTACGGTTGAAGCCATCAAGGCGTTCGGATGGAGCGTCGTTCTGTTCACGCTGACACCTGACGGTGACGAGTTGAACCGTGAGCCGATTCTTCCGGCAGGCCCTGGGCGACTCGATTTGTTCAGAGGCACGCGCTATCGCATCGAGATCCAGCCGAGTGATCCTGCCTCCCTCAAAGACAGCCGCGGCGCTGCGGGGTGGAGTTCCCAGTACTCCACGAAAGCACTGGCCCTGGACTTCCAGCCGCCCATGGCCGAGTCGTTCACCTATGGCGACACCCCTCACGTCATACAGCTCAGGACAGGAGACGTGCGCAACGGTGACTTCGAGATCAGTGTGCATGCCGACAAGTTGCCGCAGGCCTTGGTGATTCCAGGAAGTCTGCGCAAACGACCGCTGGTACGACGCCGTTCAAATAAATCCTGAGATGACCCACTGCCCAAGGCTACCTGCGGTCGGATTCCCACCGCGAGACAGGGAGAAAAAAAATGCCTGCGTCCGTTGATACTTCGTTAAGAGAGCGTTATTTGAAGGCTATGGTCGACGTGGTGGTGGGGCACCGACTGGCACCTGTCCCTGTCGCCGTCCCCGCTACGGAAACGTTGAGCGACGTGCTGCTGACTGACCTGGAGGACAAGGCTCAAGCGCAAGCCACCGATGTTTCCTCAACGGTGCGCACGTTACAGCGGTACATCCATGGCGTTTATGGCGGCATGGAGCTCGGTTACAAAAACGTTTCTTTCGATCGGGACGACCAGGACTATTGGTGGAAGATCCTGAGCAATTACAGTTCATGGTCGGCCAATGTGCTGCTCAAAGTGCATGCGGCCAACTACATCGAACCGCCATTGCGCCTGAACAAAACCGAGCTGTTCCGTGTACTGGAAGGCGAGCTGATGCAGAGGCGTCTGACTGATGCTTCGGTGAAAGTGGCGCTCATGTCGTACACAAGTGGTTTCGAGAAGCTCAGTAATCTGGAGGTCAGGAGCGGTTATATCGACGGGACGAAAAACCGCAACGCACCTTATTACCTGGTGGCAAGGAGTCGCACGCAACCGTTCGACCATTACCTGCGCAAGGTCAAGGTCGAGGTGGACGAGCACAGTACAAAAATCAACCCGGCGAACTGGGAGGAGTGGCAAAAGTGCAACATCGACACCACTGGCACGGTCCTTGATATCCGCTGTGTGCTGTGGCTTGGCCAGTTGGCGCTGGTCTGGTGTGAATGGATCGATCGCCAGGTCGATAGCGAGGGCGTGGTGCAGTCGCCCTGGACCTTGAACATTAAATTGGCGTTCAAGTCGGTCGACGAGACGTGGTCCGCTCCGTTGACGTTGCATAGCCGAAAATGTGAATCGGACGTTTCCGATGGTTGGCTGGCGGTATTTTCTGATGGTGATGGAAGCCCGAGCGATGATCGGCTGCGAGTGTGTTACACCAATCTTCACACCGCCGACAGGAACGGTACTCCCGGCGGGATCGAGATCCATGAAGTGCGCGATCATTTGATGAGAAGCGTGGAGGGCGATATTTCCACCTCGCTGGCGATGGTCTACGGACGCTTCAGGAATCGTAACGGCGTGCAACAGAAAGTCGTGCCCGCCGATTATCCGAAAATCGAGATCAAGCCCGAGAATCCACCGGCTGATCCCATCGGTAGCGGACTGGCGGTTGATGTTGTCTTCAGTAGCGAAAGGCTGCAGAGCGGCAGTGTGTCTCAAGTGTTGAGGGTGCGTGGTCGCTGCACTGCCGTGCGCGAAGCCGGGCGGGTTTTACAGCGTTTGTCGATCCACTGGAGAGCACTGCATGCCGGCACTTACACCGATGTCAGTATTCAAGACGCTGACGATACGCACGTCACAATCACCCTGACGACGCGTCGACAACCTGTAGCTGAACATAAGGTGCTCCTCTCCACGGAAAACGCTCAGTACGTGACTGTCCATTCGTTTGCTGTCACGGATTTCGAGGAAGTCGCACCAGGCGACAGAACCTGGAAAGCGCAATCTGTCGTAAAACTCATAGACCCTGCATTGCGCTATCTCGTCGAAAGAACCTCGGAGGAAATCCGGGCCGGCGCCGGTTTTTCTGTCGACCCACTGGGGGCGACGGTGGTCAACGATGACAATCGACTCGAACAGAAAGTTCTCTATGACGCCGTTCCGTTCAGCATAGGCCTCCAGAATCCGACTCCGACCGATCCGGCCCCGTCGCAATTCACCGCCCCGCTGGACGGAGCCGTCACATCGCCGTGGGTTGTCTATCTAAGCCCTGTTTTTCCCGTCAACGCAGACATCCCTGTGGACTTCAGTGCGGATGGCGTGAAAGTGACGTTCCTCGTAAAGCTGACGGCCCCGCCGAAGGATTACCTGACCCCGACCATCGGTGAAACCAATGCTCGGGGCGCGCAATTTCTAAGCTTCAACGACCCGACTCAGGCGCTCAGGCACCTTCGACTGGGTTCCCAGATTGCTGCGATTCTGACCAGCCGTGCGGCGGTATCGTTGGATACGCTGATGAGCTGGGATACCCAGCATGTCGAAGAAGACCCTCTGCCGGACGGCTCGCTCGAACAGAATGGCCCGTTTGACGCTTGCAACGGCAAATACATCTGGGAACTGTTTTTTCATATACCGCATCTGGTGTTCTGGCGACTGTCCGAAGAGGGTCGTTACCAGGAAGCACAGCGCTGGCTGGAGTACGTCTTTCACCCACTTTCACCTGAGGTGGTGAAAAAGCGCGGCAGTACCAATTTGAATGCACGGCCGGCCTACTGGCTCTGCCGTCCGTTGAAAATCGATCATGTCGATTGCTCGTACGAGCAACTGGTGCCGACGGATCCGGATGCGCTCGGATATTGCGCGCCGATTCACTTCATGATTGCGGTCTTCCTGCATTACATCCAGAACCTGATCGCAGAAGGCGACGATCTGTTTCGGCGGCTTGATTACGACAGCATGGTCCGTGCCGGCCTGCTCTACAGCAAGGCCTGGAGGATGATCGGTGAAAAAAGTGGTACCGATACGGGTAGCACCTGGAGGTCGCAAACGCTGGATAAATTGCTGGCTGCAATCAAGAATCGGGACCCTCTTAAAGCGTTTGAGACCAGGCTCCACCTTTCACTGGCAGATATACCTATGTCGATGAATGGGAAACCGCGTCTGGATTTGACCGGTAGCGGCATCTTCAAGGCGGGCGTCAACGAACGCCCCGCTGCCATTTGGGTTTCACTCAAATCGCGTCTGGACAATTTGCGTTCGAACCGCTCGATCGACGGTTACGATCTGGTGCTCCCCCTTTTCACACCGATGGGGGACCCCAGAGAACTGCTGATTGCTCAGGGGAATGGCACATTGGGCTCGTCACGCAGTCCGGGTGGCCAGATACAGGTCGTACCTTACAGATTTCAAACCGTCTACGAACTGGCGCGGGACGCCGTCGAGTTTCTGATCCAGCAGGAGGATCAACTGCGTTCGTGGCTGGAAATGCGTGACCGCAACAAGCTTGAAGAACTGCAGCATGAGCATTTGATGGGACTGGCCGAACATACCCGTTCGATTCACGAGGCAACCATCGCCCAGCTTGAGGCCACGGCTGCTTCTTTGCGCCAGAGCGAAAGCATGGTCAACGAACGGATGCAACATTACGAACGCCTGATCAGGGAGGGGGTGTCCACTGCCGAGAACAAAGTCATCGAAAAAAACCGCGATGCCCGTCAGGTTGTTATGGGGGCTGCGGCACTCGAGACCGTCGGAGCGGGACTGAGGTTGCTGCCCAATGTGTTCGGGACGTCTTTTGGGGGCGTTGATCTGTCGGCGGTTCCCTATACGGGCGCCCAGTTGCTCCATTTGGTGGCCCAACAGTGGAGAGGTGAAGCCGAGGAGGCCGGCATCAACGAGTCGTATCGTCGGCGCGGTGAAGAATGGACGCTTGAATACAATCAATCCCGCGCCCAGGCACGGGGCTTGCGCGAACAGATATTGGCTCAGGAACACGGGATCAGGGCGGCCAGGGCCAGCCTGGAGCAATCGGAAATGGCCAATACCCAGTCAAAGGAAATTTACCGATTTTACAAGGAGCGCAGTACCGGCCCGGATCTGAGCAACTGGATCGTGGGGCAGATCAAGACCCTGCTGTACCAGCTCAATGACCTTTGCGTCAGTCTTTGTACGAATGCCGAACGCGCTCTGCAGTATGAAACGGGCGACTTCGAAACGAACATCATTCGTTCCGATGCCTGGAATGACACCCGCCATGGATTCACATCCGGTGCGGCATTGAAAATGGGCCTGTTACAACTGTCGGCCGCGCGGATCCAGCGCCATGAACGTCAGTTGGAAATGACGAAGACGTTCTCCCTGAGTCAGCTCGTGGGCGAAGATGAATGGAACAACTTCATCAAATCGGGAAGCCTGAATTTCAGGTTGAAGGAAAGCCACTTCGCCAATGACTATCCGCAGCATTACTGCCGGCAGATAGTGGAACTGACATGCACCTGCCCGGGGCTGTTGGGGCCATACGAGAATCTTTGCGCCATCCTGATGCAACTTGGCAGTTCGACAATGCTGCAACCGGATATCGACACGTTCAAATATCTGCACGATGAAAGTGGCGAACCGACTCCGGGGGCACTGGTGCAGAACCTGCGGCCCTATCAACAGATAGGTTTGTCTCGAGGCGTGGATGACAACGGTATTGTCGACCGGGCCCCCAGCGATCGCCTGCTGCCTTTTGAAGGCACCGGTGTCCATGGGAACTACAAAATTACGTTTCCCAGGCCAACCAGGGAGAGTCAGGCCAACCTGTTGCAGTCTTTGAGTGATTTTATTTTGACCGTGAGTTATCGCGCTCGCGATGGCGGCCCGCTTTTCGGTAGTGCTGTAGAAGCCGTGCTTGCAGCACCGCGTCAGTCACCGAAAAAACGCCTGGCCACTCAGGCAGGGAAGGTACGGCCATGAACCATAGCTTTCTTGAAAATGGTGACTTCATCAATGATTTGGTTCCTTGGGAAACCAATGATTTGGGTTCGGTAAATCACAACATTGATAAGTGGAACGGTAACGATGTCCACCTGATGGTTGCCAAGAATCTGGGGGAAGGCTGGCAAGGAATAGTATTGCCGGACAAGCCGCGGCCGAAGGCGGACAAGGCGGTTTACTGGCTGCATTTCTTGTACGAAGTTACAGGGCTCCTTCCTGGCGCGCACGGAACTGTCCGGATCACTGGCGCCGAGTCAGGCCAGACGAATCTCAAGCTTGTCAATTCACTCAGAATGGCGACCGAAGAAGGACCTCAAGACGTCTATTTGAACAAGTGGGAGGAGGAGCTGAAGCTCGTCGAGAGTGAAACGCAACTCGAAGTCCGTGTCATGAGCCCTTCAAATGGAGGTATCGGGCCAGGTGCCGTACGTTTCACGCATGCAGAGGTGTTATTGCTGCTGGAGGATCTGGAGCTGTCGTCTTTGACGGTCGACGGAGTGACTCAGGTTCCGGGTGAGATCCGCCTGTGCATTGGTGGCACCCAGGAAGTCGGATTTCTGGTGGAGGATGGAAACGCCTGGGAGGGGACAGAAGCAGGGCTGGTCCCGATCGCCGATACCGATGACCTGCTTCGGGCAGTCCCGGCTATGGAGCAGGAGCAATCCATCGACAATGCCTGGCAACTTTCCTGCAAGGATACGGAGGCTGATGCGCAAGTCACTGCCACTCTGGCCATACGCAGTAAATACACCGCTGAACTGTATGAGTTGAAAGTGGTTTGTGGTCATTTCTGGCTGGACATCATTGCGGTGGAGGAGCCCTGGTTTTTCCCGGTTATCGACCTGGCTCAGTCCGTGAGACTGATTGTGCAAGTGGTCAACCACTTCACCAAGATGCCCTTGGCCAATCGCAAGGTCACTTTCAAACTGGGTGATACGGTGTTGCTGGAGCAGGACTCGAATGCGAATGGCAAGGTTTCCTTGTCATGGCTGCCGACGACCTCGGGCAACCACGAAATCAAGGCATCGGTCGTTAGCTACTACCGGCCGGAAGAGGCCCGGTACACGTTCAGCATCCACGCCATCCAGAGCGATCCCTGGAAAGGCTTCAAGATTCAACTGGACGAACTCCCTGAGGGGAACTGGGGGAGTAGTCCGATCTACCTCAACCGTGGTGCAAGCCATGTGATGAGGGCGAGATTTAGCGATGGCGTCTTGAACGAAGCTTTGTTGACGATGGAGTTTCCGGGGGACGAGACGCCGGCGGATGTGGGCATAGCGATCACCCCTGACACCCAGCCGGTCGACGGGGGCAACGTGAGCTGGGACGTGGTTTGTGAAAACCGCAGAAACGGTGAAGTCTCATTGTTACTCAAGTGTTCAAAGTTGCTGCTGGCGTCTCCATTGTTGAAAGTGAACCTGGGTCATCACTCGCTCTCCATCGTCGATCCGAAGGTTTTAACGAAATTTCCAGTGACGGGTGGGCCCGATGTACGGTTGTCTGCACGAATTGAATCGCGAGTGCCCGGCGTGGGAGGCGTTCCGAACGCCACCACTTATTGGAGTGACAATGGGGAACCGGAAACTACAAAGCCGACGGGGTCTAACGGCAATGTTCTGGCCTCGTTCGAGCCGGGCGCCGAAGGCGATTCCAAAGTCGGTTTAAGAGTCGTCAATCGTTACGATGATGTGGATTGTCTGCACGAGTACAACTTTAAGGTATTCGGAGAGAGTCCCTGGGCCCAATTGGCGAAGGTGACGCTCGATGGGCGAGAGCAAGGGGGTGTGGGGCTGATCTGTTTTCGCAATGCTGTGGCAGTGGCACTGAAAATCGAGCCGGTTGGCGAGTTGCTGATAGATGAAGACTTTTCCATAAACCTTTCAAGTGAGGGGGCAGATCTCGAGTTTCAGGTGTTCCCCGATCCGGCCACCCCTCGCAAAATGCCCGCAGGCGGGCTGATCTACATGGTCAGTTCCACGTCGCAGTTCAGCGCTTTCTTCTCATTGCAGGTACGCCACCATTCAGAGGATTCGGATTCCGGGCTTCCACCTTATGATCTGGAGGGGCGATTGATTTCGGCCGTTCTGTCGGAAGAAGGGGAGTTGAAACTCGATGACCGGCCGTTGGCTCCCGGAGAGTCGATACCGGCCTGCCTCGGAGCGCTCCATACGTTGCAGTTTGTGCCGCTCACGCAAAGTCCCATGGTCGGGCTTGCCATGTCGGCGACATTGCAGGATGGCGACGATCTGGGAATGAAGCTGACGGCCAAAGATAACGAGCCTGTTCCCATCCCTGGAAAAGAGTGGGAACTCGATGCCCGTGCCAGCACCGAAAAGGGCACGCAAGGCATTGTGTTTTCCCTCGTTGAGGCTGAGTTTGGCTACTCGTCGGTAGTCCTTCCATTGGCACACAACCGAATCCTGGCGCAGGCCGACGGGCCTGATGTCGATCTGGAAGTGGGGCAGTCAACACGGTTGTATCTGATGGCTCGTTCGTTTTACACCAACGCACCCGTTTCGACGCTGCCAGTGACCTTTGAGCATGCAGACGATGTAAAGACCGAGCTCACCGATGAGTCGGGTGAGGCCCGATATCTTTTCACCGCTACGGCGCCCGGCACGTTTGCGGTTACCGCTACTGCCGAGAGTCCTTACGACGCAGTTCCACAGGTCGAAACCTTCAGCGTATTGGTTATTGGCTCCCGTACTCGGGACGCCGATCAAATGGGTGAGTCATCCATTCCAACTTTACGGAAAAGGGACTGAATCATGTCTAACACAATCATGCAGACAACCGTGGCTGGCGAGATTGTCGAAGTAGAGGACGCCTCGTACGATCCGGAGACTGGACAATCGGTACGACTGGCCGTCCGGGTAGCCGTTGTTGGCACAGGTGAAGCCTTGGCCAACGCAAACGTCGTATTTGAAACCCTGCCTGGGCCGGAGCCAGTGCGAGTGGCGACAGACAGCGAGGGGTGGGCGCCGTTTGTCTACAAGGCCAACGTGCAAGGACGCGTTCAGGTAACGGCAGTAGTCGAGGGGAGCCAGGCGAAAACGGCGTCACATACTTTCCATGTCACGGTCGTGAAGGCTGGAGTCTGGGACGAGGCCACGATGACTCTCAATAGCGTCGCCACGAGCGAGGCTCGCTGGGGGGCAGAAAGCAAGTTTCCCCGAATCACTCCGGCAACTCATACCATCACTTTGAAGGCTGCCGCCGGAAGCGCTTTGCTCAATCGTAATGTTCAACTGGGCGTCCTGAGCGAGTCATCTCTGGCTGAGCTGGGTATCACGAATGTGAACCCGGCATTGGGTACCGCGCGGTTATTCACTGCCGCCGGGCTGAGTTGGACATTTACCGCCAGTACAGCGGCCGGGGGAACTTACTTCCTGGTTCTGGCGGCGGATCGCCTGATCAATCAATCGGCAGAAAACCATATGTCGCTGGGGCCAAATCCACCGTCGCCGGGTTTGGCAACCTAAAAAACACCCGTCTTCTTCCAGGCAAGATACCGCGTTATGACCCCGGCCCCCAGTTCTTCGGGACGGGCCTGCACTACTGCAACACCTTGAGTGCTCAAGCGCTCATGGTGTTGCGCGCTGGCGTTGAGGTAATCCACGGCCGCGCAATAGGTCAACGCTTCATCCAGCGTTTGTACCGATCGATGACGCAGATCATCCAGCGTGGTTTCGCGCAGGCTGGCGACCAGAACCCGGTGTTGCCGGCTCAGGTGCCGGACTGCATTCAGCAGCTCCTCATCAACCTCATCCCGCAAATTGGTCACCAGCACCACCAGCGCCCGACGCTTCTGCCTCGCCAGCAACTGATTCACCGCCGCCGGATAATCCGCCGAACGTTGCGTGCTATCCAGATCGTAAACACCGTTGAGCAACACCTTGAGCTGCCCTGCACCTTTGACCGGTGCAATGAACCGCGGCTGATCACTGGCAAATGTCATCAACCCCACCGCATCCCCCTGCCGCAACGCTACATAACTCAACAGCAGACACGCATTCAACGCATGATCAAAATGCGACAGCTCACCATCCTGACTGCGCATCTGCCGCCCGCAATCGAGCATGAAGATGATCTGCTGATCCCTCTCGTCTTCGTATTCACGAGCAATCGGTGTGCGATGGCGGGCGGTGGCTTTCCAGTCGATCTGGCGCAGGCTGTCGCCTTCGCGAAACTCCCGCAGTTGATGGAATTCCATCCCCTGGCCACGGCGTTGGCGCTGGCGTACGCCGAGCTGGCTGAGCCAGTTGTCGACCGCCAGCAACTGGCCGCCGTAGAGGCGGGCGAAGTCGGGGTAGACGCGGGTGTGGTCGGTGAGGTTCAGCAGGCGTTTGCCGGACCACAGGCCGAAGGGGCTTGGCAGGTTGAGTTCGCAGGTGTCGAAGGTGAAGTGGCCGCGTTTGAGCGGCCGCAGGCGATAGCCGATCAGGCTGCGCTGGCCGGGTTGTAGCTCGGTGGTTAGCGGATGATTTTCATAACTCAGGCCATCGGGCACGTGGTCGAAGATTTGAATGGTCAGTGGTTGGTCGAAATCATGTTCGACTTCCAGCCGCACTTCGCTCCAGCGACCGAGTGCCAGGCTACCGGGCATCTGTCGTTGCACGCGGGGCGAGGGCAGGCGCTTCAGGCGCAGGGCGTCCAGCAGGCTCAGCGCGAACAATGCCAGCAACAATCCCCAATTGATCGACAGCAGGCTCGAAGGCACTTCGATGTCCAGCGCCTGCAAAGTGCCCAGCACAATGCCGATGGCCAGCAGGATCGCCAGCCAGATCAACAGCAGGCGCGAGGGTTTCACAGGCGCGGCGCCGGTACTTGGTCGAGCAGTTGCTGAAGGACTTGATCGACTTGCAGCCCTTCGATGTCCAGCTCCGGCGCGAGGCGCACCCGGTGACGCAGCACCGCCAGCGCGCAACCCTTGATGTCGTCGGGAATCACGAACTCGCCGCCGCGCAACAAGGCCCGGGCGCGGGCGCAGCGCACCAGTGCAATGGACGCTCGTGGCCCGGCGCCGAGGTTCAGCCCCGGCCAGGTGCGGGTGCTGCGAGCGAGACGCACGGCGTAATCGAGGACCTGATCGTCCAGCGGCAGATCGCTGGCGATGCGTTGCAGGGCCTGCACGTCCTTGGCCTGCAACACGGTGCGCAGCGGTTGCACGTCGAGCATGTCGGCGCGGGTCGAGCGACTGACCTGCCGCACCATGTCCAGCTCCTGATCGGCGTCGGGGTAATCCATGCGCACCTTGAGCATGAAACGGTCGAGCTCGGCTTCGGGCAGCGGGTAAGTGCCTTCCTGTTCGATCGGGTTTTGCGTGGCGAGCACCATGAACGGCTGGGCAATCGGCAGGGCCCGACCTTCGAGGGTGACCTGACGTTCCTGCATCGCTTCGAGCAATGCGGCCTGGGTCTTGGCCGGGGCGCGGTTGATCTCGTCGGCCAGCAGCAGGTTGGTGAACAGCGGGCCTTTGCGCAGTTTGAATTGTTCGGTCTGCAGGTCGTAAACCGCGTGGCCGGTGACGTCGCTGGGCATCAGGTCCGGGGTGAACTGGATACGCGCGAACTCACCGCCGAAGCACTTCGCCAGGGCGCGTACCAACAAGGTCTTGCCAAGGCCGGGAACACCTTCGAGCAGCACATGGCCGCCGGCGATCAGCGCGGTCAGCACGTCGTCGATCACCGGGTTCTGGCCGATCAATGCCTTCTGCAATTCACCGCGTACCGCTTGGGCCAACTGACTGGCCCGGTGGCGTTGCTGGGCCGCGTGGCTGGGCGAGCCGGGTTCGATGTGTTCGGTCATAACGAGTTCCTCAGGGCTTGCAGGTGGGCGACCTGACGGCAGAATTCGGCGCTGGACATCCGCCGCTTCGGTGTCGGGCTCAGAACCTGGCTGATGGCGCGGGTCGGCTGGCGGGTCAGGCGCGACAGGGCCAGCCATTGTTCGGCGACGTTCAATTGGTCGAAACCGGGATGTCGGTGACGGGCGCGGCGCAGGACGTCCTGCTGCAAGGCTTGCAGCAAGGTCTGTTGGCCGTTGTGGCGCAGGATGAAATCGGCACTGGCGCGCAGGTGTTCCATCAGCTGACGACGACCGCTCGGGGCAGGGGCCTGCATCGGCCCGTGACGCACGCCGACATGCCACAACCACAGACCGATCAGCGCCAGCAGGGCGACGATGGCCTGCGGGAAATAGCGCCAGAGCAAGGTCAGCAGACCGTCGTGTTCGGTGTTGTACAGCAGCGTCACGGCGGTGTCGGCGCTCAGGTACCAGAGCAGCCAGGCGTTGTCGTGCTGCGCAATCGCCGGGGTTTTCCACAGTTCGGCATCGGTGACCACGGTGATCGTGCCGACGCCGTAGGGCAGTTGCATCATGTGCGTGGCGCGGGCGCTGTTGGCCCAGGCCTGGGCGAGGTTTTTCGGGTCGTCGAGGTGGAACGTGGTGTCGAACCCGGCGTAGGCGGGGGCGTCTTCGTCTTCCAGATAGAGCTTGGTCAGGTTGGGCCAGGGATCGTCGTCGGCATCCGGTGGCGGGTCTTTCAGATCCTTGCTCAGGGACTGATGCAGTTGCACACGGTCGAGCAGCAGGTCGTTGCTCTGGCCGGTCTTTTCATCCCACAGCGATTCGGCGACGAACACCAGCCGCCCGCCGGCGCGGGCCCAGTTCAAGACCTGATCGACCTGACGCGGCGTCATTTTTGAACGGTCGTTGAACAACAGCAGGGTGTGTCGGCGCGGATCTATCTCCGGCAGCACGGTCAGGCTTTCGGCATGGCCGACGGTAATCCCGCGACTGCGTAGAAACATCTCCGCCGCCAGATAGGGATTGGCTTGCGCGGCGGGGGAAGGGCCGTGATCGATCACGGCCTGGTAAGGCGTGGCCTTGAGGTAAAGATAAACGCCCAATGCGCCCAACAGGGCGACGATCAACGCGCCGACCAGCCAGAGTGCGCGCCGGTTCAACGGGCAGCTCCATGGCCGAACAGTGACCGCCAGCCATCGCACAATTCCTGTTGCAGGTGCGCCGCCGGTACGCGGTGCCCGTAGGCCATGTTCTGCCAGTGGCCGGTGAGATGACGGCTGTAGGCGAGCAGGTCGGGACGCTGCAAATGTTCGATCCGCGCCAGTACTTCGCTTTCGGTATCGGCCGGTTTCAGGGTCAGGTTGAAGTCATGCAGCAGGTGACTGAGCAGCGCCCGATACAGCAGGCCGAGCGCCGCACGGGGCTGGGTCTGCCAAAGCTGTTCGGCGCTGGCGGCGATGTCGTCGGGCAAGGTTTCCTTGCTCAGGTCGAGGCCGAAGGCTTGTTGTGACGCGGGTCGTTTGATCCGCTCGGGCAATCGCGGGCGACGGCTGACGAACGTTTGCAGAAACTCGCGATAGCGCCAGATCAACCAGCCGACCGCCCCGATCACCACGGCCCACAGCAACACTTCAATGGCCTTGGCCAGCCCGTTGAGGTGTTGACCATTGAGCCAGCCCAGCAGGGTTTTCAGCCAATGCGGCGCCTTGCCATCCTTGGGTTTCTCGGCGGTGGCAGGATCTTCGCCAAAGCGATAACGGGTGACGGTTTCCTTGTTCTTGAACGGCGGTTGTTCCAGCAAGGCCTTGATGCTGTCGCGGGATGCCTGACTGGTCAGTGGCTGATTCAGGAGCCGGGGCGCATCCGGGGCCGTGGCAGGGTCGGCGGCCCATGTCGACGGCACTCCCGGCAGCAGCAGACAAACCGCCAGCAGCAAACCGAGTGCGCTGCTGTTCACGCGTTGGCGCAAGCGGCGGAACACCAGTTCGATGTCCCACGCTTCGAGCACGGTGCGCCGGTTCAGGTAAAGGCTGAAACCGCAGGCGACGTAGATCGGTTCCCAGATCACCAGTATCAGGGCATAGAAGGCATTGGTCAGGTGCTCGAGCCAGCGCCATTGGTGGTCGGCGGTGAAGATCAGGCTTTGCCAGTCCCAATCGGTTTCGACCTGTTGTGGCAGAAGCAAGTAGAACAACACCATCAGGCCGATCCACAGCGCCGTTTCCAGATGCACGCCAATGATCGTCAGCCACTGGGCCGCGCCGGCATTACGCTCCAGCAGCACCCGCAAACGCTGCTGGCGTGCGAGGCCGCCCAGGCCTTCGAGTTGCACCACCGGCATCAGGAAACTGCGACTGAAGCTCAGGCGTCGCCAGGTCAGGCTCGCCACCAGTTGAGGTTTGAGCAGTTCTGGCCATTGGCGTAACGCCTGTTTCAGCGTGGGCGTTTCGCCGAACAGGGCTTTGGAGAGGATGTACAGCGGCAAGCGCTCGTACGCCGGTTTCAGCCACCAGAAGATAAACACCGCGAGCGACGGCGAATCCCAGAACAACAGGCTGAGCACCACGAACAGCGGCAGGGTGACGATGGCCCAACTGGTCATCAGCAAGCGCCGATGTTGCTGGCTCATGCGCACGCCCAGATCCATGGCTTCCCAGGTATTGCGCGGGCGGATCACCACGGTGGCGTCACTCAGGCGCATGGCGGGTCCTTCCGGCGAACAACAGATACGTCGCCACGCAGAGCCAGAGCCCGGCGCCGACCAGGTATTTGGTCTGCGGCGTGACCCCGGTGCGTGACGACCAGTAGGCCTCGATAAACGCGGCGATCAACAGGAACAGCATCACCCCGCAGATCAGCAAAACACTCTGGCGCGCCGAGTGTCTCAATGCCTCGCCGCGTGTCAGGCGACCCGGCGCGATCAACGCCCAACCCAGTTTCAGCCCCGCCGCGCCGGCCAGGGCAATGGCGGTGAGTTCGAAGGCACCGTGCCCGATCACGAACGACCAGAAGGTCTGGCCGTAGCCGATTTCACTCAGGTGCCCGGCCACGGTGCCGATGATCAGGCCGTTGTAGAACAGGAAAAACGCGCTGCCCACCCCTAGCAGCAAACCGCTGGCGAAGGTCTGAAAGGCGATGCCGATGTTGTGCATGATGTAGTAGCCGAACATCACCCAGTCTTCGCTCGCCGCGCGTTCGGCGGAGCGTCCGAGGTGGCCGGCGGCGGGGTCGTACATGCTCTGCATTTCGCGCACCTGATCGGCGGGAATCAGGTTGTAGACCAGCTCGGGGAACACGTACACCAGCAGTCCGAAACCGATCAGGCTGCCGAAAAACAGCAATCCGGCGGCCAGCACGAAGCGCCATTCGGCGCGTACCAGCCGTGGAAATCCGGCCAGGATGAAGCCCAGCACGTTAGTGCCGAGCTGGCTGCGATGACGGTAAAGTTGTTGATGACCGCGCAGTACCAACTGTTGCAAGGAGTCGACGAGGAAACTGCTGTAACCACGTTCCTGCGCCAGGGCCAGATGCTGGCAGAGTCGCCGGTAGGCCTTGGGGAATTCCGCCACCTGCGAAGTGTCCTTGCCGCGCTCCAGACGTTCGAGGGCGAGCGTGAAGCGCTCCCATTCGGCCTTGTGGCGGCTTTCGAAAAGACTTTGCTTCATGTCGGCCCCAACAGGCCGCGGGCGATGCCGTTGAGTTCACCGACGGCTTTCGGCGCGCTGATGTGCAGCGGCTGGGCGAGCAGCGCAGCGAGTTCGTTGACCCGCGCCGTCGACAGTTCACCCTGGCGTTCGGCGAAAGCGAGCAGGGCGCGTTGCTCGGTCAGGGTCAGCGGGATCGGCGAGCGACGGGGTTCGGCATCGGGCAACTGCGGGCGCTTGAGCGGGTGTTCGCTGTAGATCACCAGCGTGCCGGCAGCGATGTCACCGAGGCGTTTGAAAGTCGGATGTTGCAGGCAACTGATGGCGCCAAGGAAATAGCCGAACGGCATCAGGTCGACAAAACGCAGCAGATTGCGCAGCAAGGAGGCCGACCAGCCGACCGGCGTGCCATCGTCGTGCACCACCCGCAGGCCCATCCATTGCTTGCCCGGCGAACGGCCCTGACGCAGCACTTCGAACAGCACCATGTACCACCAGCTCACGGCGAACAGCAGCAGTGAACCGAGACCAATGCCGAGTTTGCCGAGCAGCGCCAGCAACATGAACAGCAGCCCCAGGATCAACCCGCGCAAACAAAGATCGATGGTGAAGGCCACGGCACGCACCATCAGGCCGGCGGGACGCAGCGGCAGATCGATGCCTTCCGGCGTTTCGACCTGGTGCCGTGTGTCCAGCGGCGGGGCCAGCGTTGCTTTCCTTGGCGGTGCTGTGGTCTCGAGCATGGGCTACCTGATGTTGCCGGATCGGGATGCGAGTGAATCCGATGCTAGCAGCCTCTCGGGGGAAAACGACATAACTATGTCATTCACATCGTTCATCCAAATGTGCCTGAATGATGCGGTGCTGGCCGCGACGGCAGTCGAACGCCTAGACTTTGCCGATCTTCAGTTCAGGAACCGCCCGTGACTTCCATCTTCTGGTACGACTACGAAACCACCGGCATCAATCCCCGAAGTGACCGTCCGTTGCAGGTGGCCGGGATCCGCACCGACCACGATCTCAACGAAATCGACGAACCGGTCAATCTTTACTGCCAGCCCAGCGAAGATATCCTGCCGCATCCGGCGGCCTGCGCTATCACCGGCATCACCCCGAGCCGCCTCGCCGAGCAGGGCTTGAGCGAAGCCGACTTCATGACCCGGGTCCACGCCCAGCTCGCGGCTCCCGGCACCTGCGGCGCGGGGTACAACACCTTGCGTTTCGATGACGAGATGACCCGCTACAGCCTGTATCGCAACTTTTTCGACCCTTATGCCCGTGAATGGCAGGGCGGCAACAGCCGTTGGGATCTGATTGATGTGGTGCGCGCCGCTTATGCGTTGCGCCCCGATGGTCTGATCTGGCCGACCGATGACGAAGGCAAGGTCACGCTCAAGCTCGAACGCCTGACCGCCGCCAATGGCATCGATCACGGCAATGCCCACGAGGCGTTGTCGGACGTGCGCGCCACCATCGCTCTGGCCCGGTTGATCCGCGAGAAACAGCCGAAACTGTATGACTGGCTGTTCCAGCTGCGCAGCAAGCAGAAGGTCATGGACCAGATTCGCCTGTTGCAACCGATGGTGCACATTTCCGGACGCTTCTCGGCGGCGCGCAGTTTTGTCGGTGTGGTACTGCCGCTGGCCTGGCATCCACGCAACAAGAACGCGCTGATTGTCTGTGATCTGCACCTGGACCCGCAGGGCCTGCTGGATCTGGATGCACAGACCTTGCGTCAGCGCCTGTATACCCGTCGTGATGATCTGGCCGAAGGCGAATTGCCGGTGCCGCTCAAGCTCATTCACATCAACAAGTGCCCGGTGGTGGCGCCTTTGTCGGTGTTGAGGGCAGAAGATCAGCAGCGTCTGGGTCTGGACATGGCGCTGTATCAGGCCCGCGCATTGCGACTAAGTGACGCACAACAAGTTTGGAAAGATAAAGTCCCGGCGATTTATGCCAGCGAAGATTTCACCCCGAGTGAAGATCCCGAACAACAGTTGTACGACGGATTTATCGGTGATCGTGATCGTCGTTTATGTGAGCAAGTGAGGACGGTGGATCCTGCGCAATTGTCGCGAGAGCAATGGCCGTTCGATGACGAACGTTTGCCTGATTTGTTGTTTCGATATCGAGCACGTAACTTTCCGGATACGTTGAATTTCGAAGAGCAAGAACGCTGGCAAATCTTTTGTCGGCAGCGCTTGTCCGAGCCTGAATGGGGCGCCCCTAATACCTTGCAATCTTTTACAGAGGCCGCGGAGCAATGGTTGCTTAGTGCCACGCCATTACAGCGTGAGGTGCTGATTGAATGGCAGAGTTATGTCCAGGCATTGCGCAAACGTTTGAATCTTTGAAATCGAACATGTCCGTCGCCTGAGCGACGGGCATAAAAAAACGCCAGCGGATGCTGGCGTTTCTTTTGTGTCGCGGACGGGTCTGCGACAAGGGTTGCGGCTTAGCCCAGCAGGGTAGCCCAGCCTTCAACCACGTCACCGCCCCACTTGGCTTTCCACTCTTTCAGAGTCTTGTGGTTGCCGCCTTTGGTTTCGATGACTTCGCCGTTGTGCGGGTTTTTGTATTGTTTAACTTTGCGTGCACGCTTGGTGCCGGTAGTTTTTACTGCGCCGCCACGTGGGGTCTTGGCTTTGGACTCTGGATCCAGCAGCGCGATGATGTCACGCAGGGACTTGGAGTATTCGCCCATCAGGGTGCGCAGTTTGCCTTCGAATTCCAGCTCGGTTTGCAGTTTGTCGTCTTGCGACAGGTTCTTCAAACGGGCTTGCAGCTCTTTGATGGCTTCTTCGGTGGCACGATATTCGTTGATCAAGGACATGATTACTACCTTATTGGGAGTGCGCGATGGCAGGGGACAGTGCGGCAATAATAGTCAGGCTGTTTCATCAAGTAAACATTTAACCGGGCTTTTTATTTGGATTAGTTACGTTGAAAAGCCCTGAATTGAATATTCAGTTAAATAATGTGATGCAGTCTTCACAGATATTCACAGAGACCGGTTGGTGCAGGGCTATTGCCGCGCCATCATCCTGACGATTGCCCGCGTCAAAAAAGCTGCGGCGAGGCCTGGCGGGGCTCAAGGCTTATCGATACTGCAGTTTTGCGGCGTAGTCGCTAGAATGTCCGCCTTTGCGAAGTTCTGGAGTTTCCCCCTCATGCGCACTTTTCGGCTGGTGATTTCTTGCCCGGACCGCGTTGGCATCGTTGCCAAAGTCAGTAACTTTCTGGCGGCCCACAATGGCTGGATCACCGAAGCGAGCCACCACTCGGACAATCAGGTCGGCTGGTTCTTCATGCGTCACGAAATCCGTGCCGATTCCCTGCCATTCGGTATCGAGGTGTTGCGCGAGAAGTTTGCACCGATCGCCGAAGAGTTCTCGATGGACTGGCGCATCACCGACACCGAGCAGAAAAAACGCGTGGTGCTGATGGCCAGCCGTGAGTCTCACTGTCTGGCCGACCTGCTGCACCGCTGGCACAGCGATGAGCTCGATTGCGAGATCTCCTGCGTGATTTCCAACCACGACGACCTGCGCAGCATGGTCGAGTGGCACGGCATTCCTTATTACCACGTCCCGGTCAATCCGCAGGACAAGCAACCGGCCTTCGACGAAGTGTCGCGTCTGGTCAAACAGCACGACGCCGAGGTGGTGGTGCTGGCGCGCTACATGCAGATCCTGCCGCCGGACATGTGCCGCGAATACGCGCACAAGGTCATCAACATTCACCACAGTTTCCTGCCGTCGTTTGTCGGCGCCAAGCCCTATCACCAGGCGTCGCTGCGCGGCGTGAAGCTGATCGGCGCCACCTGCCACTACGTGACCGAAGAGCTGGATGCCGGTCCGATCATCGAGCAGGACGTGGTGCGCGTCAGCCACAGCGACAGCATCGAAGACATGGTGCGTTTCGGCCGTGACGTCGAGAAGATGGTGCTGGCCCGTGGCCTGCGTTATCACCTGGAAGACCGCGTGCTGGTGCACGGCAACAAGACCGTGGTGTTCTGATCGAACCTTTCGGTTGAAAAACCAAGGGCCTGGGCGTTCAATCGCTTCAGGCCCTTATTTGTTTCAGCCCCGGAGAAAACGCCCATGAGCGATCCACTGGACAAAGCCACCTCCAAAGCGCCCGCCACCCTGGGCGAAGGCTGCCTGAGCCGCTATGACCCGGATGATTTGAGCCCGGAGGATGGCACCGACTTCCCCGACGCCGCCGCGTTGTGGGAGCAGCTCAACGAAGAGAAGCCGGACGACGTCAAGCCTGGCGCACCTTCATCAGCTTCCTGAGCAGCGGACGCCCGAGCATCAGCAGGAAAATCGGCCCGCCGACCAGCAGGTAGAAGTAAAACGTCATCGCCCGCCAGATCAGGATCGCCGCCGCAGCGGTCGACGCCCCCACCATGGGCGCCAGCAGCGCCGCCGACGTCAGTTCCGCCGCCCCGGCCCCGCCCGGCAGCAGACTGAATTGTCCCGCCCCCAGCGAAAGCATCTGAATCAGGAACGTCCAGGCCCACTGCACGTCCGCCCCCAGCCCGCGCAGCGCCAGATACAGCACGCTGTAACGCAGTGACCAATGCACGCACGTCAGGGCAAACACCTTGAACAGCGTTTGTCGCGGCAGTTTCAGGGCATCGGTGAACGCCGCAAGAAAATGCAGCAGCTTGCGCGCCCAGCGCCATCGTGTGGCGGGTTGCACGTTCATGCGCGCCAGCAGCCGGCCACTCAAGCGAATCAGCATCCGGTGATAACGCGCCACCAGCACACAACCGAACAGCCCGCCGAACAACGAGATGGCGCTGACGATCAACAGCCATTCCATCCGGTCGCTCAGATGCTGGAACAAGGCATAAATCAGAATCCCGCCCAACGCACACAGAAAGAACAGCAGGTCGCTCAACTGATCCATTGCAAACACCGCGCTGCCCCGGGCCGGGCGAACCCCGCTGCGGGCCAGCAGCGCCATGATCGTCAACGGCCCGCCTGTGCCGCCGGGTGTGGCGCACCAGGCGAATTCGGCGGCCATGACTACGCCAAGGCTCTTCAGCGGCGTGACCCGTTCACGCTGATCGCCGAGCAGCAGACGCAGGCGCAAGGTATTGATGCCCCAGCACAGCAGAACCATGGCCAGCAGGATCGACAGCCAGTGCAGGGGAAAGGCTTGCAGGCGCGTCCAGGTTTCCCCGCCGCCCAGTAACGAAGGGATCAGCACGGCGGCCAGCAGACCGATCAGCAACAGAATGCCGCGACTCATGCGCGATGTCCGTGCTGGCGCGTCAGCGTGATTTCAGCGATATGCACAGAGAACGCCCCTTCGCTCGTTGATGTCCCGTGTTGACCTTACTCCAGAATAGATGTTCGGTCGGGATGTGCGGTGGGGGAGGTTTTGCAGGAGGTGAGATGCCTTCGCGGGCTGACCTGCGAAGGCATCCGGGGGAGGGGCTTAAATGCGGAAGCTGCCGACCAGTTGCTTCAGACGCGAAGCCTGCTGTTCCAGATCCGAGCAGGCACGCAAGGTCGCCTGCAGGTTCTCGACGCCTTCCTGGTTCAGCGTATTGATCTCGGTGATATCGACGTTGATCGACTCGACCACGGCGGTCTGTTCCTCGGTCGCGGTGGCCACCGACTGGTTCATCCCGTCGATCTCGCCGATGCGCTGGGTCACGCTGTTCAGGCGTTCGCCGGCGAGGTTGGCGATTTCTACGCTGTCCTGACTGTGGCGCTGGCTGTCGCTCATGGTGCTGACCGATTCGCGGGCGCCGACTTGCAGCTCCTCGATCATGGTCTGCACCTGTTGCGCCGATTCCTGGGTGCGGTGGGCGAGGTTGCGCACTTCGTCCGCTACCACGGCAAACCCGCGGCCGGCTTCACCGGCCCGCGCAGCTTCGATGGCGGCGTTGAGCGCCAGCAGGTTGGTCTGCTGGGAAATGCTGGTGATCACTTCGAGAATCTGGCCGATGTTCACGGTCTTGCTGTTCAGCGATTCGATGTTGCTGCTGGATGCGCTGAGCATGCTCGACAGCTGATTCATTGCCTTGATGCTGCGATCCACCACTTGCTGACCGTCTTCGGCCAGGCCTCGGGCGTCGCTGGCCTGGGTCGAGGCTTGCGCGGCGTTGCGGGCGATTTCCTGAGCGGCGGCACCGAGCTGATTGATCGCGGCGGCCACGCTGTTGGTGCGCGAGGCTTGCTGGTCAGAGTTGTACATCGACGAGTTGGAGGCCGCGACCACGCGCAGGGCGACTTCGTTGACTTGCCCGGTGGCGGACGACACTTCGCGGATCGAACCGTGAATCCGCTCGACAAAGCGGTTGAATGCCGTGCCCAGCACGCCGAATTCGTCCTGGTTCTGGATGGTCAAACGCTTGGTCAGGTCGCCTTCGCCGTCGGCGATGTCTTCCATGGCGCGGGTCATGACGTGCAGCGGCTGGATCAGGATGCGGATCAGCATGCCGAGCAGGGCAATGATGATGGCCACGGCAATCACGGTCGCGATCACCGCCGAGGTGCGGAACTGGCTGAGCATCGAGAAGGCTTTGTCCTTGTCCACGGACAGGCCGATGTACCAGTTCACCGACGGCAGGCCCTTGATCGGGGCGAAGGTGACGATGCGGGTTTTGCCGTCGACAATGATTTCACTGAAATCGCTGCTGATGCGCGGGGTGTCCTGCGGATAGGCTTCCTTGAGCGATTTCATCACCAGGGCCTTGTCCGGGTGCACCAGGATCTTGCCGTCGGCGCTGACCAGGAACGCGTAGCCCATGCCGGAGAAGTCCCGGGCGCTGAGGGTGTCGATCAGGGTTTGCAGGCTCAGGTCGCCGCCCACCACGCCGACGCTCTGGCCGGCCTTTTTCGCGGCGGTGGCAATGGAAATGATGGTCTGGCCGGTGGCCGCGTCGATGTACGGTTCGGTCAGGGTCGAGGTGCTGCTGCTTTCGGCACCTTTATACCAGGGGCGGACCCGTGGATCGAAACCGTCCGGCATCTTCGCATCCGGACGGATGGTGAAGTGCCCGGTGGCGTCGCCGAGGTAGGACGCCATGAAGGTCGAGGTCAGGGCTTTCTGTTCCAGCAGGCTGGCGACGGCGGACGGCTCGGGATTGATGGCAATGTTCTGTGCAGCGTTCTCGATCAGCAGGATGCGCCCGCTGAGCCAGGTCTGGATGTTGTCGGCAGTGACCTCGCCCATCTCGTTGAGGTAGTTGTTCAGGTCGTCGCGGATTGCATTGCGTTGCAGCCAGTCGTTGTACAGCGTGAACGAGGCGAAGGCGGCAATGACGATGAGGGCGGCGGCAAGCAAGATTTTATGGCTGAAGCGTAGATTTTTGTTCATGGCTTGGGGTTCCGCTAAGGTCTTAATGTCCAGGGCGTGCTTTTATAAAGGCGCGCAAAATGGGCAGGGGTGAAAGCTCACTGATATTTCCGTCTCTCCTTAGGGAAATCTCAGACCGGACTTTTGATCGGGTCTCTCACTCCTCTCTATCGGCCATGCTCGACAAAGATTAACTATTGGGTGACCAAATGCCTGACTCCTCGCAACTCGTTATCGGTGCCGATCTCGCCGGGCAACCGATCGCCCAGGCGATGCGCCTGGCTAACCGTCACGGACTGGTGGCCGGTGCGACCGGTACCGGCAAGACCGTCACTTTGCAGCGTCTGGCCGAAGCCTTCAGCGACGCCGGGGTCGCGGTGTTCGCCGCCGACATCAAGGGTGACCTGTGCGGCCTGGGCGCTGCCGGCAATCCCCAGGGCAAGGTCGCCGAGCGCATCGCCGGGATGCCGTGGCTCAATTACAAGCCTCAGGCCTATCCCGTGACCTTGTGGGACATTCACGGGGAGTCCGGTCATCCGCTGCGCACCACCCTGAGTGAAATGGGACCGTTATTGATCGGTGCGTTGCTGGAGCTGACCGACAGCCAGCAGTCGGCGCTGTACGCGGCGTTCAAGGTCGCGGACCGTGAAGGCCTGTTGCTGCTGGATCTGAAAGACCTGAAAGCACTGCTCAATCACCTCAAGGACAACCCGCAACTGCTCGGTGACGACGCAGCGTTGTTCACCACCGGTTCCAGCCAGGCGCTGTTGCGGCGTCTGGCCATCCTCGAACAGCAGGGCGCCGAAGCCTTGTTCGGCGAGCCGGCGCTGCAACTGGAGGACATCCTGCAACCGGCCGCCGACGGTCGCGGGCGCATTCATTTGCTCGATGCCAGTCGTCTGGTGCATGAAGCGCCGAAAGTCTACGCGACATTCCTGCTCTGGTTGCTCGCCGAGCTGTTCGAGCAACTGCCGGAGCGGGGCGATGCCGACAAACCGCTGCTGGCGCTGTTCTTCGACGAAGCGCACTTATTGTTCGGCGATACGCCCAAGGCCTTGCAGGAGCGGCTGGAGCAAGTGGTGCGGCTGATCCGTTCCAAGGGCGTCGGGGTGTATTTCGTCACTCAATCGCCGGGCGATCTGCCGGACAACGTGCTGGCCCAACTTGGGTTGCGCGTGCAGCACGGTCTGCGGGCGTTCACCGCCAAGGAGCAGAAATCCCTGCGGGCGGTGGCGGATGGTTTCCGGCCGAATCCGGCGTTCGATACGTTGTCGGTGTTGACCGAACTCGGGATTGGCGAGGCGCTGGTCGGCACCTTGCAGGAAAAGGGCACCCCGGAAATGGTCCAGCGCGTGCTGGTGGCGCCGCCGCAATCGCGGATCGGGCCGTTGACCGAGACCGAGCGCACCATGCTGATTGCCGGGTCGCCGTTCAAGGGGCGTTATGACAAGCCGATCGACCGCGAGTCGGCTTATGAAATCCTCACCGGGCGCAAGAACCTGGGGCCTGAAGCCGAGGCGATACCTGGCAAACCGGCGCCTGAAGAGCCGAGTTTGGCGGACAAGGCCGGGGAGTTCCTCGGGACAGCGGCGGGGCAGGCGTTGAAGTCGGCGATGCGTCAGGCGGCGAACCAGTTGGGCCGGCAGTTGGTGCGGGGGTTGATGGGATCGTTGCTCGGTGGCAGCAAGCGCCGCTAAAACCTGTGGCGAGCCAGGGTCAGGATTTGGCCTTGGCGTGCGCTGCCAGACGCTCCAGCGCCGCCCGCAGGCTTGGATCGCTGATCCCGTCGGCGGTGGACTGAATGGTCGCTGCGGCATCCGTCGACAGATCCATCGTGTGCCCCGCTGCTCTTGGCGGGGTGACAGGTGGTCGCACCGAGAACTTGATCCGCGTCAGGCCGGTGAACTCGTCGAACATCTGCAATTGCCGCAGCAGGCGTTTTTGCTGATAGCGCAGGCGAGTGGCCCAATGACCATCAGTGACCACCAGCGACAGTTCGCCTTCGCGCCACTTGGCTACATGGCAGTGCTCGCGGGCGGCGGGTTGCAGCTGGCTGTCGAGCAGGCGCTGCAGATGGGCCAGGCGTTGAGCATGGCCGAGGATGGCTTTCAACGGCCTGGCTTCGCGTAGCAGAACGGCGGGCGCTCTGGCTGTAAGAGGGCGAAATGCCATGATCCAACACCTGAAGTTGCAAAGGCGCCATGGTAGCAGATGGGCCCCATTTCACTCGCCCATTGCTTTTGTCCCTGCTTTGCCCATTAAATCAACGACTAACTTCTGCCACCAACGGCTTGAAGTTGAGCAAAACGCCCCTATTTTAAGTGAGCCCCGTCAAAGCGCAGTGCCAGCATCGTGGAATATCGCCACTTTCCTCACCACCGTTTCCGGGTAGAATGCTCGTTCGCATGCGGCCATGAGGGCTGCACGGGCGACTCACGGGGCCGCCCTCCATCCCTTTAGTGTGGAAGATCCTGCCGATATGTTTGCGCCTTTGTTAAAGAAACTTTTTGGAAGCAAGAACGAGCGTGAAGTCAAACGCATGCTCAAGACGGTGCAGCTCGTCAATGCCTTCGAAGAGAAGATGGTCGCCCTCTCGGACGATCAACTGCGCGCCAAGACCGCAGAGTTCAAGGACCGCATTGCCAAGGGGGAGACCCTCGACAAGCTGTTGCCGGAAGCCTTTGCGGTCGCCCGCGAAGCCGGCAAGCGCGTCATGGGCATGCGCCACTTCGACGTCCAGCTGATCGGCGGCATGACGCTGCATGAAGGCCGGATCGCCGAAATGCGTACCGGTGAAGGCAAGACCCTGGTGGGTACCCTGGGCGTTTACCTCAACGCACTGTCCGGCAAGGGCGTGCACGTTGTGACCGTGAACGACTACCTGGCCCGCCGTGACGCCAACTGGATGCGTCCGCTGTATGAATTCCTCGGCCTGACCGTCGGCATCGTGACGCCGTTCCAGCCGCCGGAAGAGAAGCGCGCCGCCTACGCCGCCGACATCACTTACGGCACCAACAACGAATTCGGCTTCGACTACCTGCGCGACAACATGGCGTTCAGCATGGAAGAGAAATTCCAGCGCGAACTCAACTTTGCCGTGATCGACGAAGTCGACTCCATCCTCATCGACGAAGCACGTACTCCGCTGATCATTTCCGGTCAGGCCGAGGACAGCTCCAAGCTGTACATCGAGATCAACAAGCTGATCCCGAAACTCAAGCTGCACGTTGAAGAAGTCGAAGGCGAAGTCACCCAGGAAGGTCACTTCACCGTCGACGAGAAGACCCGTCAGGTCGAACTCAACGAAGCCGGTCACCAGTTCATCGAAGACCAGTTGACCAGCATCGGTCTGCTGGCCGAGGGCGAGAGCCTGTACTCGGCGCACAACCTGAGCCTGCTGACGCACGTCTACGCCGGCCTGCGTGCGCACAAATTGTTCAACCGCAATGTCGAATACATCGTGCAGGACGGTCAGGTCGTACTGGTCGACGAACACACCGGTCGTACCATGCCGGGCCGTCGACTGTCCGAAGGCCTGCACCAGGCCATCGAAGCCAAGGAAAACCTGAACATCCAGGCCGAAAGCCAGACCCTGGCATCGACCACGTTCCAGAACTACTTCCGTCTGTACGAAAAACTGTCCGGCATGACCGGTACTGCAGACACCGAAGCGTTCGAATTCCATCAGATCTACAACCTGCCGGTCATCGTGATCCCGACCAACAAGCCGTTGGCCCGTAAAGATTACAACGACCTGGTGTTCCTGACCGCCGAAGAGAAATACGCGGCGATCGTCAACGACATCAAGGAAAGCATGGCTGCCGGCCGTCCGGTGCTGGTGGGTACTGCGACCATCGAAACTTCCGAGCACATGTCCGCATTGCTCGTGAAGGAAGGCATCGAACACAAGGTTCTGAACGCCAAGTTCCACGAAAAAGAAGCTGAAATCATTGCACAGGCCGGTCGTCCGGGCGCCCTGACCATCGCCACCAACATGGCCGGTCGTGGTACCGACATCCTGTTGGGCGGCAACTGGGAAGTTGAAGTCGCGTCGCTGGAAAACCCGACCCCTGAGCAGATCGCGCAGATCAAGGCCGACTGGCAGAAGCGTCACCAGCAGGTGCTGGAGTCCGGCGGTCTGCAGGTAATCGCGTCCGAGCGTCACGAATCCCGTCGTATCGACAACCAGCTGCGTGGCCGTGCCGGCCGTCAGGGCGACGCCGGTTCCAGCCGCTTCTACCTGTCGCTGGAAGACAGCCTGATGCGCATCTTCGCCTCCGACCGGGTGAAGAACTTCATGAAGGCCCTGGGCATGCAGCCTGGCGAAGCGATCGAGCACCGCATGGTGACCAACGCCATCGAAAAGGCCCAGCGCAAGGTTGAAGGTCGCAACTTCGACATCCGTAAACAACTGCTGGAGTTCGACGACGTCAACAACGAGCAGCGTAAAGTGATCTATCACATGCGCAACACGTTGCTGGCCGCAGACAACATCGGTGAAACCATCGCTGATTTCCGTCAGGACGTCCTGAACGCCACCGTCAGCGCGCACATTCCGCCACAATCGCTGCCTGAGCAGTGGGACGTGGCCGGTCTGGAAGCCGCGATTGCCAGCGACTTCGGCGTGAAGCTGCCGATCCAGCAATGGCTCGACGAAGACGATCACCTGTACGAAGAAACCCTGCGCGAGAAGCTGATGAACGAGCTGATCGCCGCGTACAACGAGAAAGAAGACCAGGCCGGTGCCGACGCACTGCGCTCCTTCGAGAAACAAATCGTGCTGCGCGTGCTGGACGACCTGTGGAAAGACCACCTGTCGACCATGGATCACCTGCGTCACGGCATCCACCTGCGTGGTTATGCGCAGAAGAACCCGAAGCAGGAATACAAGCGCGAGTCCTTCACGCTGTTCTCCGAGCTGCTGGATTCGATCAAGCGCGACTCGATCCGTGTACTGTCGCACGTTCAGGTTCGCCGCGAAGATCCGGCCGAGGAAGAGGCGCGTCTGCGTCAGGAAGCCGAGGCACTGGCCGCTCGCATGCAGTTCGAACACGCCGAAGCCCCGGGTCTGGAGCAGCCGGAAGCACTGGTCGGTGAAGAGGTCGATGTGGCCCTGGCCACCGCACCGGTTCGCAACGAGCAGAAGCTGGGCCGCAACGAACTGTGCTACTGCGGTTCGGGCAAGAAATTCAAGCATTGCCACGGGCAGATCCAGTAAAACCCGTTTCAATCGCTGAAATACCCGCGCCGCGACCGGCACCAGCCGTCGCGGCGTTTTGCCATTTACACCACCGCCACTACGCTTGGCGGTGCTGACATCATTGAGTAAGGAGCGCATTCATGGCTGTTGGTCTTGGTCCTTTGCCAACGTTGCACCCGGTTGCCGGTTTTGAACTCGGTATCGCTTCGGCCGGCATCAAGCGCCCTGGGCGCAAGGATGTCGTTGTGATGCGTTGCGCCGAAGGTTCGACCGTGGCGGGCGTGTTCACGTTGAACGCTTTCTGTGCAGCGCCGGTGATCCTGGCCAAGAAGCGCGTGCAGAATGCTGTGCGCTACCTGCTGACCAACACCGGCAATGCCAACGCCGGCACCGGTGAGCCGGGCCTGGCCGCCGCCGAGCGCACCACCGCGAAGCTGGCAGAACTGACTGGCGTCGATGCCAGCCAGATCCTGCCGTACTCCACCGGCGTGATCGGCGAGCCGCTGCCGGTCGAGAAGATCGAAGGCGCCTTGCAGGCCGCGCTGGACGACTTGTCGGAAAACAACTGGGAAGCCGCCGCCACCGGCATCATGACCACCGACACCTTGCCAAAAGGTGCGAGCCGCCAGTTCCAGCATGACGGCGTGACCATCACCGTCACCGGCATCAGCAAGGGCGCGGGCATGATCCGTCCGAACATGGCAACCATGCTCGGCTATATCGCTACCGACGCCAAAGTCTCCCGCGACGTGCTGCACAACCTGATGCTGGATGGCGCCAACAAGTCGTTCAACCGCATCACCATCGACGGCGACACCTCGACCAACGACTGCTGCATGCTGATCGCCACCGGCAAGGCTGCGCTGCCGGAAATCACCCGTGCCGAAGGCGAGCTGTTCGCCAAGCTGAAACAGGCCGTGTTCGAAGTGTGCATGGACGTGGCCCAGGCCATCGTGCGTGACGGCGAAGGCGCGACCAAGTTCGTGACTGTTGAAGTCAATGGCGGCGGCAATCACCAGGAATGCCTGGACGTCGGTTACACCGTGGCCCACTCGCCGCTGATCAAGACTGCGCTGTTCGCCTCCGACCCGAACTGGGGCCGCATCCTCGCCGCTGTCGGTCGTGCCGGTGTGCCGGATCTGGACGTGAGCAAGATCGACGTGTTCCTTGGCGAAGTGTGCATCGCCAGCCGTGGCGCCCGCGCCGCGAGCTACACCGAAGCCCAGGGTTCGGCGGTGATGCAGCAGGAAGAAATCACCATCCATATCGAGCTGGGTCGCGGCGATTGCAGCGAAACCATCTGGACCACCGACCTGTCCCACGAGTACGTGAAGATCAACGCCGAATACCGCACCTGATCCCTGCCGAAGAGGGAGGTCTGCGGACCTCCTTTTCTTCTGTCCCATGAAAGGACCCGAACATGAGCCTTCACCTGATCATCGGCGACAAACTGCTTTCCTCCTGGTCCCTGCGCGCGGCGCTGGCGCTTGAACTGACCGGCGCACCCTACACCGAAGAACTGATCAAGCTCGGCAAGCCCGACACCCGCGAGCGGCTGCTCAAGCATTCGCCCACCGGCAAGGTGCCGCTGCTGACCACCGCACGGGGTACCATCGCCGACTCCCTGGCGATTGCCGAATACCTGGCCGAACAGTTTCCTTCCGAGCAGCTCTGGCCGACCGATATCGCTGCTCGTGCTCAGGCGCGCTCTGCCTGCGCGCAGATGCACAGTGGTTTCTTCGCGATGCGCAATCACATGCCGTTCAACCTGAGCCACGACGCACCGCTCAATCCGGTGCCGCCAGAGGTGAAGGTCGATGTCGAGCGTATGCTGGCGCTGTGGGCCGAATGCCGTGCGGCGGCGACGGAGGCCGGGCCGTTCCTGTTTGGTCGCGTGTCACTGGCCGATGCGTTCTTCGCACCGATTGCCGTGCGCCTGCGCACCTATCAGGTGAAGCTGCCGACCGAAGATGAAGCCTATGTTGAAACCGTCTACCAATGGCCGGCCTTCAAGGCTTGGCAAGAGGCTGGACTGGAGGAATTGCAGTCGTGAAACGTGTACATGTCGCTGCTGCCGTCATTCGTGACGACAGCGGCAAAATCCTGATCGCCCGCCGGGCTGACACTCAGCATCAGGGCGGCCTCTGGGAATTTCCCGGTGGCAAGGTCGAAGCCGACGAGTCGGTGCAGACCGCGCTGGCCCGCGAGCTGCACGAAGAACTGGGCATTGTCGTCGGCGCCGCCCGCCCGCTGATCAAGGTGCGCCACGATTACCCGGACAAGCAGGTGTTGCTGGATGTCTGGGAAGTCTCGAGCTTCACCGGCGAACCTCACGGCGCCGAAGGCCAACCGTTGGCCTGGGTGTCGGCGAAGGAGCTGGCGAATTACGAGTTCCCGGCGGCCAACCAGCCGATCGTGGCGGCGGCGCGACTGCCTGCTGAATACCTGATCACCCCGGAAGACCTGGAAGCCCCGGCCCTGTTGCGCGGCATCCAGAAGGCAATTGCCGGGGGCATCAAGCTGATCCAGCTGCGTGCGCCCAACGGTTATGACCCGAAATACCGCGATCTGGCGGTGGACGCGGTCGGACTGTGTGCCGGCAAGGCGCAGTTGATGATCAAGGGCCCGTTCGAGTGGCTGGGGGATTTCCCGTCCGCCGGTTGGCACATCACCTCGGCGCAACTGCGCAAGTACGCGGTAGCGGGGCGTCCGCTACCGGCGGAGCGTTGGCTGGCGGCGTCCTGCCACAATGCTGAAGAACTGGCGCTGGCCGAGCAGATGGGCGTGGATTTCGTCACCCTGTCGCCGGTGCAGCCGACCCTGACTCACCCGGATGCGCAGCCGTTGGGCTGGGAGCAGGCTTCGACACTGATCGAAGGCTTCAGCAAACCGGTGTTCCTGTTGGGTGGCGTCGGCCCGGCCGAGCGCGAGAAGGCGTGGAATGCCGGGGCTCAGGGTGTGGCGGGGATTCGGGCGTTCTGGCCTGAGGCCTGAATGGCATCTGAACACTCCCGCGCCTGGCGTGGGAGTGATCAGTTTTCGGGTTTCGCCGCCGGTTGCCACAGGATTTCTGCAATGCCCTGACGCCGCGCAATCAGCCTCGCCGCTACAAACAACAAATCCGACAAGCGATTGATATACGCCAGGCCAACCCCGGCCAACGGCTCCAACGCATTCAAATGCTGACAGCGCCGCTCGGCACTGCGCGCCAGGCTGCGGCAAACATGCGCCTGGGCAATCAGCATCGAACCACCAGGCAGAATGAAATTCTCCAGCGGCCCCAATTCCTCGTTCCAGACATCGATGGCCGCTTCCAGCCGTTCGATCTCCGCCGTGTTCAACGCCTGATATTCCGGCATCGCCAGTTCGCCACCGAGATCGAACAAGCGGTGCTGACAGGGCGCCAACACGTCGATCAATTCATTGAGTCCGGGGCAGTTTTCGCGTTCGGCGATCAACCCGGCCAGCAGCACGCCGACCTGACTGTTCAATGTGTCGACCTCGCCAATGGCCTCGATGCGCGGATGGTCCTTGGGGACGCGGCGGCCATCGCCGAGGCCGGTTTCGCCTTTGTCGCCGGTGCGGGTGTAAATCTTCGACAAGCGAAAGCCCATGGGTTACCTCGGTAGTTGATTGGTTTCGGCGGCAATGGGTGCCGGTTGCGCCAGCGGCAGGCGCAGGGTGAAGCAGGTGCCTTGCCCCGGTGCCGACTGCACTTCCATCTGCCCTTTGTGATTGTTGGTGATGATGAAGTACGACACCGAGAGCCCGAGCCCCGTGCCCTGGCCGATTTCCTTGGTGGTGAAGAACGGCTCGAAGGTGCGTTTGCGCACGTTCTCGCTCATCCCGATGCCGTTGTCTTCGACCTGAATCTCGGCCCATGGCGGATTGAGTCTGGTGCGCAGGATGATTCGTCCCGGCTCGCTGTCGTCTTCGCGCAGGTGGATCGCCTGCGCAGCGTTTTTCAGCAGGTTGAGCAGCACCTGTTCCAGCTCGTTGGCGGTGCCAGGAACCGGTCCCAGCGCCGGGTCGAACTGACGGATGATCGCCTGACCCTTGAAGTCGAAGCCGATGGCCAGGTCGAAGTCGTTGCCGGCGATATCCACCGCTTGATCGATCAGCGCCGGCAGGTCGCACGGCGCCATCTGGCGTGTGCTGCGACGGCTGAAACTGAGCATGTGGGTGACGATTTTTGCCGCCCGGGCCCCGGCCTGCTGAATGCCGTCAAGGAGTTGCGGGACTTCCCGGCCTTGCAGGTAGCGGTTCACGGTTTCCAGTTCGATGCCCAGTTGTTCGGCCTGTTCGAGGTTCTTCGGCAGGTCGGGCGACAGGCGCCGGCGAATGTTCTGTACGTTGTGCAGGATCGCGCCCAGCGGGTTGTTGATCTCGTGGGCCATGCCGGCCGCGAGGCCGCCGACCGAGAGCATTTTTTCCGACTGCACCATCATGTCTTCCAGTGACAGGCGCTGGGTGATGTCGTCGATCCGGATCACTACGCCGCGTCCGGCACCGCCCATCAGCGGGTAGAAGGTCAGGGCGTAATGCTTGGGTTCGTCGTCCTTGAACCAGGTCACTCGCTCGATTTTCGCCACGGTGTGTTGTTCGACGGTCTGCTTGAGCTGCGGCAGGAACGGCTTGAGCGGTTCGAACGCGAGGAAGATCGGCTGATTCAGTGCTTCGTCCAGCCGGGTGCCGGAGAGGGCACTGGCTTCCTGATTCCATTGCGTGACGTAGAGCTGCTCATCGAGGGCGATCAGCGCCGAGGGCATGGAGTCGATGATGCTGTTGAGGTAGTTCTGGAAGCCTGTGAGTTTCTTCTCGATCTTGCTGCGCACCTGGACTTCCAGCTCCAGTTTGCGGTTGGTATGGCGGGTTTCTTCGGCCAGCCCCTGGGCCTGATCGTAGGCGGCTTGCGAGTCATCGCGGGCGCGCTTGAGCTGCTGCTCCCGGGCCTCGATGCGTGAAAGCATGGTGTTGAAGGCCTCGGCCAGACTGCCGATTTCGTCGTGGTTGCCGCGCGAGGCGCGCAGGGCGTAGTTCTCCTCGCGGGTGACCTGGCGGGACAGTTCTTCGAGTTCGTGGATGGGGCGGGTGATCAGGCGCTTGATCTGCCGGGCAATCACCAGCCACAGCAAGACGCTGAAAATCAGGATTCCCAGACTCGCCGTCAGGGTGCCGGTGTAGAACGCCATCGGCAGTTCGCTGCTGGCCACCAGCAGCAGATGACCCGGCGCCGTGCCGGGGCGGGGCAGGGTGATCAATTGATTGCTGCGAAACTCGGTGAGCTGCCAGGCTTCGATATGCCGGTAGCGTTCCGGCAGATTGAGTTTGTCGCCGCGCTGTACCTGCGCAATACGGTCGCCCTTGCCGTCATACAGGGCGGCCGCCCGCAGCGGCGAGTAGCTGTCGAGCTCCTTGAGCAGGCGTTCGGCGCTTTGCGGAGATTGCAGCGCTTCGGCGATCAGGCTCGGGTTCGCGACCAGTCGGCCAATGGTCTGCAGCGCCTGGGGCGCCATGCTTTCCTGGGAAATGTAATAGGCCGCGCTGATGAAAGTCAGGTTGGCGACCAGTAACACGGTGGTCAACAGCACCAGCAGGGCGGCCAGCAGTTTCTGGCCGACCGGCAGGTTTTCGAGGCGCTGGCGCAATGGCATCGGGCTTATCGCAACAAAGGAACAAGTGGGCAGCGTAGCCGCTGCTCAGTCCACGGGCAATCCGAGACTGTGCAGATGGGCTGTCAGCCGTTGCTGCAATTGTTGCAGATGCGGCAGGTTGAGCTGGTGCCGCTGAGCAACCTTGCAGGCATGGCCCAACAGATAGCTGATTTCGGTGCGGCGCTTGCTGGCCACGTCCTGATACATGGAGGAGAAATTGGCGGCGGTGGCCGAAATCACCCGTTCGACTTCCTGTTGCAGGTTGTCTGCCGCTGCAGGCTGGCCGCAACGCTCCAGCAACTCGGTCAATTCGGCGCACAGGGTGGCGACTTCACAATGATGGTCCTGCAAACCGCCGTTACGGCAGTCGTGCAACACCGTCAGGGGATTGATCGCACAGTTGAGCGCCAGTTTTCGCCACAGTCGTGTGAGGATGTCCGCGCTCCATTCATGAGGAATCTTTGCCGCTTCAAGATCATCCAGCCAGAACGGTGCCACGGGAAGACCGGCATCGCCGAGCCAAGTGTAACCGTGGCCGGCAAAGACCACGCGCCAGTCGCCGTCGCGAAACGCCCCTTCGGTGCTGGAGGCGCTGATGCAGCGGGCCTGCGGGACTTGCGCAGCAACCGCTTCCTGACTGCCGAGGCCGTTCTGCAGAAGAATCAGTTCTGCGTCCGGTGCCAGACGATGAGCGACGCCGGCCACGGCGCTTTCGGCATCGTAGGCCTTGCACGCCACCAGCAGGCGCCGGATCGGTCCGGGACTGTCCGGCGTTTCGCCGGGGATGGCATAGCTGCTGGCCACGCCTTGTTCCACCAGGGTCAGGCCGCCCGCCGTCGCATAGTCATGCAAGCGGTCGATGTCGCGCAGGATCAACCGGACCGGCAATCCGGCCCGGGCCAGACGCGTGGCCCAGAGGGTGCCGAGACTTCCGGCGCCGAGGATGTGCCAGGGGGTGGACATCAGTTTTTCACTCGGTAAGGTACAGGCATGCAAGGCTCGCCGTGTCGGTGGGAAAAGACCCGTTATAATGAGCCCGATTTTAACCGCAAGCCAAGCGCGCCGCGTCCTGAACGAGCGCGCCTTTTTATTGGAGAGATTACATGCCGTCGTTCGACGTGGTATCCGAACTGGACAAACACGAACTCACCAACGCGGTCGAGAACGCCGTGAAGGAACTCGATCGTCGTTATGACCTGAAAGGCAAGGGCAGCTTCGAATTCAAGGAAAAGGACCTGACCGTCCACCTGACCGCTGAAGCCGATTTCCAGCTGGAAGCGATGATCGAGATCCTCAAGCTGGCCCTGGTCAAGCGCAAGATCGACGTGCAGTGCCTCGAGGTCAAAGACTCCTTCGCCTCGGGCAAGCTGATGAAGCAGGACGCCGTTCTGAAGGAAGGCATCGACAAGGAGCTGGCGAAGAAGATCGTCGGCCACATCAAGGAAGCCAAACTCAAGGTGCAGGCTGCCATTCAGGGCGAGCAGGTACGTGTCACCGGCAAGAAGCGTGACGATCTGCAGGAAGCCATCGCTGCCCTGCGTGCCAAGGAATTCGGCATGCCACTGCAATTCAACAACTTCCGCGACTGAGCCATCCGAGTCGGGAACCTCTCGGCGTTTTCAGCGTCCGAGGGCCAAGCAGCGGCAGAAACGATTGAGCCCCCGCAGGCCCGGTCGTTCTGCCGCTGATTTTTTCAGCCCGGGAAGCCGGCAATCAGGAGATAAAAGATGGATTTGAATGCTGAGGTAGACAACCTGGTCAAGGCGTCCCAGGCGTGGATTCCGATGATCATGGAATACGGCAGCCGTGTGCTGCTGGCGGTGATTACCCTGGCGATCGGCTGGTGGCTGATCAACAAGGTCACGCAAAAACTGGGCGGTCTTCTGGCTCTGCGCAATGCCGACCTGGCGCTGCAGGGTTTTATCAGCAGCCTGGCCAACATCATTCTCAAGGTGCTGTTGATCGTCAGCGTGGCGTCGATGATCGGCGTCGAGACCACTTCGTTCGTCGCGGCGATCGGTGCGGCCGGCCTGGCCATCGGCCTGGCGTTGCAGGGCAGCCTGGCGAACTTCGCCGGCGGCGTGCTGATTTTGCTGTTCCGTCCGTTCCGCATCGGTGACTGGATCGAAGCGCAGGGCGTGGCAGGTACTGTCGACAGCATCCAGATTTTCCACACCGTACTGCGTACCGGCGACAACAAGACCATCATCGTGCCGAACGGCAACCTGTCGAATGGCATCATTACTAACACCAACCGTCAGCCAACCCGCAAGGTTGTGTTCGATGTAGGTGTCGATTACGAAGCTGATCTGCAAAAGGCTCGTCAAGTGCTGCTGGACCTGGCCAAGGATGATCGCGTTCTGCAGGATCCGGCGCCTCAGGCTGTCATTTCCACCTTGGGCGATAGTTCGATTACTGTTTCCCTGCGGGTCTGGGTTAAAACTGCAGACTATTGGGATGTGATGTTCATGTTTAACGAACAATCCCGTGATCGTTTAAAGACTGCCGGCATTGATATTCCGTTTCCACAACGAGTGATTCGTGTGGTTCAGGAATCGGCAGTGTAATGATAGGTTGCTAATTAATTGCCTGACTTGTTGGTCAGGCATTTATTACAAGTGACAGATAACAAAAAGGCCCATCCGAAGATGGGCCTTTTTTATGCTACCAAACTAACCACTGACGATTACAAAATGTTCAGTGGGTACTCGGTGATCAGACGGAACTCTTTAACGTCGCCTTCGCCTTCATCAGCGTTAGCAACGTGCCACGCTTGACGAATACGGAAGGACAGGTCTTTTGCCGGACCGCTTTGAACCACGTATTTGGCTTCAAAGTTGGTTTCGTGGTGTTTGCCGTCTTCACCGTAAGCACCGGTGTAAGAGCTGCCCGCTGGAGTGTGGGTACCGTCGATGTCCCAACCTTTGACGTAACGAACCATGAAGCTCAGGCCAGGAACGCCATACTCGGCCATTTTCAGGTCGTAACGGGCTTGCAGGGATTTCTCGCCTGGACCGTTGAAGTCAGAGTACTGGATGGAGTTGGCGAGGAAGATCGAGTCGCCACCGCGGTTCGAAGGACCGTGGCCGCCGACACCGATGTAGTCGAACGGAGTGTCGCCATTGACCTTCTGGAAGGCCAGGGTGAAGGTGTGTGCCTTCAGGAACGACAAGGCGGTTGCCAGGGAGAACGCAGTGTTGCTGATCTCGCCAGCTTTGGCGCTGCCGGTGTCGGTGGTGCGGTAAATGTTGAAGTCAGTGTTCAGCGAAGTGTCACCACCGAATGGGGTAGTGAGGTTCACGTTGGCGTAGTACTGGTTCCAGATGTCTTCCAGCTTGGCGCCGTACAGGGAAGCCGACAGGTTGTCGGTGATGCCGTATTTGCCGCCGAAGTAGTCGATCGAGTCAGCCTTGACGTTGGCGTAGGTTGCCCACAGCTCGCCGTCACGGGCGTTCTTGTCCTGGCTGGTAGCCGAGTAGAAGTGACCGGCTTCGAGGTCAAGGTCTTTGACTTCGCTGCTCTGCAGCTGGAAGCCGCTGGCAGTTTGAGGAAGGATACGGGAACCGCCGACAGCGAACACTGGAGCAGTGCTTGGCTGCTGGTCACCGATTTTCAGCTCGGTCTTGGAAACGCGGAACTTGATTGCAGCGCCGGCTTTGCCCTGGCTGTTGTTGACGTCACGGGAACCGTCCGGGTTGACGGTATCGCTACGGCTCATGTTGCCGGAACCGGAAGTACCGTCACCGCCGTCCAGTTTGATGGCCAGGTAACCGAATGCATCAACACCTACACCGACAGTACCCTGGGTGTAACCGGAGCTGAAGTTGCCGAGGAAGCCCTGGGTCCAGTCTTTCTGGTCGCGGCCGCCGTTCTTGTTGTCACGGTTGAAGTAGTAGTTCTTCAACGTTTCGGTCAGTTTGGCGTCTTCAACAAAGCCTTTGGCTTCTGCCTGGTCACTAACAAACGGTGCGGCCGTAGCCACTTGAGTACTGGCTGCTGCTGCAACTGCCAGTGCGATCATGCTCCACTTCATCACGCGCATCGTGATTTGCTCCTTTGGTTTTAGAAGAGTACTGCCGTCCCACCTGTTTTATTATCTGGGCGGCTCTTTCTTTTTGTGTCGGCGCAAACTTATATCACGCCGACAATGTTGGCGATACTTGCACATACAACCTTTCATGTTCTTTACGACGCTGTCGCAAATGACTTGGTCGATGTCGCAAATTCACAGTACCCATGCAGTCGGGCTGACAACTTTATCGCTGTTTCTGGGCCTTTCTGCATCGGTAAAAAAGAGTCCCTGGCAAAACACTTGAATCTCCATCGGGCAACCCTGCCACTGTTTTTTTCGGGGTTTGAACCACCACTTCCCGTGGCGGGCTCATAGCCCATATGAGTACGAATGCAACAAGCGTGCACAAACCGCAAAATTGATGCGGTTATTTTTCCCTGGCCCCGCTTGTGGCTGTAAAAACCTTGTAAATGCGGGCTCGCGCGCTCCATTTTGATCAGGGTTGACGCGCTTCCTCGCTTGGTGTTGCCAGGCCCGATTTTGCGCATGACAACCAAAAACGTTACCGGTTCACCCTGTCAGTGAGTATTTGGCGGATGCCCGAGCCATTGAGCGTAGACCCACTGTACGGTTTTGGTGCAAATAATTTTCCCGGCTGTACTGAATTCAAACACTTGAGCCCTGTCATGACCCTGAACGCGGTAGTGAGTCACGGTCATTTCGGCGTGCTGTCTGGCACGGCGGGTTTCGTGCTGGTGCGCGATCGCCAGAAATGTTCCATGACGGGGCGCCGCTTCATCGTGAAGGGCAGGGCATTCGAAGGTATGCTGCCGTCCTGTCGTTTAGTGCGCCTTCCACCGGGCAGGTCCACTAAGCTGAATATTGTCGATCAGCCGGGAGTGCACCCAGTGTTTGCTTTAGATTCACGACTTCAACAGGACACGCTGACCATCGGCGACTTCCCGCTTTGCCGGTTGCTGCTGTCCAACGACGCCAACTACCCGTGGTTCATCCTGGTGCCTCGTCGCGACGATATCAGCGAGTTGTTTCAATTGGATGTCGCGGATCAGCAGCGTCTGTGGCAGGAAACCACCGCTCTGGCGGAGGTGCTCAAGGACTCGTTCGATGCCGACAAGATGAACGTTGCCACACTGGGTAACGTCGTCAGCCAGCTGCACATGCATGTGATCGTGCGCAAGCGTGATGACGCCGCGTGGCCGGCGCCGGTCTGGGGCAAGCACCCAGCCAAGCCTTACAGCGCCGAACAGGTGGCCGCGATCCGCGAGCGCCTGCGCCTGGTGCTGGACGAAGATTTCAAGTTTCTGGAGGGCTGATCATGAGCCTGGAACAACGCGTTACCGATCTGGAAAGCCGTCTGGCATTTCAGGACGACACCATTCAGGCGTTGAATGATGTGCTGGTGGAGCAGCAGCGAGTCGTGGAGCGTCTGCAATTGCAGATGGCCGCGCTGCTCAAGCGCCAGGAGGAAATGGTCGGCCAGTTCGGGTCCTTTGAGGAAGACGCACCGCCGCCGCACTACTGAGTTTGCGTATTTCGTAGGGGCAATAAAAAACCGCGAGCAGCCAGGCTGTTCGCGGTTTTTTCGTTCTGGATCAGCGACGCGGCAGGGCGGCGATCACGTCTTCGGCTTGCAGGCCTTTGTCACGGTTCATGACCGAGAACTCCACGCGCTGGCCTTCGACCAGGACGCGGTGGCCTTCGCCACGGATGGCGCGAAAGTGCACGAAAATATCATCGCCGGAGTCCCGGGAGATAAAGCCGAAGCCCTTGGAGGTGTTGAACCACTTGACGGTGCCGGTATCGCGGTTGCTCATGTCGTAGCTTTGCGCGGCGGCGGCCGGTGAGGATTTGTAGAAGCTGACGGCCAGGTGCAGGATCACGGCGACCAGAGCGATCACCAGGCTGAACAGCACGGCTGGCTGGCCGGCGATGACAGGCATCGGCGCGATCAGGGTCAGGGTTTGCAGGACGACGGTCAGCACCAGCAGTGCGCTGACCAGATTTTGCAGATGCTGGCGCGGGCCTTTGTTCCAGTAAGGGATCACCGGGGCAATGACCAGGTTCAGCAGGCCGAAAAAGGCCAGGTAAAGTGCATCGGGTTGTTGCAGGTAAGGAACGGCTTCGGATTTCAAGCTGGGTATGAACGACAGCAGCAACGCCGCTGCGCCCATTAGCAGGTGGACGATTTTCAACATTTTTATTGACTCACGTTATGACGGCTCACAAGGAAGAGCTGAAGGCGCACGGTTCGCTTCGAAACAATAAGAGGCGTTGGACACGTGCCCGGCATCAGCCTATGCGCAACGCCCGGAAAACAGGGCGTAGCGACACACTGCCTATTTAACAGCAAAGCCCACAGCTACTCAAATCACGCCGGCCAGCGGCAACGCGTGGGGCGATTTGTCGCCTCTATCGGGTCGATACGGGGGCTGCCATGGAAGGGAGGCCTTGCTACAGTGAACCGACACCTGCTGGATGAATTCAATCGCCGTTAGGGGGTAAGCATGGCAATCGATATCGGTATCAGTGAAGAAGACCGCAAATCCATCGTCGAAGGGCTGTCGCGTCTGCTGTCGGACACCTACGTGCTCTATTTGAAGACCCACAACTTCCACTGGAACGTCACCGGACCGATGTTCCGGACCCTGCACCTGATGTTCGAGGAGCAGTACAACGAGCTGGCACTGGCCGTGGATTCGATCGCCGAACGCATCCGCGCCCTGGGTTTCCCTGCGCCGGGCGCCTATGCGACTTACGCGCGTCTTTCCTCTATTAAGGAAGAGGTGGGCGTACCCAGTGCCGAAGACATGATCAAACAACTGGTCGAAGGCCAGGAGGCGGTTACTCGCACGGCGCGGGGGATTTTCCCGTTGCTGGATAAGGTCAGTGACGAGCCGACGGCTGATCTTCTGACTCAGCGCATGCAAGTCCACGAGAAAACCGCGTGGATGCTCAGGGCGCTGCTCGAAGCTTGATCGCCCGTGGCGCACGGCCACGAATTGTCGGCCGTGCGCCCGTCCTGGCGAGGAAAAAACACTCGCGTTTGTAGGATGCGAGGAAAGCACTTCGCTGGTCCATGATCCTCCCTTTTCTGTTGGCTTATCCTACGAGGACGGTCAAAAAGTCGTCTGGCCATGCCTTTGTCCCTGCGCTTTTAATGAGGTCACAGGATGTTGCCTTGGCAACAAGCAGAGATGGCAAAGGAGTGTCAATGATATGGAAGTTGGAGACAGGCGAAGTGGAATCGTCATCGGCTCGCGGCAGGACAGGGCCGTGGCACCGTTTCTTGAGGAGTTCGACATGGCATTGATCCGGCCATTGGCCCGGTCGGTGCGTTTGAACGGGTTTGCGACCTGCATGCGGCTGGAACAGGTCTACTGGAATATTCTGGGCCGAATGGCCGAGGATAATTGCTGTTCGGTCGGCACCTTGCTGTCCCGTGTCGATCGCGAGGTGCACCTGCGTCACGGTGGCGTGAAGAACTTCAGCGGTCTGGTGCGGGTGGTGTGCGTCGTGCACGGCCTGCGGGATGCCCCGGTAACCATCGGGGGTTGCCAGTGACCGGGCGGCCCGTGCAGTCTTCCGGCTGCACAGGCCGCATTTAATGGATATAATCCCGCTCTTTCGCCACACCGCCCTGCGGGAGCTGGCAATCTGATCGCCGAGACAACTCCATGCCGATGTACGATTACCAATGTGCTTCCTGTGGTCATCAGTTGGAAGCCATTCAAAAGATCAGTGATGCACCGCTGGTCGATTGCCCTGCCTGTCAGGCACCAGAGCTCAGGAAACAGCTGTCCATGCCAGGCTTTCGCCTCAGCGGCAGCGGTTGGTACGAAACCGATTTCAAGACCGGCGCGAAGAAGAATCTGGCCGGTGGCGACAAATCTGACTAGGGTTCAGTCCCGGGTCTTACGACACGCGCGAGCATCCACCGGTCGCACAGAGCTTGAGTGCGGCGGATCTCCACCGAATTTCGAATTACGAGAAGCGAAACCACTACCATGATGCGCAGCCATTATTGCGGCCAACTGAACGAAAGCCTGGAAGGCCAGGAAATTACCCTTTGCGGATGGGTTCACCGTCGCCGCGACCACGGCGGGGTGATTTTCCTCGATATCCGTGATCGTGACGGTCTGGCCCAGGTGGTCTTCGATCCGGATCGCGCCGAGAGCTTCGCCGCCGCCGATCGCGTGCGCAGCGAATACGTCGTGAAGATCACCGGCAAGGTGCGTCTGCGTCCGGCCGGTGCCACCAACGCCAACATGGCGTCGGGCATGATCGAAGTCCTGGGCTACGAACTGGAAGTGTTGAACGAGTCGGAAACCCCGCCGTTCCCGCTGAACGAGTTCTCCGACGTCGGTGAAGAAACCCGTCTGCGCTATCGTTTCCTCGACCTGCGTCGTCCGGAAATGGCCGAGAAGCTGCGCCTGCGTTCGCGCATGACCACCAGCATCCGTCGCTACCTCGACGAGAACGGCTTCCTTGACGTGGAAACGCCGATCCTGACCCGCGCTACTCCGGAAGGCGCGCGTGACTACCTCGTGCCGAGCCGTACTCACGCCGGTTCGTTCTTCGCACTGCCGCAATCGCCTCAGCTGTTCAAGCAACTGCTGATGGTCGCCGGCTTCGACCGTTACTACCAGATCGCCAAGTGCTTCCGCGACGAAGACCTGCGTGCCGACCGTCAGCCTGAGTTCACTCAGATCGACATCGAGACCAGCTTCCTCGACGAAAAAGACATCATGGGCCTGACCGAAGGCATGATCCGCAACCTGTTCAAGGAAGTGCTGGATCTGGAATTCGGCGAATTCCCGCACATGACGTTCGAAGAGGCCATGCGCCGTTACGGTTCCGACAAGCCGGACCTGCGTAACCCGCTGGAGCTGGTGGACGTTGCCGATCAACTGAAAGAAGTTGATTTCAAGGTGTTCAGCGGCCCGGCCAACGATCCGAAGTGCCGTATCGCCGCACTGCGCGTTCCAGGCGGGGCGAGCATGCCGCGCAAGCAGATCGACGACTACACCAAGTTCGTCGGCATCTACGGTGCCAAGGGTCTGGCGTACATCAAGGTCAACGAGCGTGCTGCCGGTGTTGAAGGTCTGCAGTCGCCGATCGTGAAAAACATCCCGGAAGCCAACCTGAACGTGATCCTCGATCGCGTCGGTGCTGTCGACGGCGATATCGTGTTCTTCGGCGCCGACAAGGCCAAGATCGTCAGCGAAGCCCTGGGCGCGCTGCGTATCAAGCTCGGTCACGACCTGAAGCTGCTGACCTGTGAGTGGGCTCCGATGTGGGTCGTCGACTTCCCGATGTTCGAAGAGAACGACGACGGCAGCTTCTCCGCCCTGCACCACCCGTTCACCGCGCCGAAGTGCAGCCCGGAAGAGCTCGAAGCCAACCCGGCTGGCGCGCTGTCCCGTGCCTATGACATGGTCCTAAACGGCACCGAGCTGGGTGGCGGTTCGATCCGTATCCACCGCAAGGAGATGCAGCAAGCGGTATTCCGCCTGCTGGGTATCAACGAAGCGGAACAGGAAGAGAAGTTCGGCTTCCTGCTCGATGCGCTGAAGTACGGTGCACCGCCGCACGGTGGTCTGGCCTTCGGTCTGGACCGTCTGGTGATGCTGATGACCGGCGCCCAGTCGATCCGTGAAGTGATCGCCTTCCCGAAAACCCAGAGTGCTGCCGACGTTATGACGCAGGCGCCGGGTGTCGTGGATGCCAAGGCACTGCGCGAATTGCACATTCGTTTGCGCGAAACACCAAAGGCTGAGTAAGACGGGCCTGAAGGCGCATCTTCGGATGCGCCTTTTTTCTTTCTATAAAGAGCAGGTCGAGATTTTTTGTTTGCTGGCTGTGCGAGGTGCGCGGCGGGCAACGTTTCAAAGAGAATTCGGAGCGAGATATGGCAGGTCATTCCAAGTGGGCGAACATCAAGCACCGCAAAGAACGTCAGGATGCCAAACGAGGCAAGATCTTCACCAAGTGGATCCGTGAACTGACCGTTGCGGCCCGTCAGGGCGGCGGCGATCCGGGTTCCAACCCGCGTCTGCGTCTGGCCCTGGACAAGGCGCTGGGCGCCAACATGAGTCGCGACATCATCGATCGTGCGGTGGCCCGTGGCGCCGGCGCGACCGAGGCCGACAACGTTGAAGAACTGACCTACGAAGGTTACGGCCCGGGTGGCGTGGCGGTGATGGTCGAGTGCATGACCGACAACCGCAACCGTACCGCCGCGGCCGTGCGCCATGCGTTCAGCAAGTGTGGCGGCAACCTCGGTACCGACGGTTCGGTGGCCTACCTGTTCGAACGCAAGGGCCAGATCAGCTTCGCGCCTGGTGTCGACGAAGATGCGCTGACCGAAGCGGCGCTGGAAGCCGACGCCGATGACGTGGTCACTCATGAAGATGGCTCGATCGACGTGTTCACCTCGTTCACCAGTTTCTACGCCGTGCGAAACGCGCTGGAAGCGGCCGGTTTCAAGGGTGATGACGCGGAAATCGTCATGCAGCCGACCACCAGCGCCGAACTGGATCTGGAAGGTGCGGAGAAGGTGCTCAAGCTGATCGACATGCTCGAGGATCTGGATGACGTGCAGAACGTTTACTCCAATGCGGACATTCCGGAAGACGTGGCGGCTCAGCTCGGCTGATAACGGCTAGGCTTCAATGTGGGAGATTTCATGTTTGAGGGTTCCTCTCGAACATGGAATCTCCCACATTTGTTTTTGTGTTTTTTCGAAACCAGCAGGCTTATGACTTTAATTCTTGGTATCGACCCCGGTTCGCGCATCACCGGATATGGCGTGGTACGCGATACCGGGCGTGGTTGTGTCTACGTGGCTTCCGGCTGCATTCGTACCGGCGCCGGCGAGTTGCATGAGCGTCTGCAGATCGTCTATCGCGGCGTGCGGGAAATCATTCAGACCTACGGTCCGGTGACCATGGGCATCGAAAAGGTGTTCATGGCGAAAAACGCCGATTCGGCGCTGAAGCTCGGGCAAGCCCGAGGGGCCGCGATCGTTGCGGGTGCCGAAGAGAGCCTGGAAATCGCCGAGTACACGGCAACCCAGGTCAAGCAGGCCGTGGTCGGCACCGGCGCCGCGAATAAGGAGCAGGTGCAGATGATGGTCATGCACATGCTCAAACTTACCAGCAAGCCACAAATCGATGCCTCTGACGCCCTGGCCATTGCCATTTGCCATGCGCACACCCGATCCAGTCTGTTGCCTCACGGTCTGGGAACCGCACGCAGTCGTGGCGGGCGCCTGCGTCTCTGATAGCATCAGCAATCAATTTTCCGGTATACGGATTTTGTGCCTGGGTCGTCGGCCCGAATCCGTATTCCGTTTTGTCGCCAGCCCACGGCTGGCCAACGCTCAAGGATCTGAAACGTGATTGGACGCTTGCGCGGCACCCTCGCTGAAAAACAGCCGCCGCACCTGATTCTGGATGTAAACGGCCTCGGGTATGAGCTGGAAGTGCCCATGACCACCCTGTATCGCCTGCCGTCGGTCGGTGAACCGCTGACCTTGCACACCCATTTGGTCGTACGCGAAGACGCGCAGTTACTCTATGGCTTCGCTGGCAAGCGTGAGCGAGACTTTTTTCGCGAGTTGATCCGTCTCAATGGTGTGGGCCCGAAACTGGCCCTGGCCTTGATGTCGAGTCTGGAAGTCGATGAGCTGATCCGTTGCGTGCAGTCCCAGGACACTTCGGCGCTGACCAAAGTGCCGGGTGTGGGCAAGAAAACCGCCGAGCGTCTGCTGGTCGAACTCAAGGACCGCTTCAAGGCCTGGGAAACCTCGCCGGCCATGTTTGCGCTGGTACCGAACCAGCCGGACGGCCCGGCACCGGTCAATACCGCCGAGAACGACGCGGTCAGCGCGCTGATTTCCCTGGGCTACAAGCCACAGGAAGCGAGCAAGGCGGTTTCCGCGATCAAGGAGAAAGGCTTGAGCAGTGAAGACATGATCCGACGCGCCCTGAAGGGAATGATTTAAGTGATTGAAGCTGATCGTCTGATCGCCGCCACGCACAGTCCGCGTGAGCGCGAAGAAGTCCAGGATCGGGCGATACGTCCCGTCAGTCTGGCCGAATACATTGGCCAGCCGACCGTTCGCGAGCAGATGGAACTGTTTATCCAGGCCGCCCGCGGCCGTAGCGAATCCCTCGACCACACCCTGATCTTCGGCCCGCCGGGGCTGGGCAAGACCACCCTGGCCAACATCATTGCCCAGGAAATGGGCGTGTCGATCAAGAGCACGTCAGGCCCGGTGCTCGAGCGGCCGGGGGATCTAGCCGCGTTGTTGACCAACCTTGAACCCCACGATGTGTTGTTCATCGATGAAATCCATCGTCTGTCGCCAATCGTCGAAGAAGTGCTGTACCCGGCGATGGAAGATTTCCAGCTCGACATCATGATTGGTGAAGGGCCGGCGGCGCGTTCGATCAAACTCGATCTGCCGCCGTTCACCCTCGTTGGGGCGACGACGCGGGCGGGGATGCTGACCAATCCGTTGCGTGACCGTTTCGGTATCGTCCAGCGTCTAGAGTTCTACAGCACCGCAGACCTGGCGACGATTGTCAGCCGTTCGGCGAACATCCTCGGTCTGCCGCTGGACCCGGAAGGCTCTTTCGAGATTGCCCGTCGTGCCCGTGGCACGCCGCGGATCGCCAATCGGCTGCTGCGCCGGGTGCGGGATTTTGCCGAAGTCCGGGCCAAGGGGCATATCACTAAATCCGTTGCCGACCTGGCACTGAATCTGCTGGATGTCGATGAGCACGGCTTCGATCATCAGGACCGGCGATTGCTGCTGACCATGATCGAGAAGTTCGATGGCGGTCCCGTTGGCATCGACAGTCTGGCGGCTGCGATCAGTGAAGAGCGCCACACCATCGAAGATGTGCTGGAGCCGTATCTGATTCAGCAGGGCTACATCATGCGTACGCCGCGGGGCAGGGTGGTGACCCGTCACGCGTATCTGCATTTTGGTTTAAACATTCCGTCACGAATGGGCGAAATGCCCGTGGCAGACGAGTTTCTCGATGCCGTGGACGATTGATACACATTTATTGGCGATTTATTCAGCGTTTGTACTGTCTCAGGACGGTACTTTTGCGGTAAAGCCTTCGAACTATGAAAAACAGTTGCCTGGCCGGATTGGCAACCCGAGGAGTAAGCACTAGAGTATGCGCGCGCAAAACGGGCTTGAGCCGTTCGCACATCGTTGTCGCGTTTATTACGAGGACACCGATGCGGGCGGCATCGTGTATTACGTTAATTACCTCAAGTTTATGGAACGGGCTCGAACCGAGCGGCTCCGGGAGCTGGGCTTTGCCCAGTCGGCGCTGGCAGGGGAGGACCTGTTGTTCGTCGTGCACTCCAGCGAAGCGCGTTATCACGCGCCGGCGCGACTGGACGACGAACTGCTGGTAAGCGCTGATGTAATCGAATTGAACCGTGCCAGCCTGCGCTTTCGACAGCAGGTCAGGCGGGCAACGGATAATGTGCTGCTCTGTGAGGGGCAGTTTCTGGTGGCCTGTGTGCGCACTAACAGTTTGAAACCCCGGGCCCTTCCCGAAGACTTGCGTGCGGCTTTCGCCGACGCGGTCGGCACGGGTACACACTTGAAGCAGGAGATAAAGCGTGGAAGCTAACGTCGTCGACCATTCCTCCATGTGGAGCCTGGTCAGCAATGCCAGCATCGTGGTGCAGTTGGTAATGTTGACCCTGGTGGCCGCATCGGTGACCTCATGGATCATGATCTTTCAGCGCAGCAATCTGCTGCGCGCCGGTCGACGTGCCCTGGAGAGCTTCGAGGAGCGCTTCTGGTCGGGTATCGACCTGTCCAAACTGTACCGCCAGGCCGGCAGCAACCCGGATCCGGACTCGGGCGTCGAGCAGATCTTCCGTGCCGGTTTCAAGGAATTCTCGCGTCTGCGCCAGCAGCCGGGCGTTGATCCTGAAGCGGTAATGGAAGGCGTGGCCCGTGCCATGCGCGTAGCGATCTCCCGCGAGGAAGAGAAGCTCGAGCAAAGCCTGCCGTTCCTCGCCACCGTCGGTTCGGTCAGCCCGTACATCGGTCTGTTCGGTACCGTGTGGGGGATCATGAACTCCTTCCGTGGTCTGGCCAGTGCACAACAGGCCACCCTGGCCACTGTGGCACCCGGCATCGCCGAAGCCCTGATCGCCACCGCGATCGGCCTGTTCGCCGCGATCCCGGCCGTTATCGCTTACAACCGTTTCTCTGCCCGCAGTGAAACCTTGCTGAGCCGCTACTACACCTTCGCCGATGAATTCCAGGCGATCCTGCACCGCAAAGTGCACACCAGCGAAGAATAAGCAGGTATTTACCGATGGCTTTAATCACTCGAGCCCGACACAAGCGCAAGCCGGTCGCCGAGATGAACGTAGTGCCTTACATCGACGTGATGCTGGTGCTGCTGGTCATCTTCATGGTGACTGCGCCGATGCTCAATCAGGGCGTGAAAGTGGATCTGCCCAAGGTTTCCAGCGAAGCCTTGCCGCAGGACAACAACACCCAGGTGCTGACCATTTCGATCAAGGCTGACAAGACCTACTACTGGAACCTTGGCAGCGAAGTCGACACCGAGAAGCAACAGGACCGGGCCATGACCCTGCCACAGATGACCGACGCGGTGACCAAGATCATCCGCGCCGGCACTGAAGGCGGCAAGCGTACCCAGGTCTTCATCCGTGGCGACAAGTCCGTCGATTATGGCTCCGTCATGGGCGCCATGGGCGGTTTGCAGAAAGCCGGGGTCGGTAATGTTGGCTTGATCACCGAGGCCCCCTGATGCAGCAACAGCGAGAGCCGTCCGCCTCGGAAAGCTACTTCTGGCCCAGTGTCTGGGCGATTGGCTTGCACGTGCTGGTGTTCGGCATGCTGTTCGTCAGTTTCGCCATGACACCGGAGCTGCCGCCGGCCAAGCCGATTGTCCAGGCGACCCTTTACCAGCTGAAATCGAAAAGTCAGGCAACCACCCAGACCAATCAGAAGATTGCGGGTGAGGCGAAGAAATCCGCCGCGCGCCAGACCGAAGTCGAGCAGATGGAGCAGAAAAAGGTCGAGCAGGAAGCGGTGAAGGCTGCGGAACAAAAGAAAGAAGAAGCGGCTCAAAAGGCCGAGGAAGCCAAGAAGGCCGATGAGGCGAAGAAAGCGGAACAGGCGAAGAAGGCTGACGAAGCCAAGAAAGCCGAAGACGCGAAGAAAGCCGCCGAAGCCAAGAAGGCAGAAGAGAAACAATTGGCTGATATAGCCAAGAAGAAAGCTGAAGAAGAAGCCAAGAAGGCTGCTGAAGAAGAGGCCAAGAAAGAGGCCGCTGAAGAAGCCAAGAAGAAAATCGTCGAAGACGCGAAGAAGAAAGCCGCCGAAGACGCCAAGAAGAAAGCCGAGGCTGAAGAGGCGAAGAAGAAAGTCGCCGACGAAGCCAAGAAGAAAGCTGCTGCCGATGCTGCGAAGAAGAAAGCGCAGGACGCGGCACGCAAATCGGTCGAGGACAAGAAGGCCCAGGCTCTGGCCGACCTGCTGTCCGACAAGACCGAGCGTCAGCAGGCTTTGGCGGATGAACGTGGTGACGAAACCGCAGGCAGCTTCGATGACTTGATTCGTGCGCGGGCAGCGGAAGGTTGGGCACGTCCTCCTTCGGCACGCAAAGGCATGACGGTTGTACTGCAGATCGGCATGTTGCCGGACGGTACGGTGACTACGGTCAGCGTGGCCAAGTCCAGTGGCGACGGTCCGTTCGATGCGTCGGCAGTGGCGGCGGTCAAGAATATTGGACGTTTGACGGAAATGCAGGGAATGAAGCCGAGCGATTTCGCTCCGTATCGTTCATTCAAGATGACATTCACACCTGAGGATCTAGCCTTGTGAGAAACCTTCTTCGAGGAATGCTGGTCGTGATCTGCTGCATGGCAGGGATCGCGATGGCGGATGAAAAGAACATTCTGGTCACCAGCGGCAGCGATCGGGCGACCCCGATCGCCGTCGTACCGTTCGGTTTCCAGGGCGGTGCCGTCCTGCCGGACGACATGGCTGAAATCATTGGCAACGACCTGCGGAACTCGGGTTATTACTCGCCGATTCCAAAACAGAACATGATCAGCCAGCCAAGCCAGCCGAGCGAAATCATCTTCCGTGACTGGAAGGCGGTGGGTGCCCAGTACATGATGGTCGGCAATATCACGCCGGCCGGTGGTCGCCTGCAGGTTCAGTGGGCGTTGTTCAACGTTGCCACTGAACAGAAAGTGGCGGACGGCAGTGTTTCCGGTACTACCGAACAACTGCGGGACATGGCGCACTTCATCTCTGACCAGTCGTTCCAGAAGCTGACCGGTATCGACGGTGCGTTCTCGACTCGCCTGCTGTACGTGACGGCTGAACGCTTCTCCGAGAAGAACACCCGTTACACCCTGCAGCGTTCGGATTATGACGGTGCCCGCGCCGTGACTCTGCTGCAATCGCGCGAGCCGATCCTGTCGCCGCGTTTTGCACCGGACGGCAAGCGTATTGCCTATGTATCGTTCGAGCAGAAGCGTCCGCGCATCTTCATGCAGAACATCGACACCGGTCGCCGTGAGCAGATCACCAACTTCGAAGGCCTGAACGGTGCTCCGGCCTGGTCGCCGGATGGCAATCGCCTGGCGTTCGTGCTGTCGAAAGACGGTAACCCGGACATCTACGTGATGAACCTCGGTTCGCGTCAGATCACCCGAGTGACCGCAGGTCCTGGCATCAACACCGAACCTTACTGGGGCAAGGATGGCTCGACCATCTACTTCACTTCCGACCGTGGCGGCAAGCCGCAGATCTACAAGACCAGCGCCAATGGCGGTGGTGCCGAGCGTGTGACGTTCGTGGGTAACTACAACGCCAACCCGAAGCTTTCGGCTGATGAAAAGACCCTGGTGATGATCCATCGTCAGGACGGTTTCACCAATTTCAAAGTGGCGGCTCAGGATTTGCAGCGCGGAAGTGTAAAAATCCTCACTGATAGCACTCTGGACGAGTCGCCTACTGTTGCGCCCAACGGCACCATGGTAATCTACGCCACCCGCCAACAGGGCCGGGGAGTCTTGATGCTCGTGTCCATTAATGGACGCGTTAGGCTCCCGCTTCCTACCGCTCAAGGCGAAGTCAGAGAACCGTCCTGGTCCCCTTACCTGAAGTGAGCGGGCGCTACACGTTTTACTTAACACACTGGGGTTCATTAGGAGTTTCACGATGGAAATGCTGAAGTTTGGTAAATTTGCTGCGCTGGCTCTGGCCATGGCTGTAGCTGTAGGTTGCTCGTCCAAAGGCGGCGACAACGCCGGTGAAGGCGCTGTTGATCCAAACGCTGGTTACGGCGCAAACACTGGTGCCGTTGACGGTTCCCTGAGCGAAGAAGCTGCTCTGCGCGCAATCACCACCTTCTACTTCGAATACGACAGCTCGGATCTGAAGCCAGAAGCCATGCGCGCTCTGGACGTTCACGCCAAAGACCTGAAAGCAAACGGCGCTCGCGTTGTTCTGGAAGGCAACACCGACGAACGTGGTACTCGTGAGTACAACATGGCACTGGGCGAGCGTCGTGCGAAAGCCGTTCAGCGCTACCTGGTACTGCAAGGTGTTTCCCCAGCTCAGCTGGAACTGGTTTCCTACGGCGAAGAGCGTCCAGTTGCTACCGGCAACGACGAGCAGTCCTGGGCTCAAAACCGTCGCGTCGAACTGCGTAAGTAATTCGATATGCGAACGTGCCGTCGTGCTGTAACTGTTCTGGCTCTCAGTCTCGCGCCGCTTGCGGCGTGGGCTGCGGTTCCTGTGGTCGATGACAACTCCGGTTATAACAATAGCGGGAGCAGTTATCCGCCTGCAGGTTACGGTACGAACGGCGCCTATGCCGGGGGAGCGGCTTCGGCCCCTGCCTCGGCACAAGGCATGCTGTTCAACCAACTGCAACAAATGCAGGATCAGATATCGCGCCAGCAGGGTGTGATCGAAGAACTGCAGAATCAGGTTGCGCGCATGAAGCAGGAATCCCTGGAGCGATACCAGGATCTTGATCGGCGCATAGGATCCGGTGCTGCACCTGCCGCGACTCCCGAGAATTCTTCTGCCGGTGGCGATGCAAGTGCTGCTGCCGGTGCCGCTGCTGGAGCCGGGGCCGCTGCTGCCGCCCAGGCACCTGCCGCGAGTGGCGAACCGGCTGATCCGGCCAAGGAAAAGCTGTATTACGATGCAGCCTTCGACCTGATCAAGGCCAAGGATTTCGACAAGGCCAGCCAGGCTTTCGCCGCTTTCCTGCGTAAATACCCGAACAGCCAGTACGCGGGCAATGCCCAGTACTGGTTGGGTGAAGTGAACCTGGCCAAAGGCGATCTGCAAGGTGCAGGTCAGGCTTTTGCCAAGGTTTCGCAGCTGTATCCCAAGCATGCCAAAGTGCCGGATTCGCTGTACAAGCTGGCTGATGTAGAGCGCCGCCTCGGTCACACCGACAAGGTCAAAGGCATTCTGCAACAAGTGGTGTCCCAGTATCCGGGTACCTCCGCTGCCCAGTTGGCCCAACGCGATCTGCAGCGCATGTAATACTGTTTGACCCGTTTGGAAGAAACCCGCGCTTGTCGCGGGTTTTTTCGTTAGAATTCACGCCCTTTTATGAAACACGCTTCTGGTGATCTACGCGTTGGCGGGGTTGCCTGAAGTGCCTGACGGAGGCGGACAGCCTGTTTAGCTGTTACGCCCGTGGCGACTATGCAAGACACATTGAGAATCACCGAAGTTTTCTACTCGTTGCAGGGGGAAACGCGGACTGCCGGGCTGCCCACTGTTTTTGTGCGCCTGACCGGTTGCCCGTTGCGTTGCCAATACTGCGACAGTGCCTACGCGTTCAGCGGCGGCACCATTCGTACGCTCGACGACATCCTCGAGCAAGTGGCCGGGTTTCGCCCGCGCTACGTTTGTGTCACTGGCGGTGAGCCGCTGGCACAGCCCAATGCCATCCCTTTGCTCAAACAATTGTGCGATGCCGGCTACGAAGTCTCGCTGGAAACCAGCGGCGCCCTCGATATTTCAGCGGTTGATCCGCGGGTCAGTCGGGTCGTCGATCTGAAGACGCCCGATTCGAAAGAAGCCCATCGCAACCGTTACGAGAACATCGAACTGCTGACGCCCAACGATCAGGTGAAGTTTGTCATCTGCTCGCGGGACGACTATGACTGGGCGGTATCCAAACTGATCCAGTACGGGCTTGACCGGCGTGCCGGCGAAGTCCTGTTTTCTCCAAGTCACCATGACCTGAACGCGAGGGATCTGGCGGACTGGGTGGTGGCGGATAACCTGCCAGTGCGCCTGCAACTGCAGCTGCATAAATATCTATGGAATGATGAGCCGGGGCGCTGAGATGACTGAACAACTGAACACCAACGAAAAACGTGCGGTAATCCTGCTGTCGGGTGGTCTGGACTCGGCAACGGTCGTGGCCATGGCCCGGGCAGAAGGTTACGCCTGTTACACCATGAGTTTTGATTACGGTCAGCGTTCGCACGCTGAATTGCATGCCGCTGCTCGCGTTGCCCGTGACCTGGGAGTGATCGAACACAAAGTGATCGGCCTGAACCTGAACGGCATGGGTGGATCGGCTCTGACGGATACCAGCATTGATATCCCGGAAGAGTTGGGTGAAGGCATCCCGGTGACTTACGTACCGGCGCGCAACACAGTGTTCCTGTCGCTCGCACTGGGCTGGGCTGAAGTACTCGGCGCCCGTGACATCTTTATCGGCGTCAACGCCGTGGATTACTCCGGTTACCCGGACTGCCGTCCCGAGTTCATCGAGTCGTTCGAACGCATGGCCAACCTGGCGACCAAGGCCGGTGTGGAAGGCAATGGTTTCCGCATCCAGGCGCCGCTGCAAAACCTGAGCAAGGCACAGATCGTTCAGACTGGCGTGAAGCTGGGTGTTGATTACGGACTGACTGTTTCCTGCTATCAGGCGGACGATAACGGCCGTGCCTGCGGCAAATGCGACAGCTGCCGACTGCGTGCGGAAGGCTTTGCAGCGGCCGGAATCAGCGACCCGACACCTTATTTTTGATTTTTTTCAAATTAGGTGTTGAATAGTCCTTAAAAATCAGTATTATACGCGCCACCACACAGCGGGTCGTTAGCTCAGTTGGTAGAGCAGTTGGCTTTTAACCAATTGGTCGTAGGTTCGAATCCCACACGACCCACCATATTTGGCGGTTTAGAAAATCCGGAAGGCCCACGAAAGTGAGGATTTCCGGGTTTTTTTTTGCCTGCGATTCGGCCTTTCTTCTTTTAGCGCCGGTTGCGCTGACACAGGTCAGAATCATCTTTTGCATCATCGGGATATTCTGTAGCCTTGCGCAGCTTCAACGCTGTCCGTGCCTGATAAAACTCACTCTCCCGGCGGTACCCTCAAGCGGTCCGGAGCCGGGTGTATACTCGACTTTCGCGCGAATGCGCCTGCAGGTCTTGCGAACATGACGCAGATTTCCGAACGCCTTCTGGTACAAGCCCACCTCGACGCCAAGCAGCCCAAGCCGCTGACGGCCGAGGAAGAGGCTTATTACCGTTCCGCCATCGCCGCCGAGCTCAAGGCTCAGGACGCGGTGCTGGTTGCCCACTTTTATTGCGATCCGATCATTCAGGCCCTTGCCGAAGAAACCGGTGGTTGCGTTTCCGACTCGCTGGAAATGGCCCGCTTCGGCAACGCTCACCCGGCCAGGACCGTGGTGGTTGCCGGGGTGAAATTCATGGGTGAAACCGCGAAGATTCTCAACCCGGAAAAGCGCGTACTGATGCCGACTCTGGAAGCGACTTGCTCGCTGGATCTGGGTTGCCCTGTGGATGAGTTCTCGGCGTTCTGCGATCAGCATCCGGAGCGCACCGTGGTGGTGTACGCCAACACCTCGGCCGCGGTCAAAGCCCGGGCCGACTGGGTGGTGACATCGAGTTGCGCGCTGGAGATCGTCGAAAGCCTGATGGATAACGGCGAGACCATCATCTGGGGCCCGGACAAGCACCTGGGCACCTACATTCAGCGTCAGACCGGCGCCGACATGTTGCTCTGGGACGGTGCCTGCATCGTTCACGAAGAGTTCAAGTCCAAGCAACTTGAAGATATGAAGGCGCTGTACCCGGACGCGGCCATTCTGGTGCACCCGGAGTCGCCGACGTCGGTGATCGAGCTGGCAGACGCCGTCGGTTCCACCAGCCAGTTGATCGCTGCCGCGCAATCGCTGCCGAACAAGACCCTGATCGTGGCCACTGACCGTGGCATCTTCTACAAGATGCAGCAGCTGTGCCCGGACAAGGTCTTCATCGAGGCGCCAACGGCCGGTAACGGCGCGGCGTGCCGCAGTTGCGCACATTGCCCGTGGATGGCCATGAACACCCTTGAGCGCACGCTGAAGTGCCTGCAGGAGGGCTCGAACGAGATCTTCGTCGACCCGGCGCTGATTCCCCAGGCGATCCGCCCGCTCAAGCGCATGCTCGACTTCACTCAGGCTGCGCGGATGAAGCTGGCAGGCAACGCCTGACCTTGAGCTGCAAACAAAAACGCCCCGATTCGATCGGGGCGTTTTTGCATCTGCCGGGTTACTTCGCTTTTTTCGGGATCCGCACCAGTTGCGTGTCCGAGTAGATGTCATGCCAGGCACGCTTGCGCTTGTCGAACAGCGACCAGAAGAAACCCACGCCGAGGCACAGCCACGACGCGATCGACACCATGAACCGCAGCAGCGCCTGCCACAGGCTGATCGCGGTGCCATCAGCGTTCTGCACGCGGATGCCCCAGACCTGCATGCCCAGGGTCTGGCCAGCGTGGGTCCAGAACTTGGCGAAGAAGCCGAACAGCACCAGCAGCAGCACGGTGGAGTACAGCGGGTCGCCGTCCAGTTTGCCGGCGTCGGTCATTGCGCGCAGACGTTCTTCGCCGATGATTGCGGCCTGGATCAGCTTATAGATGAAGCCCGTGACGATCAGCAGGGCGGTGCACAGAAGAAAATCGTAGAACATCGCTGCCAGACGACGGCCGAGACCGACGGCAGGAAAGTCGCCCTGGGGAACGAGCAGGTGTTTCGACATGGCAGCCTCTGGACGGAAAGTGAAGCGCCATTTTACGGATTCGCGCGCACAAAAAAGCCCCTGATATCAATATCAGGGGCTTTTTCGTTACAGAAAATCAGGCTTCAGCGATGACTTCATCAGCCTGCATGCCTTTCTGGCCTTGTACGGCAACGAAAGTCACTTTCTGGCCTTCTTTCAGGCTCTTGAAGCCGTTGCCCTGAATAGCGCGGAAATGCACGAACAGATCCGGACCGCTTTCTGGAGTGATAAAACCAAAACCTTTCTCGTCGTTAAACCACTTGACGGTACCGCTCTGACGTGTGGACATTTCTTATTTCCTTTGACGCAAAAATTGATGACAGTCTCTTCCTCATGAAAGAGTACTGGGGCTGGTTGCAGGAGAGTAAGAAGACGTCGAACGGGATGTAGCTAACTTGTAGGCTACTGCCCAGGTCACGATTCCAAGCTGACCCATGCAAACACAGTGGACAAACTCTACGCCAACTACAGGAGGAAAAACAAGCCCCGTGAAGGCCCCGGTTTTCCTGTGCTTGCCGGCTGTTAGTCAGTCCACTAGTCGGGCTTATACGATTAGCTTGTTCAATTGTTTTCGAACGTTATAAGCCAAGTTCATATTCGAATCGAATGTAAGGGAAGTGCACTGTTTTATGGCGATTGCGTTACACATTAGTGCACGCATAACGCAATCGCGTTACTTATAGAAACAGTCAATCAACCACGATAGTAGCGTTGTGGAACGAATGGCATTTTGCTTACAAGCATTTGCACCTTTTTCCCACGAACGATGGCCCAGACTGGTGTGTCCAGTGCGACATAAGCGCTGTCGAGGTAACCCATCGCCAATGGCCCGCCCAGGGTCGGGCCGAAACCGCCGCTGCACACGCTGCCGATGATTTCGCCGGCTTCGTTGACGATCTCTGCACCTTCACGGACCGGCGTGCGCTCCTGCGGCAGCAGGCCGACGCGTTTGCGTGCGACACCGTTCTGCTGCTGGCCGAAAACCTGTTCTGCACCCGGGAAGCCGCCGGCCCGCGCACCATCGGCACGACGTGGCTTGGAGATTGCCCACAGCAGGCTGGCTTCGATTGGCGTAGTGTCGGTGTTCATGTCGTGGCCGTACAGGCACAGGCCGGCTTCCAGGCGCAGCGAATCCCGGGCACCAAGGCCGATGGCGGCGACTTCCGGTTCGGCCAGCAGGGCGCGGGCGAGTTTTTCCGCATCGGCCGCCGGTACGGAGATTTCGAAACCGTCCTCACCGGTGTAGCCCGAGCGGCTGACGAAGCAATCCACGCCCAGCAGCGTCACGCGGGCGAACTGCATGAAAGTCATCTTCGCCACTTCCGGCGCCAGACGTGCCAGTACGGTTACGGCGGCCGGGCCTTGCAGGGCAAGGAGGGCGCGGGCTTCGAACAGCTCGGTAATGGTGCACTGATCGCCGATGTGTTTTTGCAGATGCGCCAGGTCCTGATCCTTGCACGCGGCGTTGACCACCAGGAACAGTTCGTCGTTGCCCAGGTTGGCGACCATCAGGTCATCGAGGATGCCGCCGGTTTCGTTGGTGAACATCGCGTAACGCTGCATGCCCACCGGCAGGTCGATGATGTCCACCGGCACCAGGGTTTCCAGGGCTTTGGCGGCATTGGCGCCGGTCAAGCGGATCTGGCCCATGTGCGAGACATCGAACAGCCCGGCCTGCTCACGGGTGTGCTGGTGTTCTTTCATCACGCCCAGCGGGTATTGCACCGGCATGTCGTAGCCGGCGAACGGCACCATGCGGGCGCCGAGTTCGATGTGCAGAGCGTGCAGCGGGGTTTTCGACAGTTGTTCGGTGGACATGCGTGACTCCTTGATTCACACCAACCCTCTCCCGACGGGAGAGGGGGCTAATTAACACTCGATAATGTTGACCGCCAGACCGCCACGGGCGGTCTCCTTGTATTTGCTTTTCATGTCGGCGCCGGTCTGGCGCATGGTGCGGATGACCTTGTCGAGGGAGACAAAGTGCTGCCCGTCGCCGCGCATGGCCATGCGCACGGCGTTGATCGCCTTGACCGAGCCCATGGCGTTGCGCTCGATACACGGCACCTGCACCAGCCCGCCAATCGGGTCGCAGGTCAGGCCGAGGTTGTGTTCCATGCCGATTTCGGCGGCGTTTTCCACTTGTTGCACGCTGCCGCCAAGGACTTCGCACAACGCACCGGCCGCCATCGAACAGGCCACGCCGACCTCGCCCTGACATCCGACTTCGGCGCCGGAGATCGAGGCGTTTTCCTTGTAGAGAATGCCGATGGCCGCCGCGGTCAGCAGGAAGCGCACCACGCCGTCATCGTTGGCGCCGGGAATGAAGCGCATGTAGTAATGCAACACCGCAGGGATGATCCCCGCCGCACCGTTGGTCGGTGCTGTCACTACACGCCCGCCGTTGGCGTTTTCTTCGTTGACGGCGAGGGCGTATAGATTGACCCAGTCCAGCACCGACAACGGATCGCGCAGCGACGATTCCGGGTTCTTGCACAGTTGCCGGTGCAACGCCGCCGCCCGCCGTTTGACCTTCAGGCCACCCGGCAGAATGCCTTCGTTGCGACAGCCGGCAGCCACGCAGTCCTGCATCACTTGCCAGATTTTCAGCAGGCCGGCGCGGGTTTCCGCTTCCGGGCGCCAGGCGCTTTCGTTGGTCAGCATCACCTGACTGATCGACAGCCCGTAGGTGGCGCAGTGACCGAGCAAGTCCTTGGCACTTTTGAACGGGAAGGTCAGCGGTGTGGCGTCTTCGACGATACGGTCGGCTCCGGCCGCATCTTCGTCGACCACAAAACCGCCGCCGACCGAGTAGTACTCGCGGCTGCGGATCTGCAATCCCGCCGCATCGAAGGCACGGAAGATCATGCCGTTGGGGTGATAGGCCAACGGCTTGCGGATCATTGCCAGATGTTCTTTCTCATTGAACGCAATGCTGTGTTCACCGAGCAGGTTCAAACGCCCGCTGCCACGAATCTGCGAGAGACGTGCGGCGACGGTTTCGGTATCCACGGTATCCGGGTGTTCACCTTCCAGGCCCAGCAGCACAGCCTTGTCGCTGCCGTGACCCTTGCCGGTGGCGCCGAGGGATCCATACAGCTCGACCCTGACGCTGGTGGTGGCCGACAACAGGTTTTCCCGGCGCAGGCCTTCGACGAAGCGCGCGGCTGCGCGCATCGGGCCGACGGTGTGGGAGCTGGAGGGGCCGATGCCAATCTTGAACAGGTCGAACACGCTTAACGACATGGTTGTTCTCCGGTTTCTTGTTATAGGCACATCAGGCACGCATGAAAGGGGCGGGCGAACCCGCCCCCTCACAGGTCAAGCGTAGCTTTCGATCGACGGGCAGGCGCAGACCAGGTTGCGGTCGCCGAACACGTTGTCGACGCGACCGACCGGCGGCCAGTACTTGCCTTCGATCAACGACGCCACCGGGTACACCGCTTGTTCGCGGCTGTACGGGTGAGTCCACTCGCCAACCAGCTCTGCAGCGGTGTGCGGAGCGTTCTTCAGCGGGTTGTCGTCCTTGTCCAGGGTGCCGTTTTCCACTGCGCGGATTTCTTCGCGGATGCGGATCATGGCGTCGCAGAAGCGGTCCAGTTCTTCCTTGGATTCGCTTTCGGTCGGCTCGATCATCAGCGTACCGGCCACCGGGAACGACATGGTCGGGGCGTGGAAACCGAAGTCGATCAGGCGTTTGGCAACGTCATCGACGCTGATGCCGCTGCTGTCTTTCAGCGGGCGCAGATCCAGGATGCACTCGTGCGCCACCAGACCGTTGCTGCCGGTGTACAGCACTGGATAGTGCTCTTCCAGGCGACGGGAAATGTAGTTGGCATTGAGGATCGCCAGTTGCGAAGCGCGCTTGAGACCCGCGCCACCCATCATGCGAATGTACATCCAGGTGATCGGCAGAATGCTCGCGCTGCCGAACGGCGCTGCGCAGACCGCGCCTTCCTTGCGTTCCATGTGGCCGTGGCCCGGCAGGAACGGAGTCAGGTGCGATTTCACACCGATCGGGCCGACGCCCGGGCCGCCACCGCCGTGAGGGATGCAGAAGGTCTTGTGCAGGTTCAGGTGCGAAACGTCGCCGCCGAACTTGCCCGGTGCGCAGAGGCCGACCATCGCGTTCATGTTGGCGCCGTCGATGTACACCTGGCCGCCGTTGTCGTGAATGATGCCGCAGATTTCGCGGATGCCTTCTTCGAACACGCCGTGGGTCGACGGGTAGGTGATCATCAGCGCGGCGAGGTGTTCGCGGTGCTCGATGGCCTTGGCGCGCAGGTCTTCGATGTCCACGTTGCCACGGGCGTCGCAGGCGGTCACGACCACGCGCATGCCGGCCATGTTGGCGGTGGCCGGGTTGGTGCCGTGGGCGGACGACGGGATCAGGCAGATGTCGCGACGGTCTTCGCCACGGCTCTGGTGGTAGGCACGGATCGCCAAGAGACCTGCGTATTCACCCTGGGAACCGGCGTTCGGTTGCAGCGAGATTGCGTCGTAACCGGTGGCGGCGCAGAGCATTGCTTCCAGTTCGTCGGTCAGTTGCTGGTAGCCGGCGCTTTGCTCGGCCGGGGCGAACGGGTGCAGGGCGCCGAATTCGGCCCAGGTCACCGGGATCATTTCGCTGGCGGCGTTGAGTTTCATGGTGCACGAGCCTAGCGGGATCATGGTGCGATCCAGTGCCAGGTCCTTGTCCGCCAGTTTGCGCAGGTAGCGCATCAGCTCGGTTTCCGAGTGATAGCGGTTGAACACCGGGTGGCTGAGGATCGGCGACTGACGAACCAGCGAAGTCGGAATCGTGCTTTGCGCGGCCGCGGCGAGAGCTGCGAAATCCGGCAGAGTCTTGCCGTCGGCGAACAGGCCCCACAGGGTTTCGATATCGGCCTGGGTGGTGGTTTCGTCGACCGACAGGCCCAGACGCTGGGCATCGATCACCCGCAGGTTGATCTGTTGGGCACGAGCCTTGTCGTGCAGCGCGGCAGTTTGCGCGCCGGTGGCCAGGGTCAGGGTGTCGAAGAAGCTGGTTTGCTCGACGGTCACGCCCAGTGCGCTCAGGCCATTGGCCAGGATCGCGGTCAGGTGATGCACGCGGTTGGCGATCCGGGTCAGGCCTTTCGGGCCGTGGTACACGGCGTACATGCTGGCGATGTTGGCCAGCAGCACTTGCGCGGTGCAGATGTTCGATGTGGCCTTCTCGCGGCGGATGTGTTGCTCGCGGGTCTGCATCGCCAGACGCAGGGCCGGTTTGCCGAAGCGGTCAACCGAAACACCGACCAGACGGCCCGGCATGTCGCGCTTGAACGCATCTTTGGTGGAGAAGTAAGCCGCGTGCGGGCCACCGAAGCCCAGCGGAACGCCGAAACGCTGGGCGCTGCCGATGGCCACGTCAGCGCCGAATTCGCCTGGCGGGGTCAGCAGGGTCAGGGCCAGCAGGTCGGCAGCTACGGCCACCAGTGCGTTGGCGGCGTGGAAGCGTTCGGTCAGTTCGCGGTAGTCGAACACATCACCGTTGCTGGCCGGGTATTGCAGCAGCGCGCCGAAGAACGGCGTCACGTCGGTCAGTTCACGCTCGTCGCCGACCACCACTTCAATGCCCAGCGGCTCGGCACGGGTGCGCAGCACGTCGAGGGTTTGCGGGTGGCTGTGGATCGAGGCGAAGAACTGGTGGCTGCCCTTGTTCTTGCTCAGGCGTTTGCAGAAGGTCATGGCTTCGGCAGCGGCGGTGGCTTCGTCGAGCAGGGAAGCGTTGGCGATCGGCAGGCCGGTGAGGTCGCTGATCAGGGTCTGGAAGTTCAGCAGCGCTTCGAGACGGCCCTGGGAAATTTCTGGCTGGTACGGGGTGTAAGCGGTGTACCAGGCCGGGTTTTCCAGCAGGTTGCGCAGGATCGGCGACGGCGTGTGGCAGTTGTAGTAGCCCTGGCCGATGTAAGTCTTGAACAGCTGGTTCTTGCCGGCGATGCCTTTGATCATTGCCAGGGCATCGGCTTCGCTCAGGCCGTCGTCGAGACCGAGCACGCTGGTGCCCTTGATGCTTTCCGGGATGACGCTGGCGCTCAGGGCTTCGAGCGAGTCGAAGCCGAGGCTGTTGAGCATGGCTTGCTCGTCACCGGCGCGCGGGCCGATGTGACGGGCGATGAATTCGTTGGCGGTGCCGAGATTAACTTGGGTCATGACAGGTTCCTCAGGCTTCGGCTTGGGCTTTGATCAGACGGTCGTAGGCGTCCTGATCCAGCAGCTTGGCGACGGCGGAAGCGTCGGCTGGTTTGAAGCGGAAGAACCAGCCTTCGCCCAGCGGATCTTCGTTGACCAGCTCAGGGGCATCTTCCAGCGCCGGGTTGACTGCCAGCACTTCACCATCCAGTGGCATGTACACGCCGCTGGCGGCTTTGACCGATTCCACGGTGGCGGCTTCGGCGCCTTTTTCGTAAGCCTGCAGTTCAGGCAGTTGCACGAAGACCACATCGCCCAAAGCGTTCTGCGCGAAAGCGGTGATGCCAACAGTGACAGAACCATCGGCTTCGGCGCGCAGCCATTCGTGATCTTCAGTAAAACGCAACTCGCTCATGGAATCTCCTAAGGGCCAGACTCGTCTGGTGGACGCGGTGGATTACTTGGGCGGTAATGCCCTGATTTTATGAACGGTTACTTAGCAAGAACGCGGCCAACGTAAAAATATCGTTATAAATCAATGAGTTGATATTTAGTCGATGGGCTTTGAGGGTGGGGCTTGTAGCGAAATCGCTACAGCTCGGGGCGAAGAAAAAAGCTGAAGCGGATCAAAGCCTTGCACGGCGGTGATCGGAGGAGGGTGTAGCGATATCGTTCCGCTGTAGCGCTTTCAGTACAGATGGAGGTCGCTTTTGGCGGGGTCAGGCTTTTCCCGGAATCCCGTACTTGCGCAGCCGATGGGCAATCGCTGTGTGCGAAGTCTGCAGGCGGCCGGCCAGTTGGCGGGTCGAGGGGTAGCTGACGTAGAGTTTTTCCAGCAGCGATTTCTCGAAGGCTTCCACCGCTTCTTCCAGACTGTCGACGTCGGTGTCGGTCTGGCGTGCCACGGAGGTGCCGGCGATGTCGAGGTCGCCGATGTCCACCAGGCTGCTTTCGCAGATGGCGGCGGCGCGGAAAATCACGTTCTGCAATTGCCGCACGTTGCCCGGCCAGCGGTTGCCGAGCAGCGCCGGATAGGTGCCAGGCGCGAGGCGGCAGACCGGGCGCTGGATCTGCGCGCAGGCCTGCTGCATGAAATAGCGCGCCAGCAACAGAATGTCCTGACCGCGTTCGCGCAACGGTGGCACTTCGACGTTGAGCACGTTGAGGCGGTAGAACAGGTCTTCGCGGAACAGGCCTTCGCTGACCATTTTTTCCAGATCACGGTGGGTCGCGCTGAGGATCCGCACATCGACTTTGACTTCGCGATCACCGCCAACCCGACGGAAGCTGCCGTCGTTGAGGAACCGCAGCAGCTTGGCCTGCAGGTACGGCGACATCTCGCCGATCTCGTCGAGAAACACCGTGCCCTGGTTGGCCAGTTCCATCAGCCCCGGTTTGCCGCCCCGTTGTGCGCCGGTGAAGGCGCCGGGGGCGTAGCCGAACAGTTCGCTCTCGGCGAGGTTTTCCGGCAGGGCCGCGCAGTTCAGCGCCAGAAACGGTGCGTTGTGCCGGGCGCTGATGGCGTGACAGGCGCGGGCCACCAATTCCTTGCCGGTGCCGGTTTCACCCTGGATCAGCAGCGGTGCGTCGAGTGCCGCAACACGCTGCGCCCGGGCCTTGAGCGTGCGGATCGGCGGCGACTCGCCGAGCAGTGCATCGAAGCCTTCGGCGTGGTCATGGTGCAGCGCCGAGAGTTGTTCGCCGATGCGGTTCGGCTGATACAGGGTCAGCAGGGCGCCGGCGTCGGTGATTGGCGTGGCGTCCAGCAACAGGGTCTGGCCGTTGACGGTGATTTCCCGCAGCGGCAGGCGGAAACCCTGTTCGAGCAAGGTTTCGAGCAGGCCCGGATCGTTGAACAGTTCCGAGACGCTTTCACCCGCCGGCTCGCGACCGTACAGGGCGATCAGCGCCGGGTTGGCCAGCAGCACCTTGCCGGCGCTGTCGAGGGCCAGCACCGGGTCGGTCATCGCCGCGAGCAACGCGTCGAGCTGCAAGTGCCGGCGCTGGCCGGGGAGGATGTCGACGACGACCACGGCTTCCACCCCGCGCACCCGAAACAGCGCGTCTTTCAACTCTTCGAGCACTTGCGGGCTGAGGGTCGGGGCGTCGATGTAGACGTTCGGCGGGACCATTTCCACCGCATCCAGATTGAGATTGCGTCCACCGAGAATCGCCAGGACTTCCTGGGTGATGCCGACGCGGTCGATGAAACTGACGTGGATACGCATGGGGTGGTTCTGGGTTCTGGGGTGCGGAGGAGGGCAAGTATGCCTTAAATCAAAAGCACCCTCACCCCAGCCCTCCCGAAACGTCGGACCGCCCGGAGGGAGAGGGGGCCTACCGAGGTGTATTGCGTGATACATCGACCTGAAAGATCGAGTTGATTATGGATTCAGCGAAGAGCTTTCAGGTCGGCGTATGCCTGAAGCATCCCCGGATCAGCTCCCTCTCCCTCTGGGAGAGGGCTGGGGTGAGGGGGCTTTGGGGGTTACTCGAAATGCTCCGGATTAACCGGATCCCCGGATTTCATATTCAACTGCGTACGAATGTCTTCAAACATCAGGTCGTAATGCTTGTGCACCGAGCCGATCTGGCTGTGGCTCTTGGGGATGCCGTATTTTTCGGCAATCTGCGTCACGTTGCGCGCGAAGTTGTAGGCCTCTTCCTTGGGCAGAAAGAACGGTTCGTTGACCTCTTTGCCCTGGATGCTTCCAACCAGCCGGAACTGTATCCCTTTGCCTTTTTGCGGATCCTGCGACACCTCGTATTCGAGGCGGATGTTGTAGTTGACGTCATCTTTGGTCAACGCGTGCCGCTCGATGTGCAAATGACCGGGTTCGAACTGGGCCATGGTGTTCTCTCCTTTCAAGGCATGGGAGAAGGGCAGACCTGGAGTCTGCCCCAGCATTTCTTTTTTATCGGTAGGTGATGCCGGGTTTCGAGGTGCTCACCCGCGTACCGGCGGTGCCCTGGACGATGGCTTCGATGTCCGCCAGCGAACCGATTACCGCGACCTTGCCAGTATGGCGTGCAAATTCGCAAGCTGCCTGCACCTTCGGCCCCATGGAACCGGCGGCGAAGCCCAGGCGTTCGAGTTCGTCCGGGTGGGCCTGGGCGATGGCTTTCTCGGTGGGTTTTTTGAAGTCGATGTACGCCGCGTTGACGTCGGTGGCGATCACCAGCAAGTCCGCTTCCAGCTGTTCGGCGAGCAGCGACGAGCACAGATCCTTGTCGATGACCGCCTCAATGCCTTTGAGGTTGCGCTTCTCGTCGTACATGGTCGGGATGCCGCCACCGCCGGCGCAGATCACGATGCTGCCCTTGTCCAGCAGCCACTTGATCGGGCGGATTTCGAAGATGCGCTTGGGTTTCGGGCTGGCCACCACGCGACGATATTTATCACCGTCGGCCTTGACCACCCAGCCTTTCTCTTTGGCCAGGCGCTCGGCTTCTTCTTTGGCATAGACCGGGCCGATGAATTTGGTCGGGTCCTTGAAAGCCGGATCCTTGGGATCGACTTCGACCTGGGTGAGCAGGGTGGCGAACGGGACTTCGAAGTCCAGCAGGTTGCCCAGTTCCTGTTCGATGATGTAACCGATCATGCCTTCGGTTTCGGCACCGAGCACGTCCAGAGGGTAGGCTTCATCGGGTTTATAGGAGAGGCCCTGCAACGACAGCAGGCCGACTTGCGGGCCATTGCCGTGGGCGATGACCAGTTGATTGCCGGGGTGGATCTTGGCGATTTGCTCGGTGGCGATGCGGATGTTGGCGCGCTGGTTGTCAGCGGTCATCGGCTCACCACGGCGGAGCAGGGCGTTACCGCCCAGAGCTACGACGATACGCATAATGCAGTCCTTTCAGAATTCGGTGAGCCTGCGGGGCAGCTTTCGGCGGCGCCCGCAGGTCAGGGGCAACGCTTACAGATCAGCCAGGGTCGACACCAGAATCGCCTTGATGGTGTGCATGCGGTTTTCCGCTTGCTCGAAGGCGATGCAGGCCGGCGACTCGAACACGTCGTCGGTCACTTCGATGCCGTTGGCCAGGTGCGGATACTGTTCGGCGATCTGTTTGCCGACCTTGGTATCGCTGTTGTGAAACGCCGGCAGGCAGTGCATGAATTTGGTGCGCGGGTTGCCGGTGGCTTTCATCAGTTGTGCGTTGACCTGATAAGGCAGCAGTTGCTCGATGCGCTCGGCCCAGGCTTCAACCGGTTCGCCCATGGATACCCAGACGTCGGTGTGGATGAAGTCCACGCCTTTGACGGCGGCTTTCGGGTCTTCGGTCAGGGTGATGCGGGCGCCGCTTTCTTCCGCGTATTTTTTGCAGCGCTGTACCAGATCATCGTGGGGCCACAGGGCTTTCGGCGCGCAGATGCGCACGTCCATGCCGAGTTTGGCGCCGACCAGCAGCAGCGAGTTGCCCATGTTGTTGCGAGCGTCGCCCAGGTAGGCGTAGCTGATCTCGTGGATCGGCTTGTCGGCGTGCTCACGCATGGTCAGCACGTCGGCGATCATCTGGGTCGGGTGATATTCATCGGTCAGGCCGTTGAACACCGGCACACCGGCGAACTTGGCCAGCTCTTCGACGATTTCCTGCTTGAAGCCACGGTACTCGATGGCGTCGTACATGCGACCCAGCACGCGGGCTGTGTCTTTCATGCTTTCCTTGTGGCCGATCTGCGAGGAATTCGGGTCGATGTAGGTGACGTTGGCGCCCTGGTCATAGGCGGCGACTTCGAACGCGCAACGGGTACGGGTCGAGGTTTTTTCGAAGATCAGGGCGATGTTGTTGCCCTTCAGGTGTTGTTGCTCGGTGCCGGTGTACTTGGCGCGTTTCAGGTCGCGGGACAGGTCGAGCAGGTAACGCAGCTCACGTGGGGTGTGGTGTTCCAGGCTGAGCAGGTTACGGTTGTGGATGTTGAAAGCCATGATGGATCTCCTTCGGTGTCGGTTATCCCCCTGGCCGCTCTTTGTGAGTCGCGGCCAGGGCTCAGAGTTTTAGTAGTCGATCGGGTCGCGGATGATCGGGCAGGTCATGCAGTGGCCGCCGCCACGGCCACGGCCCAGTTCGCCGGCGCTGATGGTGATGACCTCCACGCCTGCCTTGCGCAGCAGGGTGTTGGTGTAGGTGTTGCGGTCGTAGCCGATGACCACGCCCGGTTCCACGGCCACCACGTTGTTGCCGTCATCCCATTGCTCGCGTTCGGCGGCGAAGCTGTTGCCACCGGTTTCCACCACGCGCAGGTTCGGCAGGTTCAGCGAGTTGGCCACGACTTCGAGGAACGTTTTGTTCTCCCGTCGTACGTCCAGACCGTAAGGTTTGCTTTCGTCAGGACGGATGATGAACGGCACGATTTCCTTTACCACTTCCGGAAAGATCGTGACCAGGTCGCGGTCGCAGAAGCTGAACACGGTGTCCAGGTGCATCGCCGCGCGGGATTTCGGCAGGCCGGCGACCACGACTTTTTCCACGGCGCCTTTGGCGAACAGCGACTGTGCGAGCTGACCGATGGCCTGGCGCGAGGTGCGCTCGCCCATGCCGATCAACACCACGCCATTACCGATCGGCATCACGTCGCCGCCCTCGAGGGTGGCTTTGCCGTGGTCCTTGTCCGGGTCGCCATACCAGACTTCGAAGTCGGCACCGGTGAAGTCGGGGTGGAATTTGTAGATGGCTGTGGTCAGCAGGGTTTCCTGACGACGGGCCGGCCAGTACATCGGGTTGAGGGTCACGCCGCCGTAGATCCAGCAAGTGGTGTCGCGGGTGAACTGGGTGTTGGGCAGCGGGTCGAGCAGGAAGCTGGAGTGGCCCAGGTAGTCGCGGTACATCTTGATCACGCTGGCGCCTTCGCTGTCCGGCAGATCTTCGCCGGCCACGCCGCCGATCAGGAACTCGGCGAGCTTGCGCGGCTCCAGGCCTTCGAGCCAGCTGCGCACTTCGTTGGTCAGGCCGACGCCGACGGTGTCCGGGGTGATCTTGCGGTCCAGAATCCATTTCAGCGCTTCGGGGTTGCCGACGATGTCGGTCAGCAGGTTGTGCATTTCCAGCACTTCGATCCCGCGCTCGCGCATCTTGGTGACGAAGTCGAAGTGGTCGCGCTTGGCCTGATTGACCCAGATCACATCGTCGAACAGCAGTTCGTCGCAGTTGCTCGGGGTCAGCCGCTGGTGGGCCAGACCTGGGGAACAAACCATGACTTTGCGCAGTTTGCCGGCTTCGGAATGGACGCCGTACTTAACTTTTTCCGTGGTCATTTCAGTGATCCTCCAGAGATAAAACGTTTGGCAATTACAGAGTCAGGAAGCCGTCGTAGAGACCGTAGGCCGCCACCAGGGCACCCACGACCACCGCGGCGAAAATCAGCTTCTCGACGTTGGTGAAAACCGGTTGTTTGAGTTCGAGCTTGGCCTTGGCGAACAGGATCGCGCCGGGCGCATAGAGCAGGGCCGAGAGCAGCAGGTACTTCACGCCGCCGGCGTAGAGCAGCCAGACCGCATAGATCAGGGCGATGCCGCCGATGATCAGGTCCTTGCGCCGTTCTGCCGCGAAGCCCTCGTAGCTTTCGCCGCGCACCGCCAGCAGGAGGGCGTAGGCCGCCGACCACAGGTACGGCACCAGAATCATCGAAGTGGCGAGGTAGATCAGCGACAGATAAGTGCTGGCCGAGAACAGGGTGATGACCAGGAACAGCTGCACCATCGCGTTGGTCAGCCACAGGGCGTTGACCGGCACGTGGTTGGCGTTCTCCTTGCGCAGGAACTCCGGCATGGTGTGGTCCTTGGCGGCGGCGAACATGATCTCCGCACACAGCAGCACCCACGACAGCAGCGCTCCCAGCAGCGAGATGATCAGGCCGACGCTGATCAGCACCGCGCCCCAGTGACCGACCACGTGCTCAAGCACGGCGGCCATCGACGGGTTCTGCAGTTTGGCCAGTTCCGGTTGGGTCATGATGCCCAGCGACAGCACGTTCACCAGCACCAGGAACAGCAGCACAGTGATGAAGCCGATCACGGTGGCTTTACCCACGTCCGAACGTTTTTCCGCCCGGGCCGAGAAGATGCTCGCGCCTTCGATGCCGATGAACACCCACACGGTGACCAGCATCATGTTGCGCACCTGGTTCATCACGCTGCCCAGATCCGGGTTTTTCACGCCCCAGATGTCGGCGGTGAAGATGTCCAGTTTGAAGGCGAAAATCGCGATCAGGACGAACAGCAGCAACGGCACGACCTTGGCGACGGTGGTCACCAGGTTGATGAACGCCGCTTCCTTGATCCCGCGCAGCACCAGAAAGTGCACGGCCCACAGCAGCACCGAGGCACCAATCACGGCGGCAACGGTGTTGCCTTCACCGAAAATCGGAAAGAAATAGCCAAGTGTGCTGAACAGCAGAACGAAGTAACCGACGTTGCCCAGCCAGGCGCTGATCCAGTAGCCCCAGGCGGACGAGAAACCCATGTAGTCGCCGAAACCGGCTTTGGCGTAGGCGTACACGCCGCCGTCCAGGTCAGGTTTGCGATTGGCGAGGGTTTGAAAGACGAAAGCGAGGGTGAGCATGCCGACGGCGGTGATGGCCCACCCGATCAGTACCGCACCGACGTCGGCGCTGGCGGCCATGTTTTGTGGCAAAGAGAATATCCCGCCACCGATCATTGATCCGACTACCAGGGCAACCAGTGCACCTAGTCGTAGTTTTCCGGGAGCTTCAGACATTGCATGACTCCATTGCAGGAGAGAAGAGTTCACAGCGTAGTTCTGTTGACTGTTCAAACAGCTGACATAGATCAGTGCATGGCCACATTCCATTGTTAATGAATGACTTATGAATCCACTGCAGGCATAAGGCTACTGTCTGGAAGGCCCGTCCCAGAGGCCTTTGGTCGATTTGATTGGGAATGGATCCTATTACTTTCGAGTTATCACGCTAGTTGCTTTTCCGGTTTTGGCAAATTTTTCACATCTGTTTTCAGTACAGAATTGATTTATTAGGATCGGCGCACAAAACTGACTTAACGTGCTAGGCGTTAGCGTCATCCGCTATATATAAGTGGGCGTTTGTTGGCATTACCTGATAAACGTCTTCGACTGTTAGCCGTTTAGTTAATAGTTGTTACAAATAAAACCTCACCACATCTTTCAAGGAGATTTGTATGTCGCAACCGACGCAAAAGCTGCGCCTTGGCGCGCTGATCGCCCTGGTGGTGGGTTCGATGATTGGCGGGGGTATTTTCTCCTTGCCCCAGAACATGGCGGCGCGAGCCGATGCCGGTGCCATCCTGATTGGCTGGGGAATTACCGCCATCGGCATGCTGACTCTGGCGTTCGTATTCCAGACCCTGGCCAACCGCAAGCCGGAGCTGGATTCCGGCGTCTACGCCTACGCCAAGGCCGGATTCGGCGACTACATGGGTTTCTCTTCAGCGTGGGGTTACTGGATCAGTGCCTGGCTGGGTAACGTCGGGTATTTCGTGTTGCTGTTCAGCACCCTCGGCTACTTCTTTCCGGTGTTCGGCCAGGGCAACACGCCGATCGCCATCGGTTGCGCCTCGGTGCTGCTGTGGGCCGTGCACTTTCTGGTGATGCGCGGGATCAAGGAGGCGGCGTTCATCAACCAACTGACCACCGTGGCCAAGATCGTGCCGCTGGTCATGTTCATCGTCATCGCTGCAGTGGCGTTCAAGGCTGACGTGTTTACCCGCGACATCTGGGGCCGCAGCAATCCGAATTTCGGCGGGGTGATGGATCAGGTGCGCAACATGATGCTGGTGACGGTGTTCGTGTTCATCGGCATCGAAGGTGCCAGCGTTTACTCGGCGCGGGCCGAGAAACGTTCGGATGTCGGCCGGGCCACGGTGATCGGTTTCATCGGCGTGCTGGCGCTGCTGGTGCTGGTCAACGTCTTGTCGCTGGGGATCATGAGCCAGCCGGAACTGGCGACCTTGCAGAACCCTTCGCTGGCGGCGGTGCTGGAACACATCGTCGGGCCGTGGGGCGCGCTGGCGATCAGCATCGGCCTGGCGATTTCGTTGCTCGGCGCATTGTTGTCATGGGCGCTGCTGTGCGCCGAAATCCTGTTTGCCACGGCCAAGGACAAGACCATGCCGGCGTTCCTGAAAAAGGAAAATGCCAACCATGTGCCGGTCAACGCGCTGTGGCTGACCAACGTGATGATCCAGATTTTCCTGCTGATCACGCTGTTTTCCGCCGGCACTTACACCAGCCTGATCTACCTCGCGTCGTCGATGATTCTGGTGCCGTACCTGTGGTCGGCGGCCTATGCGGTGCTGTTGAGCGGGCGCGGCGAAACCTACGAACATGCCTCGGCCGAGCGCACCAAGGACCTGCTGATCGGCGGCATCGCCCTGTGCTACGCGGTGTGGTTGCTGTATGCCGGCGGGGTGAAATACCTGCTGTTGTCGGCGCTGCTGTATGCCCCGGGGGTGATCCTGTTCGCCAAGGCCAAGCATGAGCAGGGCGAGCCGCTGTTTACCACCATCGAAAAGGGGATTTTCACCTGCGTGATCGCCGGGGCCGGGCTGGCGGCCTACGGGTTGTACAGCGGCTTGCTGTCGTTGTGAGGCTGCGGCTCGAATACCTGGCGCCCTACGACTGGCCGGCGATGCTCGATTTTCTCGCCGCGCGGGCGGTGGTCGGGATGGAGAGGGTGGTCGATGGCGTTTATTCGCGCAGCATCGGGTTGAACGGCGTTCACGGCACGGTTTCGGTCTGGCCAGGTGACGGCGATGCGCTGGAGGTGGAGCTGGATTTCCCCGATCCGTCAGCGGTTCCCGAGATCATCATGCGCTTGCGTCGGCTGTTCGATCTGGACGCGGATCTGCCGACGATGCAACAGCATTTGAAGGCGGACCCGCTGTTGGCGCGGTTGATTGCCGAACGCCCGGGGTTGCGGGTGCCGGGTGCGTGGGATGGATTGGAGCTGGCGTTTCGGGCGGTGCTGGGGCAGCAGATCACCGTGGTCGGGGCGATCCGGCTGGCGGGGAAACTGCTGGCGCAGTATGGCGAGCCATTGCGTTCGTCGGTGCCTGGACTGACTCACGTCTTTCCTCGCGCAGCCGTTTTGGCGAGTGCCGATCTAACGACACTGGGCATGCCGAAAAGTCGCGGGCGCACCTTGTCCGGGGTGGCGCAGGCGTCGCTGGATGATCCGCTGCTGTTTGCCTCCGGGACCGCGCGGTTGCTGGCGCTGCACGGGATTGGCGACTGGACGGCGCAGTACATCGCGCTGCGGCAGTTGCGGGACATGGACGGGTTTCCGACCGGGGATGTGGGGTTGCTGCGAGCACTGGAGGTGCTGGAAGGGGAGCGGATGACGGCGCGGGAATTGTCTGCCCGCGCCGAGGCCTGGCGACCGTTTCGGGGGTATGCGGCGCAGTTGCTGTGGACTTCGTCGAGTCGTGCGGATTGAAACCCGCACGCAGTCAAAACCATCGCGCTTGATGTGAACCCAACTCGGTGGCCGGCAATGTCCACTGCAATGGCGTCCCGCTGATCTTCAAAGGCGCTTGCAGCCGATGCGCCGGACCCCAGGGCGTCTGCTCCATCTGCAAACTCCGATCTTTTGCATCTTCCGGACGCAGCGCTTTGTTCGTGCCCGGCCCCTGCTCGATCAACAACTTCGCCGTCCGTGCCAGCGACAACCGTGCGGATCCACCTCGACCACTGCGCAGTCTGTCAGCCAGCAACCGGATCACACTCGCCGCCATCAAATACCCCGTCGCATGATCCAGCGCCTGTACCGGCAACGGTGTCGGCTTGTCCGCCTGCTTCCAGCGCCGCCCGGCCTCGGCAATCCCGCTGCTCATCTGCACCAGACTGTCGAAGCCCCGGCGGTTCTGCCACGGACCGCTCCAGCCGTAAGCATTGAGGCAGACGTCGATCAGCCCCGGCGCCAGTTGCCGGCGACGTTCGGTGCCAAAACCGAGATGCTCAAGCGCATCGGCGCGATAGCCGTGCAGCAGAATGTCAGCGTCCTTGAGCAGGCTTTCAAACACCGCGCGATCTGCCGGCTCATGCAGATCCAGCCGCGCACAGCGTTTGCCGAGGGTCACTTCCGGCACTACGCCGGGTTCGTTCCAGGTCGGCGGGTCGATGCGCAGGACATTGGCGCCGAGCCCTGCGAGAAAGCGGCTGGCGGTCGGGCCGGCGAGGACGCGGGTCAAATCGAGCACCTTGAGTCCGGCCAATGGCTGCGCCACCGAGCCATTCCAGGGGAGATGACCTTCCTCTCCATCACTGAAATGCACCAACGGCTCGGCATTCACCGCCAGGCCCTGGGGGTGGTTCTGCCACAGCGCCCAACTGCGCATTTCGGCTGCACAACCCTTGGCATCGACCACCGCTTGCTCCAGATCGGCACAGGCCCATTGCGCGACTTTCGCTGCCATGGCCGCGCGATCGGCACAGGCACCCAGCACGCTTTCAGCGGCGGCGCGATGATGCGGGGCGTTGGTGTGCAGGCGGATCCAGCCGTCCTTGGTCGCGTAGTCACCTGCCACCGGGTCCCACAGCGGTGGGACTTCCCAACCTATTGGCCGCAGCGAGGTGGCGAACCAGAACGAGGCGAGGCGGCGGTCGACTTCTACCGTGGGCAAGTCGCCGGTTTGCTGCCGAAGGAGTTCAGCGACGGCTTGCCCGGCAGCGGCAATGCTCGCGCAGGCCAGGTCGGTGACGGCAAATACAGAGGGCAGGGCGCCCTCGCCGGTGAATGGAATCGGCGTGCTGGGCAAGCCGAGTGCGGCTTGAATGGACGTGAGCAGATCAGTCATCGAAGGCCCTCCGGAACGAGAGGGCAGAATAGTGCAAAACGCTGTCGGCTTAGATGAAACACACTGTCCCCTGTGGGAGCTGGCTTGCCAGCGATTATGGAGTGTCAGTCAGCAGTGTATCGACTGATCTACCGCCATCGCTGGCAAGCCAGCTCCCACAGGGATTCAGGGCAACCGCAATTACACGCGGAACTGATCCATCAATTTCATCTGCTGGCTGGCCAGGGCATTCAGCTGGCTGCTGATCGCCGCCGATTCGGTGGCCTGTTCGGTCAGGGTCTCGGTGACAGTGCGGATCGCCGACACGTTGCGATTGACCTCTTCGGCCACGGCGCTTTGCTGTTCGGCGGCGCTGGCGATCTGCAGGTTCATGTCGCTGATCACGGTCACCGCATCGCTGATCTTGCCGAGAGCGTCCACGGCCTGACGGATCTGCCCGGCGTTGTTGTGGGCCTGGGTCTGGCTCGAATGCATGGTCGCGACCACGCCACGGGTGCCGGTCTGGATGCGTTCGATGACCACGCGGATCTCCTCGACCGAATCCTGAGTGCGCTTGGCCAGGTTACGGACTTCGTCGGCGACGACCGCGAAACCACGACCGCTTTCACCAGCGCGGGCGGCTTCGATCGCGGCGTTCAGTGCCAGCAGGTTGGTCTGTTCGGCAATGCTGCGGATCACTTCCAGCACCGAACCGATCTGTTCGCTGTTGACCGCCAGTTCTTCAACCTCGGTCACCGCTTTGCTGACTTCATCGGCCAGTTGATTGATGTCGCGGGTGCTGCGCTCGATGATCGACATCCCGTCCTTGGCCGACTGATCGGCGCCTTTGGCCGCGTTGGCGGCGTTCGAGGCGCTGTTGGCCACGTCGTGGGCGGTGGCGCTCATTTCGTTGGACGCGGTGGCCACCTGATCGATTTCGCGGAACTGCACCTGCATGCCTTCGCTGGTCTGGCGGGCGATTTCCGACGACTGATCGGCGGTGCCACGAGCCTCGGTGATGCTCTGTTTGATCTGGGCGATGGTCGGCTGCAGCTTGTCGAGGAAGCGGTTGAACCAGTTCACCAGTTCGCCCAGTTCATCCTTTTTGGTGTAGTTCAGGCGCTGGGTCAGGTCGCCTTCGCCGCTGGCGATGTTCTTCAGCATCTCGGCGACGCTGTTGATCGGCCGGGTCACGCCCGAGGCGGTGAGCCAGATCAGCACCAGGCCGATCAGGCCGGCGATCACGGCCACCGCCAACGCGGTCATCACACCGGTTTGCTGAGCGTCATCAAGCACCGCTTGCAGCTTGACCGAGTCGGCCAGCAGTACTTGTTTCGGCAGGTCGATGACCACGCCCCAGGCCCGGGAATTGCCGATCGGATCGACCGGGTACACGGCGCGGATCAGGTCGCCCTGTTCGAGAATCTTCGGTGTGCCGGCGCTCAGCAATTGCAGGATGTCCTTGCCTTCGGCGCCGAGGGTTTCGGCGATGCCTTTGCCGACCTTGGTCGCGTCGGTGCTGTAGGCGCCCAACACGCCGCTGCCGGAGACAATCAGCATGTGCCCGGCGCCGTTGAACAGTTCACGCTGGGAGCCCACGGCCGCCGCTTGCAGGGCGTCGAGGGCGATATCGATGCCGACCACGCCGATGGCCTTGCCGTCCACCAGCAGCGGCACCGAAATGGTGGTCATGAGCATTTCCTTGGTGCCCACGGTGTCGGCGTACGGGTCGAGCAGGCAGGTGCGCTTGTTGTCGCGAGGGCAGGTGTACCAACTGTTGTAGGGCGTGCCGCTGACGCTGAGGGTGGTCTTGGTCATGTCTTCTTCGACCATGATCGTGTTCAGCGCAGAACCGGCGGCGCGGCTCCAGTAGGTGGCGAAGCGCCCGGCTTCGTTGGACTGGCGCGCCGCGTCGTTGACGAACTCGCTGTCCTTGCCGTCCAGGCCGTTGGGTTCGAAGGCCAGCCAGATACCCAGCACCTTGCTGTTGCGCTCGAACGCGGTTTTCAGGCTCAGGTTCAACTCTTCACGCAAGGCCCCGGCGTCCAGCGAACGCTTGGCGGCCATGACGCGCATGTCCTTGATCTGGTCGGCCAGAGCAGTGATCACCAGCAGGCTCTCGCCGAAGGTTTTCTGCACCTGCACCGCCTGTTCGGCCGCCTTGGCCTGCAGCAGGTTCTGCACGCTGGCGGTGAGCATCTTGCTGCTCGAATCGCTGACCAGTTCGTCGTTCTGGTTGGTCTGGTAGATGTTGATGCCGACGATCAGCGCAACCACGCCGAGCAGGCAGAGCCCGGACAGCAGGACGATTTTCAGGCGAATGGACAGGGAGTCGAACATGGAGTGTTCTCGCGAATGAATGAACTATTGGCTACGGGGCACGGAGTTGCCCGATTCGCCAAATCCATTCAGCGCCATTCATTGCTCATCGGCGCGGGGCGAGGGTGCATGAGGCGTATGCCGACGAACGGTCACGGCAAAACGTTTGCGCGGGCAAAAGCCCTGAAAAGAAGGGAAAAATCAGGAAATCTTCGGCAGCGATTCCGGGCGCGACCAGATCCACAGGTTACCCAGGGTCATGCCGGCAATCGCCAGATAGACCGGCCAGCCGTGATCGAGCACCACCAGCATCAGGGTGGCGCACAGCAGCATGCTGACGGTGGCACTTACCTTGGCCTTGCGGGCGATGATCTTGCCGTTGCGCCAGTTGCTCAGGATCGGCCCGAACAGCCGATGGTTTTCCAGCCAGGCACTCAGGCGCGGCGAACTGCGGGTCGCGGCCCAGGCGGCGAGCAGGATGAACTCGGTGGTCGGCAGGCCGGGGACGACGATGGCGATCAGGCCGATGCCGAGGCTGACGTAGGCGAGCAGGCCGAACAGCAGGCGGGCGAGTCGGGAGGAGGCGGGTTGGGGCATGGGCTCAGCGAGTGGCTTATGAGACAGGGCAGGAATCTTACAGACTTACGCAATTCCTTGTGGGAGCTGGCTTGCCGGCTCCCACAGGATTTTACAGTGTGGCCAGTATCAGGCCGGTTCGGCTTCCGTGGCGTAAGCCTGTTCCAGCAGCACGGTGAAGCGGTTGAATGCGTCGATCGCGCCTTGCTCCACTTCGGCTTCTTCTTCGGCACTGAATTGCAGCGAATCGAGGGTGCGCACGAAGCTCTTCCAGCCTTCGGCGCGACCGCCTTCAGGCTCGCCCAGATGACGGGCGCCGAAGTTTTCGCTCAGTTCCAGCGCGACGGCGCGTTTGATCAGGAACGCAGCGCCGAGCTTGGAACCTTCGGAGACGAAGATCCAACCCAGGGCGCGGGCCTTGCTCGGGTTTTTCACCGCGCCGGCCACCGGGGCAGGCACTTCGGTGTCGAGGTCGGCAAGGTCGGCCTTGGCCGCTTCGGCACGGCAGCGGGCCGGCAGGTCAGGGACGATGGCAGTCAGTTCGGCATCGTTGTACAGCGAGACCAGTTCCGACTGGAACAGGTACTGCGCGACCACGAAACGGGCGAAATTGGCGCGAGTCTCGAACGGCGCATGGGCTTTCACCAGCGCATCGAGCTTGCTGTGCGGCTCGTGAGTGATCTGGTTCAGGCGTTGCGAACGCAGGGCTTTTTCCGGGGTGCTCATGAGATGTCCTTGATAAATGAGGCGCTTGATAACGAGACGAACGGGCAAGCGCCGGACAGTAAAAAAACCTCACGGCGCGACAATGCACGCACCGTGAGGTCATCCGGATCAGATATCCCAGACCAGATTGATCGCGAAGTTGCGACCCGGCTGGGTCAGGCGATCGAGGTTGGCCGGTTGTGTCACCGACGCTTCGCCGACGCTGTCGTAACCGCGCACGTCATCCCACAACCAGTACTTCTTGTCGGTCAGGTTGTAGATGCCGCCGCTGACGGTGACGTCGTCGGTGACCTTGTAGTAGCCGGCCAGATCGAGAATGCCGAAGCCCGGGGATTTGAATTGACTGCTGACACCGTCCGGCGACTTGAAGTTGGTGTCGTCGACGCGATCCTTTTTCTTCACCACGGTCCAGCTCAGCAGGCCGCCGTAGTTGTCCTGGTCATAACCCAGACCGAATACGCCGGTCAGCGGATTGACGCTGTTCAACGGCTCGCCGTTGTCGTTGTTGCGTCCGTAGGCGTAGGAGATCGAACCCTGGGTGTACAGACCTTGCGGCGCACCGAAGGAATCCAGGTTCAGGCGACCTTTGACTTCGGCACCCTTGATGGTGGCGTGCTTGATGTTGCTGGACTGGAAGGTCAGCTCGCTGTAGCCCGGGGTGACGGCGTCTTCGTTGATGAAGTCGCGGTACTTGTTATAGAACACCGCCACGTCGAACGAGCCTTGCTCGAAGTTGCCGCGCAGACCGGTTTCATAGCTTTTGCTCTTTTCCGGTTCAAGGTTCGGGTTCGGCGCCACGTTGTAGCCGGTGGTGCTGTTCTCGAAGCGGCCGTACAACGCTTTCGCGGTCGGGGTGCGGAAGCCTTCGGCGTACTGGCCGTACCAGGTGTAGTTGTCGGTCAGGGCGTAGGTCAGGCCGAATTTCGGCGAGACTTTATGCCAGGTCTTGTTTTCGTCGCTGACCGTGCCTTTGCCGTCGGCGGCCACGGTGTTGAGGAACTCCTGAGTGATGTGCGGCTTGAGCTGGGTGTAGTCGTAGCGCAGGCCCGGCAGGAAGGTCCATTTGTTCCAGCTGATCTGATCCTGGGCGAACAGGCTGTAGGTATTGATGGTCGGGTCCGGGAAGTCGCTGGACTTCTTCAGCACGTCAGCCGCACTGGTGGCGCCGATGGCGGTGCAGCCGCGACCGACCGCCAGGCACTTGCCGTCGCCGCTGCGCGAACCAGTGACTTTCTGCTGTTTGATCGTGGTGCCGTAGGTCAGCACGTGATCGGTGTCACCGATGGCGAATGCCTTGTCCAGTTGCGCATCGAACACCCATTGTTTTTCCTCGTAGATCGTGTCGCGGGTACGCAGCACTTTACGGGTCATCGGATAGTAAAACTCGTCGGTGCTCTGGTCGGTCTTGGCGGTCTGGTGATTGAGGCTCCACTTCACGTTGTCCGCCAGCAGGCTGTTCAACTCGAAGCTGTGTTCCAGGCCGAAACGCTCACGGGTGACGGTGTCGTTGCCGGTGCGCCACTGGTACATGCCGCCGGGCAAAACGCTGTTCGGAATGGTCGGGGCGCCGTTGAAGTACGGCCCGCCGTAGGCGCTTTTCTGATCGGTGTCGCGATCATCCTTGTACTTTTCGTAGGTCAGGCCCAGGCGCGAACCTTCGCTGTAGTTCCAGCCGATCTTGGCCAGCACGTTGGAGGCTTTCACGTCTTCCGGGTTGGCGGCAGTGCGCTCAAGACCGGTGCCGTTGTTGCTGCCGTAGGAATCGGTTTCATGACCGTCGCGCTGGCTGTAGTGCAGCAAACCGTCGAACTGCTCAGCGCGACCGGCAACGGTGGCGGATTTCAGCCAGCTGTCGTCGGCGGAGCTGTAGCCGGTTTTCAGGCGGGCGCCGACGTCTTGGCCTGGCTTGATGATGTCGTTCGGGTCGAGGGTGAAGTAGCTGACCGCGCCGCCGATGGCGTTGCTGCCGTACAGCACCGAGGCTGGGCCACGGAGGATTTCCACGCGTTTGACGATTTCCGGGTCGACGTAGTTGCGCTGGGTCTTGGCGTACGGGCCGTTGAAGAAACCGTCCGGCACTTCGACACCGTCGACCTGGGTCAGGATGCGGTCACCGTCGATGCCGCGAATGTTGTAGCCGCTGATACCGCCGCGCTGACCGGCGCCGCCCACGGAGACGCCCGGCTCGTAGCGCACCAGATCCTTGATGGTGTTGACGTTGTTGCGGTCCAGATCTTGGCGGGTCTGCACGGTGACGGTGGCCGGCACGCTGTTGACCGATTGTTCCTGACGGGTGGCGCTAATGGTCACCTGGTCGAGGTTGAGCGCGCCGCTGTTGTTGCGTTTTTCCAGCACGACGTTGTTGTTGCTCAGCTTGCGGAAGCTCAGGTTGGTCCCCACCAACAGTCGCTCCAGGGCTTTTTCCGGTGGCAGCGAACCGCGCACGCCCGGCGACGACACGCCTTTACCCAGTTCGGCCGGCAAACCGACCTGCCAGCCGGTGACGGCGGTGAACGCGTTGAGCGCCGACACCAGCGGTTGCTGGCTGATGGCGAACGAGTAATCGCCCATGTTGCGTGCCGGTTGCTCGGTGGCGGCCATCAGTGGCGCGGTGCCGGCCATCAGAATGGCGGCGGTCAGCAACGACAGCACGCGGGAAGGGGAAGAAGTCTGGCGGGTAAGGCGTGAGGACATCGATAGCGCTCCGTGTCGCACGAATCTTTATAGGTGCTGATTCACGTCCGAAGATGCGAATCAATTGCATTGGCTATAACGAGACGAACGAGCTTCTGCTATCGAGTAAAAATAATTCTCATTTAGTTCAGAATCACCAGCGCCGGGAATTCCTGAAGCTTGGCCGAGGTGATGTGAGCGAGCGAGCGCACCACGTCCAGCGGCTGGTCGAGACGGTAATTGCCGGTGACGGCGACGTCGGCCAGGTGTTCGTTGGTGTTGATGATGAAACCCGGGTAGTAGCGGCGTAGTTCCGCCAGCACCTGGTTCAACGGGCAGTTTTCGAAGATCAACCGACCCTGCACCCACGCCAGATCGGTAGCGGCGTCGACCTTGGCCGGGCGGTCGAAACCATTGGGGCCGATGCGGATGCTTTCCCCGGCGGACAGCCGCACCCGGGCATCGTCACGGGTCGCACGCAGATCGACATCACCGCGCTGCACCCGAACCTGCGCCACGCCATCCAGATAACGCACGGCGAACGCGGTGTCGCGCACGCTGGCTTTCACCGGCCCGGCGTCGATTTCCAGTGGCTGGGTGCGGCTGGCCGGGATCTCGAAAAACGCTTCACCCTGATACAGCCGCGCAACCCGCTGGCGATCATTGATCGTGCTGGAGAAGGCGGAATTGGTGTTGAGCAGGACTTTCGAGCCGTCCTCCAGCTGCAAACGTTGCCGCTCGCCGACCACGGTCAGGTGATCGGCCTGCAGACGCATCGGCAGGTTGCTGAAACTGAACAGACCGAGAATCAGCACCGCAGCGGTGGCCAGCGGTTTCCAGTGCGGGCGCAGGCGTGTGAGGACGGTGACTTTCTTCGGTCTGGCCGCGAGGTCTTGCGCGCACTGGGCGATCTGCGGGCCATCCCAGATCGCCTGGGCCTTGGCGAATGCCTGGGCGTTCAACGGATCGGCCGCCAGCCAGGCATGAAACTGCCGGGTCTGCTCCTCGTCCGGGCTGCCGAGCACGATGAGCCAGTCCAGAGCCTGGTCCATTGCGTTGGCGGCGTCCTGCGCCGTGTCGGGCGAAGGAGGGCGGTGGGTGTCCGTCACGGTGTTTCCTCGGCAGTGTCTGTGCACGGCTGTTTTTTTAGTGAAGCGTAAAAGTCGGGCAAGGGTAACAAAGCCCGATGATCAGTGCAGTCGATCCTGGCACTTAGAGAAAAAACCTACAGCATCAGTCGCCATTCAGGCGCTCGGCGACACCGATGCAAATGGTCATGATCAATTTGAGTTCTTTCTGCACCGTGCTGAGAGAGACGCTGAGTTCTTCGGCGATTTCCTGATAGCTGTGCCCGTGCAGGCGGCTGAGGATGAAGATTTGCTGCTGACGGGGGCTGAGTTCACCGAGGCTCACGTTCAAGCGCTCCAGCAATTGTTCGGCGTGGGCGGCGTCTTCGGCGCTGCTGGCGGGGGCGGCAACGCTGTGTACCACGTCCTGCGGCACGTCGTCGACCATGGTGCGTGAGTGAATCTTGCGCGCACGCAAGTGATCCAGCGCCAGGTTGCGCGCGGTCTGGAAGACAAAGGGTTCAAGGTGATCGATGGCCCGTTCGCTCAGCGCCCGCGTGACGCGCAGGTAGGTTTCCTGCAACAGGTCTTCGGCGGTGCTGTGGTTGTTGACCATGCGTTCCAGCGTTCGCAGCAATGAAGTGCGCTGGGCGAGGAAAACGTGATTGAACTGCGACTGACTCACGGGAGGACCTGATCCATTTCGAGCGAATGATAATGCTTATCATCCGCCCGAGTGGTCAAGTGTTGATTTGTCAAAGGTTGGTAAAGCCACGACCCGCCTTAAAATCGGCAGCAGCGGTTTTATTCCGCGTTACACAGCGCCAGGCAGTTATCGAGCATGCGGTTGGAGAAGCCCCACTCGTTGTCGTACCAGGCCAGCACTTTCAGCAGTTTGCCGCTGGATTTGGTGTGGTTGGCGTCGAAGATCGACGACAGCGGATTGTGGTTGAAGTCACTCGATACCAGCGGCAGGGTGTTGTAGCCGAGGATTTTCGAGTGCTGGCTCGCGGCTTTCATCAGTGCGTTCACTTCATCGGCCGAGGCTTCGCGTTTCAACTGAACCGTCAGGTCAACCAGCGATACGTTGATCACCGGCACGCGCACGGCCATGCCGGTCAGCTTGCCCGCCAGTTCCGGCAGCACCAGGCCCACGGCTTCGGCGGCGCCGGTCTTGCTCGGGATCATGTTCTGCGTGGCGGAACGGGCGCGGTACGGGTCGGTGTGATAGACGTCGGTCAGGTTCTGGTCGTTGGTGTAGGCGTGAATCGTGGTCATCAGACCGCTTTCGATGCCCAGTTCGCGGTGCAGCACCTGGGCCACCGGGGCCAGGCAGTTGGTGGTGCACGAGGCGTTGGAAATGATCTGGTGCGACTGGCGCAGGATGTCGTGGTTCACGCCATAAACGACGGTGGCATCAGCGCCTTTCGCCGGGGCCGAGATGATGACTTTGCGCGCACCGGCAGTAATATGCGCGGCGGCTTTGGCCCGGTCGGTGAACAGACCGGTGCATTCGAAGACCACATCAATCTTTTCCGCAGCCCATGGCAGCTCGGCCGGGTTGCGGATCGCGCTGACCGAAATACGGTCACCGTTGACGGTCAGACTCTCGTTGTCATGCGCAACTTCGGCATCGAACGTGCCGTGAACGGTATCGTATTTGAGCAAGTGCGCATTGATCGCGCTGTCGCCCAGATCGTTGATGGCGACGATCTGCAAATCCTGTCGATAGCCTTGGGTATACAGTGCGCGCAGGACATTACGGCCGATGCGGCCAAAACCATTGATTGCGATTCGAAGAGTCATTGAACAGCGCCGCCGTCGTTTTGTTGTTGGAATTACAAGATTATTCGCATAAAAATAGAAAACAAGCCTTTTTAGTGGCAATATTTTGTTTTATCTACAACGAGTGACCTGAATCAACTGGTCCGAATGGTCAAGGAAACCGCCCGTCATCCCACACGTGCGGGCGCTTTGGTCAGCATAGACAATCAGGTCGCCACATCCGTTAGCCTGGAGTTCTACACATGCATCCCCGCGTTCTTGAGGTCACCGAACGGCTTATCGCCCGCAGCCGCGCCACGCGTCAGGCTTACCTTGCGCTCATTCGCGGCGCCGCAACCGACGGGCCGATGCGCGGCAAACTGCAATGCGCCAACTTCGCCCACGGCGTGGCCGGGTGTGGCAGCGAAGACAAGCACAGTCTGCGGATGATGAACTCGGCGAACATCGCGATTGTTTCGTCTTATAACGACATGCTTTCGGCGCACCAGCCGTACGAAGTCTTCCCGGAGCAGATCAAGAACGCCTTGCGCGAAATCGGTTCGGTCGGCCAGTTCGCCGGCGGTACGCCTGCGATGTGCGACGGCGTGACCCAGGGCGAGCCGGGCATGGAACTGAGCCTGCCGAGCCGCGAAGTGATCGCGATGTCGACGGCGGTGGCGCTGTCCCACAACATGTTCGACGGCGCGCTGATGCTCGGCATCTGCGACAAGATTGTGCCGGGGCTGATGATGGGTTCGTTGCGTTTCGGTCACTTGCCGACGATTTTCGTGCCGGGCGGGCCGATGGTCTCGGGGATTTCCAACAAGGAAAAAGCCGACGTGCGGCAGAAGTACGCCGAAGGCAAGGCGACCCGCGAAGAGCTGCTGGAATCGGAAATGAAGTCCTACCACAGCCCGGGCACCTGCACCTTCTACGGCACCGCCAACACCAACCAGTTGCTGATGGAGGTCATGGGCCTGCACTTGCCGGGCGCGTCCTTCGTCAACCCGAACACGCCCCTGCGCGAGGCCCTGACCCGCGAAGCCGCGCATCAGGTCACGCGCCTGACCAAACAGAACGGCAACTTCCTGCCGATCGGCGAAATCGTCGACGAGAAGGCGCTGGTCAACTCGATCGTCGCGCTGCACGCCACCGGCGGTTCGACCAACCACACCCTGCACATGCCGGCCATCGCCATGGCGGCGGGCATTCAACTGACCTGGCAGGACATGGCCGACCTCTCCGAAGTCGTGCCGACCCTGAGCCACGTCTATCCGAACGGCAAGGCTGACATCAACCACTTCCAGGCGGCGGGCGGGATGTCGTTCCTGATCCGCGAACTGCTGGAAGCGGGCCTGCTGCACGAAGACGTCAACACCGTGCTCGGCCACGGTTTGAACCAGTACACCAAGGAGCCGTTCCTCGATAACGGCAAACTGGTGTGGCGCGAAGGCCCGACCGACAGCCTCGACGAAAACATCCTGCGTCCGGTGGCTCGTGCGTTCTCGGCAGAGGGCGGCTTGCGGGTGATGGAAGGCAATCTCGGTCGTGGCGTGATGAAAGTGTCTGCCGTGGCGCTGGAAAACCAGATCGTCGAAGCACCGGCCATGGTGTTCCAGGATCAACAGGACCTGGCCGACGCTTTCAAGGCCGGTTTGCTGGAGAAGGATTTTGTCGCGGTGATGCGCTTTCAGGGCCCGCGTTCCAACGGCATGCCGGAACTGCACAAGATGACGCCGTTCCTCGGTGTGCTGCAGGATCGCGGCTTCAAGGTCGCGCTGGTGACGGACGGGCGGATGTCCGGCGCGTCGGGGAAAATCCCGGCGGCGATCCACGTCAGCCCGGAGGCTTATGTCGGCGGCGCTTTGGCTCGCGTGCAAGAGGGCGATATCATCCGCGTCGACGGCGTCAAAGGCACCCTGGAACTCAAGGTGGACGCCGCCGAATTTGCAGCGCGCGAACCCGCCAAAGGCCTGTTGGGCAACAACATCGGCAGCGGCCGCGAACTGTTTGGCTTCATGCGTTTGGCCTTCAGCTCGGCAGAGCAGGGCGCCAGCGCCTTCACTTCTGCCCTGGAGACGCTTAATTGAAACTGGCTTTGGTCGGTGACATCGGAGGCACCAACGCGCGGTTCGCGTTGTGGAAAGATCAGCAGCTCGAATCGGTGCAGGTGCTGGCCACGGCCGACCATGCCAGCCCGGAAGAGGCGATCAGCCTCTACCTGAGCGGGCTCGGCCTGGCACCGGGCGCCATCGGTTCGGTGTGCCTGTCGGTGGCGGGTCCCGTGAGCGGCGATGAATTCAAGTTCACCAACAACCACTGGCGCCTGAGCCGCAAGGCGTTCTGCCAGGCGTTACAGGTCGAGCAGTTATTGCTGATCAACGACTTCTCCGCCATGGCACTGGGCATGACCCGTTTGCAGCCCGGCGAATTCCGCGTGGTCTGCGAAGGCGAGCCGGAACCGTTGCGTCCGGCGGTGGTGATCGGTCCGGGCACCGGGTTGGGCGTCGGCACTTTGCTCGATCTGGGCGAAGGCCGGTTTGCCGCGTTGCCGGGAGAGGGCGGTCACGTCGATCTGCCGCTGAGCAGCCCGCGTGAAACCCAGCTCTGGCAACACATCCACAACGAAATCGGCCACGTCAGCGCGGAAACCGCGTTGAGCGGCGGCGGCCTGCCTCGGGTATACCGGGCGATCTGCGCGGTGGATGGTTATGAACCGAAACTCGACACACCGGAAGCGATCACCGCAGCCGGCCTTGCCGGTGACCCGATTGCCCTGGAAGTGCTGGAGCAGTTCTGCTGCTGGCTCGGTCGCGTGGCCGGCAACAACGTGCTGACCACCGGTGGTCGTGGTGGGGTGTACATCGTTGGCGGCGTGATTCCGCGCTTTGCCGATTTCTTCCTCGAAAGCGGTTTCGCCCGCAGCTTCGCCGACAAGGGCTGCATGAGCGATTACTTCAAGGGGATTCCGGTGTGGCTGGTGACGGCACCGTACTCGGGTCTGGTCGGTGCAGGAGTGGCGCTCGAACAATCCGGTAAATGAACATTCCCACGCCGAGCGTGGGAACCATCGGCACATCAGGCATAATCCGCCCAATTCCAACAACAAGGATGCCTTCGAAGTGAGTTCAGTCAACAAGTCGATTTTGTTGGTCGATGACGACCAGGAGATACGCGAGTTGCTGGAAACCTACCTGACCCGCGCGGGTTTTCAGGTACGGGCCACGGCCGACGGTGCCAGTTTCCGCCAGGCGCTGAACGAGGCGCCGAGTGATCTGGTGATCCTTGATGTGATGCTGCCCGATGAAGACGGCTTCAGCCTGTGCCGCTGGGTGCGCCAGCATCCGCGTCAGGCCCAGGTGCCGATCATCATGCTCACCGCCAGTTCCGACGAGGCCGATCGGGTGATCGGTCTGGAGCTGGGCGCCGACGACTACCTCGGCAAACCTTTCAGCCCCCGCGAACTGCAAGCCCGGATCAAAGCCCTGTTGCGCCGTGCCCAGTTCGGCCAGGAACGCAGCGGCAGCGAAGTGCTGGCCTTCGACGAGTGGCGACTGGACATGGTCAGCCATCGGCTGTTTCACACCGACGGCGAGGAAGTGATTCTGTCCGGCGCCGACTTCGCCTTGCTCAAGCTGTTCCTTGATCACCCCCAGGAAATCCTCGACCGCGACACCATCGGCAACGCCACCCGTGGCCGCGACCTGATGCCCCTCGATCGTATCGTCGACATGGCCGTCAGCCGCTTGCGCCAGCGTCTGCGCGATACCGAAAAACCGCCACGGCTGATCCGCACCGTGCGCGGCAGCGGCTACCAACTGGCAGCCAATGTGGTTGCCGGCAATGGTCACTGAGTTCCTGCGCAACACCGCGCGCAAAGTGCCGATGCCCCGTTCGCTGCTCGGGCGGATGCTGCTGCTGACGTTGCTGGCGGTGTTGTTCGCCCAGACCTTGTCCAGCGTGATCTGGGTTTCTCAGTTGCGCGCGACCCAGCTCGAAGGCCTGGTCACCAGCGCCCGCAGCCTCGCCCATTCGATGACCGCCAGCGTCAGTTATTTCCGCTCGTTGCCGGTGGCTTACCGGCCTTTGGTGCTCGATCAGTTGCGCAGCATGGGCGGCACCCGATTTGTGGTAACGCTGAATGACAAACCGCTGGGCATGGAAGTGCTGCCGGTGACGCCGCGCAAGGCGGCGGTGCTTCAAGCGGTGGATGAGGTGCTGCGTCAGTCGTTGGGTCAGGACACCGACATTCTGGTGACCTTCGTCAGCCCCGATGACCTGCGTATCTTCAACGCCGGGTTGAAACTCGACGAGTTGCCACGCTCCTGGGCGCACTACGCGCTGACCCTGGAACCGGTGAATCCGCCGGTGCTGGTGACCCAGATCCAGTTGGCGCCGGGTGAATGGCTGTACATCGCCTCGCTGTTGCCCGAGCCCTACACCAGTCTTGAAGAGCAGGGCCTGCCGACCCAGCAGGTGTGGTTCATCGTATTCACCAGCGGATTTCTGTTGCTGTTCATCGGTCTGCTGGTGCACTGGCAGAGCCGGCCGCTCAAGCGCCTGGCGCGGGCGGCGCGGGACTTGTCGCTGGGCGCCGATGTCGAGCCGGTGGCCGAGGGGGGCGGCAGCGAAGTCGTGGAAGTGGGCCGCGCCTTCAACACCATGCGCGAGCGCATCAGCCGTTACCTGACCGAGCGCAGCCAGTTGTTCAGCGCGATTTCCCATGACCTGCGCACGCCGATCACCCGTCTGCGTCTGCGGGTCGAACTGCTGGAAGACGAACAGCTGCAAACCAAGTTCGGCCGCGACCTGGATGAGCTGGAGCTGCTGGTCAAAGGCGCGCTGCAATGCGTGAAAGACACCGACATCCACGAAAACATCGAGCCGGTGGATCTGAACCATGTGCTCGACTGCCTGGTGGAGCCGTATCTGGCGCCCAACGGCAATGGTCGCGTGACCCAGCAAGGGCGGGCGCTGGCGGCGTATCCGGGCAAGCCATTGGCGCTCAAGCGCTGCATCGGCAACCTGATCGACAATGCGTTGAAGTACGGGCAGAACGCTCATCTGCATATCGATGACGACGAGAGTGCGTTTGTCCTGCACGTTGATGACGAAGGGCCGGGCGTACCGGAGCAGCGGCTGGAGCAGGTGTTCGAACCGCACTTCCGGCTGGCGGGGCAGCAGCAGGGGTATGGGCTGGGGTTGGGGATTGCCCGCAACATTGCCCATAGCCATGGCGGTGAAGTGACGTTGCAGAATCTGCGTGAGGGTGGATTGCGTGTGACCCTGCAATTGCCGCGTTCGGCGGATTGATCCGAATGTCACCGGCTGGTGACAAAACCTGCCCCCTTCGTTACAAGCCAACCCCGGCCCGTTGTTTAGACTGCCCGCAGTCATAACAACAAAAAAGGCCTTCCATGGATCACTTCAATCCGGGCTTCAGCAGTTGGCTGAATGCCCCTGCCCACCAGCAATGGCTCGCCGACGAAGGCCTGCGCCTGCTGGCGTTCGCCAAGGCTTCGCGACTGCCCGAAGGCTTCGGCAATCTCGATGAGCGCGGCCAGCTCCAGGCCGGCGCGCAAGCCGAAACCATGAACACCGCGCGCATGACCCACAGCTTCGCCATGGCCCACATTCAGGGCCTGCCGGGTTTCGCCGAGCTGGTTGATCATGGCATTCAGGCATTGCGCGGCCCCTTGCGCGATGCGCTGCATGGTGGCTGGTTCGCCGTCGCCGAGCACCGCGACGACAACACCGGCAAGAACGCTTATCTGCATGCTTTCGTGGCCCTCGCGGCCAGTTCCGCCGTGGTCGCCCAGCGTCCCGGCGCGAAGGCATTGCTGGATGACGCCATCGACATCATCGACACCTATTTCTGGAGCGAAGAAGAGGACGCCCTGCGCGAATTTTTCAATCGTGACTGGAGTGAAGAAGAAGCCTATCGCGGCGCCAACAGCAACATGCACGCCACCGAAGCGTTCCTCGCGCTGGCCGATGTCACCGAAGACCCGCGCTGGCTGGTGCGTGCGCAACGCATCGTCGAGCGGGTGATTCACGGTCACGCCGCTGCCAACGACTATCTGGTGATTGAGCATTTCGACCGAAACTGGCAGCCGCTGCGTGAATACAACCATGACAATCCCGCCGACGGATTTCGCCCCTACGGCACCACGCCGGGCCACGGTTTCGAGTGGGCGCGGCTGTTGCTGCACCTCGAAGCGGCGCGGGTCCAGGCCGGTATGCTTACGCCGGGCTGGCTGGCCACCGATGCGCAAAAGCTGTTCGAGAACAACTGCCGGCATGGCTGGGACGTCGATGGCGCCCCGGGCATCGTCTACACCCTCGATTGGGACAACAAGGCCGTGGTGCGCCATCGCCTGCACTGGACCCACGCCGAAGCCAGCGCCGCCGCCAGTGCCTTGCTCAAACGCACCGGCGATGCGCAGTACGAATCCTGGTACCGGCTATTCTGGGAATTCTGCGAAGCGAATTTCATCGACCGCTGCGACGGCAGCTGGCATCACGAACTCGATCCGCAGAACCGTCCAAGCGCCGATATCTGGGCGGGTAAACCGGATCTGTATCACGCCTGGCAGGCGGTGCTGATCCCGCGTCTGCCGCTGGCGCCGAGCATGGCGACTGCGCTGGCACAGTTGTCCCGGCCCATTCCTGTGTAACCATGCGGTGACATTTGCGCGTCCCTTCGTTACCTGCGAGGGGAAACGTCCTGTTTAAACTCGTGTGCAGCGCAAGCACCAGACTTGCATGCATAACAACAAGAAAGGTACATCTCAGATGAATGCGATTTCTCGCCTCGCTACTGTCATTTCTGTCGCCTCCCTGTTCCCGCTCGCTGTGCTGCCCCTGAGTGTTTCCGCTGCCGAATCCAAAGGTTCGGTGGAAGTCGTGCATTGGTGGACGTCCGGTGGCGAAAAAGCCGCCGTCGATGTGCTCAAGGCACAAGTGGAAAAAGACGGTTTCACCTGGAAAGACGGCGCTGTCGCCGGTGGTGGCGGTGCGACTGCCATGACCGTGCTGAAAAGCCGTGCGGTAGCTGGCAACCCGCCTGGCGTGGCCCAGATCAAAGGCCCGGACATCCAGGAATGGGCGTCCACCGGTCTGCTCGACACCGACGTGCTGAAGGACGTTTCCAAGTCCGAGAAGTGGGACAGCCTGCTCGACAAGAAAGTCTCCGATACCGTGAAGTACGACGGTGATTACGTGGCCGTGCCGGTGAACATTCACCGTGTGAACTGGCTGTGGATCAACCCGGAAGTCTTCAAGAAAGCCGGTATCGCCAAAGCCCCGACCACCCTCGAAGAATTCTACGCCGCCGGCGACAAGCTGAAGGCTGCGGGCTTCATCCCGCTGGCCCACGGCGGTCAGCCTTGGCAGGACAGTACCGTGTTCGAAGCGGTCGTGCTGTCGGTGATGGGCGTTGATGGCTACAAGAAAGCCCTGGTCGACCTGGACAACGCTGCCCTGACCGGCCCGGAAATGGTCAAGGCCCTGACCGAGCTGAAGAAAGTCGCGACCTACATGGACGTCGACGGCAAAGGCCAGGACTGGAACCTCGAAGCGGCCAAGGTCATCAACGGCAAGGCCGGCATGCAAATTATGGGTGACTGGGCCAAGTCCGAATGGACTGCTGCCAAGAAAGTCGCCGGCAAGGACTACGAGTGCGTAGCCTTCCCGGGCACCGACAAGGCGTTCACCTACAACATCGACTCGCTGGCCGTGTTCAAGCAGAAGGACGCGGGCACCGCGGCCGGTCAGCAGGACATCGCCAAGGTCGTGCTGGGTGAAAACTTCCAGAAAGTCTTCAGCATCAACAAGGGCTCGATCCCGGTGCGTAACGACATGCTCGCCGACATGGGCAAGTACGGTTTCGACTCCTGCGCCCAGACCGCTGCCAAGGACTTCCTGGCAGACGCCAAGACCGGCGGCCTGCAGCCGAGCATGGCGCACAACATGGCGACCACGCTGGCCGTACAGGGTGCGTTCTTCGATGTCGTGACCAACTTCATCAACGACCCGAAAGCCGACCCGGCCGATGCTGCGAAGAAACTCGGCACCGCCGTCAAGGCTGCCAAGTAATACCGGCGTAGAGCAGCTGCCAGCTTCAAGTCGCGCATCGGCTTGAGGCTGGCAGCTTGCAGCGGTCCTTCATCTTTTTTACTGGATCTTCCCATGAGTTCTGTTGCTGTGTTCAGCAAGGCCTCGCCGTTCGACGCATTGCAGCGCTGGCTACCGAAACTGGTGCTGGCGCCGAGCATGTTCATCGTTCTGGTGGGCTTCTATGGCTATATCCTCTGGACGTTTGTCCTGTCGTTCACCACGTCGACCTTCCTGCCGAACTACAAGTGGGCAGGGCTGGCGCAATACGCGCGGCTGTTCGACAACGACCGCTGGTGGGTGGCGAGCAAGAACCTGGCCGTGTTCGGCGGCATGTTCATCGCTATCACTCTGGTGATCGGGGTGACGCTGGCGATTTTCCTCGACCAGAAAATCCGTCGCGAAGGCTTTATCCGCACCATTTACCTGTACCCGATGGCGCTCTCGATGATCGTCACCGGTACCGCATGGAAATGGCTGCTCAACCCGGGCATGGGCCTGGACAAATTGCTGCGGGACTGGGGCTGGGAAGGCTTCCGTCTCGACTGGCTGATCGACCCGGATCGCGTGGTGTATTGCCTGGTGATCGCGGCGGTCTGGCAAGCTTCGGGCTTCATCATGGCGATGTTCCTCGCCGGTCTGCGTGGCGTTGATCAATCGATCATCCGTGCCGCACAGATCGACGGCGCGAGCATGCCGCGCATCTACTGGAAAGTGGTGCTGCCAAGCCTGCGTCCGGTGTTCTTCAGTGCGGTGATGATCCTCGCGCACATCGCGATCAAGAGCTTCGACCTGGTGGCGGCCATGACGGCCGGCGGCCCGGGTTATTCCTCCGATTTGCCGGCGATGTTCATGTACTCGTTCACGTTCAGCCGTGGACAGATGGGCATGGGCTCGGCCAGTGCGATTCTTATGCTCGGTGCGATCCTAGCGATCATCGTGCCTTACCTGTACTCCGAGCTGAGGACCAAGCGTCATGACTAGTCTCGCCTCCAAACCGGCCATCAGCCTGAGTCGCATCGCGATCTACGCGGTGCTGATCCTCGCGGTCCTGCTATATCTGGTACCGCTGGTGGTCATGCTGCTGACCAGCTTCAAAACCCCGGAAGACATTTCCACCGGCAACCTGCTGAGCTGGCCGACCGTGGTCAGCGGCATCGGCTGGGTGAAAGCCTGGGCCACTGTTGACGGCTACTTCTGGAACTCGATCAAGATCACCGTTCCGGCCGTGATCATCTCCACCGCCATCGGTGCGTTGAACGGTTATGTGCTGTCGTTCTGGCGCTTCAAAGGGTCACAGCTGTTCTTCGGTCTGCTGCTGTTCGGCTGCTTCCTGCCGTTCCAGACCGTGTTGCTGCCGGCGTCGTTCACCCTCGGCAAGATGGGCCTGGCGAGCACCACCACCGGCCTGGTGTTCGTGCACGTGGTCTACGGCCTGGCGTTCACCACGCTGTTTTTCCGTAACTACTACGTGAGCATTCCGGATGCGCTGATCAAGGCCGCACGCCTGGACGGCGCGGGGTTCTTCACCATCTTCCGCCGGATCATCCTGCCGATGTCCACCCCGATCATCATGGTCTGCCTGATCTGGCAGTTCACCCAGATCTGGAACGACTTCCTGTTCGGTGTGGTGTTCTCCAGCGGTGATTCGCAACCGATCACGGTGGCGCTGAACAACCTGGTCAACACCAGCACCGGGGCCAAGGAATACAACGTGGACATGGCGGCGGCGATGATCGCCGGGCTGCCGACCCTGCTGGTCTATGTGGTCGCAGGCAAGTATTTCGTGCGCGGGCTGACGGCCGGCGCAGTCAAGGGGTAATCATGGCTACGCTCGAACTTCGCAATGTAAACAAGACCTACGGTGCCGGCCTGCCGGACACCCTGAAGAACATCGAACTGTCGATCAAGGACGGTGAGTTCCTGATCCTCGTCGGGCCTTCGGGCTGCGGCAAGTCGACCCTGATGAACTGCATCGCCGGCCTGGAAACCATCACCGGCGGCGCGATCATGATCGGTGACCAGGACGTCAGCGGCATGAGCCCGAAAGACCGCGACATCGCGATGGTGTTCCAGTCCTACGCGCTGTACCCGACCATGAGCGTGCGCGAGAACATCGAGTTCGGTCTGAAGATCCGCAAGATGAGCCAGTCGGCCATCGACGAAGAAGTCGCCCGCGTGGCCAAGCTGCTGCAGATCGAGCACCTGCTCAATCGCAAGCCGGGCCAGCTCTCCGGTGGCCAGCAACAGCGCGTGGCGATGGGCCGTGCCCTGGCGCGTCGTCCGAAGATCTATCTGTTCGACGAACCGCTGTCCAACCTCGATGCCAAGTTGCGCGTCGAGATGCGCACCGAAATGAAACTGATGCACCAGCGCCTGAAAACCACCACGGTCTACGTGACCCACGACCAGATCGAAGCGATGACCCTGGGCGATAAAGTGGCGGTGATGAAGGACGGGATCATCCAGCAGTTCGGTACGCCGAAAGAGATCTACAACGACCCGGCCAACCTGTTCGTCGCGAGCTTCATCGGTTCGCCGCCGATGAACTTCATCCCGCTGCGCCTGCAACGCAAGGACGGCCGTCTGGTGGCGCTGCTCGACAGCGGCCAGGCCCGTTGCGAGCTGCCGATGGCGATGCAGGACGCCGGTCTTGAAGATCGCGAAGTGATCCTCGGCCTGCGTCCGGAGCAGATCGCTCTGGCGAACGGCGAGGGCAACGGCCTGCCGAGCATCAAGGCTGAAGTGCAGGTCACCGAGCCGACCGGTCCGGACACCCTGGTGTTCGTCAACCTCAACGACACCAAGGTCTGCTGCCGTCTGGCGCCGGATGTGGCGCCGCAGGTGGGCGAAACCCTGACCCTGCAATTCGATCCGTCGAAAGTGCTGCTGTTCGACGCCAAGAGCGGCGAGCGCCTGGGGGTTGCCGGTCTGCCGAAGACTGAAGCGCACAGCGCCAACGTTGCTCAGTTCAAAGGTCGGTAAGAAATCAATGTGGGAGTGAGCCTGCAACAGGCTCATTTCTGCAGGGGATGTAAACCGCGTTGGAAAAAAACAGTTAATAACAATAAAGACGAGGATGTAGGGATGAAAAAGAAACACGTCAATGCCCGGTTGATCTGCCAAGTGTCAGCCGCGGCCGCATTGGTCATGGCCGGCAATGCCATGGCCGCCGATGCATTCAGCTCCGATTCCAAGTGGATGACGGGCGACTGGGGTGGCGAGCGGACCAAGCTGATCGAGCAAGGCATCGACATCAAGGCCGACTACGTTGGGGAAATGGGCGCCAACCTGCATGGCGGCTACAACGACGACAAGACCGGCCGCTACAGCGACCAGTTCGGTCTGGGCGTGGCGCTGGACCTGCAAAAACTCTGGGGCTGGGACAACACTCAGGCCAAGATCCAACTGACCAACCGTAACGGTCAGAACATTTCCAACGACCGCGTTGGCGACCCGCGTGCCGGCACCTTGTCTTCCTCGCAGGAAGTCTACGGTCGTGGCCACATGGTGCGTCTGACTCAACTGTGGATTCAGCACCAGTTCTTCGACAACAAGCTCGACGTCAAGGCCGGTTACTTCGGTGAAGGCGAAGACTTCAACACCTTCCCGTGCGAATTCCAGAACCTGGCGTTCTGCGGCTCGCAAGTCGGTAACTGGGCGACCAACATCTGGTACAACTGGCCCGTCAGCCAGGCCGCGATCCGTGTGAAGTACAACATCAACGACGAGCTCTACGCGCAGATCGGTGCGTACAACCAGAACCCGTCGCAGCTGGAACACGGCAACGGCTTCAAGCTCAGCGGCAGCGGCACCGCCGGTACGGTGCTGCCGGTCGAGCTGGTCTGGTCGCCGAAGGTCAACAGCCTGCCGGGCGAATACCGCGTCGGTTACTACAAGAGCACGGCTGATGCCGCCGACGTCCGTGAAGACATCAACGGCAACGACGCAGCAACCACCGGCAATGCCTACCGCACCCACAGCAGCAAGCACGGCTACTGGTTCGTTGCGCAACAACAACTCACCAGCCACAACGGCGACGCTTCCCGTGGTCTGAACATCGCGGCCAACGCCACGTTCCACGACAAGGACACCAACTTCATCGACAACTACCAGTCGGTGATGTTTGTCTACAAAGGCCCGTTCGACGCCCGTCCGAAGGATGACGTCGGCATCGGCGCGGCGCGTATCCACGTCAACGACGACGTGAAGAAAAACGCCGAGCTGTTGAACGCCTCCAACGGTGTTTCGGACTACGACAATCCGGTGTTCTCGCCGATTCGCGAGACCGAATACAACTACGAGATCAACTACGGCTTCCACGTTACCAACTGGCTGACCGTGCGTCCTAACCTGCAATACATCACTCACCCGGGTGGCGTGGATCAAGTGGACAACGCTTTGGTCGCTGGCCTGAAAATTCAGTCTACGTTCTAACGCGTCTGCGATAAGCTCCTCTCTATGTGCGCATATTTGCGGACAGCCCAGGCTGTCCGCTTTTTTTTGGAAAGGGGTGTCGCAGCCCATGAAAGTTGAATCTGGAACCGTGGCCCATGCATGAGCATCCGCTGCAACGCTTCTTCAAATCCTTGCGTGAACGACCGGTGTTCGCCTGGGAGCGCTATCAGATGCGCGATGTGCTGGTGATCGACCATCCGCTGTGTCAGGCGGTGTTCAGTCGTCAGGGTGCGCAGTTGCTGCACTTTCAACCGCGCGGGCAAAAACCGTGGCTGTGGTGCGCGGCGAAGTGGCCGCACGTCGGCGCAATCCGTGGCGGTGTGCCGGTTTGCTGGCCGTGGTATGGCCGCCATCCGAGCGAAAACGCGTGGCCGTCCCACGGCTGGGCGCGACTGCTGGATTGGAAACTGCTCGACAGCAGCACCGCCGATGACGGCGTGCGCCTGCACTGGCAATTGCAGCTGTGCGACTGGCAGGTGGACCTGCACGCGCACCTGGGCGAACGCATGGAATTACGCCTGAGCACCGAGCATCAGGACGACATGCCGTGCCAGCTGAGCCAGGCTTTGCACGCTTACTGGCGTATTGGCGATGTGAGTGAGATAGCGCTGTCTGGGCTCGAAGGGGCGCAGGGTTACGACCAGTTGAACCGTGAAGTCTGTCAGCAGGAAGGCGAGTTGCGGGTCGACGGCGGCTGTCAGCGCGTGTTCCAGCACGACGGCGAATTACAGCTCAAGGATCACGCCTGGCAGCGCGAGCTGTGCATCGATACCGGTGACAGCGCGGACACGGTGGTCTGGCATCCGGGGGCGCGGCCGTTGCTGGGCGTGACCTGGGATGAAATCTCGGAATTTGTCTGTGTTGAAGCGGCGGCGGGGGGCACCGACAGCCTGCATCTGGCACCGGGGGAGAAGGCGCATTTGAGTTTGCAGGCGTGGGCTGCTGCTTAGTCATTACTCCCACGCGCTAGCGTGGGAGTAATCAGCGCGAACTAGTTGAACTCGTCACCCACCGGATACCGGCTCGCATTCAAGCTCTCTTTGATCTTGCGCAGATGCGGCTGAAAATCCACCCCGCGACGCAAGGTCATCCCCGTCGCCAGCACATCCAGCACCGTCAACTGAATGATCCGCGAAGTCATCGGCATATAGATGTCGGTGTCTTCCGGCAGCGGAATATTCAGACTCAGGGTGCTGGCCTTGGCCAGTGGCGAGTTCTCGGCGGTCAGGCCCAGTACCGAAGCGCCGTTCTCCCGGGCGATGCGCGCCACTTCCACCAGCTCGCGGGTGCGGCCGGTGTAGGAAATGATCACGAACAGCTCGCCGGTGTGCGCCACTGAAGCAATCATGCGTTGCATCAGCACATCGGCGTGGGCGGTGACGGCCAGGTTGAAGCGGAAGAACTTGTGCTGGGCATCCAGCGCCACCGGGGCCGAGGCGCCGAGGCCGAAGAAGTGGATCTGCCGGGCCTGGATCAACAGGTCGACGGCGCGGCTGATCAGGTTCGGGTCCAGTGCCTGGCAAGCGCTGTCCAGAGATGCGATCGCACTGCCGAAAATCTTCTGCGTGTAAGCCTCGGGATTGTCGTCGGCCTCCACTGCGCGGCTGACATAGGCCGCGCCGCTGGCCAGACTCTGGGCCAGTTGCAACTTGAGTTCGGGGTAGCCGCTGACGCCGAACGAACGGCAGAAACGGTTGACCGTCGGTTCACTGACCGACGCCGCTTGGGCGAGGGCGGCGATACTGAAGCGGGTGGCCTGCTGCGGGTTGAGCAGGATCACTTCGGCGACTTTGCGTTCGGCCTTGTTCAGCTCTTCAAGGCGACTCTGGATCTGTTCCAGTAAATTTCGCACGCGGTCCATAAGAATTCCTAGATTCACCGGCGCCGATAAGCGCGCGGCTATGCAAATTGGGCCTTTGATGTGGCCCGTGACGGTGGCCTATCCTACTGATGGCTCCGACCGACCACCACTCGGAATCTGTATTTTGCGAAAATGTTGTGGTTATTACTACATTTTCCCTTGAGTGATGCCTTGAAAAAAGGTATTTGTAGCTTAACTTGATAAAAGAACAAACATCATGCCTTCGATTACGGTAGAACCGTGCACCTTCGCCTTGTTCGGCGCTCTGGGCGATCTGGCCCTGCGCAAGCTGTTTCCTGCCCTTTATCACCTGGATGGCGCCGGCCTGCTGCACGAGGACACGCGTATTATCGCGCTGGCCCGTGAAGAAGGCACCGAGCAGCAGCACATGGCATTCATTGCTGCCGAACTGCGCCGCTATGTGGGCAAGGAACTGGACGAGGCCGTGGCCGAGCGCTTTCTCGCACGCCTGACCTACCTGCACGTCGACTTCCTCAAGGCTGAAGATTACGCGGCGCTGGCCGAACTGGCCGGGACCAAACAACGCATGATTGCCTACTTCGCCACCCCGGCGGCGGTGTACGGCGCGATCTGCGAGAACCTGGCGAAAGTCGGTCTGGCGGAAAACACCCGCGTGGTGCTGGAAAAACCGATCGGCTCGGACCTCGAGTCCTCGCGCAAGGTCAACGACGCCGTGGCGCAGTTCTTCCCGGAGAACCGTACCTACCGCATCGACCACTACCTGGGCAAAGAGACGGTACAGAACCTGATCGCCCTGCGTTTCGCCAACAGCCTGTTCGAAACCCAGTGGAACCAGCATTACATCTCCCACGTGGAAATCACCGTGGCCGAGAAGGTTGGCATCGAAGGCCGCTGGGGCTATTTCGACAAGGCCGGCCAGCTGCGCGACATGATCCAGAACCACCTGCTGCAACTGCTTTGCCTGATCGCCATGGACCCGCCGGCCGACCTGTCCGCCGACAGCATCCGTGATGAAAAGGTAAAGGTACTCAAGGCCCTGGCGCCGATCAGCCCGGAAGGCCTGACCACTCAGGTAGTGCGCGGTCAGTACATTGCCGGCCACAGCGAAGGCAAATCCGTACCGGGCTACCTGGAAGAGCCGAACTCCAACACCCAGAGCGACACCGAAACCTTCGTCGCCCTGCGTGCCGACATCCGCAACTGGCGCTGGGCCGGCGTGCCTTTCTACCTGCGTACCGGCAAGCGCATGCCGCAGAAACTGTCGCAGATCGTCATTCACTTCAAGGAACCGTCGCACTACATCTTCGCCCCGGAGCAGCGCCTGCAGATCAGCAACAAACTGATCATCCGCCTGCAACCGGACGAAGGCATTTCCCTGCGGGTGATGACCAAGGATCAAGGCCTGGACAAGGGCATGCAGCTGCGCAGCGGCCCGTTGCAACTGAATTTCTCCGACACCTGGCGCAGCGCGCGGATCCCCGACGCCTACGAGCGGTTGTTGCTGGAAGTGATGAACGGCAATCAGAACCTGTTTGTCCGTAAAGATGAAATCGAAGCCGCGTGGAAATGGTGTGACCAGTTGATCGCCGGGTGGAAAAAATCCGGTGACGCGCCCAAGCCGTATGCGGCCGGGTCGTGGGGGCCGATGAGCTCCATTGCATTGATCACGCGGGACGGGAGGTCGTGGTATGGCGATATCTGATGTGAAACTGCCCGCGGGCGTGAGTGCCCGTGAATTCAAGAGCCCGGTATTGCTCGCCGAAGGCCTGGCGCTGAATGTCGCCAAGCAGTTGAGCGACGCACTGGCGGCGCGCGGCAACGCGGTGCTGGTGGTGTCCGGTGGTCGCAGCCCGGTGGCGTTTTTCCAGCACCTGGCCAAGCAGGAACTGGACTGGTCGAAGGTCGTCGTGACACTGGCCGACGAACGCTGGGTACCGGTCGAACACGCCGACAGCAACGCCGGGCTGCTCAAGCAGTATCTACTCAAGGGCCCGGCGGCCAAGGCGCAGTTCCTCAGCCTTTACAGCGCGGCGGCCAACGTCGAGCAGGCGGCGGAGCAGGCCGATCGTTTGCTCGCCGAGTTGCCGCCCATCGACGTGCTGGTGCTGGGCATGGGCGATGACGGCCACACCGCGTCGCTGTTCCCGGACAGCCCGAACCTGGCTGAAGCCCTGCAAGCCGATGGTACCCGTCGCTGCTGGCCGATGCTGGCGCCGAGCGTGCCGCGTCAACGCCTGACCATGAGCCGGGCGCTGCTGGCTTCGGCGAAGCACAAGATTCTGTCGATTTCCGGTCAGTCGAAACTGACCACCCTGAATGCCGCACTGGCATCCAACGACGTCGCCGCCATGCCGGTTCGCGCGTTTCTGCAACCTACGTTAGAGATTTACTGGTGCCCATGAGCCAAGGAACAGCCGCTATGACAACCCCATCCCCGACCGTTTCCATGGCGGACAAAGTTGCCCTGATCGACAGCCTCTGCGCCAAGGCGCGGATCCTGCCGGTGATCACCATCGCCCGTGAACAGGACGTGCTGCCGCTGGCCGACGCCCTGGCCGCCGGTGGTCTGACTGCGCTGGAAGTGACCCTGCGTTCGCAGTTCGGCCTCAAGGCGATCCAGATCCTGCGCGAACAGCGTCCGGAGCTGGTGACCGGTGCCGGCACCGTACTCGACCGCAACATGCTGGCTGCGGCCGAAGCGGCCGGTTCGCAATTCATCGTCACCCCGGGCATCACCCGTGACCTGCTGGAAGCCAGCGTTGAAAGCCCGATCCCGCTGCTGCCGGGCATCAGCAACGCCTCCGGCATCATGGAAGGCTATGGCCTGGGTTATCGCCGTTTCAAACTGTTCCCGGCTGAAGTCAGCGGCGGCGTCGCAGCCATCAAGGCCCTCGGCGGCCCGTTCGGCGAAGTGAAATTCTGCCCGACCGGCGGCGTGGGCCCGGCCAACATCAAGAGCTACATGGCGCTGAAAAACGTCATGTGCGTGGGCGGTAGCTGGATGCTCGATCCGGAGTGGATCAAGAACGGCGACTGGGCCCGCATTCAGGAATGCACCGCCGAGGCTTTGGCGCTGCTGGACTGATCGCTTCACCCGACACTTCGTTGTGTGTTCTACGGCTTTAACGGTGCGCTTGGTCGGTGCACCGTTTTTTTTTGCCCGCCAAAACCTTCGTTATCTCGCGATACATAGTTACCGCACCTGCCTTCGCTCGTGGCGTTAACCTGCGTTCATCTTATGGAAGAGAGAACGCCTCATGGACAACCAGCCTTCAGCGCCATCGGTTTATCAACTGGCCCCCGAGCAATCCGCCGGGCCCTATTTTCGCAATCCCAAACTGCTGCGCCGCAACATCAGCGAAGGCGCCGAGGGCTTGCCTTTGCTGCTGCGCCTGACCATCGTCGATGCCATGACCGCCGAACCGGTCAGCGGCGCCTTGGTGGATATCTGGCACTGCAACGCACGTGGTGCTTATTCCGGGTGGAGCCGGGTCAACCCGGATCTGGAAGTCGACGTTGAAGACATCGGCTCGATCCCGCGAACCGACGATGACACTTACCTGCGTGGCGGCCAGTTCAGCGATCACAAGGGCAGGGTGCGCTTCACCACGATCTATCCGGGGTTTTATGCCGGACGTGCCCTGCACATTCACGTGGCGGTGCGCATCGTTGCCGGCAACGAATACCTGGACGAGCGCAATGTGGCCTGGGTCGGGCAGCTGTACTTTCCGGAGGTGGTTTCTCGCGGGGTGCTCAACGCCAAGGCCTATCGCGGGCGCGGCTCGGCGCCAGTGTGCAACAACGACGATGTCTATTACGCCAACATGGGCGGGGAAGCTTCGACCTTGAGCGTGTGGCCAATCGGTCGTGACTCCCACGAGGACGGTTACTTCGGCCACCTCACGATCGGCATCGACACCTTTGCGGTGTCGTCGCAGATCAAGCCCGAGGATTTCGACAAGTACACGGTTTAACGCAGTTCATTCAGCGCCAGAACCAGCGACTGAATCTCCGCCGCCGTGGTGGTCAGCGACGGCGTAATGCGGATGCATGGCCCGCAGGCTGCGCCGTTGCGCACCACGGTGAACAGGTTGTAGTCGTTGAGCAGGCGTTCGACCATCGCCTGCTGGTCGGCATGCCGGGTAAAGCGCATCGAGGTGATGCCGCAATACAGACGCGGGTCGTCCGGGGTGGTGACCTCGATGCCCGGCAGGTTGCGCACGGCGCTGACCCACAGGTTGCGCAGGTAGTTCACCCGTGCACCCTTGGCCGCCGCGCCACCGAGCGCACGGTGTTCCTCGAACACCAGCGGCAGGGTCATCAGCGCCGGAATGTTCGGTGTGCTGTAGGGCGTGCGTGAGCGAATGTCGTTGAGCGGGAAATGCATCTCGCCCATGTCCGGATCGATGTCGGCCAGACGTTGCGGAGCGATATACAGAAAGCCCAGGGTCAGCGGCGAGCCGATCCATTTGTGCAGGTTGTATCCGGCGAAGGCGATGCCCAGCGCTTCCAGATCGAACTCCATCTGGCCGAGGGCGTGGGCGCCGTCGAGGATGATATCGACGCCATGTTCCCTGGCCAGCGCGGCGATCGCCTGCACCGGCATCACAAGTCCGGTGCGGTGGGTGACGTGGGTCAGCGCCATCAGCTTGAGCTTCGGATACCGGATGAAGGCCTCGCGATAAGTCGCTAGCAGACTGTCGAAGCTGGCCGGGTGCGTGTGTTCGATCTCGATCACCTCGACCCAGCGATGGCGGGCCAGCCAGCGCATGGCGCCCTTGACCGTGTCGTATTCCAGATCGCAGATCAGCACCTGATCGCCAGGCTCCAGGCGGTTGTAGTTGCGGATCAGCGACTGCAGGCCGGCAGTGGCGTTATGGGTGAAGGCGATGCTTTGTGCACGGACGCCGATCATCTCGGCCAGTTGCGCGCGGATGTCGAGGCTGTCGTGCTGTTCGAAGCGTTGGCGCACGTAGATCGAGTTGCTGTTGTTGATCTGTTCGATATGGCGCTGGTAGTCCTCGACCACGGTGCGCGACATGCGCCCGAAGTAGCCGTTTTCCAGGTTTACGGGGCCGGGATGGCGGTCGTAACGGTCGGCGAAGGTTTGCCAGAAGGCTTCGTCTCGGGCGCGGCGGGTGTTATCGGGCATGGTCGACTCGGATCAGGATGCGCCTCAGTGGCGCGGGGCGGGTTTGCCATGTTTGGTGCGCAGCGGTTCCAGCAGCTCCGACAGGCCGTTGTGATCGATTTCCTGCATCAGCGCCAACAGGCCGCCGAGTTCGCCGTGGGGGAAGCCTTCCCGGGCGAACCAGTTCAGGTACGGGCCGGGGAGGTCGGCGATGATCCGTCCCTTGTACTTGCCGAAGGGCATTTCGCGGGTGATCAGCAGTTCGAGTTTTTCGGGGTTCATCGCAAGGATCGTCTGAGTTCGTAACAGTCTGGAAAATACAGGCATTCTGCATGCAGGCCAAATGACAGATCATGCAAATAACAGGCATACAGATTTCTGCTTTGTTTGTAACTTATTGAAAATTAACAAATAAATACTTTTTAAGAAGCTGGCACGACCACTGCAACACTCCTTGCATCTTTCACCCACGCAAGGAATTGAAAAATGACTGACATGAATAAAGAAGCCATCTCCGTCCTCAACGACCTGATCGAAACCAGCAAGGACGGTCAGGAAGGGTTCAAGACCTGCGCTGAAGACATCAAGCACCCGGAACTGAAAACCCTGTTCGTGAAACGCTCCGCCGACTGCGCTACCGCCGCTGCCGAGTTGCAGGCGACCGTGCGTTCGATGGGCGGCGATCCGGAAACCTCCACCAGCGTCAGCGGTGACCTGCATCGTCGCTGGGTCGACGTGAAAGCCATGTTCACCGGCAAGGATGAAGAAGCCGTACTCAACGAAGCCGAGCGCGGCGAAGACCACGCCCTGAAGGCCTATCGTGAAGCGATCGAGAAGATCAACAAGCACAACCTGGTCGGCATTCGCGATCTGGTCGAGCGCCAGTACCACGGCGTGCAACGCAATCATGATCAGGTGAAAGCGCTGCGCAATCAGGCGCGTGCCCGCTCGTAAGCGATCAACGCCCACAAAAAAACGCCAGCTAGTCTGGCGTTTTTTTGTGTCCGGATTTAACCGAGAACCATCAGCCGATGCTGATCGCCGGCAAGGTCGGCAGGGTAACGGTCTGTTGCTTGCGCGGTGCCAGAATCTCGGCTTCACCGTCCACGACCAATTCATCGCGCTGGTTGAATACGCGAGTGGCAATACGCACGCGGAACTTCGGCAGTTTCTCGAGGATTTCCAGGCGCACGGTCAGGGTGTCGCCGATCTTCACCGGCTTCTGGAAGCTCATCTGCTGGCCGATATAAATGGTGCCCGGCCCAGGCAGCTCGCACGCCACTGCCGCGCTGATCAGTGCGCCGCTGAACATGCCGTGGGCGATGCGTTCCTTGAACATGCTGGCGGCGGCGAACTCGGCGTCCAGGTGCACCGGGTTGTGATCGCCGGACATCGCGGCGAACAGCTGAATGTCGCGCTCCTCGACGGTCTTGCTGTAGCTGGCGGTCTGGCCGACTTCGAGGGCTTCGTAAGGGATGTTGGTAACCTGGGTCATCGGTCTTGATTCCTGTGACGGATTAAATGAATCCACAAAAAATTATTCGCTACGGTGTGGACGGGGATGGCTCAGCGCCTGGTCGATCCAGGCCAGCACATCGGCGGTCACTTCGTCGCGGTTGGTCTCATTGAACAATTCGTGCCGCGCTTGCGGGTAGATCTTCAGCTGCAGGTTCTGACTGCCGGCCGAGCGCAAGGCATTGGCCAGATCAGTCAGACGCTTGCCTTCGCTCACCGGATCACATTCGCCGCCAATCACAAGCAACGGCAGGCCCGGGTCGATCTGGGCGAGATTGGACGCTTTGCTGATTTGCTGCAACCCGCCGAGCAGGTCGATCCATAGCTGGTTGGTGCAGCGAAAGCCGCACAGCGGATCGCTGGCGTACTTGTCGACTTCGGCCGGATCGCGACTCAGCCAGTCAAACGCGGTGCGTGCCGGTTTGAACTTGTTGTTGAACGAGCCGAACGACAGCCATTCGATCAGCGCGCTGCGACCCTTGGCGCCCTGACGCAGTTTTTCGAACCGGGCGATTTGCCGGGCCGCGCGGTACAGCGCCACCGGCTGGAAATTCGAGCCGCTGAGAATCGCCCCGTGCAGGCTGGCACTGTGATGCAGCAAATAAGCCTGGGCGATGTAGCTGCCCATGCTGTGCCCGAGCAGCACGATCGGCACGCCGGGATGGCGCTGGCCGATGTGCTGGTTGAGGCTCGCCAGATCTCCGACCACCTTGCACCAGCCATCGTCGTCGGCGAAATGCCCGAGCGTCCCATGATCGGCAGTTTTGCCATGCCCGCGCTGATCGGGCGCGTACACACCGTAGCCTTCGGCGCATAACGATTCGGCCAGTCGTGCATACCGGGCGCTGTGCTCGGCCATGCCGTGGGCCAGCAGAATCACCGCCTTCAGCGGCGCGTTCGGCAGCCACTGGTTGACGAAGAGGCGGCTGCGGTCACTCGCGTCCAGCCAGAAAGTGTCGTGGATCATGGCGATTCCTTTTGCGGCATGCTTTTGTTGCAGGGGATTGCAGAGATTGCATTGTATAGCGCGTCCGATCAGCTCACGCCACGGCAGGAAGATTCACACGATCAATGAGGACGCTGCCCATATTTGCCTGAATGACCATAGCTGCTAGTGTCCGTGAAGCCCCGCTTTTTGCTCTCGGCTTTTTCAGGGATAGAAAGAAATGACAGCGAAGCGGCCCCGGATCGGCTCAGGTAAAGAGGACAAGAACAATGCAACCTGATTTCTGGAATGACAAACGCCCGGCGGGCGTACCCCTGGACATCGACGCGAATGAATTCAAGTCGGTGATCGAGGTGTTCGAGCGTTCCTGCAAGAAATTCGCTGACCGCCCGGCGTTCAGCAACATGGGCGTGACCCTGACCTACGCCGAACTCGAGCGCCAGAGCGCCGCGTTCGCCGGTTACCTGCAAGCCCATACCGATCTGGCGCCGGGGGATCGCATCGCGGTGCAGATGCCCAACGTCCTGCATTATCCGATTGCCATGTTCGGTGCCTTGCGCGCCGGGCTGATCGTGGTCAACACCAACCCGCTGTACACCGCACGGGAGATGCGCCACCAGTTCAAGGACTCCGGTGCCCGGGCGCTGGTGTACCTGAACATGTTCGGTCAGAAGGTCCAGGAAGTGCTGCCGGACACCGACATCCAGTACCTGATCGAAGCGAAGATGGGCGACCTGATGCCCGCCGCCAAGGGCTGGCTGGTCAACACTGTGGTCAGCAAAGTGAAGAAAATGGTCCCGGCGTACTCGCTGCCCCAGGCGATTTCCTTCAAGAGCGCGTTGCGCATGGGCCGGGGCCTGGGCATCAAGCCGCTGAAGGTCGGCCTGGACGACATCGCCGTCTTGCAATACACCGGCGGCACCACCGGCCTGGCCAAGGGCGCGATGCTCACCCACGGCAATCTGGTGGCGAACATGCAGCAGGTGCGCGCCTGTCTTGGTCAGTTCGGCAGCGACGGTCAGCCGTTGTTGCGCGAAGGCCAGGAAGTGATGATCGCGCCGCTGCCGCTGTACCATATCTATGCTTTCACCGCGAATTGCATGTGCATGATGGTGTCCGGCAATCACAACGTGCTGATTACCAATCCGCGAGACATCGGCGGCTTTATCAAGGAGCTGAAGAACTGGAAGTTCTCGGCGTTGCTGGGGCTCAACACCCTGTTCGTCGCGCTGATGGATCATCCGGACTTCAAGACCCAGGATTTCTCCACGCTCAAACTCACCAACTCCGGCGGCACTGCGCTGGTCAAGGCCACCGCCGAGCGCTGGGAGCAGCTCACCGGTTGCCGCATCACCGAAGGCTACGGCCTGACCGAAACCTCGCCGGTGGCCTGCACCAACCCGTACGGCGAGCTGTCGCGGATCGGCACGGTCGGCCTGCCGGTGCCGGGCACCCGGCTGAAAGTCATCAATGACGACGGCGTCGAACAACCTTTGGGCGAGCGCGGCGAACTGTGCATCAAGGGTCCGCAGATCATGAAGGGCTACTGGCAGAAACCCGAGGCCACCGCCGAAGTGCTGGATGCCGAGGGCTGGTTCAAGTCCGGCGACATTGCGGTGATTGATCCGGACGGTTTTGTGCGCATCGTCGACCGCAAAAAGGACATGATCATCGTCTCCGGTTTCAACGTGTACCCGAACGAAATCGAAGACGTGGTGATGGCCCACCCGAAAGTCGCCAACTGTGCGGTGATCGGTGTGCCGGACGAGCGTTCCGGTGAAGCGGTGAAGCTGTTTGTGGTGGCGCGGGAAACCGGGGTCAGCCTGGAAGAGCTGAAGGCCTACTGCAAAGAAAATTTCACCGCGTACAAGGTGCCGAAGCACATCGTGCTGCGTGAGTCGTTGCCGATGACGCCTGTCGGGAAAATCCTGCGCAGAGAGTTACGCGATATCGCCTAAAAGAACTGCGCTTCGCGCAATCGCGAGCAGGCTCGCTCCCACCGGTTCGCTGATGATCCTGTGGGAGCGAGCCTGCTCGCGATTTTTTGTTTACAGACCCCGGAAACCGGGACTTTCAAGGTGTTATAGGATTTTTGCTCTAAAATGACTGCCAGTAGTTCTTGAGTCATGAAAATGACTGCAGGGGCCGCTTTTGGCTCTAGTCGACCCTTGGCAAAGCTGCTACTCTCGGCGCGCTTTGTGACTTCTCGGCCTTGTAAAAAGCCAGACTCACCAATAAACAAACACCAATAATAATCGCATCAAATGCGGTGCTGAATTCGCGTTGCTGAGGAGTGGGCTTCCATGATCGAAGACTTTTGGAAGGATAAGTACCCCGCTGGAATTGCTGCCGACATCAATCCAGACGAGTACCCGAATATTCAGGCAGTGTTGAAGCAATCCTGCCAACGCTTCGCCGACAAACCGGCGTTCAGCAACCTGGGCAAGACCATCACCTACGGTGAACTGTACGAATTGTCCGGTGCGTTTGCCGCTTATCTGCAACAGCATACCGATTTGCAGCCCGGTGATCGAATCGCCGTGCAACTGCCCAACGTGTTGCAGTACCCGGTCGCCGTCTTCGGTGCCATCCGTGCCGGGCTGATCGTGGTCAATACCAACCCGCTGTACACCGCGCGGGAAATGGAACACCAGTTCAATGACTCCGGTGCCAAGGCGCTGGTGTGCCTGGCGAACATGGCGCACCTGGCCGAAGCCGTGGTGCCGAAAACCGGCGTCAAACACGTCATCGTCACGGAAGTTGCCGACCTGCTGCCGCCGCTCAAGCGCCTGCTGATCAACAGCGTCATCAAGTACGTGAAGAAAATGGTTCCGGCCTATCATTTGCCCAAAGCCGTCAAGTTCAACGACGTGCTGAGCAAGGGCCAGGGTCAGCCGGTCGCCGAAGCCAACCCGAACAGCGGCGACGTCGCGGTGCTGCAATACACCGGCGGCACCACCGGCGTGGCCAAGGGCGCGATGCTCACCCATCGCAACCTTGTCGCCAACATGCTGCAGTGCAAGGCGCTGATGGGCTCCAACCTGAATGAAGGTTGCGAGATCCTGATCACTCCTCTGCCGCTGTACCACATCTATGCGTTCACCTTTCATTGCATGGCGATGATGCTGATCGGCAACCACAACATCCTGATCAGCAACCCGCGCGACCTGCCGGCGATGGTCAAGGAACTGTCGAAGTGGAAGTTCAGCGGTTTCGTCGGCCTCAACACGCTGTTCGTGGCCCTGTGCAACAACGAAGGTTTCCGCAAGCTGGATTTCTCGGCGCTGAAAGTCACCCTGTCCGGCGGCATGGCTCTGCAACTGGCCGCCGCCGAGCGCTGGAAAGCGGTCACCGGTTGCCCGATCTGCGAAGGCTACGGCATGACCGAAACCAGCCCGGTGGCCACGGTCAACCCGATCCAGAACATCCAGATCGGCACCATCGGCATTCCGGTGCCGTCGACCCTGTGCAAAGTCGTCGACGACGCCGGTGTCGAGCAGCCGCTGGGCGAAATCGGCGAGCTGTGCGTCAAGGGCCCGCAAGTGATGAAAGGCTACTGGCAGCGTCAGGAAGCCACCGACGAGATGCTCGACAGCGAAGGCTGGCTGAAAACCGGCGACATCGCGGTGATCCAGCCGGACGGCTACATGCGCATTGTCGATCGCAAGAAAGACATGATCCTGGTCTCCGGTTTCAACGTGTACCCGAACGAACTGGAAGACGTGCTGGCGACCCTGCCGGGCGTGTTGCAGTGTGCGGCCATCGGTATTCCGGACGAGAAGTCGGGCGAAGCGATCAAGATCTTCATCGTCGCCAAGCCAGGCGTCACGCTGACCAAGGAAACGGTGATGGAGCACATGCGCGCCAACGTCACCGGCTACAAGGTGCCGCGTTCGGTGGAATTCCGCGATGCGCTGCCGACCACCAACGTCGGCAAGATCCTGCGTCGAGAACTGCGCGACGAAGAGCTGAAGAAGATCAAGGCGAAGAGCGCCGCCTAAAACCAAAAAGCCCCGCAGATGCGGGGCTTTTTGTTGAGGCAGGAATCGCTTACTGGCGGAACGGCGCGAAGTTCACGTTAGTGCCCGCCGGGCGCATGTCCTGCAGATACGAGTCCTTGTCGGCGCTCAGTTCCAGGCTCAGAGCTGCCTTGCGCTTGCCTTCGTTGCGGATCACCAGGCCTTCGAGTTTCTCGCGCAGAAACACGGTCGGCACTTTCAGGTGCAGCAGTTCGTCGGTGGCCGGGGTGTGCATCAACAGGTGAATCCACTCGTACTGACCGATGGCCAGGCGCGACACCGGCAAGTCGAACCACCAGATGTTGCGGTTGCGGTTCAGTTCGGCGAAGTGGCAGTTGTTGGTGCCGAGCACGGCACCGCCCAGTTCCTGGTTGCGACGGGCGATGGCCTGCTTTTTATCGAGTTTCATAACATTCCTGCGGGATCGGTTCTGTGGCGCCTGGCGCCCTTATGGTGGGCATTCTCGGGGCTACGCTCGCAAACATAAAGCGCAACCTGCACGCCGCGACGAAATGAAGCCCTGAAAATAAATGAAACTTGGCGCAAACCGGGCCAGTCAATCATTACGTACTGACTTTTCCCCTTTAATGCACCAAGGAGAAACACCATGAGTAGCACAGGCGATAAAGTAAAAGGCATGGCCAACGAAGCGGTCGGCAACGTCAAACAGGGTATCGGTAAAGCCACCGACAACACCAAACTGCAAGCCGAAGGCAAACTGCAAGAGAAGAAAGGCGAGGCCCAGCAAGCGGTGGGCAAAGCCAAGGACGCGATCAAGAAAGGCGTCGACAAGGCTTGATCCAGCCTTGAACGAAACACCGAAGCGGCCATCCAAGGATGGCCGTTTTTGTGTGTCGTTCACATGCAGTCACGGATCACAGTGTTTCAGAGTCGCCAAGTAGGCTACTTTGATGAGAGAAAACGGCCCCTGAGTCGCCACGACTTCAACCTGTTTTGCGGCGAAAGGAGACGCGAATGATTTTCCCCGACATGAAAGGCCTGCCCCTGCACCGGGTCATCGTGCGTACCGTCACCGAGTTCATGGAAGACGAGATGTCGACCTATGCCTCGGCACTGGCCTACCAGATGCTGTTCTCGCTGTTCCCGTTCATTCTGTTCCTGATTGCCCTGATCGGTTTCCTGCACCTGCCGGACTTCTTTTCCTGGCTGCGCCTGCAATCGGAGCTGGTCCTGCCGCCCCAGGCGCTGGAGCAGGTCAACCCGGTGATCGACCAGTTGCAGCAATCCAAGGGCGGCCTGCTTTCCGTGGGTATCGTCATCGCCCTGTACACCGCGTCCGCCGGCGTGCGCCTGATGATGAGCGCGATGAACGCCGCCTACGACGTGGTCGAGGGCCGGCCGATCTGGAAGCGCTTCCCGCTGTCGATTTTCTACACCGTCGGCATCGCCGGCATGCTGCTGGCCGCCGCCGCGTTGATGGTGCTGGGGCCGCAGGTGATGGGCTGGATTGCCGGGCAGTTCGGGCTGGAAGATTTCATCGTCACAGTGTGGACCATCGCCCGCTGGCCGGTGATCGTGATCCTGATGATGGTCGCCGTCGCGTTGATCTACTACGTGATGCCCGACGTCAAACAGGAGTTCCGTTTCATCACCCCGGGCTCGGTGCTGGCGGTGGTGGTGTGGATCGTCGCGTCCCTGGGGTTCGCGTTCTACGTCAAGACGTTCGCCAACTACAACGCCATGTATGGCAGCATCGGTGCAATCATCGTGCTGTTGCTGTATTTCTACATTTCCGCTGCGGTGCTGTTGCTGGGGGCGGAGATGAATGCGGTGATCGAACACATGTCCAGCGAGGGCAAGGACCCGGGCGAGAAAGTCCCCGGCGAACTCGATGAACATCCCAAACAACACGTTTCCGGCCTGGGGCGCGATCAGTCGCTCAAGCCGAACACAGACGAAGCCTGACCATGATCCGTGAAATCCTGAAGATGGGCGACGAGCGCCTGCTGCGCATTGCCCCGCCGGTGCCCGCCGAGATGCTCGACAGCCCGGAGCTGTGGCAACTGATCGATGACATGTTCCAGACCATGGAAAGCGTCGGCGGTGTCGGTCTGGCTGCGCCGCAGATCGGCGTCGACCTGCAACTGGTGATCTTTGGCTTCGAGCACAGCGAGCGTTACCCGGATGCCGAAGCCGTGCCGCAGACGATCCTGATCAATCCGTTGATCACGCCGCTCAGTCCGCTGATGGAAGAGGGCTTCGAAGGCTGCCTGTCTGTACCCGGCCTCCTCGGCGCGGTGGATCGTTATCAGCAGATCCGCTACGAAGGTGTCGACCCCAAAGGGCAACCGATCGTGCGCGTGGCCTCGGGGTTCCATGCAAGGGTGGTGCAGCACGAGTGCGATCACCTGATCGGGCGGCTGTACCCGTCGCGCATCACCGATTTCAGCAAGTTCGGTTTTACCGAAGTGATGTTCCCGGATCTCGATCCCAACGCTGACGACTGATCAGCCAGTGCGCGGCGCCAGTTCCATGGCAATCATCGGCTTGCTCCGCGCATAACGGCTCAGGCGCTCGGCCATCGCCTGGGGCAGGGCGGGGTCGAAGGTGAAGCCGCGTCGCTCGTAGAAACCGCGCAAGTCCGGGTGGCAGAACAGCCACACGGGCGCCTCGACGTCCTTCACCGCTTCGCTGATCAGATGCGCGGCAATGCCTTGTTCGCGACAGGCCGGATCAACGAACAACCCGGTCAGCCAATGCCCGCCGAACACCGGCCGCAGGCACAGCGCAGCCACGATTTCCTCGCGCCGCGCCACCCACAATTGCGCCTCGCGCACCGCTTTCATCGACGATTGATGCTGGCGGTAGAACTTGTTCATCAAGGGCCAGGACAGGTCGTCGAGCTGGCTGTAGCGGGTGTCGGTCATGAATCGGACTACCGGTGCAAAAGTCGCGGATTATAAAACAACGTACTCGCCGGGATAGGTGTATACCTGATCCCACATCCCCTTCAGAGGAGTACGCGTCATGTCCAAAGGTATGGATGCGAAGAAAGCTGCGAAGAAGAAACCGGCCAAGACCGCCATCGAGAAACGCCATGAGAAAAGGGCGAAGAAAGTCGACATTTTTGGCCATTGATACCGTTCCTCGGGAGCCCGCTTTTCGGGCTCCTTTCTTTTCTGCAAAAAATAATCTGCAAGATTTCCCGCCGGTGTTGCACAGAACGATCAGACCTTCGTTCCGAGCCGTGCCATGCCCCACTATTTCGACGATGCCCATCGCCAACAGATCGAAACCCTGCGCCAACGCTTCACCGCCCGCACCGACTGGCCGACCTGGCTGTTGCTGATTGGCGTGTACGCCGGTTGGTTCGCGATTGTGCTGGGCAGCGGATGGCTGGGCGTCTGGTGGAGCACGTTGCTGCTGATTCCGTTGCTGGTGCTGTGGCTGTCGGTGCAGCACGAGTTGCTTCACGGTCATCCGACCCGCTGGATTCTGGTGAACAAAGTCCTCGGCTACGCGCCGTTTGCAGTGTGGTATCCCTACACGCTCTATCGCGACAGCCATTTGCAGCACCATCGCGATGAAGACCTGACGATCCCCGGCGTCGACCCCGAAAGCCGTTACCTGAGCGCCGAACGCTGGCAGGGCCGTTCGTTGTTCGAACGCAGCCTGCACTGGTTGAACAAGACCGTGCTCGGCCGATTCATCCTCGGCGCGCCGCTGGCGTTGCTGGCGCTGGCCGGTGAAGAACTGCAACGCCTGAAAAACGGCGAGCGCCAGGCCTGGCTGATGTGGCTGACCCACGGTGCCCTGACTGTGCTGATGCTGGTGTTCATCGCCTGCTACAGCGTGTTGCCGGTCTGGCATTACCTGCTGCTGATCAGCATCCCGGCGCTGTCGATTGCGATGGTCCGCTCTTACTATGAACACCGGCCGCACACACAACCGGAGCAACGCACGGTGCTCAACGAAGCCGGGTGGCCGTGGCGCTGGCTGTTCCTGAACCTGAATTTCCATCTGGTGCACCACGATTTGCCGAAGCTGGCTTGGTATGACTTGCCCAAGGCCTACCGCATGCGCCGGGAGCAATGGATCGAACGCAGCGGCGGATTTCTGGTGCAGGGTTATGGGCAATTGTGGCGCCGGCACGGCATCAAGCCGATCGACAGTCCGCAGCATCCATTCATTTGAGGTCAGCATGTCGTCAGGTTACGCAGAGCTGTTGATGTACATCGCCCCCGAGCCGATCCGCGCGGCGAACGAGCAGTGGCTGATGCGGATTCTCGATCACCTGGGCCATTCGCGGCTCAATGCTGCAGGCATGTCGTTGCCCGAACTCTGGCTGTCGCCGCAGTTGCTGCTGACCCAGACCTGCGGCTATCCGCTGATGACCGCGTTGCGCGGGCAGGTCAGGCTTGTCGGCCGTCCGCGCTACGAATTGCCGGACGCCACGGCCGGCAATCATTGCAGCCTGATTCTTGCCCGCACCGAGGATCCGCGCCGCAGTCTGGCGGAGTTCTTCGACAGTCGCGGGGTGATCAACAGCGAAGACTCCAACAGCGGCATGAACCTGTTGCGCCAGCGTCTGGCACCGTTGCAGCGGGACGGGCGGTTTTTCGCTTCGGTCGGCCTCAGTGGCGGTCATCGCGAGAGCCTGCGCTGGTTGCGCGAAGACCTTGCCGATCTGGCGGCCATCGACAGCGTGACCTTTGCGTACCTGGCGCAACACGCACCCGAAGAGGTCAGCGGCTTGCGGGTGGTGGCGCGCAGTGCGTTCAGCCCGACCTTGCCCTTCATCACCGCTGCCGGCACGACGGACCGGCAGATCGAGCACCTGCGCCGGGTCATGAACCGCAGCCTGCAAGACTTGCCGGATGTGGCCCGCACCCTTGGCCTGGCCGAAGTCCTGCCGGCCAGCGAAAGCGATTATCTCGTCCTGCTGGATTACCAGCGCGAGGCCGAAGAACTGGGTTACGGCCGCTTACGTTAGCGGCCGCGATAAATTCACTAATGGAATATAAAAATTCTTTTTAAGTATTTTTAACGCATAAGGCACCTTGCTAGGATCGCGCCACCGGACGACCGGACATTCAGCGACCCTTTACCAAGGAGCCCCCATGTCCGGCGCCGACTCATCCCATCGCAATCATGTGAACACGTTGTTTCGCGACCATTACCAATGGTTGTGCACACGCCTGCGTCGGCAATCGAATGATGCGGCCACGGCGGAAGACATCGCCGCAGAAACCTTCGCGCAACTGCTCGAGGCCCCAGGCCTGACCGCCATCCGCGAACCCCGCGCCTTGCTCACCACTATCGCCCAACGCTTGCTGTACGAGCGCTGGAGGCGGGGTGATCTGGAGCGTCGGCACCTGCAACTACTGCAACAAGGTGACCTCGATCACGCACCGTCTCCCGAAGAACTGGCCGACCTGTCGCAAAGCCTCAAGCATCTGGACCGGACGCTCCAGCGCCTGCCGGGCAAAGTGCGCTCGACCTTTCTGCTGGCCCGCATCGACGGCCTGACCTACCCGCAAATCGCTGCCGAACTGGGCATCTCCCAGCGTTCGGTGAGCATGTACATGACCCGTTCCCAGGCCCTGTGCAACCGCCACAGCGCCAACCAAACCCTGATTTCCTCCCAGAACAAGAGGTCCGCATGAGATCGATCAAAACCCTGCTCGGCAGTTCGCTGCTGGCCCTGACCCTGATGGCCGGCCACGTTGTCGCTGCGGAATCAAAAGCGCCGATCCACTTCGGTGACATCACCTGGGAAAGCGGCAGTTTCATCACCGAAGTGCTGCGCCTGATCGTCGAGAAAGGCTACGGCTACCCGACCGACACACTGCCGGGCAGCACCGTCAGCCTCGAAGCGGCGCTGGCGAAAAACGACATTCAAGTGATCGGTGAAGAGTGGGCCGGGCGCAGTCCGGCATGGGTCAAGGCCGCCGCCGAGGGCAAGGTGTTCGGCCTCGGTGACACCGTGAAGGGCGCCACCGAAGGCTGGTGGGTGCCGGAGTACGTGATCAAGGGCGACCCCGAGCGCGGGATCAAACCGCTGGCACCGGAGCTGAAATCGGTGGCCGACCTGCCGCGCTACAAGGATGTATTCAAAGACCCGGAAGATCCGAGTCGCGGGCGCTTCCTCAACAGCCCGACCGGCTGGACCTCGGAAATCGTCAACAGCCAGAAGCTCAAGGCGTATGCGCTGAACGACAGCTTCGTCAACTTCCGCACCGGTTCCGGCGCGGCGCTGGATGCCGAGGTGGCGTCGTCGATCAAGCGCGGCAAGCCAGTGCTGTTCTACTACTGGTCGCCGACGCCGCTGCTCGGCCGCTTCAAACTGGTGAAGCTGGAGGAGCCGCCGTTCGACGCCGAAGCCTGGAAAACCCTGGCCGATGCCAACAACCCCAACCCGAAAGGCACCCGCTCGATGCCGGCGAGCCTGGCGATTGGCGTGTCGGCACCGTTCAAGGCGCAGTATCCGGAACTGGTGACGTTCTTTGAGAAAGTCGATTTGCCGATTGATCTGCTGAACCAGACCCTGGCCGGGATGAGCGAAAAGCGCCAGCAGCCACGTCAGGTCGCCGAAGCGTTTCTGCGTGATCAACCACAAGTGTGGAAATCGTGGGTGCCGGGTGAAGTGGCGAACAAAGTCAGCGGCAGTCTGTAGTTCTTTTCCGATAATGGTGTCGTTTCAAAAGTTGCCATTGCGAGTCGGTCGCAATGGCAACAAACATCCCGCCCGCTGAACCGATTCTTGTCCGTTTTTTGTCCTTAATCCCCGTGGTACTGGCCGACTAGTGGCCTTGCGCAAGGCTTTGCGCTGTCTATGCTCACACGTAACTAACTATGTCGACCGCCATCCAAAGCGCCTCGACAGCAATCGGTTAGCCGAGAACAAAGCTGCCAGAGTGCGCAATCCAAGGCACCGACACTTAACCGGCAAGGAGCATGTTTTTTAAATGGAAGTTCTTCTACACGTTAGGAATGGCCCGTTCGCGGGCTATCAAGAGAAGGATGTCTTGATTAGAGCGTCGCTGCATGGACTCTTTGATTAATCATCGTTTATCACCTGACAACTTCCTCCCGTGGAGGAATGCGTGTGCCTGTTCTGTGGAACGTAGTGGTGGATTCTGAAAGACCTGAACTTTCATCAAATCAAAAGACCGCGCTCAAGGTGATAGAGACATGTTCAACCTACATCACAAGGCTGACCTGCAGGAAATCGAACGCTTCAGCTGTGCCCTGACCGAAGCCAATGCCAAGCTGGAGGCGATCAGCCGTTCGATGGCGATGATCGAATTCACTCCCGACGGGATCGTGCTGGATGCCAATGACAACTTCTGCAAGACCATGGGCTACAGTGCCGAGGAAGTACGCGGCAAACATCACCGGATCTTTTGTGAGGAAGAGTTCTATCGCAGCGAGGAGTACGCCAAGTTGTGGCGTGACCTGGCCCGTGGCGAACCGCTCAGCGGGACCTTCCTGCGCCTGAACAAGCGTGGCCAGGAGATCTGGCTGGAAGCGAGTTACATGCCGGTGTACGGCCCGGACAAACAGGTTCGAAGCGTGATCAAAGTAGCGTCGGACATTACCGCGCGAGTGAACAAGGAAAAAGAAGAGGAAAGCATGCTCGCGGCCATCAGCCGTTCGATGGCGGTGATCGAGTTCACCCCGGAAGGCAATGTGATCTCGGCCAACGACAATTTCCTCAAGACCATGCAGTACTCGCTCAACGAAATTGTCGGCCATCACCACAGTCTGTTCTGTCACCGTGCCGAAGCCGAGTCGGCGCAGTACAAGGCGTTCTGGGCTTCGCTCAATCGCGGCGAATATCACTCGCACCGCTTCGAACGCAAGAACAAGTCCGGGCAGACCGTGTACCTCGAAGCCTCGTACAACCCGCTGTTCGACGCCAAGGGCCGCCTGTACAAAGTGGTGAAGTTCGCCAGCGATATCACCCACCAGATGACCACTTTGCAGACCGCTGCGGAATCGGCCCACAGCACCTCGGTACAAAACGACGCCTGCGCGCAAAAAGGCTCACAGGTCGTGCAGCAAACGGTGCAGATCATTCAGGACATTTCCCGCGACCTCAACGAAGCGGCGCTGAGCATCGATGCGGTGAGCAAGCAGTCGGACATCATCGGCACCATCGTCCAGACCATTCGCGGGATTGCCGACCAGACCAACCTGCTGGCACTCAACGCGGCCATCGAAGCGGCGCGGGCCGGCGAGCACGGACGTGGTTTTGCGGTGGTGGCGGATGAGGTGCGCAGCCTTGCGGCGCGGACCAGTCAGGCGACCCTGGAGATCGTCGATGTGGTGCGCAAGAACCACGAGTTGTCACTGAGTGCGGTGTCGAGCATGCAGTCGAGCCTGAGCCGCACCGGGCTCGGGGTGGAACTGGCGAACGAGGCGGGGGATGCGATCCGCGAGATTCAGCAGGGCTCGCGGCACGTCGTGGATGCGATCAGCCAGTTCAACGAGACGTTGCAGTTGAACTGACGGCTTTACGGCTGAAAAAAAGGATCCCCGCAGGGATCCTTTTTTCGTTGCGCCGTTCGTTAGAGCGAAGCGAGGAACTTGTCGGCCGACTGGTCACTGAGCTTGACCGAGTTGGCGTCCTGTTTGTTCTGCTTCTCGGCTTCGGCCAGCTTCATCTTGTCCTGCAGGCGATCGGCGATCTCTTTGCCGATGGCCAGTTGTTTCTCCGGCGGCATGGCTTTGATGTCGTCCTCGGTCAGACCCATCTCCTTCAGGATACTGTCGCGCAGGCGCTGTTCCGGCGACTTGCTCATGTAGTCCTTGAATTCGTCCGTGGCGGAGGTGCCGGCGGTCTTGGTCGACGTGGCATCGGTCGCTTGCAGGTTTACACGCGTCTTGGCGAACGCCTCGTCGACGTTGTCGCTGATGCGCGTGGCTTCGCTGACTTGCTGGGTGGCGAGTTGCGTGGCCGAGCTTTGCACCTGATTGGTGGCGTCGGTGGTTTGCGCCTGCGCCTGGTTCTGCAGGGTTTGCAGCATGGCGCCGTGAAGCCCGCCTTGCAGACCGGCCGCCGCCGTGGCGGTTGCGTCTTCAGTGATGCGCTTGGGCAGATGAATCAGATCCGCTTGTTTCGAGCTGACCAACATGATGGAGGACCTTGTGGTAATTGCTGTCGGCGGTAAAGCAGCAATTACCGTGCCGTCAGAATAAGTCCCGTGAACTCAGCAGGTTAATGAGTTTCCAGTTTTCAGAAGCGGTCATCCTTTGCCGTCCGGCGGCAGAAGATGACCGTTGTCCGTCAGCGATGGGCGATGTTTTCCAGCGCCAGGTTGCGGGTGCGAGGGCCGAAGTAGCCGATGGTCAGCATCACGATCAACATGCTGGCGACGATGAACGCCAACACGCCCGGTGTGCCGAAGTGTTCGAGGAACAGACCGATCAACAGGCTGCTGAACACCGTCGACAAACGACTGAACGAATAACAGAACCCCACCGCCCGGGCGCGGATGTTGGTGGGGAACAGTTCGCTCTGATAGGAGTGATAACTGAAGCTCAGCCAGGCGTTGCAGAAGGTGATCATCACCCCGCAGAAGATCAGGCCGAAGGCGCTGGTCTGCAACGCGAACAAGGTGCCGAAAGTCATGGCGCCGAGGGCCGAGCCGACGATCTGCCACTTGTTCTCGAAACGGTTGGCAAATTTGACGAACAGCAACGGCCCGAGCGGGTAGGCGAGGGTGATGATGAACGCGTACATCAGGCTGTGAGTGACGCTGACACCCTGACCGGAAAGCAGCGCCGGCAGCCAGTTGCCGAAGCCGAAGAAGCCGATGGCCTGGAAGATGTGGAAGACGATCAGCATCAGCGCGCGGCGGCGGTATGGTGGTTGCCAGATATCGGCAAAACGGCCCTTGCCTTCGACATCCACGGCTACCGCTTCCGGTGCGTCCAGTGGTTGACGGTGATCTTTCTCGCAGCGTGCCTCGATACCGTCGAGAATCCGGTTCGCCTCATCGAAACGGCCATGCTGGGCCAGCCAGCGCGGCGACTCCGGCAGGCGTTTGCGCAGCCACCAGATGAACAGCGCAAACACCGCACTCGCCAACACCACCCAGCGCCAGCCGGACACCCCGAACGGCGCCTGCGGCACCAGCCACCAGGACATCAGTGCCACCGCCGGTACTGAAAGAAACTGCACGAAAAACGCGAAGGCAAACGCCGAACTGCGCATGCGCTTGGGCACCAGTTCCGAGAGGTAGGCGTCGATGGTCACCAGTTCGATGCCGAGGCCGATGCCCACCAGAAAGCGCATGCAGATGATCCCCAGTGCCGAGCTCTGCACGCCCATCAGCACCGTGGCCACGGTGTACCAGACCAGCGCGAAGGTGAAGATCGCCCGTCGCCCGAACCGATCCGCCAAAGGGCTGAGCAGGCTGGCACCGAGAAACAACCCGAGGAACGTCGCCGAGGCGAACGCGGCCTGATCGGAGAAACCGAACACGCCCTGATTGCCGGTGGCGAAGATGTCGTCGCGAATCAGGCCGGGGCTGATGTAGGCGGTCTGGAACAGGTCATAGAGTTCGAAAAAACCACCAATCGACAGCAGCGCCACCAGCCGCCAGATCGTGGCGACTGCCGGCAGGCGGTCGATGCGGGCGGAAATCTGTGCGGCGCGTATCGGGTCGATGCCGTCGCGTTGCGCGGCGGCGGGGGCGTGTGCAGTCATGGGCCGATCCATTTTTTTATGATGGAAAAGCTTAGCCTGCTATCGGAAATCAAGGATTGCTTATATCGGCGGCTTACGCGGGAAAACCGCCGATTTCTTGCAATATCTGTTTACCTCTTAGCGATTCATGCTGCGGGTGCCGGATCCGGCAGCGCCGAGGCCGGCAAACCGAACACCTTATCGAACAGCCAGTTGAAGGCGAAGGTGTAGCAGGGGATGAACACGATCAGCGCCAGATCCAGCAGAAAGGCCTGCACCAGGCTGATGTTCATCCACCAGGCAATCAGCGGAATCAGGAACACGATCAGCGTCAGCTGAAAGCCGACCGCGTGGGCGATACGGCGTTTGACTGTGCGGGTGCGCGACACCTGACGGCTTTCCCAGTGCTCGAACAGCGAGGTGTAGATGAAGTTCCAGGTCACGGCGATGGTGGTGATGATCACCGCCAGCGGGCCGGTGCTGCCGGGCGAAGTGCCGGACAACAATGCCAGACCGAGAGCCGAGAAGGTCATGCCGATCACTTCATAGAGCGACACGTAGACCAGTTTGCGTTTGACGCCTTGCATGGGGAATTGCCTCTTTCTTGCGGTTTGTGGCCAACGGGGCTGGCGAAGGCGACGAAAGATAGCTTCAATGGCGATGACAGAAAAAGTCAGAAGTTTTCAGTTTTATTGATAGGTAGAAAATATGAATTTCAACAGCGAAAGCATCGAGCTGTTTCTCGCGGTGATCGAGCGCGGCTCGTTTTCCGCCGCTGCCAGGGCGTTGGGCAAAGTCCCGTCGGCGGTGAGCATGGCCATCGGCAATCTGGAGGCCGAACTCGGCTATCCGCTGTTCGACCGCAGTCACCGCGAACCGCAACCCACGGCGATGGCGCTGTCGCTGGTGCCCCATGCGCGACTGATCGCCGATCAGCTCAAGCAATTGCAGGTGCATGCGGTGCAGCTGTCGTTGGGGCTGGAGAGCAAGTTGTCGATTGGCGTGGCGACGGATATCGATCGTCGACGGTTGTTGGCGGCGATCAAGGAGATCAGCGAGCGTCATCCGCTGCTCGACATCGAAGTGCTGACCGCGCCGCAGGATGACGTGCTGGCGATGCTTCACAGTGGCCGGGTCAGCGTGTGCCTGGCGTTCGCCGGGTTGAGCGTGAACGTGCTGGAGCGCTTTCAGTTTGTCGGCAGTGAACGGATGATCGCCACGCTGGCAGCGGACAGTCCGCTGTTGCAGGGGCAGGATCTGTTTCTCGAAGATCTGGTGCATGTGCGGCAGATCGTGGTCGGTAGCCGCGATTTGCCGATCAGCGAAACCCGGCCGCTGGTGGCTGAATCCCACTGGCGCACCGACAGCCTGGAGACGGCGCTGGAGATGGTCGAGGCAGGGTTGGGCTGGGGCAATTTCCCGCTGTCGGTGGTGCAGCCGTGGCTCGATAGCGGACGATTGAAACGGCTGAATTTCCGCAACATCGAAAACGGCCTGGTACTGCCGGTGCATGCGGTGTGGCTCAAGAGCCAGCCGTTGCAGAAGGGGGCGCTGGCTCTTGTGGAGTTACTCGGTAGCTAATACGTGGCTATATTCCAAGGAGACTACAGCGACTCTCAAGAGCAATCGCCCCACAGAAAGAGGGCGTTTGCCTGGATTACTTGCGAAGAGAATTACGAAGTCGGCGGGTCCACATAGCCTAGATATTCGTGAGAGAGAATTTTGCGCGAATGAAGGCATTCTTCGTCGGATTTGCGGCGTCTTGGGCGGTAAATTCAATTTCACCGCTTGCCGATTTCTTGATATCTACTGCGCTTAGAGTGATTTTGCCCGATACCGCATTCCAGGAACTGTCGCCCGGTTTTCCTGTGTTGTAAAAAGCGGACGCGCCGGCACCAATCGGGAAAACACCAGGGTTGATAGCGCCTGACAAATCACACTGAAGCCCTTGTTCTGGTTGTGTTGAACCCGGTACGAACCCGGCAACGCTCAGCGTGCCGGTTGCAAAATCGAGATAGAGGGTGGTGAAGTCGAGGGATATCTCTGTGCCGCCGTTTTCCTGGATTTTCGCGTTGAAAGTTCCCGTAGCGTTTGATTTTTTCATGATCACATCCTTGGTGAATAAGGGAGGGCGCGTCGTTGATCAACGCGGCAGCCACATGATTCTCCCCGCTCAGAATGCTGTCTACTGTCAGAACTTACAGGTGGCACCTATCAGGTGCTCTCGCGGATCTTAAGTTCGAAGCCCATATCCTCGACCGGTCGCGCCACGCTGTTGCCGGCCATCAGTGTCAGCATCTGCTCCGCCGCACGCCGGCCGATGGCCTCACGCGGGGTGTTGATGCTGCTCAGGCGCGGCACCATGTGCTCTGACATCGGCAGGTCGTTGAAGCCGAGGATCGCCACTTGCTCGGGGATCCTGATCCCGTTGCGCAGCGCCTCGAGCAGGGCGCCCTGTGCCAGGTCGTCGTTGCCGAAGAAGATCGCATCGACGTCCGGATGCGCCGCCAGCAGTTGCAGGAACAACTCGCCGCCCAGTCCTACGGACGAAGAACGCGGGGTCAGCACTTCCAGATCCGGGTCGTAGCGACCGGCCTTCTGCAATGCTTTACGGAAGCCTTCACCGCGCAACAGGGTGCGCTGATCGAGCTGCGCGCCGATGTAGGCCAGGCGCTTGCGGCCACGGGACAGCAAATGTTCGGCGGCGGTTTCCCCGGCGCTGAGCTGGGAGAAGCCGACGCAATTCACACCGGCGGCACTGTCCAGTTCCATCATGTACACGCAGGGAATGTTGCTGGCCTCGATCATCCGCCGCGAGGTTTCGGTGCGGTCGAAACCGGTCAGCAGCAAACCCCGTGGCTGATAGGCCATGTAGTTGCGCAGCAGGTTTTCTTCTTCATCCCGGGAGTAGTGGAAGTTGCCGATCAGCACTTCGAAGCCCTTGGGCGTGAGCACCCGATGAATGGCTTCCAGGGTGTCGATGAACAACAGGTTGGCCAGCGAAGGCACCAGCACCACCACCGAATGGCTCTGGGCCGAGGCCAGGGCGCGGGCGGCGGGGTTGACCACGTAGTTGAGTTCCAGCGCGGCTTTCTGGACTTTTTCCACCAGTTCGGTGGCGACGGTGCTGACCCCGCGTAAGGCACGAGAAGCCGTAATCGGGCTGACTCCGGCCAGCCGGGCGACTTCATTGAGGGTGGGACGGCCGGTGGTGCGGGTGTTTTTATCGTTTTTAGGGGTGGTCATCGGGCGGCTTGCCAAACAAAAATCAAGGCACTAAGGTAGCGCTGTCCTTATGCAGCTGCAAATGCGTGAGCGAGGTCCTGCCTGATCCTCGCTTTTTGGCGTTGGGACAAAACCTGCTGCAACCCAAAAAAACGACAAGAAGGCGTCGGCAACTTCTGCCTGTGCACTAGAGTCATAGCTAGCAAAGGTAGCGCTGTCTGCGCGCTGAGGTGTTACATGAATCATCCCATCACCGCCCTGGTCATCATGGGCGTTGCCGGTTGCGGCAAGACGTGCGTCAGCGAGGCCCTGTGCCAATTGAGCGGCGCCACTGCCATTGAAGGCGATACTTTCCATCCGGCCGCGAACATCGAAAAGATGAGCGCGGGGATCCCCCTGAACGACGAAGACCGTGCCGGCTGGCTCGACAGCCTGTGCGATGAGCTGCGTCGTGTTGACGCTCTGGGCGAACGCCCGGTGCTGACCTGCTCGGCCCTCAAGCACATTTATCGCGAACGTCTGCGCAGCGCCTTGCCGGGCCTGGGCTTCGTGTTCCTCGAATTGACGCCTGAAGTCGCCGCCGACCGCGTGTCCCATCGCCCGGGCCACTTCATGCCGGCGACGCTGATCGAAAGCCAGTTCGCCACCCTCGAATCGCCGGTAGGCGAGCCGTTGACCCTGGCCCTGAACGCTTCGATCCACAGCGTTGAAGAACTCGCGTCGCAAGCCCACGTCTGGTGGCAGGCCCATGGCCTGAAACAGGCGGTATGAGTGTGATTGTGAAGACAGCGCTGTCCTTTCGACTTCTGATTAACCCGCTTTAATAACAACAACAAACCAGGAGACACCCCCAATGTTTGGCATGTCCCATGACGCCTACCTGCTGCTTGATGCAGTAGTCACGGTGATCGGGCTTATCGTCCTGATCACCAAGTTCAAGATTCACCCCTTCATTGCCCTGACCATCGCCGCCGCGTTCCTCGGCCTGACGTCCGGCATGCCGATCGGCACCATCATCAAGGCGTTCCAGGACGGCTTCGGTGGCGTGCTCGGTTTCGTCGGCATCATCCTCGCGCTGGGCACCATGCTCGGCAAGATGATGGCCGAATCCGGCGGTGCCGATCAGATCGCCCAGACCCTGATTCGCGCGTTCGGCAAAGAGCGCGTGCAGTGGGCCATGATGTTCGCCGCGTTCCTGGTGGGCATTCCGCTGTTCTTCGAAATCGGCTTTGTATTGCTGATTCCGCTGGTGTTCATCGTTGCTCGCCGCACCGGTGTGTCGATCATCAAGATCGGTATCCCGCTGCTCGCCGGCCTGTCCGCCGTGCACGGTCTGGTGCCGCCGCACCCGGGCCCGTTGCTGGCCATCGGCGTGTTCGGTGCCGACATCGGCAAGACCATTCTCTATGGTCTGATCGTCGCGCTGCCGACCGCCATCATTGCCGGTCCGATCTTCGGTACGTTCATCGCCAAGCACATTCCGGGCACGCCGAATCAGGAACTGGTCGATCAACTGGCCCGTGAAACTGATTCGACCAAGCTGCCAAGCTTCGGCATCACCCTGGTCACCGTGCTGCTGCCGGTGTTCCTGATGCTGCTGAAAACCTTCGCCGACGTGGCGCTACCGGACGGTCATTTCTTCCGCACCTGGATGGACATGATCGGTCACCCGATCTCGGCGCTGCTGCTGGCGTTGCTGCTGTCGCTTTACACCTTCGGCCATAAGCAGGGCATCGGTTCCCAACAGATGCTCAAGTGGCTGGATGCGAGCCTGGCGCCCACCGCCGCGATCATCCTGATCATCGGTGCTGGCGGCGGCTTCAAGCAGATGCTGGTGACCAGCGGCGTGGGCGACGTGATCGGCCACATGGCGGTCAGCGCGCAGATTTCGCCGATCCTGCTGGCGTGGCTGGTGGCGGCGGTGATCCGTATCGCGACCGGTTCGGCCACCGTGGCGACCATTACAGGCGCGGGCATCGTGGTGCCGGTGGTCGGGATGATCCCGGGTGTGAACCGTGAGCTGCTGGTGCTGGCCACCGGTGCCGGTTCCCTGATCCTGTCCCACGTCAACGACGCCGGTTTCTGGCTGGTGAAGCAGTACTTCAACATGACCGTGGCCGAGACCTTCAAGACCTGGACGGCGATGGAAACCATCCTGTCGGTGGTTGGCCTGGGCTTCATTCTGTTGCTGTCGCTGTTCGTTTAACCTCGAACGCAAGACACAAAAAAACCGCAGCGATGCGGTTTTTTTGTGGGTGCAATTCGCCAGTTACTTGGTGCCCAGGCCATCCGCCCGGAACATCCCGCGAATCCCGCGTACTGCCTGACGAATCCGGTCCTGGTTTTCGATCAGCGCGAAGCGCACGTGATCGTCGCCGTACTCACCGAAACCGACACCCGGCGAGACGCAGACCTTGGCCTCGGCCAGCAGCTTCTTGGCGAATTCCAGCGAACCGAGGTGCGCGTAGGCTTCGGGAATCTTCGCCCAGACGTACATCGAAGCTTTCGGGTTCTCGACCATCCAGCCCAGCTCATGCAGGCCCTTGACCAGCACGTTGCGGCGCTGGCGATACTGCTCGGCGATGTCGCGCACGCATTGCTGATCGCCTTCCAGTGCAGCAATCGCGGCCACCTGCAGCGGGGTGAAAGTGCCGTAGTCGTGGTAACTCTTGATCCGCGCCAGGGCGCTGACCAGCTCCGGGTTACCGACCATGAAACCGATGCGCCAGCCCGCCATGTTGTAGCTCTTGGACAGGGTGAAAAACTCCACCGCGATGTCCTTGGCGCCCGGCACCTGCATGATCGACGGGGCTTTCCAGCCGTCGTAGACGATGTCGGCGTAGGCCAGGTCGTGCACCACCAGCACGTCGTACTGTTTGGCGAGGGCGATCACCCGTTCGAAGAAATCCAGCTCCACGCACTGTGCGGTCGGGTTGGACGGGAAGCCGAGGATCATCATCTTCGGCTTCGGGATCGAGCCGCGAATCGCCCGTTCCAGCTCATCGAAGAAGTCCACGCCCGGCACCAGCGGCACCGACCGCACCTGGGCGCCGGCAATCACGGCACCGTAGATGTGAATCGGGTAGCTCGGGTTCGGCACCAGCACGGTATCGCCCTGGTCCAGGGTTGCCAGCATCAGGTGTGCCAGGCCTTCCTTGGAACCGATGGTGACGATAGCTTCGCTTTCCGGGTCGATGTCGACCTCGTAGCGGTCCTTGTACCAGTTGGAAATCGCCCGGCGCAGGCGCGGAATGCCCTTGGACGTGGAGTAACCGTGGGTGTCTTCGCGTTGTGCAACCTGCACCAGTTTTTCAACGATGTGCGGCGGCGTGGCGCCGTCGGGGTTGCCCATGCTCAAGTCGATGATGTCTTCGCCACGACGTCGGGCGGCCATCTTCAGCTCGGCAGTGATGTTGAAAACGTAAGGGGGGAGTCGATCTATGCGCGCAAAGCGGCGCGGCGAACCTTGTTCAGCCATTGTTGCCTCGGATAACGTAAGCGCCCGGAACCGTCCGAGCGACGCTGGTCACTGCGGTGACCTGTGGCGGAAGATAAGGGCAGCGATGGCAGACTGTCCAGCGTGCACGACAACAATTTTTTCCCAAGGAAAACGGTCAATGGAATTCACCAGCGGCTTCTTGCTGAGCCTTTCGCTGTGCCTGGACATCGGCGTGGCCAACATCGCGATGATCACCCTGGCCATGCAGCGCGGCTATTTTCAGGGCTTCGCGCTGGGCCTCGGCACCTGCGTCGGTGACCTGATCTACGCGGTGCTGGCCCTGGCCGGAATGACCGTTCTGCTGCAATACGAAACCGTGCGCTGGGTGCTGTGGATCGGCGGTTCGGCGCTGTTGATCTACTTCGCGGCGAAGATGATCTATTCGGCGATCCACCACGAGGCGCAGCTGGCAGCGACGGCGGAAGTCGGCCAAAACTCCCATCGCAAGGAATTCTTCCGCGGGATATTTCTCGCCATGTCGTCGCCGAGCGCCATCCTCTGGTTCGCCGCCGTGGGTGGCACCTTGATCGCCCGATCCGGTGGCGGCGGTCCTTTGAGTTCGGCGCTGTTTCTTGGCGGTTTTCTGTGTGCCGGGCTGCTGTGGTCGGCGGGCCTGTGCTTCGCCGCGAGCCATGGCGGCAAACTGCTGGGCGACAAGCTGCTGCGCTATTCCTACATGGCATCTGCAGCGATCTTCTGCTATTTCGCGGTCTACGTGATCGTATCCGGCTATAACGAATTCGTCGGCTCCGGCGCCGCCGAGGCCCTGCATACGCTGTAAATGTGCGAATCGGGTTTGGCTTCTATACTCCCAGCCGAACCCACTTTTTTCGTTCCAAGGAGTCGAGTCATGGATGAGCAAAAACGCGTCGAAGTGGCTGAACCTCGCTTCGAACATGGACACTTCCTGCTGATTGCAGGTTTTCGCGATCGCTTTACCAAAGAGACCGTCCAGGACATCCCTGCGCTGTGGGAAAAACTCATCCCGCACATCGGAAATATTCCGGGGCAGAAGGGTGAAGTGACCTACGGCGTCTGCAGCAATTTCGACGGCAACGGCGGTTTCGATTACATGGCCGGGGTCGAGATCAGGAAGCTGGACGACTTCCCGCAGGAAAAGTATCCGTGGATCGAAATCCTCCCGCGCCAGTACGCGGTGTTCGAGCACAAGGGTTCGCTCGACCTGCTGCCGCAGACCATCGAGTACATCTACAAAACCTGGCTGCCGGCCTCCGAATACAAGGGCCTCAACGCCCCGGAGCTGGAACGCTACAGCGCCGATTTCAATCCGAAAACCAATACCGGCAAGCTGGAAATCTGCGTCCCGGTCGAAAAGAAAACCTGATGAACGACCGGCAGCGCGAACCCGCTTCGCGCTGCCGATCAAGCCTTACTTGCCCTTGATCCGTCGTGCCCGCAACAGGTCGATGCCCAGGGTAATGAAGCCGAAGAAGCTGATGCCCAACACCATCAACAAACCGATTTCCACGCTGCTCATAAGCTGTTTCCCCTTCGGGTGATCAGAGACAGTGCTCAGGAATAGACCGTCCCGAATCCGAAGAAAAGCGCTTATACGCAGGCTTTACGCCGCCCGTGCGGATCGATATGAACACCTTATTCCTTTATCCTTGGCAGCCCTGTTTTCACTGATTTCGAGCCGCCATGAACACCGTCATCCGCCACGTCACCGCCGCCGATCTGGATCGCTGCTACGCCATCGAAACCCTCGCCTATGAAGGCGACGAAGCCGCGACCCGCGAGAAGATCGCCACGCGCATCGCCACTTGGCCGGACGGTTTCATCGTCGCCGAAGTGGACGGGCAGGTGGCGGGGTTCATCAACTCCGGCGCGGCGTTTGACGTGCAGATGTCCGACGAGGCGTTCAAGGAACTGATCGGCCACGATCCGGCGGGGCCGAACGTGGTGATCATGTCGGTGGTGGTGCACCCGGACTTTCAAGGCCTGGGTCTGGCCAAGCGCCTGCTGGGCGAGTTCATCGAGCGCATGCGCGCCCAGGGCAAGGCGACGATTCACCTGATGTGCAAGGAACGGCACATCCCGCTGTACGCCGGATTCGGTTTTGCCTACATCAAACCGTCCGAGTCCGACCACGGCGGGATGGCGTGGCACGAGATGATCCTGACCCTGTAAAGACTTCAGTAGAGCGTTTCACGCACCCGTGCCGGGGCCTCGCGATCATAGGCCTCGGCATCAAACTGCCCATCATTCAGCCGCTTGTGAAACGCGCCCGCCGTCGGCAGCGCCGAGCGCGGCAGATGAGTTTGCGGATTCCATGCATCCGATCGCACAAACGCTTTCGAGCAATGGAAGAACGCTGCCTCCACCGTCACCAGCAACACCGTGCGCGCCGGTTTGCCGTTGACCGCGAAGCTTTCCAGCAACTCCGGATCAGCGCTGATAGTTGCGGTGCCGTTGACCCGCAACGTCTCGCCAATCCCCGGAATGATGAACAGCAGCGACACCCGTGGATCGTGCAGCACGTTGCGCAAGGTATCGATGCGGTTGTTGCCCGGACGGTCCGGCAAAGCCAGGGTGCGTTCGTCGATGATTCGCACAAACCCCGGCGCGTCGCCACGCGGCGAACCGTCGATGCCATCGGCGCCCACCGAACTGACAATCACCAGCGGCGAGACCCGGACCATCGCCTGATAGTCCTCGTTGAGAAAGCCGATCTGCTTGCGCACCGCCCGTTCGTGGGGCAGTCCGTAAATGGCTTCCAGCGCTTCGATTGAATCGATCATCGTTGCTCCCTCGACGATTAGAAGAACAGGCCCATGCGCCGCTCGTAACCGATGCGACCCTTGTACGCTTCGCCGCTGTCGACGAAACCGTACCTGGCGTACAGCGCAATCGCGGCGTCGTTGTCGGCGTCCACCGACAGTTCCAGCCCTTTGATCTCCGGCCAGGCCTGACGCGCAACGTCCGGCAACGCCAGCAGACAGGCCTTGCCATAACCCTTGCCCTGGGCGCGGTGATCGACCTGCAATGCATGCAGGGTTGCGCTGTGCTCATCGGCCCATTCCGGCAACACCGGCGGGCGCTTGAGCAGCAGGAATGCCACCGGCACCTCTTCGGCGAGCAGCGCAAAACCTTTCACGCCGGGGCCGGGTTTCGACAGCAGCGTGTGCAGGGCGCCGTGGATGTCGCCGGAGAACTTGATCTGCTCGGCGTGGATTTCAATGGCCTCGACCTGCTGGCGTTGGGTGGCGTTCAGGCTTTCGTAAGGCACGAGTCGGGCTGACACGGGAATTTCCTTTTTCCTACAAAGATGAGTCCCGGATTCTAGCGATTTTGTCTTCTTCGGAATTTTTTTGTTTCAGCTGTCGATCCGGCCAGTCGCCGAACGACAAAGGGTGTCTTCACAACAAAAAACAGGGAGAAAACCCATGAGTACGCAAGCGCAGATTCAAGCCATCATCGACACTTACCGTCAGGCCGTCATGACCAAGGACGTGGAAAAGGTCATGACCCTTTACGCCGACGACATCCTCTCGTTCGATGCGATCAAGGCCCTGCAATTCAAGGGCAAGGAGGCCTACCGCGCCCACTGGGTGGCCTGCATGGAAATGTGCCCCGGCCCGCACATTTTCGAGTTCCACGAAATCGCCATCGAGACCGGGGACAACATCGCCTTCGCCCACTGGGTCGCCAACTGCGGCGGCACCAATGACAAGGGTGAAACCCAGAGCTGCTGGATGCGCGCCACCGCCTGCTATCGGCTGGTCGGCGGAGCGTGGAAAATTGCCCATGAACACTGGTCGGCACCGTTCGATCCGATGACCGGCTCGACGCTGTTCGATGCGAAACCCTGATCTTCAGCCATAGTTGATCCGTCCGATTCAGGAGAACGCCATGAAGTATTTATGCCTGGTCTACAGCGATGAGCGCCTGCTGCATTCGTCGCCCGACAGCCCGGAAGACGCCGAGTGCTGGGCCTACGCCGAGTCGATCCAGGGCAGCGGCCGGATGGTCGCCGCCGAAGCGCTGGAGTCGGTGCAGACCGCCACCACGGTGCGCATGCGCAACGGCAAGTTGTCGATCACCGACGGCCCGTTCGCCGAGACCAAGGAGCAGTTGGCCGGTTTCTACCTGATCGACGCGCGGGACCTCAATGAAGCGATCCAGGTCGCCGGCAACATTCCGGCGGCCCGGGTCGGCAGTGTTGAAGTGCGTCCCGTGCGGCAGTTGAATGTCTGAGGTCGCGGCCCGGGTCGCGCAGGTCTACCGCGAAGACTCGCGGCGGATCCTCGCGACCCTGATCCGTCTGCTCGGCGATTTCGACCTCGCCGAAGAAGCCTTGCACGAGGCGTTCTTCGTCGCGGTCGAGCGCTGGCAGCAGGATGGCGTGCCCGATAACCCTCGGGCGTGGCTGGTGTCCACCGGGCGCTTCAAGGCCATCGACGTGTTGCGCCGTCGGGCACGGTTCAAGGCCTCGCAGCCGTTGCTGCTGGCGCAACTGGAAGAGCTGGAACAGTCCGAATGGGACGTTGAAGACGTGGAAGACGATCGCCTGCGCCTGATCTTCACCTGCTGCCACCCGGCGCTGGCGGCGGACGCGCAAGTGCCGCTGACCCTGCGCGAAGTCTGCGACCTCACCACCGAAGAAATCGCCCGTGCATTTCTCTCGGCCCCGGCGGCGATTGCCCAGCGCATCGTGCGCGCCAAGGCGAAGATCCGCGACGCGAAAATCCCCTATCAAGTCCCGGGTCTGAACGAACTGCCCGAGCGCCTCGACAGCGTGTTGCGGGTGATTTATCTGGTGTTCAACGAAGGCTACTCGGCGTCCGGCGGCGCCCAGGTGACCCGCGAGGATTTGACCCGTGAGGCGATTCGTCTGGGGCGTCTGCTGCTGGAGTTGTTGCCCGACCCGGAAGTCATGGGCTTGCTGGCATTGATGCTGTTGCATGAGTCGCGACGTTCGGCTCGTTCATCGGCGGATGGGGAATTGATTCTGCTGGATGATCAGGATCGCGGATTGTGGAATGCCGAGCTGATTGCCGAAGGCTGCGATCTGGTGGAGCGGGCGCTGACCACCGGACGCTTCGGGCCGTACTGTCTGCAAGCGGCGATTGCGGCGGTGCATGCCGAGGCGCCGACGGCGGGGGAGACCGACTGGGAACAGATCGTCGGGCTGTATGACGTGTTACTGCGGGCGGTGCCGTCGCCGGTGATCGAGTTGAACCGGGCGGTGGCGGTTGCCAAGCGTGACGGGGCGTTGGCCGGGTTGACCTTGATCGAGGGAATTCTGGAGCGCGGGGACTTGCAGGATTACCACCTGGCGCATTCGGCGCGGGCGGAGTTTTGTCGGCAGTTGGGGCGGGTTGAGGAGGCGAGGGTGGCTTACCGGCGAGCCTTGGAACTGACCCGGCAGGAGCCGGAACGCAGGTTTATCGAAGGACGATTGCAGGAGCTGGCGCCGAGCAATCGCCCTTGAAAAGATGGGATCAGGCCTGCTGCCGCGTAGCAGCCATCACAATCTCCCGAATACAAACCCCCTGCGGCTGCCCATACGCATAAGCAATCGCCGTCGCCACATCCTCGGCACTCAACACCGTCCCACCCATGTCCTGCTTCCAGGCCTGATACCCGGTCTTGATCGCCTCATCCGTGGTATGGCTCAACAATTCGGTTTCCACCGCGCCCGGCGCAATCGTGGTCACCCGCACGTTATGCGGCGCCAGTTCTTCACGCAGGTTTTCCGACAACCCGTGCACCGCAAACTTGGTGCCGACATACGCCACATGGTTCGGGAACGTCTTGCGCCCGGCCACCGAGCTGACGTTGATAATGGTGCCGTGCTTGCGCTCGATCATCCCGGCGACCACCGCGTGCACGCCGTTGAGCAGGCCTTTCACGTTGACGTCGAGCATCTGGTCCCACTGCGCCGGGTCCTGTTTGCTCATCTCGCCCAGCAGCATCACCCCGGCGTTGTTGATCAGCGCGTCGGCCGGGCCGAACTGCGTTTCAGCCTCGGCCACAGCGGCCAGCAGCGCGGCGCGGTCGGTGATGTCGACGCGGCGGCTGAGGGTGTTCGGCAGGGCCAGTGCTTCGAGGCGTTCGATGCGCCGCGCCAGCAACAAAAGCGGATGGCCGGCAGCGCTCAAGCGGCGGGCGGTGGCTTCGCCGATGCCCGAGCTGGCGCCGGTGATGATGATCAATGGCTTGCCCATGGTTGGACTCCTGAGATAAGAAAAACAAATAACCAGATTCGTGACGCAGTATATTTAGCCCGCTGAAAGCTGAAAAATGCCTTATTTCTCTGTCTGCCATCGGAATCTCCTATGGATATCCGCCATCTCAAAGCCTTCCTCGCGGTGTTCGAGGAACGCAACATCACCGCCGCCGCGCAACGGCTGTTCATCAGTCAGCCCACGTTGTCGGTGACCATCAAACAGCTGGAAGAAGAACTCGGCGCGACGCTATTCGTGCGCCAGCCCCGTGGTGTGGAAGTCAGCGACGAAGCGCGACTGCTGTACCCGCAGGCGCGGCGGATGGTGGCCGAATCCGAGGCGTTGAGCCGGATGTTTCGCGGCCGCGAAAACCGCGCGCCGCTGACCCTCGGCATTGAGGGCGATATTGCCGCCAGCCACATCGAAGCCTTTGTGCGCATGGCTCATCAGGCGTTGCCCAATCTGTTGCTGACCCTGGAAGAGGGCTGTCACGGCGACGGTCGATTGGCGGTCGAGGAAATGTGCTGCGAGGACGAGCTGTTCCTGCCGTTGTGGGAAGAGTCCTATGTGATGGCGCTGCCCCTTGATCACCCGATGGCCAACGCGCAGGTAGGCTGGGCACCGATCGAGGACTGGATCACCTGTCCGCAGCATCCTTCGCATCAGCGGTTGATGGCGCTTTATGGGCGCTCGCCGGAAGCGGTGGCGGGGCATGCCGGTTCACTGCAACAGGCGTTGCACATGGTGGCGGCAGGTGTCGGCGTGGCGATGTTGCCGCAGTCGCTGGTGAGCGGGCATGAGCGAATCGTGGTGCGAGCGCTGCACCTGCCCGCGCCGACCCGGCGGGTGGGGTTGTGTTATGCGGCGCAGGCGCTGGAATTGCCGGCGATGCGCGGGTTGCATGAGTTTTTCCAGCATAACCGGCCACCGGCCATTGTCGCTGCCTGAGTCTTCACTCAAGCATCTTGCTCAACAACCAGCTCCCCGCCGGCCCCGGCGGGTACAGCCGCGACCACAGGGCATCGACGAACACTGGTTTCGGCCAGCCGCGCACGTTCAGTTCCACCAGAGAGTCATTGCCGAAATGCTCCACCAGCCAGCGCGGCAGTGGCGCCCAGCCGAAGCCTTTCTGGGCCATTTCCAGCAGCATCAGATAACTCGGCGCCGACCACACCCGGCCTTTGCCGCGACTGTCATAGGGATTGACGATGGTGGCCAGACGCAGCTCGCGATGCTGTTCAAGGACTGTTTGATCGATGGAATCCTGCGTCGCCAGCGGATGCCCACGACCCACGAACAAGGCGATTTCAGTGCGCTCGGCGACGGTCGCGGTCGCCAGATCCGGCGGGTAGTTGTCCTGCATCTCGGCGAACGCCAGGTGCGCGCGACCGCGCTGCACCAGTTCGATCAGGTCATCGCATTCGGCAATCAGGCATTCCAGCTCCAGGTCCGGATAGCGCTGCTCGAAGCCCACCAATGCGGCTTCGAAACGGTCGGACTGATAAGTGTCGGAAATCGCCACCGTGAGTTTCGGCTCGACGCCCTGAGCCAATTGCCGGGCGGTCATTTCCAGTCGGCTGGTGGCGGACAGAATCGCCTCGGCCCGTTGCAGCATCACGTGGCCGGCCGGGGTCAGGGTCGGTTTGCGGCTGCTGCGGTCGAACAGCACCAGGTCCAGATCGATTTCCAGACTGGCCACCGCCGCACTGACGGTGGACTGACTGCGCCCGAGTTTGCGTGCCGCCGCTGAAAAAGAACCTTGAGTGGCTGCCTGGACAAATGCGAGCAACACTTCCTGAGAGGCCATGAACTATCGCCTTGATCGATGGTTATTGGTTATAAAGTATCGGTTCGGTGCTGGATCATGGCAACCATCTTCACAGAGGACTTCGGCCATGACTGCCAACAAATCCATCACTGAACGTATCTTCCAGGCCATCGGTTTCGAACTGCTGGCGATCCTGATCTGTACGCCGTTGCTGGCGTGGATCATGGGCAAACCGCTGGTGGAAATGGGCGCCGTCACCATTGCCGTCGCGTTGCTGGCCCTGGGCTGGAACGTGGTGTTCAACGGCTTCTTCGACCGGCTGCTCAAGCGCTGGAACATCGCCCGTAACGCCTGGGTGCGGGTGGCGCATGCGCTGCTGTTCGAGGGCGGGTTGATCGTGATGGGCGTGCCGCTGATTGCCTGGTGGCTGTCGGTCAGCCTGTGGCAGGCGTTCCTGCTCGACATCGGCGTGCTGCTGTTCTTCCTGCCGTACACCTACATCTACCACTGGGGTTATGACGTGGTGCGCGAGCGGCTGGTGATGCGCAACGCTTGCCAGAGCTGAAAACAAAAAATCGCAGCCTGTGAGAGCTGCGATTTTTTTTGTCCGGATTTTGTTCGGGCTTAGAGAAACATCCCGCCCGACGCTTCAATCCGCTGACCGTTGATCCACTGCGCCCCCGGCGACAGCAACAACGCCAGTGCGCCACCAATGTCATCCGGCTGCCCGGCACGGCCCAGGGCAGTGTTGCTGGCGACCATCGCATTCAGCGCCGAATTGTCGCGCACCGCACCGCCGCCGAAGTCAGTTTCGATGGCGCCCGGTGCCAGGATATTCACGGCGATCTGCCGCGCACCCAGCTCCTTGGCCTGATAACGGGTCAGCACTTCCATTGCGCCTTTCATCGCCGCGTAGGCTGCGTAACCCGGCAGGGTGAAACGGGCCAGGCCGCTGGAAATGTTGATGATCCGCCCACCATCGTTGATCAGCGGCAGCAGTTGCTGAGTGAGGAAGAACGGCCCTTTCAGCTGCACGTTCATCAGCAGGTCGAACTGCTCCGGCGTGGTGTCGGCGAAGGAGGCATGTACACCAATCCCGGCGTTGTTGATCAGGAAATCGAAGCGCGGCTGTCCGAGCTGTTGCAGTGCTTGTTCGACGCGCACGGCGAAATCGGCAAAACCTTCGCTGCGGCCGACATCCAGTTGCAACATCACGGCGTTGGCACCGAGTGTTTTCAGCTCCTCGACCAGCGATTGCGCTTCGTCGGCGCGGCTGTTGTAGGTGCCGATGATGTCCACGCCTTGGGCGGCGAGGTGCAGGGCGGCGTTCTTGCCGAGGCCACGGCTGGCACCGGTGATCAATGCGATTTTGCGGTTCATGGGATTTCCTCGAGAGCAGTGACGGTTGATGCAGCAAAGTTTATTTATCCGCCGTGGGGTGATAAACAGACTGAAACCGGAATCACTGGTCGGTCATGCCGAACAATTAACAGGTGGCCCATGAACAAACTGGAACTGCTGCGCACCTTCGTCCGGGTCAGCGAATTGTCGAGTTTCACGATGGCGGGGGAGAGTCTGGGGCTGCCGCGTTCGACGGTATCCGAGCAGGTGCAGGCACTGGAAAGCCTGCTCGGCACGCGCCTGCTGCAACGCACCACGCGCCGGGTGCAGGCGACTCAGGACGGCCTCGCGCTGTACGAGCGCAGCAAGGATCTGCTGTCGCACATGGACGAAATCGAAAACCTGTTCCGGCAGGACGAAGCGTCGCTGACCGGGCGGATCCGGGTCGACATGCCGAACATTCTGTCGCGGCGGCTGATCATGCCTAAGCTGCCGGAATTCATGGCCCGGCATCCGAACCTGGAACTGGAAATCAGCAGCACCGATCGCCGGGTCGATCTGCTCGCCGAAGGCTTCGATTGCGTGGTGCGCATCGGTGCGCAGCCCGACCAATCGGTGGTCGCCCGGCATCTGGGGGACTTCAGCATGATCAACTGCGCCAGTCCTGCGTATCTCGAGCGCTACGGCGTGCCGCAGACGCTGGAAGACCTGGCGCAACATCGGCTGGTGCATTACGTCGGTGTGCTGGGGTCGCGTTCGGAAGGGTTTGTCTACGAGCAGGACGGGCAGGTCCACCGCGTGCCGATGGCCGGCAGCGTGACGGTCAACAGCACCGATGCCTATGAGTCGGCGTGCCTGGGGGGATTCGGTCTGATCCAGGTGCCGCGCACTGGGATGAATACTTATCTGGATACCGGCGAGGTGGTCACAGTGTTGCCGCAATACACCGCGCCGGCGATGGGCATTTCACTGCTGTACGCCCGGCAGCGGCATCTGCCATTGCGGGTGCGGGTGTTCATGGACTGGCTGGGGGATTTGATTCGTTCGACGCTCTGATTCCTGCCGCAAATCCCTGTGAGAGCCAAGACTCTCACAGGGATTCGGGTCGATCAGAAAATCTGGGTAAACAGCCAATACAGGCTGCCCGACAGCAGAATCGCTGCCGGCAAGGTCAGCACCCACGCCATCAGCAGATTGCGGATGGTCTTCATCTGCAGGCCGCCACCGTTGGCGACCATGGTCCCGGCCACGCCCGAAGACAACACATGAGTGGTCGACACCGGCAGGCCGAACATATCGGCGGCACCGATGGTCAGCATCGCCACGGTTTCCGCTGAAGCGCCCTGGGCGTAAGTCAGGTGGGTCTTGCCGATTTTCTCGCCGACCGTGACCACGATCCGCTTCCAGCCGACCATGGTGCCCAGCCCCAACGCAATCGCCACGGCGATCTTCACCCACAGCGGAATGAACCGTGTGGCGTTGTCGATCTGTTGCTTGAACAATTGCAGCTTGCCGGTGGTGTCGGCGTCGAAGGTGCCGACCTTGTTCTTGTCCATCAGGCGGATGGTTTCGCTGGCCAGGTACATGTCGTTACGCACGTTGCCCATGGCCTCGGCCGGAACTTTCGACAGCGAGCCGTAGCCTTTCACTTCTTCACCGATATGCCCGGTCAGCGCAGCGAGGGCCGGGATCAGTTGCGGCGTGGCTTCCTTGCTGCGCACGTAATCCGAGAGCACCGGACGCGGATCGGCCGGGGCCGGCAGCGGGGCGCTTTTCACCAGCGCCTGCTGGGTGACTTCGGCCACCGCCGCGAACTGCAACGTCTGATCGGCAGGCATGGTGCGGTTCAGCGCGTAGGCCATCGGCAGGGTGCCGACCAGAATCAGCATGATCAGGCCCATGCCTTTCTGGCCGTCGTTGGAACCGTGGGCGAAGGACACGCCGGTGCAGGTGGCGATCAGCAGACCGCGAATCCACCACGGCGGCGGGGTGTTGCCTTCCGGAGCCTTGTACAGCGAACGGTTCTTCACGAACGCACGCAACGCCAGCAGCAACAACGCGGCGCAACCGAAACCCACCAGCGGCGACAGCAGCAGTGCGTAACCGATCTTGGTCGCCTGGGCCCAGTCCACACCACTGGTGCCGTCACGGCCGTGCATCAGAGCATTGGCCACGCCAACACCGATGATCGAACCGATCAGCGTGTGCGACGACGAGGCCGGCAGGCCCAGCCACCAGGTGCCGAGGTTCCACAGGATCGCGGCGATCAGCAGGGCGAAGATCATCGCGAAACCGGCGGACGAGCCGACCTGCAGAATCAGCTCAACCGGCAACAGCGCGATGATGCCGAATGCCACTGCACCGCTCGAAAGCAACACACCGAGGAAATTAAAGAAACCCGACCACACCACGGCCACATTCGGCGGCAGCGAGTGGGTGTAGATCACCGTGGCCACGGCGTTGGCGGTGTCATGGAAGCCGTTGACGAACTCGAAGCCCAGCGCAATCAGCAGTGCCACACCGAGCAGCAGGAACGGCGTCCAGGTGGTGACCACCGTGCCGAGTTCGTGCATGTCGTGCATCAGGCTGTAGGCGGTGAACAGCATCCCCATGGCCAGCACGGCGAAGAACACCACGTAAGTGAAGGGGCCGGTTTTTTTGTCGAGCGCCGGCCTGCCGCTGGAAGCGGGGGCCGGGCTGGCGGTCAGGGAGGGAGTAGCCATGGGAGGACAATCCTGAGCGAGGGAAGGAGTGTCGCCCATGATCGTTGCTAAATATTACAGAGAGACTGCGGCAGATCAGTGTTCGGTGGATTAGCCGCGCCGCCGGTCCTAATAATCCCCGCGCTTGCGAAACGCCCAGCGCCCGGCGATCACGGTGAACGTGGCCACCAGTGCCACCAGAATCCAGAACCCTTCCGGATCGGTAGCCAGCGGCACGCCACCGACGTTCATGCCGAAGAAACCGGCAATGATGTTGATCGGTAGCGCCAGCACCGTCACCACGGTCAGGGTGAACAGCGTGCGGTTGCTCTGTTCGTTGAGGTTGGCGGCGATCTCTTCCTGCAACAGCTTGATCCGCTCGCCGAGGGCCGTAAGGTCATTGATGATCAGCGCGAACTCCTCGGTGGATTTGCGCAGCTCCTTGACGTCTTCCTTCTGCAACCAGGACGGCGGCCGGTTGAGCAGACGAAGCAGCGAGCCCGGCTCCAGCGCCAGCAGCCGTTGCAGACGCACCAGCACCCGGCGGTTGGCGCCGAGTTCGGCGCGGTTGGTCGACAGCCGCGAGGACAGCAGTTCGTCCTCGACCTGATCGACGCTCATGCTGGTCTTGCGCACGATCTGGGTCAGCACTTCGCCCTGGTCGCGCAGCAGGTGCACGAGCAATTCCGACGGCGAGCGAAAGCACTCGCCGGCCTTCACCGACGAACGCAGTTTGTCCACCGAATGCAGCGGTTGCAGACGCGCACTGACGATCAGTTTGCTGCGCACGCAGACCCACAGCGTCGACACGTCCGACGACACCATGCTGCTGAGGTTGAACACCACGTCGTTGACCACCGCCAGCAACGCCGAATCGACATGCTCGATGCGGGTCGAGCGCGAACCCTCGTGCAGCGCCTCGAAAAATTCCTGGGGCAATTGCAGATGACTTTTCATCCAGCGCTCGCACGCGGCATGTGCGAGGTTCAGGTGCAGCCAGAGGAATTCGTCGCTGTCGCTGTCGTCCTGCAGGCAGCGCAGGGCAGTCGCCGAATCCACTTCGCGCCCGCGCTCGCCCGGGCGAAAACGGAAGCCGTAAAGCAGGCCAAACAGATCAGGATCGCGATGGCTGATATCCAGGCTGTGGTTCATGAAGTCTCGCTGCAAGAAAGGCGTCTGTTGCGGGATTTGCAGATTCACCTGAGCCGCATCATTGCAATGCAGTGTGACGTTTTGGTGACGGTGAAATGACGTCAAAATCAATGCCTTACCGGCGGTCGGAATTTTCTCAAGAAGTGCTCTGGCACGCCGATCACGCATGAGTTAGGTTGCGCGCCTTCGGCCATGAGCCAAGGTCCGCCGACACGGATGTCCGGCCACAATTCACGCCTAGTCGGGCGTGCCTCATCCCTGTCCCGAGTACCTGCGATGCTGCAAAAATCCCTGAGAGCGCAAATTCTCGCCCTGCTGAGCGGCAGCCTGCTGGCGATGCTGTTGATCGCGCTGGCCTGCTTTCATTTCCTGTCCAACGGCGTGCAAAGCTACAGCCAGTTGATCGCCGGTCCCTTGCACACCTCGCAACTGATCGACGAAGCCAACCTGCAATTCAAGGTGCAGGTGCAGGAGTGGAAAAACGTCCTGCTGCGCGGCAAGCAACCGGCAGATCTGGCCAAGTACTGGGGCCAGTTCGAAGACCGTCAGCGCGATGTGCAGAACATCCTCGGTGAACTGGCCAACCAGAAAGGCCTCGAGCCTTCGCTGAAAACCCGCATCGAACGTCTGCGTGAAGAACATCGCCTGCTCGGCAGCGCGTACCAGAAAGGTCGCGATGCCTACGTAGCCGCCGGTGCCGATCCGACGGCGGGCGACGTGGCGGTCAAAGGCGTTGACCGCGCCGCCAGTGACCAGATGAGCGAGCTGGTGGCCGAGCTGCGCAAGCAGGGCACCGAGCAGTCGGCACTGATCAGCGCCAGCGCCGATCGCACAGTGATGCTGGGGATTCTGGTGATGCTCGCGTCCGGTCTGTTGATCGGTCTGCTGAGCCTGTGGCTGGTCAACCGCAATCTGGTCGAGCCGATCCGCAAACTCATCGACTACGTCACCCAGTTGAGCAAGGGCCGTCTGGTCGAGCGTGTGGCCAGCGACCGTCAGGACGAACTGGGCAATCTGGCCGCCGCGGCCAACACCCTGCGCGATTTCCTCGCCGAAACCTTCAATCACCTGCAGCGCAGCGCCAAGGATCTGGACAGCGCCAGCGGCGAGTTGAACGCCATCGCCACCGTGATGGCCGGCGGCACCAACGAGCAGTTCAACCGCACCGATCAGGTGGCCACGGCAATGAACGAAATGTCCGCCACCGCCCAGGAAGTCGCCCGTCATGCGGCCGATGCGGCGCGTGCTGCCGACGATGCCGACCAGTCCGCCCAACAGGGCGAGAAAGTCATGCAGAGCACCATTCACAGCATCACCCAGATGCGCGGCGAAATCGCCAACACCGCCACGGTGATCCGTCGTCTGGAAGCCGACAGTGGGCGCATCGGCAAGGTGCTGGAAGTGATTCGCGGCATCGCCGAGCAGACCAACCTGCTGGCGCTCAACGCGGCCATCGAAGCGGCCCGTGCCGGTGAAGCCGGGCGTGGTTTTGCGGTGGTGGCCGACGAAGTACGTAACTTGGCGCAGCGTACGGCGGAGTCGATCATCGAGATCAACCAGATCATCCAGAGCGTGCAGACCGGCGCGGTGGATGCGGCCCACGCCATCGACAGCGGCCAGACCCGCAGCGATGAAAGCGTCGAGCAAGTGACTCAGGCCGGCGCCATGCTCGAGCGCATCACCCATGCGGTGGAAGCGATCCGCGACATGAACCGCCAGATCGCCACGGCGGCTGAAGAGCAGACCTCGGTGGCCGAAGACATCTCGCGCAACCTGACCGAGATCACTTCGATCGCCAGCACCAACCTCGACAACGTGCAGCGCACCGAAAGCGCCAGCCAGAACCTGCACGGCCTGTCCGGGCAACTCAACGACGTCACCGCTCGCCTGAGCGTCTGACCCGCCAGCGACTCTGTACCGGCCCGGTTACCGAGTCGGTACACAGTCGATCTCAATTTCATGTGTGCATCGCCGATGGCCGGTTATTCATAACCGTCATTGGAGATTTCCCATGGTCAGCATCACGTCTGTTTCGATCAATCAGACCGTCACCACACCTACCAGCAAAACATCGATTGCCGACACGGGCGACGATACATCGACCACAGCAGCGGCCAGTACCGGTGTGAAGGCTGACACCAGCAAAGTTGCGGCGGGCGGTGGTGCGGCGCCGTCGGGTGACAGCAGCTCCAGCAATGATGAATCGGATACCGTGAAAGAACTGCGCAAGCAGATCGCCGAACTGCAAAAGCAATTGCAGGAACAGCAACAGGCGCTGCAAGCGGCTCAGGCGAAGCAGGAAAGTCAGGATGCGAAGGCGGCGGACGTTGCGGCTGCGCAATCGCAGATCGCGACGACGTCGGCTTCGTTGCAGACGGCGACGGCGGCGTTGTTGGCGGCGTTGCAGAAATCTGATTCGAGTACGTCGGGGGCGTTGGTCAGTACATCGGCCTGACGGTCTGTTGCCCGGGCACCAAGAGCCTACGTGGCCGTTGATCGGATGCTTCGTCTTGCAGCGCTCTGTCTGTGGGCTACCTGTAAGTTCTGACAGTAGACGGCTTTTGCTTCGCGCTGGATAGTTAAATACATGCCTTGGAGAGTTGGGCATGTGTCTTTTTCTTTAAAGGAGAACTGATATGCGCGAAGAATTAGAAGGTATGAGCGTTGTTGGAGGGGCTGTAAGTACATTTTATGCCGACGTTAACCAGTCGACACCGCTGAAATTTGTTCTTCCTGCCCGAGAGCATTTTGTTGAAGGAGAGCTCGCCCAAGTGAAATTTGGAGATATTGTGGTCGCCGAGCATAAGTACCGCCAAGGTGACTTTTTTCCTCTGCACATCCCCGCTGAAGCTGAGGCCTTGAAAAAAGTGCAGGGCACACAGGATCTGTTCTACGAAATAACTCATATTGATCAAACCACTTCGAAGTCAGCAGTCGTGCGCAGCAAAATTGAAGTATTCGACAGCCGATCTTCATTCAGCCAGTCAAATGTCGAATGAAAGACGTGGAGATCAACCTCGTTCTAACCCCTAAAAAACTGCACGATTTCACAATCGTGCAGTTTTTTCGTTCTATCAAGTGTCTTGCTTGTTGGTCAGCACCTTGCCGGTCGTTGCATCGAAGTCCACATCAAACTCCTTGCCGTCAGCAGTACGCAGTTCAACTTCGTATTCATAACCGTTGAAGTGGTTATCCAGATCGGTATCGGTAATGGTCGCGCCCGGGTGCAGTTTCAGCGCTTGTTCGTTCATCGACTCCAGCGACTTGATCTTGCCTTCCTTGACCAGTTGCGGGATCTGGTCAACGCGAACGTCAGCCTGGGCCAGGCCAGCGGTGAGGGTCAGGGCAGCAGCGGTAAACAGGGCAGTCAGGGTTTTCATCGGTTATTCCTTTGGGTGATTCGTTCAAGTGAGTTCAGGTTAGTCACCGCAACTTAATTCACCCTTAAAAAGCGCCGCAGGTGTTTGCGTCGTTTGTTCAATCGCCGTTCGCGGGCAACTTTCATGCTCGGCCTTCGATCAAGGGAGGTGGACATGAAACGCATTTTTTCGTGGTTGTACGCGCCGTTGTTTTGGCTTGGATTTATTGGAGGCGGAATAGGGTTGGCGGGGCATTCACTGCTGTGGTTGATGCCGTTGTTTGGTTTGGCATTGGCGGTGTCGTTCGCCGCCGAATGGGTGCTGCCGTATGAAGTGGACTGGAATCGCCCGGCCGGTGATCGTCGCCGCGACATGCTCCACGCGCTGGTCAATGAAGCGCTGAACGCCATCGGCCTGTTGGCATTGCCGGGGCTGGTGACGCTGCTGGCGATTGACGGTGCTTGGCCGTCGAACTGGCCGTTGTGGCTGCAAGTCGGCCTGGCGATTTTCATTGCTGATGCGGGCGTGAGCCTGATGCATTACGCCAGTCACCGGGTGCCGTGGATGTGGCGACTGCACGCGATTCATCACAGCGTCGAGCGGCTCTACGGGTTCAACGGTTTGATGAAGCATCCACTGCATCAATTGCTGGAAGCGACGGCGGGGCTGCTGCCATTGCTGGTGCTGGGCATTCCGTCCGAGGTAGCGGTGTTGCTGGCGTTCGCCATTGCTATCCAGTTGTTGCTGCAGCATTCGAATGTGGACATGCGCGTCGGCCCGCTGCGCTGGATCTTCGCCTGGGCGCCGCTGCACCGGTTCCATCACATGAAGTACGGGCGCGCCGGTGACGTCAATTTCGGGCTGTTCTTCACGTTGTGGGACTGGTTGCTGGGCACCGGTTTTTATACGGAGCATTACCGGATCGGCGAGGGCGACCTGGGCATCGGCAGTCGTCCGGATTTTCCGCGTGACTACGTGGCGCAATTGCTCGATCCGTTCGAGCCGGCAACGCTGGGCAAGGAACCGAAAGTGCCGGATGGCTTGCGACGTTGAGTCAGTCCAGCAGACGCAATTCGATGTGCTGCAACGCCTGGCGGGCGGTGACGCCGAAGAGTTTTTTCAGGCTGCGGGAGAAGTGCGCGGAGTCGGCAAACCCGGCGGCGTGGGCGGCGTCGGTCACCGGGCTGCCGGCCAGAATCGCCGCCATCGCCAGCCGTAGTCGGCGCCACAGCACCAGCCGTCGCACCGGCAAACCGACCTGACTGACGAACAACCGCTGCAACTGACTCATGGACACGTGCGCAGCATCGGCCACGGCACTGGCGGCGACTTTGCTCGACAGCGAGGCATCGACAGTGGCGAGCGCGCGTTCGATTCGCGGGTCATTCAACGGGCGACGTGGACATTGGCCAATGGCGTGATCCAGTGCCCACAACGACAGCTCACTGTCGAACAGCGCATCGCGCAACACTTGGGCGTCGAACCGCAAGGGTTCGGCATACACGGTGAACACGGGATCCGGCGCCTCGACAATCGCATGGCGAGTCTGGGACGTAATCAGCAGGCGGGAAGCGGTGACGGTTTCGCCCTCGAGCAGCACAGTCACTGGCCGGTCAGGCGCAAGAATCAGTTGATGCGCATAGTGGGAGTGGGGCGCAGTGCGCCCCGACATCCCGTGGATCAGGCCATGGTCGTGCCCCAGCCAGAGGCGGCCTGTCCACGGGGTGTCCGGTTGCATCAGAAGCCGTTGTTCTTCAACACCTGATCCACACTGGCGGCGGCCGGGCGTTTGTAGAACTTCAGCAGTTCGCTGGCGCGGTTGGTGAAGATGCCGTCGACGCCGGCAGCCATGACTTTCTCGTAGTCCACCGGCTCATCGACGGTGTAGACGTGCACCAGCAGGCCCTTGTCGTGGGTGTATTTGTTCATCCATGGCTGCACGAGGTCCGAATAGCTCTGATCGCCGCCGTGGGTCAGTTTGGCCGAAGGACCGGTGCCGATGGCGCCCTGGGCCTTGGCGTAGTCGATCCATTGCTTGAATTCGGCTTCGGATTTCGGCTCTTGCTTGCCGTAGAAAACGTTCTTGTCCTTCTCGCCGGACTCGGCAAAGGTCACCTTGGATTTCGGTTCGATGCTGCCTTCGCCGACCCACAGCAACAGGATCTTCGGCACCTGCGGCATTTCCTTTTGCAGCAGTTCGAGGCTGTTTTTCTCGAAGGTCTGCAGGATCACCTTGCCGTTGCTTTCGCCGACGCTGGCGACGTTTTTCACCGGTTTGGCGCCGGCCGGAATCAGCAGGCCGCGGGCCTGGAGTTTTTCCTTCAGGTCATGCTCGATGCCGGGGAACAGTTGCGGTTCCTTGGTCTCGATGTACAGGCCCGGCTTGTGCTGCGGGTTGGCCTGGGCGATGTCGATGATTTCGTCCAGGGTCAGAATCTGCAGGCCGACGTAGGACGGGCGTGCGCGATCCGGGTAGGCCTTGTTGTACCAGCTGCCGGCGTCGAGGGTTTTCAGTTCGGCCATGGTGAAGGCGTTGGCCGGGCTGTCCTTGCGATCCGGGAACTTGGTGGCAACGTCGGTGGTGCGTTGCAGGTTGTTGTCGTGCAGGGCGAACAGCACGCCGTCCTTGCTGCGCTGCAGGTCCATTTCCAGATAGTCGGCGCCGAGGTCCCGGGCCAGTTTGTAGGAGGCTGCGGTGGATTCCGGTGCGTCGAAGGACGCGCCACGGTGGGCGATCACCGCCGGGTGCGGAATGCCCTCGGAGGCAGCGAGTGCAACAGGGCTTGGCTGGGCGGCGGCATGGGCCTGGCCGAGGCCGAGCATTAGGCTCAGCAGCAGAGCGCTTTTGGTAAACGTGGCGGGCATGTCGAGGTCCTTTCGCAGGTATTTTCGAAGATGTCCCTTTTAGCAACTCAAACGAAAACGTGCTATCGCAAGACCGACATAAACGTACTGAAAGCGAAAATTTCCGCACTTTTGTGCGTTTGTTTGCAGTACGCTTGGCCACGGCAACCACCCCGGCAGAGGGTGTGCCCCAATGCCCTGCGTGTAAACCTTCGATCACTCTTGTGAGGTTTACCATGCGCATCACATCCCAACTTATCTGCCAGGCGGCCGACGACCTCAAGGGCTTTGTCGGCCTCAACCGTAAGACCGGTCAGTACATCGTGCGTTTCAGCGAAGATTCGTTCGGCATGGACGTGGCCGATGACGGCATCATTCCCGCCAGCGAATTCGTCTGGGCCCCCGCGACGGAACAGACCATGACGTTGAAGCGCGAGTTGATCCAGTTGCTGCTCGATCAGCACATCGACGACCGGATCAACATCACCGAGCCGTTGCGGGTTTACATGAGCAAGTGTGAAGTGCCGGAGATTGAGGCGGTGCGCAGTCTGGTGAAGGGCTGAGGTTTTTCGGTGATTCATTTGCCGCCATCGCCGGTCTGCTGGTGATGGCGGCCGATCAGCCCTCACTTTCCGAACCGATACTCCCGCTCAACCCGACACACCCGCGTATGAAACGCCGAATACCACTCGGCCCGCCCACGCGCCTGAATCACCCGGTGCTCCGGATGCTCGCGCCAGGCCAGAATCGCCGCCTCGCTCTCCCAATACGAAATCGTAATCCCCACCCCGTCCGCGCCCCGGATCGAATCGATGCCGAGAAACCCCGGTTGCCCGGCCACCAGTTGCATCATGCGCTCGGACGCTTCGGCGTAGCCGTTGTCGCCTTCGGTGCGGGTCGAGGTGAAGATCACCGCGAAACATTCAGTGTCCGGTTTCATCGAGGTTGCTCCGAGCAGGCTTCGACAAACGCGCGCACCAATGGTGGCAATTGCCCTTTGAGGGCGGCACGTTCCGGCTGGAACAATGTCGCGACAAAGAACACATGGTTTTTCAGTTCGATGGCGCGCAGATCGCCTGCCGAATCGTGGCCCACGGCGTGCAGGTCATGGGTCAGCAATTCCCGCTCGAACTGCGGGTTCACTCCAAAACGGCAGCGATAGCCTTCACGAATCTCGGATGTTTCGTACGCCTTGGCGATCAACGAACCGTGCACCAGATGAATGCTGTCTACCGCTTCCACCAGTGAGCAGGTCAGTGGCGAGAGCACCGCGCGGCTGGAATCGGGTGAGGTTTCGCCGTGCTCGGCATCGGCCCAGCCCAATACGTTGCGGGAAAACTCCAGCACGGCATGTTGAAAACCGCCACAGGTGCCGAGGAACGGTCGCTGCTGTTCGCGGGCAAAACGAATGGCCTGTAGCGCGCCAGCTTCACTCTTGTAAGGGCTGGCCGGGACGCACCAGAAACCGTCGAAGCCGTCGAGCGGTGTGTCGAGGTGAATCCTGTCTGTTGCGAACCATTCGAAATCGACGGGTCGGCGAATGTGTTCCGCCGCCAGGCCGAGGGCGACGGGGATAGCTTGATGGGCGGTGACTTGTGGATCGTAGTCACCGATCAGGGCGATGCGCAGGGCTCTGGATTCCATGAGTGCTCGCTGTGCTTGTTGAGGGATGACGCTCACTATAGATTGGCGTTCACGCACTCAATATGGGCGTTTCCCCAAGTGATTAATGCAGCGACGCACTATCGACTCGACTTCCCGGATCTGGCGCTGATTCTCGCCCTGGTGCGCGGCGGCTCGCTGGCCCGGGCCTCGCAGCTGCTGAAGGTCGATGTGTCGACGGTGTTTCGCGCCGTGCGCCGACTGGAAGCCGCACTCGGTCAGCAACTGTTCGAAAAAAGCCGCGCCGGTTACCTGCCCACCAGTCTTGCGCAAACCCTGGCCGAGCAGGCCGAACGCGCCGAGCAGGCACTGGAAGCGGCGCGCATCGGTGTGGAGCAGGGTGGCGCAGTGGTCAGCGGCACGGTGCGCCTGACCTGTACCGACTCGGTGCTGCAAGGTCTGCTACTGCCAGCGCTGGCGCAGTTCATGCCGAACTACCCGGCGCTGACCATCGAACTGAGCACCTCCAACGATTTCGCCAACCTCAGCCGCCGCGATGCCGACATCGCCTTGCGCCTTACGCGTACACCGCCGGAGCATCTGGTCGGACGGGAGCTGGCGAAGATTTCCTACCGGGTCTGTGCCAGTGAGCGTTATCTGCAAAACATCGATGCATCCGATCTGGCCGCCATGACCTGGATCGCTCCGGACGATTTCCTGCCCGATCACCCGACCGTGGTCTGGCGCCGCCAGCACTTGCCCGGCGTGATGCCGGGCTATCGCTGCAACAGCATGTTGTCGGTGACGGAGCTGGTGCGTGCCGGGCTCGGCGTCGCGGCGTTGCCGGACTTTCTTATCACCGAAGGTCTGCAAGCCTTGAGCGAACCGCTGCACGGTCACGACACCGCACTGTGGCTGCTGACCCGCCCGGACTGCCGCGCGTTGCGCTCGGTGGTCACGCTGTTCGATGAACTCGGGCGGGCGCTGCGTTTGCCGTGATCAGGCCTGCGGGTTCTGGCGCATGTGATCGTGCAACTCGCGGGTCAGGCCTTCGATACGTTCGGTGAGGTTCTTGGTCATTTCGGTGAGCCGGGTGTTCTGCTCCAGCAGCTCCAGCAACTGCGCGGTGTTCTTCGCGGCCTGCACCTGACGTTCGCTATTGGCGACGGCCAGGGCTTCCCGGTGCTGGGCGTCGGCGTCGGATTGCGCCTTGTCCCGCGCGGCCTGACGGGTCTGGGCCAGCAGAATCAGCGGTGCGGCATAGGCCGATTGCAGGCTGAACGCCAGGTTCAACAGGATGAACGGATAGACGTCGAAGGTCGTGATGCCGGACATGTTCAGGCACACCCACAGCACCACGATCAGGGTCTGGGCGCCGAGGAAGGTCGGCGTACCGAAGAATCGCGCAAACGCCTCGGCGCGCAGGGCGAACTTATCGTTGCCGAAGGTCGTGTTGAGGTGGGCGTGGGGGCGGTGGAAACGCAGGTGATCGACAGGCGCAGCGGGGGATTCGTTTTTTTCGGTGGTCATGACGGACTCGGCAGGGCTTGGGACGTTGAGTCACTATAGCCCTGCGTCGCCCGTGTCGGCCTATCCCGGCGCTCGCTCGTTGGCGAACATGCTCACGGCGTCCACGGCTTCGCTGGCACCGTCGCGAATCTGCAGAATCACCGTCCCCGCCTGATCCGCCAGCTCGACGCCTTGCGCGGCGCGTCCACGGGTGCCGTCCATGCTCTTGATCGCCTGACGGGTTTCGCTCTGGATCAGGCCGATCATGTTGGAAATCTCCGCTGTCGAGCCGCTGGTGCGGGCCGCCAGTTGCCGCACTTCATCGGCCACCACCGCAAAACCACGTCCTTGCTCACCAGCCCGCGCCGCCTCGATTGCCGCGTTGAGCGCCAGCAGGTTGGTCTGGTCGGCAATCGCACGGATGGTATTGACGATGGCGGTGATCTGCTCGGAGCGCTCGCCGAGCTGGGCAATCAGGGTCGACGACTCGGCGATGTCATCGGCGATTTCGCGCATTTCGCTGGCCGCTTGCTGAATGACTTGCGTGCCTTGCTCGGCGACTTTTCGGGTGGCGACCGAGATGTGATAAGCGGCGCTGGCGCTGCGGGCATCCTGCTCGTGCTGCTCGACCCGGGCGGTGACGTCCGAGGCGAATTTCACCACTTTGCACAAGCGCCCGGCGGCGTCGTACACCGGGTTGTAATTGGCTTCCAGCCAGACGGTTCGCCCGTGTTTATCGATGCGCTCGAACTGCCCGTGGAAAAACTCGCCCTGATTGAGCCGGCGCCAGAAGTCCTGGTAAGCGCTGCTGTTGACCAGGTGCGCGGGGCAGAACAAACGGTGATGTTTGCCCTTGAGTTCGGCCTGGGTGTAGCCCATGCGCGCCAGAAAATTCTGATTGGCTGTAAGAATGTTGCCGTCGAGATCGAACTCGATCACCGCCATGGCCCGGTCGATGGCCTGCAATTTGGCGTTGGCTTCGCTTTCCTGCTGCACCTTGGCGGTGACGTCCATGGCGTACTTGACCACTTTCACCACGCGGCCCGACGCATCCTTGATGGGGTTGTAACTGGCTTCGAGCCAGATCGGCCGGCCCTGGCTGTCGACGCGCTCGAAGGTGCCGGACTGGAACTGACCGTTTTTCAGTCGCGACCACAGTTCGGTGTACTGGCTGCTGCGGGCAAATTCCGGTGGGCAGAACTGGCGGTGCGACTGACCGATCACCTGTTCGGCCTTGTAGCCCGTGGTCTTCAGGAAGTTGTCGTTGGCGCGCAGGACCACGGCGTCGAGATCGAACTCGATCACCGCCATGGAGCGGTCGATGGCTTCGAGCAAACCGGATTGCTCGGTGATGGTGTGTTGCAGGTCAGCGATGACGGACTGATGGCGATTGAAAAACATGCGGGGTGCGCTCCGGAAATAGGGCTGAGGTGTTGTCCCTGTTCCTGCGCTGGCCGGCCGAACGAGCTGACGACATTGGGCAATGACCACTAAAGTGCCAGCATCCAGGCTGGCGACCTGATCTTATACAAACTTATTAAACTTGTACAAGAAAGTGCAGTGTCACTTTGTCGTACAAATCTTGTCAGGCACTGGAGCGGCTCAGCGCGACGCTGATTGTGTTGCGGCCCGTGTGTTTGGCGGTGTACAGCGCCTTGTCGGCATCATCCAGCCAGTGCAGCGCATCCGGGTAGGTCGGGTGAAAACGTGCCAGTCCGATACTCAGGCTGACCCGCAACTCCGGCACATCGGGATGACGGTATTGGTGCAGGGACTGGCGCAGTTGCTCCATCAGCGCTTCGGCTCTGCTCAGTGGCAGGTTGGGCAGGATCACGCAGAATTCGTCGCCGCCGTAACGGCCGGCCAGCTCGCTTTCAGTCAGCAAGGACTTGAGTTCGCGGCTGAGTTGCTGGAGCACCGCATCGCCGACGATGTGCCCGTAGCTGTCGTTGATCACTTTGAAGTGATCGACGTCGATCAGCGCGAGGGTGGCTTGGCTGTTGTGTTCGCGGCACTGCTGGAACTTGAGGTGCAGCAGGTCTTTCCAGGCACCGTGGTTGAGCAGACCGGTCAGGCTGTCGGTGCGGCTCAAGGCACTCAAGGTGCGTTTGTGTTCGGCGAGTTTGATCGCCAGCCGATAACAGACCATCCCCAGCGCCAGCGGATAAAGAGTGAGCATCGGCAGGCACGCCCAGACCTGGGTCTGCGTCGCCGTCAGGGTGAACTTGACCCCGAACAGCGACCAGCCCAGCAGCACGCCGATCAACTGGGCGAGGGCGCCGAGCAGGAACAGACGTCGGCCGCCGGCGGCGACGTTGTTCATGGTCATCATCGACAGAATGGTCACGGTGACCAGTGGGTTGAACTGAAAACACGCGGTCCAGAAACCGCCGAACACCGAGTCATAAAGCAGATTGCGGCGCTCGGCGTGGTAGGGGAAAGCCGAGCGGGTCGACCATTGATAGGCGACATGGGGCCAGAGAAAACCGTTGAACAGCAGCAGCGCCCAGAGCCACGCCGGCACATTCAATGGATACAGCGCGGCGCCGACGCTGAAGAAACCGATCCCCAATCCAATGGCACGTGGCAAGTAGATACGTCTGGCGAATGACAAGCCTTTGCCGCGTTGGTTTTCCATGATGTTCTTCGCCAGATTCATTCTGAAACACTTTGCAGTGTAATTCTTCAGAGCGACCGTTCATCGGTCAATGACAGACATTGTCATTTATTCCAGCGGGAAAATTCAGTGTCCTTGTGAGCCATTTACGCGGCGCAGACGTGATCTAGAGCTGGTAGCAGGCCAGAAACATGTCCAGTGCCGAATCGACCACGGCATTTTGTGTGGCGCTGTCGAGCGAGGGCTGGCCCATGGAAATCTGCGGCCAGAAAGCGAAGGATTTGAGCAGCCCTTGCACCTGATGCGCGGCGAACTCCGGATCGACCGCTTTCAACCGGCCATCTGCTTGGGCGGCTCGGATCCACACGGTCACGCTTTCTTCACGTTCGCCCATGCGCGCCACCATGTTCTGCGCACGCTCGGGCGAATGAATGGCGGCGGCGATGGCGACCCGGGCCAGATCCATGAAATTGTCGTCCGCCATCATCTGCAGTTTGGCCAGCAGCATCGTTCGCAGTTGATCGCGCAAGGGCTGGTCGGGCTGATACGACACGGCTTGCTCGGTGCTGATCCGTGCCCACAACTGGTTGAGAATTTCGGCGAACAGCTCTTCCTTGCTGGGAAAGTGGTTGTACACCGTGCGCTTCGACACCCCGGCTGTGGCCGCGATTTTGTCCATGCTGGTGACTTCGAAACCGTTGGCACGGAATTCGGAAATGGCCGCCAGGATGATGGCTTCGCGTTTGCGGTCGGTGAGGCGCGTTGGAGCTGTCATAAATTCGATTCGGCAGGAAAAAGGATGAAATTACACTCGGCAGTTTACTTGTCATCCGGATTCATGCAACCTAGAAAGTACACCGATCAGTGTAATGTTGCGTTAATCGGTGCAACCTAAAACCAGATGTCCGGCTGATGCGTGCGTGCCTTGGCCATTTATCGTCCCACCGTGGAAAACCGTGAATTGCGCGGTTTTTCTGGAGTCATTCAGTCATGGCCAAATCAATTTCTTCCGCGGTCAGTCCTGTACCTGAAGCTTCGCGCCAGGCCGAAGGGACGTTCCGCAACCACGCGCCGGTGCAGCGCGAAGGTGTGCGCAAGATGCTGCGCATCATGTGGAACATGATCTTCCACAAACCGCGCAATACCCGACCTGCGTCGGCCATCCCTGTCCAGCCACTGACCCGTGCCGACCTGATTGCTGCGCCGAACCACAGCGTCTACCGCCTCGGTCACTCGACCTTGCTGCTGAAGCTGCAGGACAAGTTCTGGATCACCGACCCGGTGTTCGCCGAGCGCGCCTCGCCCGTGCAATGGGCCGGCCCGAAACGTTTCCATCAGCCGCCGATCAGCATCGACGAGTTGCCACCAATCGAAGCCGTGATCCTTTCGCACAACCACTACGACCACCTCGACTACGAAGCGGTGCTGAAACTCGCGGACAAGGTCAACGTATTCCTGACCCCGCTGGGCGTTGGCGACACGTTGGTCAAATGGGGCATCGATGCCAGCAAGATCCGCCAGTTCGACTGGTGGCAGGGCACTGAAGTCGCCGGCATCCGCTTCATCGCCACCCCGTCGCAGCACTTCTCCGGCCGTGGCCTGTTCGATGGCAACCAGACCCTGTGGGCTTCGTGGGTGATCATCGACGGCGACACGCGGATTTTCTTCAGCGGTGACAGTGGCTACTTCGACGGTTTCAAACGCATTGGTGAACAGTACGGCCCCTTCGATCTGACCCTGATGGAGACTGGCGCCTACAACGTCGAGTGGCCCCACGTGCACATGCAACCGGAAGAAACCCTGCAAGCCCACATCGACCTCAAGGGCCGCTGGTTATTCCCGATCCACAACGGCACGTTCGATCTGGCGATGCATGCCTGGCATGAACCGTTTGACCGCATTCTTGCACTGGCCTGGGAGCGCAACGTTTCCATTACCACCCCGCAAATGGGCGAGGCGTTCAACCTGGCACAACCGCAACGCGGGCATGCGTGGTGGTTGGCGGTTGAAGGGGAGAGTGAGGCGGTGGTGCAAGGGGCCTGACTCACTGATGCAGGTTCGCCTCCATGAGGCGAACCGGATCACTCCGCCATCGCATAATTCCCACGCACCGATTCGGCTGTCGAACCATTGCTTGTCGAACGCCCCGGCGCAAACCCCGGAAAGAACACCAACCCCTGCGCCTCGAACCGATACGTCAACGCCAGCCGCGCCGAATCCGCCACTTCCTGCTGCGCTTCGAACCGCTGAATGTCGTCTACCGAAACCCCTGCCTCCCGCGATAGTTGTTCCACGCTCCAGCCCAACATCCCACGTGCCTGGGCGCAATGTGTCGGGGTGAACTGGAAAAGGGCGATACGTTCGAGGATGAGGTTCATCGCTGAAGAGGCCATGGTGTGCTCCGGGCTCGAGAGTGCTGATGGAAAATGTACTGTGTTTTTGTACAGTTGTTTTCGGCCGGGATCAAACGCATTTTTTGATTTGCCCTAGTTCGCCGGCTCCAACCAGACGGACGGTGCCTGACCGAGGGTCCGACGGAACATCGTCGAGAACGCCGCCGGGCTGTCATAACCGAAATCGAGGGCAATCCGCGTCACCGCTTCACCCGCCGCCAGGCGTGCCAAAGCCAGTACCACGCAGGCGCGCTGGCGCCATTGACTGAAACTCAGGCCGGTCTGCTGACGAAACAGTCTGTTGAAGGTGCGCAAGCTTACGTGCAGATGATCGGCCCATTGCTGGGGGGATTGGTGGGCATTCGGCTGATGCAGAAAGGTCTTACACAGTTCGAGCAGTCTTCCGTCAGACGGCAGCGGGATATGCAAGGGAAGCGGTGCGCTGCGCTGCAATTCATGCAGCAACAAATTGATCAGTACGCCGTCACGCCCGGTCAGGTCATAGGTCAGCGGCAGCTCCACCGCCTCCATCAGCAATTGCCGCATCAACGGCGACACACTGATCACCTGACAACGCTCACCCAGATCCACCGCCCCCGGCTCGATATACAAACTGCGAGTGCTGACCCCCAGCATCAACACCTCATGCGCCACCCCCGGCGGAATCCATACCGCCCGCTGCGGCGGCACCACCCAGTTGCCGTCATGCGTGCTGACCTGCATCACCCCGGTCGCGCCGTACAACAATTGCGCCCGCCGATGCGTATGACGTGGCAGCAGATAGCCGTGGGAATAATCCGTACCGATCGCCACCACCGGGCGCGGCGTGTCATCCAGCAGATTGATCGAAACATTGCGCATCGAGCGGCACCCGGCAGTTGGCGTAAACGCAAACATTATTGGCTGACTTGCTGAAGCAGGCCAAGCGCCGCCACTCTACAGTCGACCGCTCCCAAGCAACGGACGACGCGCCATGTTCTACCTCCTGCTGACACTCTTCGGCTGCCTGACCGGCGTTACTGCCGTGCTCTTCGGATTCGGCGGCGGCTTCGTCGTCGTGCCGCTGCTGTACCGCATGCTCACCGCCAGCCACGGCGCGGACGACTCGATCATCCAATCCGCCATGCACATCGCCGTCGCCACCTCGACCTGCGTGATGATCGTCAACGCTTTGGTCGCCACCGGCAAACATCGTCGCGCCGGCAACCTGATCCGGGATTACCTGTGGCCCTTGGGCGGGTTCATCGGATTGGGCGCAGTCGTCGGCGCAATCGCAGCGGTGTGGGTCAGCGGCGAAGTCATACGTTATGCCTTCATCGCCTACCTCGGCGTGACGATTGTCGACTGCCTGCTGCGACGCGGGTTTCTCACACATTCCGAAGGCGTCATCCCACGGCGATTGGGAACGGTGGAAACGTCCGGCGGTGGGGTAGGCATTGGCGCCATCGCGACCTTTCTCGGCGTGGGAGGAAGCGTCATGACCGTGCCGTTGTTGCGGCGTTGCGGGTTGAGCATGTCCCAGGCGACGTCGATGGCCAATCCATTGAGCGTGCCGGTGGCGCTGGCAGGGACGCTGACTTACATGTTGTTGGCGGGGTTCAACGAGACAGAACTCGGGCCATGGTTTATCGGGTACGTGGATCTGCTGGCGTTTGCGGTGCTGACGCTGGGCTCGATGCTGGGGATTCGCTTGGCCACGCCGTGGATCGGGCGGATACCGGATCGGGTGCATGCGTGGGTTTATATCGGGTTGCTGGTGATTGTGATGATCAGCATGTGCGTGAGCTGATCCGGACGAAGCTCGATTCCCCGCTACAACATCGACATAATCCGCGGTCACTTTTTGCGGCATTTGCCCGCTTGCTCAAGGAAGAATTGATGTTTCACGGATCGTTGCGCCTTTCCGGCATTTTGGTACTCGCCGTTTTTTTCCATCCCCTGGCATGGGCGGAAAACGCTACGCAGGTTTACACGGGAACGCTGGGCAAGACGGCGATCGTTCTGGAGGTAAATACCCGAACCGGAGAGGGGCGTTACTTCTACCAGAAGTACCGAAAAGATCTGGAGCTCGAAGGTTCCAGGGATGGGGACACGCTCGAACTCAGCGAAGGTTCGATGATGGATGGGGACTCCCGTCCAACGCTTCGTTTACACGCGATCGGGAGCAATTGGTCCGGTGAGTGGAGTAATCCGGCCGGGAAAACCCTCAAGGTTGAGTTGCAGCCCGCAATGATTCCGAAAGCCCCTGTCGACGAATTGCCCTATATCGTCAGCCTGCGTGAGACGGCCCCTTACGAGTTTCTGCGGCTGCAAGGAATGAAACTGCAAAAGGGCAAAACCGAAACTTTCATGGACTACACACTGCAATGGTGGAGCGAGCCCAAATCACAGGCTTCGCTTTTTGAAGTGGTGTCCGGTTATTCCCCGCAAGTGCGTCAACGCATCAACCAACAATTGATGGGCCGATTGTGGGGGGAGGTGATCGCGTATTTCGGTTGCTCGGGTGATTACTCTCAATCCAGCCAACCTCTGTGGATGACGCCTTCGGTAATGAGTGTGCGGATTTCAACGGATTATTACTGTGGCGGCGCCTACCCGGACCAAAATAACGACGCGCTCAACTTCGATGCCACAACCGGTCAGACACTGACGCTCGAGGACGTTTTGTGGGTAGGGCAAGGTCAGCCGTTGCACTATGAACAACACGATGATTTCAATGCGGGATCACCCGGTTCCTTTGATGCCTGGTCGAAATACCGGACTACAGAGTTGGCGCCTTGGCTGGTCGCACAGTTGCTGAAACTGTATCCCCGGCAAATGACCGTCACCGCAGAGGGCGATAACGACTGTCACTACGACGAGAGCGATCCCTGGCAATTCATGGGGTGGTACTTCACGGAGCAGGGCATCAAGTTTGATCCGTCGTATCCGCATGTTGCGGCAGTGTGTGGATTCGTCGACTGGAGCGTTCTGCCGTACTCAGTCATCAAACAACACCCCGGCACCGTCAAACTGCAACTGCCCCAGGGCTGACCTTCACGCCAGACCCGGCGCTTCACGAATGATGAAGTGATCCAGGTTCTCGATATTCGCATTGAAGACCTCGAAAGGCTTTTCGGGGTTCTTCTTGCCCGGCACCTGCTTCAACTCCGGCGTCACACCATAGAAGAAGCAGAACAACTCCTTATCGCTGTCGATGGCGTGCTTGATCTCTTCCAGAAACGCCTTACGCTTGCGGTAGTTATCGATCAGCTTTTTGTTGAGATAGACACTGACCGGATAAGGCTTCTTCTTGCTGTCATCCGGCTTCTTGAACCAGACCTTGTCCTCGAAATCGATCCGGAAACTGGCGCTGTGAAAGTCCTCGATCTTCTTGATCCGGCCCCAGTAAATCAGCCCCTTGTTGTCCATCAAATACTCAATTTTCTTGAAGAACGAACTGTACGGCGCCGTATGCTCGCCAATCTTCAACGGCATGCGCTTGAGCAAATCCTTGTCCGCGAAGTTCGACACAAAACACTCCACGGGGTGGGCGAAGACACTGGTCTTGTCCGGTGCCGTCTCCCGACTCGGCGACTCTTTTGAGGGAGAAGCCGCCACCCGCACCGGATCATCCCGCAACACATCCGCCGCCCCCGCAGGCGCGGCAGGCTTGCGCACGTACTCACGACGCGTCAGCAACAACTCCGACGGGAAATGCTCCTCACGCCCGTCATCCGTTTCCCCATCCGCCGCCTCAACCCCCGACGCCGACGTCTTCACACTCACATACGGACAACCCGCCACATGCTGCGTACCGGGCAGATTCTTGAAATGCGGCGTGCGCACGTAATTCACGTTCTTGGCGTTGAACGTACCCAACTCGTTGGAAGCATCGAACGCTGAACGACAGGCGTCGTTGGGGCACTGGAAGTGTTCCTTCGCAGAATCGAACGCCATCGTCTCATCGAAATTAAGATCGCGAACGTCATAGATCGACAGTTTGTCGTCGAGGCTGAGGCAGTAGGCGAGATCGAATTTCATGGTGGGGCTCGGGTCCTTGAGTGGGGGAGGGGTATTAATAGCGGGTGGTGGGGTGGGTTGCACTGATTGTTTTCAGAATGATGCAGAACCAGACTGCTGACGATTGTCTTTCCAGGGACGCCGGGCCATAAAAAACCGCTGCTTGAAAACTCAAGCAGCGGTTTTTTGATGTCAGTAACTACGCAGCATTCGTGAAGCTTTACGCCACCAGGACTCCTGCCGATTGAACGGATCTTCAGCGAGCAAGCACGGCATATCCCGTAACCGAATCCACGGCTCATCCTGCCAGTGCAGTGTGCTCAACGACATCTTGGGCCAGCTCAAAACACTCAGTATCGGACGCTCAACCGAGCGCGTCGGACGGGCATCTCGCAGAGCAGGCACAACCTGATGCGTCACCCACTCACGAAGCTGCCGATACTCGGGGCAGTAGTGATAGATCAGCAGCGCGTATACGCCTGACTCGCTGACCATCAAGTGTTCTCCGGCTTCGCCATAGGTCTCAACGTGCATCATCTGCCGCTGATCGGCATCAAGTTTGCGCAGCTGTCGCTCATCCAGATATTTGCCCATCAACCGCCCCAGTTCATGGACGCAGAACCAAGCCTGGTTCTCCACCAGAAGAGCATGGAAGTGGGTTTTGTTGCGGGTAAAACGAGTTGGAGTAAGTGGTTCAGACATGGCGTGCCTCCCAAGTCGAGAGCACGGGATTCAAACGGCGGGTAGAGCGATTCGCCTTCATCGTGAAGGTTGAGTAGTCAGGCATTTCCATTTACCTCTGGCTGCTTTCTTAGGGCATTCGTTAAGGGTGTCGGGAGCTAAGAAACCCACCAGAGACGGGCCGGACATATTCCCCTTTCGGGTCTTGTATTCGCCCACTCCCGACATAACGGGATTTTTCGCAGGCGTAGAGAAACCGCAGACGAAAAAAAGCCGCATTACTGTCGGGTGCGGAGGACCGCTCTGGTTTGTAGAGTTTCTTAGGCTCGGAGATGAGGGTAGGGGGATCAAGGATGGTCGTCAACCAGCGACTTTTCCTACCGATCGTGAGGCAAAACGAAATCTGGACAATGGCGTGGAGTAAATTATGCTGTGTTTATATCCAGTGCTTGGTCGCCGCTGTTCTTCCAATTCTCCCGGCCCGTGTCGCCATGACTGATCTCATGGATTACGGGAAATTTCATTTACTTTGAAGTTTTCAGGGCTAGAATGGTGACCATTCGTCACAGCTTTGACCCAGAGGAATTTTCGGCTCATGAATCTTTTTGAAACAGCATCTTTTGAATCCTTGAGCGAAACGACCTCGGATTCTTATGAGCCTGATACCCATCCTGTTACCGACCTTGCGTTACTGCACAAGCTGCTGGAGATCTACGACCAAGGGCAGTTGGCCGAAATTCTCAACGATGTGAGCCCGAGCCACTGGTGCCGTGAAACCATCAATCGATGGATCAAGGGCAAGGCTTCGCCGAAGCTCTCCCACATTGAGTTCACCCGCCTCAAGGATCTGCTGCCCAAACGTTTGAACCATAAACCTTCATTTACCTTTATCGATCTCTTTGCCGGTATCGGCGGTATCAGAAAAGGGTTTGAAGTCATCGGCGGCGAGTGCCTGTTCACCTCCGAATGGAACAAGTACGCGGTCAAGACCTACAAGGCCAACCACTTCTGCGACCCGGCTCGTCACCGGTTCAATCTCGACATCCGTTCGGTCACGCTTTCGGATAAACCCGAAATCAGCGACGAAGAAGCGTACAAGAACATTGATCGCGAAATTCCCGATCACGATGTCCTGTTGGCAGGTTTCCCATGCCAGCCCTTCTCGCTTGCAGGCGTTTCCAAGAAGAACTCTCTGGGGCGCAAGCACGGTTTCGAGTGTGAGACCCAGGGCACCCTGTTCTTTGACGTGGCGCGGATTATTGCCGCGAAACGCCCGGCTGCATTCTTGCTTGAGAACGTCAAAAACCTGAAAAGCCATGACAAGGGCAATACGTTCCGGATCATTTGCGAAGCGTTGGATGAGTTGGGTTATGAGGTAGCAGATGTAAACGCACCAAAGGGTTCAGATCCGAAGGTGATCGATGCCAAGCATTTTGTACCGCAGCATCGGGAGCGAATCGTATTGGTTGGGTTCCGTCGTGACTTAAATGTTCACCAAGGATTCACCCTGCGTGACATCAGCAAGCACATACCAAAGCAGCGACCTAGCTTCGGTGATCTGCTCGATAAAGATGTGGACGAGAAATACATCCTTACTCCAAAGCTTTGGGACTATCTCTACCGATATGCCGAGAAGCACCGAGAGAAGGGTAATGGCTTTGGTTTTGGTCTGACGCGGCCTGACGATGTGGCTCGTACACTTTCGGCTAGATATCACAAGGATGGTTCAGAAATATTGGTTGATCGCGGGTTCGTTGATACCCTGGATTTCAACAGTGAGCTGAATCAGCTCAATCGCCCACGTCGTTTGACTCCACATGAGTGCTCACGCCTGATGGGCTTTGATAAGCCAGGGGAAAGCAAATTTGTGATCCCTGTATCCGACACCCAAGCGTATCGTCAATTTGGTAACTCAGTGGCAGTTCCCGTTTTTGAGGCTGTAGCTCGATTGATGAAGGATCGGATATTGGCCGCGAAGGAGAAAAACGCGGAAGAGGAAAGACCGCAGCTAGAGTTCGCCCTTCCAGAGTAAGGAGCTACATCTCTGCCCAAAGTCTGAAGTGCTGTCATTTTCACGCGTTGACTTCACTCCCGAATGTATTGAATAGCTCAGTGTGAACCTTGAGTTTGATGGCTCCAAGGGTTTACAAAGGAGCTGAGCTATTGATTCATGGAGGTGAGCTTTGGTCGATGTGGTGGATTCCGTAACCCGCTCCCGAATGATGTCTGGCATCAAGGGCAAAAATACCAAGCCAGAGGTTTCAATTCGTAAAGCTTTGCATGCTCGCGGGTTTCGTTACCGCATGCACGTCAATGATCTTCCCGGTAAACCTGATCTGGTGTTACCAAAATATAAGGCTGTGGTGTTCGTCCATGGTTGTTTCTGGCATGGGCATTCATGTCGCTATTTTAAAGCTCCTAAGACTAGAACTGCATTCTGGATTGACAAAATACAGAAAAATCGCGATAGAGATGAATTGCAAGTAAATGCTTTGCTGGCATCGGGGTGGCGCGTTCTTCTGATTTGGGAATGCGCGGTTAGATCAGCAGCCAAAGGGCGGTTGCCGGTTTTGATGGATCAGATTGTTGGCTGGCTAGAAAACGGTGAGAAGTATATGCAGATTCAAGAAAAAACGACTGAATAAAAGCTGGAGACTTGCACTTTTTTACAGAATGGCGCGGCTAGATTCTAAGGGGCGAGGATGTACAAGGATAAAACTAGCGATTACTTTGAGGGCGTGGCAGCAAAATATTTGCGCGCGGTCGATGCTAATCCGAATAAATCAAATCAGCATGAAATCGGAGGGCTCCCATCTGCCGGTTTTATGAGATTCTTGGGCACGCCCCACGAGCATGAGAAAATTCGATTCAGAGCTAAACAAGTTTATATCACCGATGAGTCATTGGCGCCTGAAGTTAGCGAGGGGCGCGTTACGTGGTACGACGTACGAAGCTATGATTCAAAACGAGATCCAGAGTATCGCCTCTATTATTATCCTAATTCTGTTACGGAATTGATTTCGGAGGGGGATTTTTTACTTATCGCAAAAATGCGTGATGGTTCACTTCTGATGGTGTTCACGCCGCCAGGAGGGACAATAGAAAATCAGCTGAGACTTTTGTTTGGGCTAGACCGTGTCGGCAGTAGAGTTAAAGCGGGCTCTTTAGATAATGTGGCTTTGCTCCTTCCTTTAAGGCTTATGCTAGAGGGGCTTGGTCTTGATTTGGGCCATAAAGATGCAGAGGACGATGAATGGTTGTCCCGGCTGATTAAAGATTTTGGCGGAGATAAATTTCCCACTACGTCAATTTTTTCTGAGTATGCGAGAAAAAATTTGGCAGACATTATAGATCCCGTCAGCTCTCCAGATAATGCAATTGTTGGGTGGATGGAGCACGAAGAGAAGCTTTTCCGTATTTATGAACGATATTTGGTTCAGCAGCGTTTACGTAAAGGTTTTGGATGTGAGGGTGAGGATGTTGAAGCTTTTATATCTTTCTCACTAAGTGTGCAGAATCGAAGAAAGTCACGAGTGGGTCACGCTTTTGAAGGACATTTGAGCTGCATATTTAGAATGCATGGTTTAAATTTTCAACAGGGAGGTGGCAAGGGTTTTACAACTGAAAATAATTCAAAACCCGACTTTGTTTTTCCTGGTTTTGTACAATATCGTGATCCGGAATTTCCGCTTGAAAAATTGATGATGTTGGGTGCAAAAACGACCTGTAAAGATCGATGGCGCCAAGTTTTGAGTGAGGCGCATCGGGTCAGATCAAAGCATTTGATTACTCTGGAAGCAGCAATAAGCGAACGCCAAACAAGTGAAATGAAGTCGCATGGTTTAAGTTTGGTTGTTCCATTACCGATTCAGAGAACTTATTCAGATGAGCAGCAAGGTTGGTTGCTAGGACTGGGTGATTTCATAGAGTGTGTAAGAAATAGTCAAAAGTTCGTATGAAAGAGCAGTCCGCTCTGGGCATCTCTGAAGTACTTTGATAGGCGAGGTTTTTTGGTACAACTCGCGTAGCTGTAATCGCCTTTGATCTTTTCTCTAGAGTAGGAGGCTGATCTTGACCACGCAGGCCGCTCCGCTGATGATGGGGGCAGAACAAATTGCTCGGGGATACGAGCTTAGGAGGGGATATGGCCAAGGCTAACGTTACTAAAAAAGAGAAACCTAAATCTCTTTTCAAAATTTCACGAAGCATTCTTTCGAAGCTTGATCCGTCAGAAAGAGACGGCGCTGAGGATTCTCTGTGGATGAAATCCTCCGGGCTTTGCGCTCTGTGCGGACAGGCATTAAGTAATAATGCGGACCTAAACGTTGCTGATCATAGAATTCCTGAAAGTGTCAGTGGCGCTGGTGGGAATGTTTTAAGTAATCTGTATTTGGCGCATCTTTCGTGCAATGCAAGCAGAAAAGATCTTCCTTTTGAAGTGGCGCGACCGATTGTTGAGTTTAGAGTTTTTTCAGAAGAAAAAAAATCAATCACTTTTGATAATGTGATTGAAAAATATGTGACTAAAGGTCGGCAGCCTGTTTCAGTTGATAGGGATGGCGGCACGATTGTTCTCAGTTTTGGTTCTGATCAGTTTGCTTCTACTGTGTCTCGAGATGTGGCTACGGGAACTGAGTACTTTTATGCAGAGGTTCCATTTGAGTATGTTTCGAATGACAAAGAAATTCAGCCTCGGCTTGTCTCCTACTCACATGTTCGACGTCTAGCTCTTGACTTTGTTAATCGTCCAATTCATGAGCCAAGTAACTGCCGTCTCGTAATGCATGGCGAAAAGGCTGGCGTCTTACTGCAATTTGATGGGCAGCATAAAAGCACGGCTCAAATTCTGTTGGGAAGAAAGACCGGGTCATTTAAGGTTTATATCGATCCTAATAAAGCTATGTTGCAAGAACTTGTCGTGAAGATTCAGCAAGAAATAAAGAAGCAACCGCTAACGAGGTCTGATACGTTAGCGAAGTTAGGAGATGTAATTTCTCGATTGCTAGATGAGTACAAGGATGCGAAAAGAACGGAGCAGGGATTCGTTGCTATGCAACCTAAGACAGAGCGCGCTGCGATAAAAAAACTTTATCAGCAGGAACTTCAGCGGTTGGTGTTTTTTGACGGAGATAATGAACTAGCTGCATTTGTGAAGCCTGGGGCCTTAGGTGCACCTACTACGGACCGGATGGTTATCGATCGAATGATTGCCCCGTTGTTGTGCTCTGAATTACTCGGAATAGATATGGACGCTTCTGGAGGTAGAGATACTGAGCGAGAGAATATAATAATTATTCTCAATCAAATAGTGAAAAATATGCTACCTCCTAATTGGGAAAAAGATCCGATCCAGAAGCAACGGACTCAAACGTTCTTTCTAGGTGGAGCAATTGGATGGTGGATGAATGAGCTTCTAATACCGGCTCTTCGTTATGTAACTATGAAGTTGAAGGATAAGGAGCCGTTGTTGCTAGATGCGCTGGATGCAGGCGTTGAAAGTAAAATGGTTTCTATTGTCGATGCTCTGTGTATGTGGGATGTTTGGAGTACCACGTCAGTTGAGGGGTTAGCAGCGCTCAGAAGTAATACTGTAAAAAATGTCGTAAGTGTTTTTTCTGAGTACACTCATTTGAGGCTGATTAAAGAGGCGACTTCATAACTGCAGAATTTTGGTTGTTTCGAAGTAACAAAGCCCCATGGTCGGGGCTTTGTTTATGATTTTTAGTCTAGGATTTATATCAATCCCAGCTCAACGCACCACCAGTCTGATACTCAATAACCCGAGTCTCAAAGAAATTCTTCTCTTTCTTCAAGTCCATAATCTCGCTCATCCAAGGGAACGGGTTAGTGGTCCCTGGATATTCTTCTTTAAGGCCGATCTGCGACAGACGACGGTTAGCGATGAACTTCAGGTAGTCCTCCATCATCGCTGCGTTCATGCCCAGTACGCCGCGAGGCATGGTGTCGCGGGCGTATTCGATTTCCAGCTGGGTGCCTTGCAGGATCATCTGCGAAGCTTCTTCCTTCATTTCGGCGTCCCACAGGTGTGGGTTTTCGATTTTGATCTGGTTGATCACGTCGATGCCGAAGTTCAGGTGCATGGATTCGTCGCGCAGGATGTACTGGAACTGCTCGGCGACGCCGGTCATTTTGTTGCGGCGGCCCATGGAGAGGATCTGGGTGAAGCCGCAGTAGAAGAAGATGCCTTCCAGAACGCAGTAGTAGGCGATCAGGTTGCGCAGCAGTTCTTTATCGGTCTCGACGGTGCCGGTGTTGAATTCCGGGTCGGAGATGGCGCGGGTGTATTTCAGGCCCCAGGCGGCTTTTTTCGCGACCGACGGGATCTCGTGGTACATGTTGAAGATCTCGCCTTCATCCATGCCCAGCGATTCGATGCAGTACTGGTAGGCGTGGGTGTGAATCGCCTCTTCGAACGCCTGGCGCAGGATGTACTGGCGGCATTCCGGGTTGGTGATCAGGCGGTACACGGCCAGGGCCAGGTTGTTGGCAACCAGGGAGTCGGCGGTGGAGAAGAAGCCGAGGTTGCGCATCACGATGCGGCGCTCGTCGTCGGTCAGGCCTTCCGGGTTTTTCCAGAGGGCGATGTCGGCGGTCATGTTGACTTCTTGCGGCATCCAGTGGTTTGCGCAGCCGTCCAGGTATTTCTGCCAGGCCCAGTCGTACTTGAATGGCACGAGCTGGTTGAGGTCGGCGCGGCAGTTGATCATGCGCTTTTCGTCAACGGCGACACGGGCGGCGGAGCCTTCGAGTTCGGCGAGGCCTTCGGCGACGTCGAGGGAATCCAGTGCAGCCTTGGCGCGGGCCACGGCGGCCGAGTCTTCGGCGGTCACGGCGCGGGCTTCGAGGGCGGCGGCACCGCCGGCGCTGTCGAGGCGGTCCATGTTGGCTTCGCTAGCGTGGCCGGCGTTGGCGCCTTTCACTGCTGCTACTTCACTGTCTTCTTTGTCGAATTCGTCCCAGCTCAGCATGACGTGTCGTCTCCTGCGTGAGGGCCTGTGCCCGTGTGAAAACTGATTGGTTGGTTTTTCACACGGCCGTACAGGCCGCGTTGGATGTCGTTTTTTGCAGCGGTGCAACGCAGGCAATAAACAGAAAATTTTTACGGGTTTCCGAGAGCCTCTGACGGGCGCGAGTCAGCGTGGACGCTGCTGCGGGGCTTCAGAATGGCTTTGATCCCTGTAAGGGAATATTGCTGACCCGATTGGGCGGCATTATAGGGAAAAAAACACCGGCGTGGGGGAGGGCGAAACAGCGCAGGGCGGTCGAGCGGGAGGGTGATTTCGTTTGGAGCGAGGGTTTACAGGGCTTTCGCCGGGATTGGCCCCGGAGAAATTTTTTTCATTAATTTTTCTGCGTGTGATTGGTTGCTCAAAAAACGAGCAAAAAAACGCGTTTTTCACTATATCTTGTGTTTTGCAACCATTTTACGTCCCTTCAAACACAACTGAGCCCGACCGAAGCCGGGCTGGAATCGACCCTCGATGTTGCGCTGAGCGATCCGATTCGGTGCAGTCTCAAACCATCAATTGGTGCAGCCGTTACCCATCACGCTGTAACGCAGGATGTGACGCTGGCCAGTGGAGTCGTCGTACTCCATTTTCATCGGGACCACTTCGCAGACATTCGGAACTTCGCTCATCGATACAACTTTGGCGATGTCCAGGTGAGTGGAGTAAGTGTATTCCTCGATGGCCGGTTGTTGCTGTGCGACATCAGTCGGGACCTCGTCTGCCATGGCGGTTGCGCACAGACTGCTGAGGGCCAGAACCAATAAAGCTTTCATTTGAAATTTACCTTCTTGAGGTCGAGTGGGGTCACGCAACCTTTTTGGGGTTGCGTGTGGAACTTCATCGTTTTGGTTTGTTACTTCAGAGCTGGATTAACGGCCTTCGTGGGGGCTGTAACGTTGTTAATCACTTTGCCTTGTCGGCGAGGCAGATTTTAGGGAGGCGGGATAGGTGTAAACAGATGGGGTTTTGATAAACACCTTTGGCAGATTTGGTAACAATCGCTGCGGGGCCAGTAGATTCAAGGCCTGCGAGGCCATCGGGGGCGAGCATCGGGATTATCGCCACGACCTGTAGGGGCTTGTTACTACCATCGTCGAATGGTTCTATACGGTCGCCCCGGCTACAACAGGGTCATACAAAAACAACTATTACACCGAGGTAGGAAAGATGAGTGCGGCTTCTCTGTATCCCGTTCGTCCCGAGGTTCTGGCCAATACGCTGACCGACGAGGCGACCTACAAAGCCATGTACCAGCAGTCGGTCGTCAACCCTGACGGCTTCTGGCGCGAACAAGCCAAGCGCCTCGACTGGATCAAGCCTTTCACCACGGTGAAACAGACTTCGTTCGACGACCACCATGTCGACATCAAGTGGTTTGCCGACGGCACCCTGAACGTTTCCTATAACTGCCTCGACCGTCATCTGGCCGAGCGTGGCGATCAGGTCGCCATCATCTGGGAAGGTGACGATCCTTCCGAAAGCCGCAACATCACCTACCGCGAACTGCACGAACAAGTCTGCAAGTTCGCCAACGCCCTGCGTGGCCAGGACGTGCACCGCGGCGACGTGGTGACCATTTATATGCCGATGATCCCCGAAGCCGTGGTCGCCATGCTGGCCTGTACCCGGATCGGCGCGATTCACTCGGTGGTGTTCGGTGGTTTCTCGCCGGAAGCCCTGGCCGGTCGCATCATCGACTGCCGCTCGAAAGTGGTGATCACCGCTGACGAAGGCATCCGTGCCGGCAAGAAGATTTCCCTCAAGGCCAACGTCGACGACGCGTTGACCAACCCGGAAACCAGCAGCATCCAGAAAGTCATCGTGTGCAAGCGCACCGGTGGCGACATCAAGTGGAACCAGCATCGCGACATCTGGTACGAAGACCTGATGAAAGTGGCGGGCACTGTCTGCGCGCCGAAAGAGATGGGCGCCGAAGAAGCGCTGTTCATCCTTTATACCTCCGGCTCCACCGGCAAGCCGAAGGGCGTGCAGCACACCACTGGCGGTTACCTGTTGTACGCGGCCATGACCCACGAGCGCGTGTTCGACTACCGTCCGGGCGAAATCTACTGGTGCACCGCCGACGTCGGCTGGGTCACCGGTCACTCCTACATCGTCTACGGCCCGCTGGCCAACGGCGCGACCACGCTGCTGTTCGAAGGCGTGCCGAACTACCCGGACATCACCCGGGTGGCGAAGATCGTCGACAAGCACAAGGTCAACATCCTCTACACCGCGCCGACCGCGATCCGCGCGATGATGGCCTCTGGCACCGCCGCTGTCGAAGGCGCGGACGGCAGCAGCCTGCGTCTGCTCGGTTCGGTGGGCGAGCCGATCAACCCGGAAGCCTGGGACTGGTACTACAAGAACGTCGGCAAGTCCCGTTGCCCGATTGTCGATACCTGGTGGCAGACCGAAACCGGCGGCAACATGATGAGCCCGTTGCCGGGCGCTCATACCCTGAAGCCAGGTTCGGCCGCACGTCCGTTCTTCGGCGTGGTGCCGGCGCTGGTGGACAACCTCGGCAACATTATCGAGGGCGAGGCCGAAGGCAATCTGGTGATTCTCGATTCGTGGCCGGGTCAGGCGCGCACCCTGTACGGCGACCACGACCGTTTCGTCGACACCTACTTCAAGACTTTCCGTGGCATGTACTTCACCGGTGACGGCGCCCGTCGCGATGCCGATGGTTACTACTGGATCACCGGTCGCGTGGATGACGTGCTCAACGTCTCCGGCCACCGTATGGGTACTGCCGAGATCGAAAGCGCCATGGTCGCTCACCCGAAAGTCGCCGAAGCGGCGGTGGTCGGTGTGCCGCACGACATCAAGGGGCAGGGCATTTATGTCTACGTCACCCTGAAAAATGGTGAAGAACCGAGCGAGCAACTGCGCCTGGAACTGAAGAACTGGGTGCGCAAGGAGATCGGCCCGATCGCTTCGCCGGACGTGATCCAGTGGGCGCCGGGGCTGCCGAAGACCCGTTCGGGCAAGATCATGCGCCGCATCCTGCGCAAGATCGCTACCGCCGAGTACGAAGGCCTGGGCGACATCTCCACCCTGGCCGATCCGGGTGTGGTGCAGCATCTGATCGATACGCACAAGACCATGAACGTCGCGTAAGCGGCGGGTCTGAAGGCTGAAAAGCCCCGTCCGGCATTGCGCCGGGCGGGGCTTTTTGTTTTCCAATAATTATCGAATTGCTCCGTCAGCCGATTCCCACTGTTACCCGACAGCCTTCAAGTAACCGAATGTGTAACCGCCCGCCCCGCAACGGGGCAATGAGAAACGCATCGCCCCGTTTTAGAGCCTCAAAACGACCGGTGAAAAATAAGACATCACCCCGCGCTTGCCGGATTAGAAGGGTTTGCGAATAATAGGCCCGCAATTTGCAGCATAGATCGGTTCACTGTCTTTCGCTCTTGCATGAAATTGCGGAGCTGTCAATGTGCTCAAGCGGGTTTCTCGGTGCTTCTGTAATTAGTTGTCGCATTGAAGAAATATCGGCTTCGGGCCTGTCGTTAGAATGCCGATCACTCGCTCGTCGTGGCTCGCGTTGAAGCCTTCAGGGTTTGTTCGGAAATATCCCACGCACGCAGCAACCGCTTTCGTTCCACCCATTCGCATATTGGGCTGTCGCTCACTCTGCCGTTTTTGCCCTTTACCGATGGAGTCCCAAGATGAAGAAACTTGTGCTGCTTGGCGCCCTGGCACTGTCCGTGCTGTCCCTGCCGACATTCGCCGATGAAAAGCCTCTGAAGATCGGTATCGAAGCGGCTTACCCTCCATTCGCATCCAAAGCCCCGGACGGCAGCATCGTCGGTTTCGACTACGACATCGGCAACGCACTGTGCGAAGAAATGAAGGTCAAGTGCCAGTGGGTCGAGCAAGAGTTCGACGGTCTGATCCCGGCACTGAAAGTGCGCAAGATCGACGCGATCCTCTCGTCCATGTCGATCACTGAAGACCGCAAGAAGTCCGTGGACTTCACCAACAAGTACTACAACACCCCGGCCCGCCTGGTCATGAAGGAAGGCACCGTGGTCAGCGACAAACTGACCGAGCTCAAGGGCAAGAACATCGGCGTGCAGCGTGGTTCGATCCACGAGCGCTTCGCCCGTGAAGTCCTGGCTCCGCTGGGTGCCGAGATCAAGCCATACGGCTCGCAGAACGAAATCTACCTCGACGTGGCCGCCGGTCGCCTCGACGGCACCGTGGCGGACGCCACCCTGCTGAACGACGGCTTCCTGAAAACCGACGCCGGCAAAGGCTTTGCGTTCGTCGGCCCGCAGTTCACCGATGAAAAATACTTCGGCGACGGCGTAGGTATCGCGGTACGCAAGGGCGACGCCCTGAAAGACAAGATCAATACTGCCATCGCGGCCATCCGCGAAAACGGCAAGTACAAGCAAATCCAGGACAAGTACTTCGACTTCGACATTTACGGCAAGTAAAGACGTCGCTCGACCCGTCCGAAATGGCGCAAGCAACAGGATCTCTGCGGTTTGCGCCATTTTTTCATCCCAACTTTCGAGGACCTGAATCATGTTGAAAGGCTACGGGGCTGTCATCCTCGATGGCGCTTGGCTGACGCTTCAGCTCGCCTTGTCGTCCATGGCCCTGGCCATCGTTCTCGGGCTGATCGGTGTCGCCTTGCGCCTGTCGCCAGTGCGCTGGCTGGCCTGGCTGGGCGATCTGTATTCCACGGTGATCCGCGGGATTCCCGACCTGGTGCTGATCCTGCTGATCTTCTACGGCGGTCAGGACCTGCTCAACCGCGTCGCCCCGATGCTCGGCTATGACGAGTACATCGACCTGAATCCGCTGGCCGCCGGTATCGGCACCCTCGGTTTCATCTTCGGTGCGTACCTGTCGGAAACCTTCCGTGGCGCGTTCATGGCGATCCCCAAAGGTCAGGCCGAAGCGGGCATGGCGTACGGCATGAGCAGCTTCCAGGTGTTCTTCCGGGTGCTGGTGCCGCAGATGATCCGTCTGGCGATTCCGGGCTTCACCAACAACTGGCTGGTACTGACCAAGGCCACCGCGCTGATTTCCGTGGTCGGTCTGCAAGACATGATGTTCAAGGCCAAGCAGGCGGCCGACGCCACCCGCGAGCCTTTCACCTTCTTCCTCGCAGTGGCGGCGATGTACCTGGTGATCACCAGTGTCTCGTTGCTGGCGCTGCGTCACCTTGAGAAGCGCTACTCGGTAGGCGTAAGGGCGGCTGATCTATGATCTTCGACTACAACGTCATTTGGGAGTCGCTGCCGCTGTACCTCGGCGGCCTGGTGACCACCCTCAAGTTGCTCGCGCTGTCGCTGTTTTTCGGTTTGCTCGCAGCCCTGCCGCTGGGGCTGATGCGCGTCTCCAAGAACGCCGTGGTCAATGGTGCGGCGTGGCTCTACACCTACGTGATTCGCGGCACGCCGATGCTGGTTCAGCTGTTCCTGATCTACTACGGTCTGGCCCAGTTCGAAGCGGTGCGTGAAAGCTTCCTCTGGCCGTGGCTGTCCAGCGCAACGTTCTGTGCGTGCCTGGCGTTCGCGATCAACACCAGCGCCTACACCGCCGAAATCATCGCCGGCAGCCTGAAGGCCACGCCGAACGGTGAGATCGAAGCGGCCAAGGCCATGGGAATGTCGCGGGTCAAGATGTACAAGCGCATTCTGTTGCCGTCGGCCCTGCGCCGGGCACTGCCGCAGTACAGCAACGAAGTGATCATGATGCTGCAGACCACCAGTCTGGCGTCCATCGTGACCCTGATCGACATCACCGGCGCGGCCCGTACCGTCAACGCGCAGTTTTACCTGCCGTTCGAGGCGTACATCACCGCCGGCGTGTTCTACCTGTGCCTGACCTTCATCCTGGTGCGCCTGTTCAAGCTGGCCGAGCGTCGCTGGCTGAGCTACCTGGCCCCGAGGAAGCACTGATATGGAACGCATCGACCACGTTCTGCCGTGGAGCCACTTGGGCAGCGAGCGCCGGATTTCGGTGTTTCGCTTCGGGAGCGGCGAGCGCAAGGCCTACATCCAGGCCAGCCTCCACGCTGACGAACTGCCTGGCATGCGCACCGCCTGGGAACTGAAAAAACGCCTCGGCGAACTCGAAGCCAAAGGCCTGCTAAACGGCGTCATCGAACTGGTGCCGGTGGCCAACCCGCTGGGTCTTGGCCAGTTGCTGCAAGGCAATCATCAGGGGCGTTTCGAGGCCGGCAGCGGCAAGAATTTCAACCGTGATTTCGTCGAGCTCAGCGCCCCGGTGGCCGCAAAGCTTGAAGGACAACTCGGTGATGATCCGCACGCCAACATCCGTCTGATCCGTCAGGCGATGGCCGATCATCTGGCCGCATTGCCCGAGGCCAGCAGCCAGTTGCAAGGTATGCAGCGCATCCTGCTGCAACACGCCGCGACTGCCGATGTGGTGCTGGATCTGCATTGCGACTGCGAAGCCGCGCTGCACATGTACGCCTTGCCGCAGCACTGGCCGCAGTGGCGTTCGCTCGCCGCGCACCTGGATGTGAAGGTAGGTCTGCTGGCGGAAGATTCCGGCGGCAGTTCGTTCGACGAAGCCTGTTCGCTGCCGTGGCTGCGTCTGTCGCGTCTGTTCCCGGACGCGCAGATTCCCCTGGCGTGCCTGGCAACCACCGTTGAACTGGGTGGTCAGGCTGACACCACGCCTGCGCAGGCGGAGGCTTGGGCTGAAGGCATTCTGGCGTTCCTCTCCGAGCAGGGCCTGATTCGTGGCGAGTGGCCAAGCGCCGTGCGCGAACCGTGCGAAGGCATGCCGTTCGAGGGCACTGAACTGCTCCTGCCGCCGCATCCTGGCGTGGTGAGTTTTCTGCGCAAGCCCGGCGAGTGGGTTGAAGCCGGTGACAAGATTTTCGAAGTGATCGATCCGCTGTCGGATCGGGTCAGCACGGTGTGTGCTGGTACGTCCGGGGTGCTGTTTGCCATTGAGCGGCTGCGTTACGCCCAACCCGGTTTCTGGCTGGCCAAAGTGGCGGGGCGCGATGCGCTGCGCGACGGCCCTTTGCTCAACGACTGACTGTTTTTGTGAGAACCGACCGCATGTACAAACTTGAAGTCCAAGACCTGCATAAACGCTATGGCAGTCACGAAGTGCTCAAGGGCGTTTCCCTGAAAGCGGCCGCCGGCGATGTGATCAGCATCATCGGCTCCAGTGGCTCCGGCAAAAGTACTTTCCTGCGCTGCATCAACCTGCTCGAGCAGCCGCACGCGGGCAAGATCCTGCTCAACAACGAAGAGCTGAAACTGGTTGCCAACAAGGACGGCGCGCTGAAAGCCGCTGATCCGAAACAGCTGCAACGCATGCGTTCGCGCCTGTCGATGGTGTTCCAGCACTTCAACCTGTGGTCGCACATGACCGCGCTGGAAAACATCATGGAAGCGCCGGTTCACGTGCTGGGCGTGTCCAAGGCCGAAGCCCGCGAGAAAGCCGAGCACTACCTGAACAAAGTCGGCGTGGCCCATCGTAAAGACGCGTTCCCGGGGCACATGTCCGGTGGCGAGCAGCAGCGTGTGGCAATCGCCCGTGCGCTGGCGATGGAACCGGAAGTGATGCTGTTCGACGAACCGACTTCGGCCCTCGACCCGGAACTGGTCGGCGACGTGCTGAAAGTCATGCAGGCCCTCGCTCAGGAAGGCCGGACCATGGTGGTGGTGACTCACGAAATGGGCTTCGCCCGTGAAGTCTCGAACCAACTGGTGTTCCTGCACAAAGGCGTCGTGGAAGAAAGCGGCAACCCGCGTGAAGTGCTGGTCAATCCGCAGTCGGAACGTTTGCAACAATTCCTCTCGGGCAGCCTCAAGTAATCGCTCCCGTTATGCACCAAATTAGGTCATGCTGCGCAGCGCGCCAGATGGTCTAATTTGGTTGCAGCCGATTTCGGTTTTTCCCTCTGTTTACGTTTCGGATCGCCCGCCATGACTGCCCATCGAATTGGTTTCCTGATTTGGCCCAGCACTAAAGCTCTGACTTTGGCGCTGGCAGAGGAGGCCTTGCGTGTTGCCCAGCGTGTGCATCCGGACGTGGTTTACGAATTGTCGTTCCTGCAGGCCGAAGCACCGACCGAAGGTGAATGGCAACTGCCCGGCGAACCCTGGGCCGGCAAACTCGAAAACTTCCAGAAACTGTTCCTGCTCGCTGACGAGCCACCGACGACTTTGGCGCCGGCACTCAGCAGCGCGCTGAAACAACTGGTGCGCGCCGGTTGTGTGATCGGTGGCCTGTCGGCCGGTGTATATCCGCTGGCGCAACTCGGTCTGCTCGACGGTTACCGCGCGGCGGTGCACTGGCGCTGGCAGGACGATTTCGCCGAGCGCTTCCCGAAAGTCATCGCCACCAGCCATCTGTTCGATTGGGATCGCGATCGCCTGACGGCGTGCGGCGGCATGTCGGTGCTCGACTTGTTGCTCGCTGTTTTGGCCCGTGATCACGGCGCGGAACTGGCCGGCGCGGTCTCCGAAGAACTGGTGGTCGAGCGCATCCGCGAAGGCGGCGAGCGTCAGCGCATTCCGTTGCAGAACCGTCTCGGCTCCAGCCATCCGAAGCTCACGCAAGCCGTGCTGCTGATGGAAGCCAACATCGAAGAGCCGCTGACCACCGACGAAATCGCCCAGCACGTGTGCGTGTCCCGACGTCAGCTGGAACGGATCTTCAAGCAATACCTCAACCGCGTGCCGAGCCAGTACTACCTGGAACTGCGCCTGAACAAGGCCCGGCAGATGTTGATGCAGACCAGCAAGTCGATCATTCAGATCGGCCTGTCCTGCGGGTTCTCCTCGGGGCCGCATTTCTCCAGCGCCTATCGCAACTTCTTCGGCGCCACGCCGCGGGAAGACCGCAACCAGCGGCGCAGCAGCAGTCCGTTCGAACTGTCGTCGGTGCCGCCGGAGCGCGGCTGATCCTCGAATGACAGCGCCATACGTCATGGCGCTGTTGTTTCAGACACTTTTCAATCCTCCATTTCGACACTGGGACGACTGCGCACCGGCGGATGCTCGAGCACGTCGTCAATGTTCAGCGTCATGCCCGTCTCCTGGTAATAAGCCCGAATTCGCTGCATGGCTTGAGGGGAAAAGGGATTGCCGCGCAAGTCGTAGCGATCACCGACATACGCCGGTACCTCCATCAGTTCGTCCGGCATTTCGGTGATTTCATTGCCTGAAAGATCCAACTCCATCCAGTTGAAGTTGCCGAGCACCCCCTTCGGGATTTCGCGAATGCCGGTGGTGCTCAGGTCCAGATCGGTAAGCCCCTGCAAATTGCTGAGGTCGGGCGTCAGCCGGAGCGGATTGTCATGCAGGTGCAGCAGGTCAAGGCCGTCCAGGTTCGCCAGTCCGGCCACATCACGGGGTGACAGCGTGAGGTCGCATGCCGGCAGGCTCAGGGTGTTGAGCCGTTTCATCCGGAAAATGGCTTCGGGAATATTGGTCAGGCCGTAGCCTCGAATATCGATGCTGACGAGATTGGGGAATGCATCGAGGAATCGTCCGATCCGTGGCAAGTCATCATGGGTGCTTGCCAGGTACAGGTCCGAAACGTGACCGAAATCGGCACTCAGTGTCGGCAGCTCTCCAAGGATTGTCAGCCTGAAAGTGAAATCGTGATCACCCACATCCGAGCCTTCTACAGGTGTTTCACGCCAGCAAGTCAGCAACGCTTCCTTGAACTGCGCTCTGTTTTGCTCCTCCGCCAGTCGTTCATCCTGTGTGAGCGGTTGACCGTTCGAGCGTTGCTCGGGAATCTCGCTTTCCCAGGCTGCCAGATCGCCCAGCAATTGGCCGAGTTCGGCTTCCCGGCGACCCAGTTCGAGTCGACCATCGGCCAGCGAGCCTTCGAGGTGGTAGAAAAAAGCGCTGGCCTGTTCATCGCTCAGTGCCGGATAAAGCGTCTGGACGCGGGTGATATCGGTCGGCTCGGCCAGTACGCCGAGGTTTTCCCCGGTTCCGCGAAAGAAGGTCTTGATGCGCTCTCGGGTGAGCGCGTTCAGTGGATTGTTGCCGAAGTCAAAACCGTTGGTGACGGAGGCGGGCAGGTCGAAGAGCTCTGCGGGCAGTTCGGTGAGGCGATTACCGCTAAGGATTGCCGTTTCCAGTCCTGGAGCGTCCAGCAAACCTTGAGGCAGTGCCGAGACGCCGGTGCTCGAAAGGTCCAGAAACTCCAGAGACGGCAGCTTGCGGATGTCGGGCAACCGGCCCAGCGGATTGTTGTAGAGATCGAGTCTGAGCAGTTGCTTCAGCGAATGCAGTGCGGCGCTGCCCTCGTCATTCAGTACAACCCCGCAGTTGCTCAGAACCAATTGTTGCAGATCCGGCATCCCGGTCAGTGCCGACGGAATCTCAGCCAGTGCCAGGTTGCGCAGTTCAAGCGAGTCTAGACCGGTGAAGCCGCGCAGGAACTCCGTGCCGGCCCGTAGCCGGGGATTGCCGATGATCGACAGCGTCGTGACATGAGTGAAGTCTGCGCTCAAGGCTGGCAGCTCACCGATGAATTCCGGGTCCAGGTTGAGGGTGGCAGCTCTCGATTCCGGGTTTGCTGCAGACCTTTGGCGCCAGAACGCTTCGATCTCCAGGCGAAACGTCGTGCGGCTCGCGAACTCTGCGACGCGGTCGCTTTCGGTCAGTGCAAGGTTACTGCCCGGATAGCGTTCCGGGATGTCGGTTACCCATTGTTCCAGGTCCTCTTCAAGTTGCCGAAGTTCAGCCTCCCAGTGCTCAATCTGCAACCGGCCCTCATCAAGCGTTCCCTCCAGCAGGTACAGCACTCGATTGGCGTCTTCATTGTCCAGAGACGGGAACAGTTCGCGGATCCGCGCGACGTCTTCCTGTGGCATCGAAGCACCAAAGCTCTGCCTGAACTGCCGGTAACAAAGCTTGATGCGTTCGCGCATGGCGGATGACAACGGGTTGTCGGCAAGACTGATCTGCCGGGGTGGCCGCGCGTCGACTTTGAAAAGGATGTCGGGCAGTTCGCGGATCCGGTTGCGATCGAAGAAGGCAGCGAGCAGACGGGGATGATCGAACAAACCGTCGGGCAGGCTCAGAATGCCGCTGTCGGTCATGTGCAGTTGAAGCAGTGCCGGCAGGGTTTTGAGGGTAGGTGATTGCCCCAGTGGATTTCGGTTCAGGTTGAGGTACTGCAGGCTGCCAAGGGACGACAGGGTCGCCTGGCTTTGTGGGCTTAGCGTCAATCCGCAGTTTTCCAGAACCAGTCGTTCCAGGGAGGGAATGTGCAGGGCGGTCAGCGGGTTTTGCCCAAGATTGAAATTGTGAAGCTCCAGGTGGCGCAAGGCCGGGAAGGGTTGAAGAAATCCGTCAAGGGTGATCACTGCCGGGTTGCCGGTGATTGAAAGTACGCGGATGTGACTGAAGTCTGTCGTCAGACTCGGCAAGTCGCCGCTGAAGGTCAGATTGGCGACCAGTGAGTCTCCCCGCTGTCTGGGATTTTCCGGCAATCGGGCGCGCCACAGTTTTTGCATTCGTTCGGCAAACGCTGTTCTTGCCGCGTGTTCCGCGAGGAACTCCGGGGGAGTGAAGGGGCGGTGAGTGACTGGATGAGTCTGGGGAATTGCCATTTTCCATTGCGCCAGATCGGCGGTGAGTTGCTCGAACTCCGCTTTCCAGTGCCTGAGCTGTCGCCGTCCGTGCTCCAGGTCACCAGGTAATCCATAGAACACGTCACTGGCCTCTTCACGATCCAGGCTGGGAAACAGCGCCTGGGTAGCCTCGATGTCTGCCGGCTCGGCGAGTACCGCGAAATCCACGCCGGCTTCTCGGGAATGACGCTTGATCCTTTCAAGTGTGTCGTTGCTCAGCGGATTGCCTGAGAAGTCGAATCCTTCACTGGCGGAGGCGGGTATTTCAAACAAGGCTTCGGGCAGCTCGCTGATTCGATTGTCACTGACGATGGCTGTACGCAATTTCGGGTGGCCGGGCAGGCCGTCCGGAACCTGACTGATGCCGGTGCGAGAGAGATCCAGATAGGTCAGTTCTGTCAGGCCGCCGACATCGGGCGCGCTGCCCAACGGGTTGCCAGGCAACTCAAGGGATTCCAGCTCGCGCATCGAAGCCAGTGCGATCTGCAGCTCGCCTGTGAATGTCACACCGCAATTCTTCAGAAGCAGGGTCTCAAGCGCCGGCAGGCCAGTGAGTGTCTGTGGCAAACGATCAAGTGCGAAGTCGTGCAGTATCAAGCGTTTCAATCGGGGGAAGCTTTGGAAGAAGGCCGAGGTGGCACTGATCTGCTTGTTGCCGTTCAGGGACATGGCGGTGATATGACTGAAATCGGCCATCAATGTGGGCATGTCCCCCATGAACGAGGCCTGTGCCGAGAATGTGTCTGCCCTTGTCAGCGGATGTGCGGTCGAGCGGTGACGCCATAGCCGTTCAATCCGGCCGGCAAATATCTCGCGCTCGTAAAACTGACTGGCGTGTTCGCCGGGTGTCAGCATCTCTCCTGTGACCGGATTGCGATTCGGTGTGCTTCGTGACCATGTGGCCAGGTCGATGGTCAGTCGGGTGATTTCACTTTCCCAACGCTCCAGTTGGAGACGACCCTGTGCCAGCGAGCCGGGCAGGCTGTAGATCAGCTCGCTGGACTGACGATCGTTCAGGTCGGTGAACAGTGCCTTGGTGCGGTTGATATCCCCTTGCTCGGGGCGGATGCCCAGGTCGCTGCCGGTCCGGTTGAAATAGATCTTCACTTTTTCCCGGGTCGCATTGGAAAGCGGATTGTCGAAAAAATCGTACCCGGCAGTGGTCGCAGCAGGCTGTTCAAAAAAAGGCTCGGGGAGCATGGTGATCTGGTTATTGGCGAGCCATGCGCTGATAAGGCGCGGGTGACTCAACAATCCTGGCGGGACTTCGGAGATTCCGGTGCTGGACAGGTCGAGGTGAGTCAGGTTCGGCAAGGCGCCGAAATCGAACGTCGTACCCAGCGGGTTGTTGTTCAGGCTCAGTGCGGTCAGCTGGTTGAGGGATAACAGCAGCGACTGGTTTTCCTGCGTCAGGACGACACCGCAACGTTGCAGCGCCAACTGTTTCAGCTGCGGGAGGGTCGCCAGGTGCGGGGGCAGGTTGTGCAGGTTGAAATTGCGCAGATCCATGCGCACCAATCCCTGGAAATGTTCAAGAAAAGCATTCACGGCCCCCGGTCCACCGCTGCCGGCCAGCTCCAGATCGACGACATGGCTGAAGTCTGCCGTCAGCGCGGGCAGATCGCCCACGATCGGCTGGGAAAAACGCATTTCATAACCATGGAGGCCGCGCACCTCTCTGCGCCAGCAGATGCGCAGAGCGTGGGCGAACATCTGGCGATCGCGGATGGCGGCCATCCGCTGGTCGTCCGATATCCGGGCTCCGTCTGCCGGGTTGATCTCCGGGAGGTCGAACATCCATTGATTGAGGTCGCTATCGAGTTGTGCGTATTCAAGCTGGAGCCGGGACAGCTCGGCGATTGCGCCGCCCGGGTGGTTTTCAAGTCGTCGGACCATGGCGAGCCGATCGCTGTCGGACATTCTCGGGTAGACCTGTCTGATCCGGTTTTCCAGCGTGCGGGGTGCTTGCGCGGCCGGTGGGGTGTTGCGTGAGTAACCATCGGTACCCAGCAAGCGTAAGGCATCCACGGCAGGTGCGGGGGCAGGTGCCGGGGCAAGGTCGGGCAAGATCGCCAGCCGCAGTTCGGTGCGGGGGAGCGGATTGTCGCGGATGGCTTGCCTGAGCTTTTCACCTTCGCCGATCTGCAGGTTCAAAGCCTGTCGTTGCGCGTCCGGCAGGGCTTGCAGAACCGCTGTGTAGAAATCGCTGGGGCCAAGCAGTTCCAGTCCCTGTTCGTCGTGTGGCTGCCAGAGCCCATCGGATTTGAGGGTCAGCACTTTCTGGATGGGGGCCTCGATGGGCCCGGTGCTGTCGAGTAATCGTCCTGCCCGGGACTGAGCGCGGACTTCAAGACGTACGTCTGTTGACCAGCCCGGTAACTGTTGAAGGCTGTGCAGGGCCAGGGTGTCGGAATCGGGGTTGCGTACCGAGGCCAGCTCAAGCCCCTCGTAGGCACGGGTGATGCGCAGTTCGTGCGTGGCCTGTTCTGTCAGGACCTGCTGCCTTTCGGGCCAGTGTCCCTGGCTGATCTCCAACAGTTCTGAACCGGTCGCCGTACTCAGCAGTTCTTCGGTGATCCTGGCGGGCAGTTGCGGTGCATGCAGAGCCACATGCCTGGCCAAGGGATCGGCGCTCTGTTGCAGCGTCTGATAGCGCGCCTCGAAAAGTGAAGGACGCTGTTGTCGGGCAAGCTGTCCAAGCATGGCTCTGAGTTTGCGGGTGCGCACATCGAGGGCGAACATCTCGCCGAACGCCTCTCCCAGCAATGTGTTGATTTCCGGTTCGCCGAGGGTCTGGAGCAGCGTTTTGAGCAAGTCACCCTCGGCAAGGCTGCCCTGGCGAATCTCTGTCAGCGGAAGTCGTCCGTCGGTCGTGGATTGCCACGCGATTTCGCCTTGCTCGTCTACAAGGCACAGCCTTTTGGTGGTCGGCCACAGATTCTGTTCCTTGAGAAGCTGGAGCTGGATCAGCGTATCGGCATTCAGATACTTCTCGGGCTTGTCGCTGGCGATAAGATCAATGAAGTCCTGCAGTTCCTGATCGATCCGAAAGCGCTGAATGCTGTCAGCCAGCAGCGGTGGCAAGCGCTCCTGGTCGACGTGCATTTTGCGCAGCGCATCCTCCGGAAAACCGCTGACCTTGAGGATCCGCTCGCGTTTTGCGGGGGAAAACACTTCGACGCTATGGCCGATGCGTTGCAATGCCGTCGCGGTGTCCCACTCGAGCGGTCGTTCAAGCTCGGTGTAGAAAGCGCCCTCGCCGTTATGGCGCACGATGGGGCGGTAGGCGTCCTCGCGGGTCGGATGCTCGATGTAAAGTTTGCCGGGATGCTCATGAGCGCTGACTTCGTAATGGCTCTGGTCGACGGGGAGCAGCCTTTTCCCTTGGTGCAAGTGCAGTCCCTGTGGGTCTGGCCCGGACCCCTTGGGTGGTTGAATCCGGCGAGCGTAGGGCTGCAGATCCGGTTTCCAGTAAAGTGTTTTGCCGTTGCGCATTTTCACGGGCTGGAACCGGTCGATCAGTGCGATGAGCTCGGCAGGCAACACTTTCGGCAGCTCCTGGACGGCGATGGCGCCGCCGATACCGAAGGCACCGAGCTGGATCAGCGATTCCAGTGCACCGAACATATGCTCGGCGACTTCTGTGCTCAGCCCCTCGGCCCAGTCGACGACCCCTTCGAACACTTCATCGAGAAACTGATAGGCCATGTACGCCATCATCATTTCGCCCAGAAAGGGGACGAAGGGCATCAGCACGAACGAGGCGATTTCAAGAATCGAAGAGGCAATCCGGCTGAAGGCGTCCCATGTCGCCCAGCGGGCGTTGCGATCGACCGTGGCCGTCGGGACTGCGATCGTTGCCGCGTCATTGAGGATCTTGTTCAGCTTTCGTTGATATAGCTGATCCAGCAGTCGGCCTTCGATGGGCGTGACGGAAAATTGCAGATTGGGCTTGTCGACGGGCGTATCCCGCCAGGCGGGCAATGGGCTGCCGGGCTCCGAAGGGTGCCATTTCACCCGGCTCAGGCGCTGCCCGAGGTCGGCGAAAAAATACCCGCGCTGGTCATGGGCCACGAAACGGCTGAAGAATTTCTGATACTCCGGGTTGCGCAACTGACGTGTCAGCTCGCGCATCATTTCTGCGGTCGAGGCGTACTCCTTGATCGGATGCTCGGGGTCGTCCGGCACATAGGCCACCACCCTGACCGGGGTGCGTGCCTGCTGTAGATCCGGCGCGAAAAGAACGATACCGGTCAGCTTCGACGACATCATGCTCAGGTCATGGCAAAGCAGTGCCTGACCATTGACTCGCATGCCTTGCAGATCGTCGAGCAAACCGCCAATCAGGCGTGCGTACAACTCGCTGACATCGCCCTTCATTTTTGCCATGTGCAGGGCGGCCTGGAGGGCGGCCTTTTCGCTGACGTTGATGCGCTGACGCAGTGCCGCGCCGGCGCCGGGGTCGTTGATAGCCAGGTTTTCTTCAAGATACGTCTTGTAGCGGGCGCCGATGTCCAGTTCCCGGCACAGGCGGGTGAACGCCGCGATGCTCAGGCGTGCCTTTATCTGCGGCAGGGTTTCGAACTGACCTGACGGTGATGGCCCGGTCGTGAAGGTCGACTCGCTGGAGTAAGCGTCAGCTTCGGTTTCGTCTTCTTCGAAATTGTGCAGTGCTGCATCGAGCAGCGACACCGTCCAGGTCCGGCTGCCGGTGGTGATCGGGAACCCGGGCGTTGTCACCGGGATGTAGAGGTGCAGGAAGGTGTTCCTGACATCCACGTCCAGACTGAATCTGCTCTTCAGTGCCTGGGTCAGGATCGGCTCGGCGTAGGCGCTGGTGTCCTGCAGATGCTCAAGCGTGCGGTCGATGGTGTTTTGCATGCTCATGCGTTGGGCGATGAGGGCTCTCAATTCAGCATGCTGCGTTTTTGGTGCTTTCTTGAGGTTGTCGGTGAGCATGCGGCGATTGTGCTTCAGGGCCTGGCGGCGGGCGGCCGACGCTTTGCCGAGCCATTCCGGAAAAGCGTTTCTGAGGGGTTCGTAGTGCTCGGGGGGATTGAGCGGTGTGTGGGCTGAAGTCTGTCCGGTGGATGCCTGCATCGGGTCTGTCCATGTACGTCGGGAAGCCGTCAGCAAACCAGAGATCTCTGCAACGGATGCGGTAGATATGTATGACAGGCCGGCACATGCCAATTGATATGCTCGTGGGCCTGCTGCAATTGTCGGCGACGGTTTAAACTGCGCCTTTGCGACGCTATATGTCGCATTGCCGTAAACCCGGGAAAATCCGGGGTTTGCGCTATAAGAAGTTGTCGCTTGGCGACAAGGCCGGGCATAAAACTGTCCTTACAATCCCCCCATCGCTCGCCAGTTTCAGGCGGGTGGCCCTCATCAGGAGACTCCGATGTCCGTTGAGCACGCTGCGGTACAACGCGCCGATTTCGACCAGGTTATGGTTCCCAACTACGCGCCTGCCGCTTTCATTCCGGTGCGTGGCGCCGGTTCCCGCGTCTGGGATCAGGCCGGCCGCGAGCTGATCGACTTTGCCGGCGGCATCGCCGTCAACGTATTGGGCCATGCGCATCCGGCGCTGGTCGGTGCCTTGACCGAGCAGGCGAACAAGCTGTGGCACGTGTCCAACGTGTTCACCAACGAGCCGGCCCTGCGCCTGGCGCACAAGCTGATCGACGCCACCTTTGCCGAGCGCGTGTTCTTCTGCAACTCCGGCGCCGAAGCCAACGAGGCCGCCTTCAAGCTGGCCCGTCGTGTCGCATTCGACCGTTTCGGCACCGAGAAGTACGAAATCATCGCTGCGCTCAACAGCTTCCACGGCCGCACCCTGTTCACCGTGAACGTCGGTGGCCAGTCGAAGTACTCCGATGGTTTCGGCCCGAAAATCACCGGCATCACCCACGTGCCGTACAACGATCTGGCGGCACTGAAAGCCGCTGTTTCGGACAAGACCTGCGCGGTCGTTCTGGAACCGATCCAGGGCGAGGGTGGTGTACTGCCGGCCGAGCTGGCTTACCTGCAAGGCGCCCGTGAACTGTGCGACGCGAACAACGCGCTGCTGGTGTTCGACGAAGTGCAGACCGGCATGGGCCGTACCGGCAACCTGTTCGCCTACCAGCATTTCGGTGTGGTTCCGGACATCCTGACCAGCGCCAAGAGCCTGGGCGGCGGTTTCCCGATCGCCGCAATGCTGACCACCGAAGCGCTGGCCAAGCACCTGGTCGTCGGCACTCACGGCACCACTTACGGCGGCAACCCGCTGGCATGCGCCGTGGCCGAAGCGGTAATCGACGTGATCAACACCCCTGAGGTGCTGAACGGCGTCAACGCCAAGCACGACAAGTTCAAGACCCGCCTGCAACAGATCGGCGAGAAGTACGGCCTGTTCACCCAGGTGCGTGGTCTCGGTCTGCTGATCGGTTGCGTGCTGAGCGATGCCTGGAAAGGCAAGGCCAAGGACATCTTCAACGCCGCTGAAAAAGAAGGCCTGATGATTCTGCAGGCCGGCCCGGACGTGATCCGTTTCGCCCCGAGCCTGGTGGTTGAAGACGCGGACATCGACGCCGGTCTGGATCGCTTCGAACGTGCTGCTGCGAAACTGACTCAAGCCTGATTCATGCAAGACCGCCCGCTGCCTGTCGTCATGGACTGGCAGCGGGACAAATTTCCTGTGCCGGGCCTGCCCGGCATTTTTTTCCCGAGTCGGCGCTTTCGCCGACCTGAAGTAGAGAAAGGAGTGACACCATGCTGGTGATGCGCCCCGCGCAAATGGCTGATCTGGGCGAGGTACAGCGTCTGGCTGCGGACAGCCCGATTGGTGTCACTTCCTTGCCGGATGACGTTGAACGCCTGAGCGACAAGATCGCCGCGAGCGAAGCCTCGTTTGCCGCCGAAGTGAGTTTCAACGGTGAAGAGAGTTACTTCTTCGTCCTCGAAGACTCCGCCACCGGCAAACTGGTGGGCTGCTCGGCGATCGTCGCGTCGGCCGGTTATTCCGAGCCGTTCTACAGCTTTCGCAACGAGACCTTCGTGCACGCTTCCCGCGAGCTGAAGATCCACAACAAGATTCACGTGCTCTCGCAGTGCCACGACCTGACCGGCAACAGCTTGCTGACCAGTTTCTACGTGCAGCGCGAGCTGGTGGGTTCGCCGTGGGCCGAACTCAACTCCCGTGGCCGTCTGCTGTTCGTCGCCAGCCATCCGGAGCGTTTCGCCGATTCGGTGGTGACCGAGATCGTCGGTTACAGCGACGAGAACGGCGACTCGCCATTCTGGGACGCCATCGGTCGCAACTTCTTCGACCTGAACTACGCCGAGGCCGAGCGTTTGTGTGGCCTGAAAAGCCGCACATTCCTCGCCGAACTGATGCCGCATTACCCGATCTACGTGCCGCTGCTGCCGGACTCCGCTCAGGAAGCGATGGGCCAGGTGCACCCGCGTGCGCAGATCACCTTCGACATCCTGATGCGCGAAGGCTTCGAGACCGATCACTACATCGACATTTTCGACGGCGGCCCGACCCTGCATGCGCGCGTTTCGGGGATCCGTTCGATCGCCCAGAGCCGTGTGGTGCCGGTGAAGATCGGCGAGCCGGTCAAAGGTGCCGGGCGCCAGTATCTGGTGGCCAATGCTCAGTTGCAGGATTACCGCGCGGTATTGCTGGAACTGGATTACGCACCGGGCAAGCCGGTGACCCTGGATCTGGAAGCGGCCGAAGCCCTGGGCGTCGGTGAAGGTGCCAGCGTGCGCCTGGTGGCGGTTTAACGCCTTAGCGAGTTTCACGGGTGGCCACGGCGGCCCGTTTGAGGAGATAGCATGATTGTTCGTCCCGTACGCAGCAGCGATTTGTCTGCTCTGATCGACCTGGCCCGCAGCACCGGCACCGGCCTGACCACCTTGCCGGCCAACGAAGAGCGCCTGACTCACCGGGTCGGCTGGGCCGAGAAGACCTTTCGCGGTGAAGCCGGCCGTGGCGACGCGGACTACCTGTTCGTGCTCGAAGACGACAATGGTCGCGTGGTGGGGATTTCCGCCATCGCCGGCGCCGTCGGTCTGCGCGAGCCTTGGTACAACTTCCGCGTCGGCCTGACTGTCAGCGCCTCGCAGGAGCTGAACATCTATCGCGAGATCCCGACGCTGTTCCTGGCCAACGACCTGACCGGCAACTCCGAGCTGTGCTCGCTGTTCCTGCACGCCGATTACCGCACCGGCCTCAACGGTCGCATGCTGTCCAAGGCGCGGATGCTGTTCATCGCCGAGTTCCCTGAGTTGTTCGGCAACAAGATCATCGCCGAGATGCGCGGCGTATCCGATGAAGCGGGCCGTTCGCCGTTCTGGGAAAGCCTGGGCCGTCACTTCTTCAAGATGGAATTCAGCCAGGCCGATTACCTGACCGGCGTCGGCAACAAGGCGTTCATTGCTGAGCTGATGCCGAAATTCCCGCTGTACACCTGCTTCCTGTCGCCGGACGCACGCAACGTCATCGGCCAGGTGCACCCGGACACCGAGCCGGCGCTGGCGATGCTCAAGAGCGAAGGCTTCAGCTATCAGGGTTACGTCGACATCTTCGACGCCGGTCCAGCCATCGAGTGCGAGACCAGCAAGATCCGCGCGGTGCGTGACAGCGAGGCGCTGGTGCTGGCCATCGGCACGCCGGGCGACGACGCGACGCCGTTCATCATCCATAACCGCAAACGCGAAGACTGCCGCATCACGGCTGCGCCGGCCCGTCTGGCCGCCGGTACGCTGGTGGTCGATCCGCTGACCGCCAAACGTCTTCAACTCAACGCTGGCGATCAGGTACGCGCCGTGGCGTTGTCTGCTGCCCGGGAGTCGAAATAATGAATTCGCTATACATCGCAGGTGAGTGGCTGGCCGGTCAGGGCGATGCTTTTCAATCGCTGAACCCGGTGACCCAGCAAGTGCTGTGGTCGGGGGAGGGCGCCACTGCCGCTCAGGTCGAGTCGGCCGTGCAGGCTGCGCGTCAGGCGTTCCCGGGCTGGGCCCGTCGGACGCTCGAAGAGCGCATCAGTGTGCTCGAGGCGTTCGCCGCTGCGCTGAAAAACCACGCCGACGAACTGGCCCGCACCATCGGTGAGGAAACCGGCAAGCCGTTGTGGGAAGCCGCGACCGAAGTCACCAGCATGGTCAACAAGATCGCGATCTCGGTGCAGAGCTACCGCGAACGTACCGGCGAAAAGAGCGGCCCGTTGGGCGACGCCACCGCCGTATTGCGCCACAAGCCCCACGGCGTGGTGGCAGTGTTCGGCCCTTACAACTTCCCCGGCCATTTGCCGAACGGCCACATCGTGCCGGCGCTGCTGGCCGGTAACAGCGTGCTGTTCAAGCCAAGCGAGCTGACCCCGAAAGTCGCCGAGCTGACGGTCAAGTGCTGGATCGAAGCCGGTCTTCCGGCTGGTGTGCTGAACCTGCTGCAAGGCGCCCGCGAAACCGGTATCGCTCTGGCGGCGAATCCGGGCATCGACGGTCTGTTCTTCACCGGTTCGAGTCGTACCGGCAATCACCTGCACCAGCAGTTCGCCGGTCGTCCGGACAAGATCCTCGCGCTGGAAATGGGCGGCAACAACCCGCTGGTGGTCGATGAGGTCGCTGACCTCGATGCCGCGGTGTACACGATCATTCAATCGGCGTTCATTTCCGCCGGTCAGCGCTGCACCTGCGCCCGTCGTCTGCTGGTGCCGCAAGGTGCGTGGGGCGACAGTCTGCTCAAGCGTCTGGTGGACGTCAGCTCGACCATCGAGGTCGGCGCGTTTGATCAGCAGCCGGCGCCGTTCATGGGCTCGGTGGTTTCCCTCGGCGCGGCGAAAGCGTTGATGGATGCCCAGGCGCATTTGTTGGCCAACGGCGCTGTTTCGCTGCTGGCAATGACTCAACCACAGGCCCAGTCGGCGTTGCTGACCCCGGGCATCGTTGATGTGACGGCGGTTGCCGATCGCTCCGACGAAGAACTGTTCGGCCCGTTGCTGCAAGTGATCCGCTACGCCGATTTCGCGGCGGCGATTGCCGAAGCCAACGACACCGCGTTTGGCCTGGCCGCTGGCCTGCTGTCGGATTCCGAAGAGCGCTATCAGCAGTTCTGGCTGGAAAGCCGCGCCGGTATCGTCAACTGGAACAAGCAACTGACGGGTGCTGCGAGCAGCGCGCCGTTCGGCGGTGTCGGCGCTTCGGGCAACCATCGCGCCAGCGCCTACTACGCGGCGGATTACTGCGCGTACCCGGTGGCCTCGCTGGAAACCCCGAGCCTGGTATTGCCGGCGGCCCTGACGCCTGGCGTGAAGATGGCGTGAGGCGCGTCGCGCCTCGATTGCACTCGATTGTTATTTGATGCCTATAAAAACAGATTCTCGTGGAGCCTCGCTGATGAAATCCTTTGAAGTCAATTTTGACGGTCTAGTGGGGCCGACCCATAACTACGGTGGTCTGTCCTACGGCAACGTTGCGTCCCAGAGCAACAGCCAGCAGTCCTCGAACCCGAAGGAAGCGGCGCTGCAAGGCCTGGCGAAAATGAAAGCGCTGATGGAAATGGGCTTTCAGCAGGGCGTCCTCGCACCCCAGGAACGTCCGGACGTGGCCGCTCTGCGCCGTCTGGGTTTCAGCGGCACCGATGCCCAGGTGATCGAGCGCGCCGCGAAAGAAGCGATGCCGCTGCTGGTCGCCAGCTGCTCGGCGTCGAGCATGTGGGTGGCCAACGCCGCCACGGTCAGCCCGAGTGCCGACACCGCCGATGGTCGCGTGCACTTCACCGCCGCCAACCTGAACTGCAAATATCACCGCAGCATCGAGCACCCGACCACCAGTCGCGTACTGGGTGCGATGTTCGCCGACCAGCAGCACTTCGCTCACCACGCCGCATTGCCGGCAGTGGCACAGTTCGGCGACGAAGGCGCAGCCAACCACACACGTTTCTGCCGTGAGTACGGCGATGCCGGCGTCGAGTTCTTCGTGTTCGGTCGCAGTGCGTTCGACACCCGTTACCCGGCGCCGCAGAAATACCCGGCGCGCCAGACCCTCGAAGCGTCGCAAGCGGTCGCCCGTCTGCACGGCCTGCGTGACGACGGCGTGGTCTACGCACAGCAGAATCCGGCGGTGATCGATCAGGGCGTTTTCCACAACGACGTGATCGCGGTGGGCAACGGCGAGGTGCTGTTCTATCACGAGGACGCATTCCTCGACACCGAGAACATGCTGGCAGAACTGCAAGCCAAACTGGCCAAGGTCGGCGGCAAGTTCCAGTCGGTCTGCGTGCCGCGTTCGGCGGTCACCGTGGACGATGCGGTGCGTTCCTATCTGTTCAACAGCCAGTTGCTGTCGCGCCCTGATGGTTCGATGTTGCTGATCGTGCCGGAAGAGTGCCGTGGCAACGAGCGCGTATGGAACTATCTGCAAGGCCTGACCAGCTCCGGCGGCCTGATCCGCGAAGTGAAGGTCTTCGACCTCAAGCAAAGCATGCAGAACGGCGGTGGCCCGGCGTGTTTGCGACTGCGCGTCGCGCTCAACGAAACCGAACTGGCGGCCGTCAACCCAGGGGTTATCATGACCGCCCCGTTGTACGGTTCGTTGACCGCATGGGTTGAAAAGCACTATCGCGACCGTCTGAGCGAAAGCGATCTGGCGGATCCGCAATTGCTGCTTGAATGCCGGACGGCACTGGATGAACTGACGCAAATCCTTAAACTGGGCGCGGTTTATCCATTCCAGATCAATTGATGACCGGTGCGCCGCTTCGTCGCGACGCACGGTTCCATCTCCCCAAGAGAGCGTAAAACATGAGCGATTCCCTGCAGCTGATCCTTGAAGACACCGACGGCACGCAACTGCAAACGTCCTGCACCCGCGTCGCGGTCATGTGGCAAGGCAAAGAGCTGTGGATCCAGCAGGACGGCCGCGGCCAGCTGCTGATCGGCGTGGACGTCGAAGAAGGCGACGAAGAGTACGCCAACCTGCTGCTGCGCCCATTGGCGACTAATCTGGTAAGTCTGCAACTGGAGATGGAACCGGCTGACCTCGGCGACGATGACGGTCACGTGCACGGCCCAGATTGCAACCACGACCACTAAGGAAACCGCTCTATGCTCGCCCTCGGCAAACTGCTTGAACTGACCCTCGCCGGCCGCGAACCGGCGGAGAAGACTCAACTGACTGTCGAAGGCGTGCGCATGCGCTGGCTGAGCGAGGGTGCGCTGGAAGTCCGGCCACCCGAAGCGCGCGACAATGGCCTGGACCTGTTGCTGTCGGCAGGCATCCACGGCAACGAAACGGCACCGATCGAATTGCTCGACCGGCTGCTGCATGACATCGCCCGCGGCGACTTGAAGCCGCGCGCACGCATTCTGTTCCTGTTCGGCAACCCGGAAGCGATTCGCAAGGGCGAGCGTTTCATCGAACAGGATGTCAATCGGCTGTTCAACGGCCGTCACGAACAAAGCAGCGGTTCCGAAGCCCTGCGCGCCTGCGAGCTGGAACGCCTGGCCGCGAGCTTCTTCAGCGTGCCGGATCGTCAGCGACTGCACTACGACCTGCACACGGCGATTCGCGGTTCGAAGATCGAACAGTTTGCGTTGTATCCGTGGAAGGAAGGGCGCCAGCACTCCCGCCTTGAACTGGCCCGCCTGCGCGCCGCCGGCATGGAGGCGGTGCTGTTGCAGAATAAACCGTCGATCGTCTTCAGTTCCTACACCTACGACAAGCTCGGTGCCGAGTCCTTCACCCTGGAACTGGGCAAGGCGCGGCCGTTCGGGCAGAACGCCGGGGTCAATGTGTCGCTGCTGGAAACCCGTCTGAAGCAGATCATCGAAGGCACCGAGCCTGAGATGGCCGAGCAGGGCCTGGACGGTCTGCAACTGTTCAGCGTGGCCCGGGAAATCATCAAGCACAGTGACTCGTTCCGCCTGAACCTGCCGGCGGACATCGAAAACTTTTCGGAACTGGATGTGGGTTATGTGCTGGCCGAAGACCTGGCCAATACCCGCTGGATCATCGAAGAGCAGGGCGCGCGGATTATTTTCCCGAACCCCAAGGTCAAGAACGGCCTGCGGGCGGGCATTCTGATCGTGCCGACCACTGACGAAAATCTCGCCTGAAACTGAATCTCCCCCACGCAGCGCGCGGGGGAGATCGTTATTGCATCAGACCGCTACAGCACGCGGCTCGGTGCGGCGCAGCGCACGCACTTTCTGCAGCGTATCCGCGCAAGTCTTCGCCGCTTCCTGACCCTTGTGCACGAAATGCTCGAAGAAGAACTTGTAGTGTTCTTCGCCGGCATGGAAGTGGTGCGGGGTCAGGGATACCGAGAACACCGGCACTTCGGTTTCCAGCTGAACCTGCATCAGGCCGCTGACCACCGACTGGGCGACGAACTCGTGACGGTAGATCCCGCCGTCCACCACCAGGGCGGCGGCAACGATACCGGCATAACGGCCGGTCTTGGCCAGCAGCTTGGCGTGCAGGGGCATTTCAAAGGCGCCGCCGACTTCGAAGAAATCGATGTCCGATTCCTGATAACCCTGAGCGATCATTTCGGCGAGGAAGCCTTTACGGCTCTGATCGACGATTTCCTTGTGCCAGCAGGCCTGGATGAACGCGACGCGCTCGCCGTGAGGGTGTTTGCTTTTGCTGTCGATAGCGGTGGGTTGCATGTTCTGACTCCTGTTTGTGTGAAAAACAGGGCGTTATGAATCGAAAGGGATTCAAGGGTACGCACGCTCGCGCGAACACGGCGGACGGCCCTTTGGCGTCAATCCCGTTCTCTCTTCATCCGGACTGTGACCGTCGGCCCCGGAATCACACCGGGTCTGCTGACCTTGCCGCCGCTCACGGTTTTTGCCGTGCCCGTCACCAAGCGCTCGCGGGCTATGCGCATTGCGCGCAATTACCGCCGGTGGGGAATTGCACCCCGCCCTGAGAACGTTTCGCCGCCCTTTATCGGGCGGCGCAGCGTTTTTATCACAGATTGCCGGGCTGTGCATTGCGCCTTTGTGATGATTGCCATCGGTTTTTTCGGAGCGTGGAAACGACTTTTCCTTGCGCAAGGGTTGATTAATCTGCGCCATGCCCGCAGTAATTCCTCTACGAAAAGGGATTTCCCCTGCTGACCAGAGGCCAGGTTCATGAGCGTTATCGATCTTCGCAGCGACACCGTCACCCAACCGACTCCCGCCATGCTGGACGCGATGACCCGTGCCGACACCGGTGACGACGTGTATGGCGAAGATCCGACGGTCAATCGTCTGGAAACCGAACTGGCAAAACGGTTGGGTTTTGCCGCCGCGCTGTTCGTGCCGACCGGCACCATGAGCAACCTGCTGGGCTTGATGGCCCATTGCGAACGCGGTGATGAATACATCGTCGGGCAGCAGGCGCATACCTATAAGTACGAGGGCGGCGGCGCAGCGGTGCTCGGCTCGATCCAGCCGCAGCCGCTGGAAGTGCAGGCCGATGGCTCGCTGGACCTGGATCAGGTGGCAGCGGCGATCAAGCCTGATGATTTCCACTTCGCCCGCACCCGCCTGCTGGCACTGGAAAACACCATGCAGGGCAAGGTGTTGCCGATGGAGTATCTGGCCCGGGCGCGTCAGTTCACTCGGGACAATGGCCTCCAGTTGCATCTGGACGGTGCGCGGCTATACAACGCGGCGGTCAAGCTCGGGGTCGATGCCCGTGAGATCACGCAGCACTTCGATTCGGTATCGGTGTGCCTGTCCAAAGGCCTCGGCGCGCCGGTCGGTTCGGTGCTTTGCGGTTCGGCCGAGTTGATCGGCAAGGCGCGGCGCCTGCGCAAAATGGTCGGCGGCGGCATGCGTCAGGCCGGATTGCTGGCGGCGGCAGGTTTGTATGCGCTGGATCACAACGTCGAGCGTCTGGCGGATGACCATGCCAATGCGCAATTCCTGGCCGAAGGCCTGCGCGAGGCCGGTTTCACCGTCGAGCCAGTGCAGACCAACATGGTTTACGTGCAGATGGGCGACCGTGCCGAGGCGATCAAGGCGTTTGCCGCCGAGCGCGGGATTAAACTGAGCGCTGCCGCCCGTCTGCGGATGGTCACGCACATGGACGTCAATCGCTCGCAAATCGAGCAAGTGATCGCGACATTCGTCGAGTTTTCGCGCAAGTGACAGCGTTAGCCCCTCAATTGACCGTTTCTATCGTATAAACACGCTGTACCCCGCGCGCAGGGCCGATATAATGCGGCCCTTTGCCGTCGTTTCGTCTGTTGACGTTTCGTACAGGCCTTTGGCCGCAGCCTCCGTGGAAGAACCTAATGAAAAGCGCAGAAATCCGTGAAGCCTTCCTTCGCTTCTTCGAAGAGCAAGGCCACACCCGTGTAGCCTCCAGCTCTTTGATTCCGGGCAACGACCCAACCCTGCTGTTCACCAACGCGGGGATGAACCAGTTCAAGGACTGCTTCCTGGGCCAGGAAAAGCGCGCGTACACCCGCGCCGTCTCCAGCCAGAAATGCGTGCGCGCCGGCGGCAAGCACAACGACCTGGAAAACGTCGGTTACACCGCCCGTCACCACACCTTCTTCGAAATGCTGGGTAACTTCAGCTTCGGCGATTACTTCAAGCGTGATGCCATCACCTACGCCTGGAACTTTCTGACCTCCGAGAAGTGGCTGAACCTGCCGAAGGAAAAGCTGTGGGTCACCGTCTACGCCAGCGATGACGAGGCCTACGACATCTGGACCAAGGAAGTCGGTGTGCCGGCCGAGCGCATGGTGCGCATCGGCGACAACAAGGGTGCGCCTTACGCCTCCGACAACTTCTGGACCATGGGCGATACCGGCCCGTGCGGTCCTTGCACCGAGATTTTCTACGATCACGGCGCCGACATCTGGGGCGGCCCGCCGGGCTCGCCGGAAGAAGACGGCGACCGTTACATCGAAATCTGGAACAACGTGTTCATGCAGTTCAACCGCACCGCCGATGGCGTGTTGCACCCGCTGCCAGCGCCGTCGGTGGACACCGGCATGGGCCTGGAGCGGATCAGTGCCGTGCTGCAGCACGTTCACTCGAACTATGAAATCGACCTGTTCCAGAGCCTGCTGGCTGCTTCGGCCAAGGCCATCGGTTGCAGCAACGATAATCAGGCGTCCCTGAAAGTCGTGGCTGACCACATCCGTTCCTGCGGCTTCCTGATTGCCGACGGCGTGCTGCCGTCCAACGAAGGCCGTGGCTACGTGCTGCGCCGGATCATCCGTCGCGCCTGCCGTCACGGCAACAAGCTGGGCGCCAAGGGCAGCTTCTTCTACCAGATCGTTGCCGCTCTCGTGGCCGAGATGGGCGAAGCATTCCCGGAGCTGAAATCCCAGCAGGCGCACATCGAGCGCGTACTGAAAGCCGAAGAAGAGCAATTCGCCAAGACCCTGGAGCAGGGCCTGAAAATCCTCGAGCAGGATCTGGCCGAACTCAAGGGCGACGTGGTTCCAGGCGACGTAGTGTTCAAACTCTACGACACCTACGGTTTCCCGATGGACCTGACCGCGGACATCGCCCGCGAGCGCAGCCTGACCATCGACGAAGCCGGTTTCGAGCGTGAAATGGAAGCCCAGCGCGTCCGTGCACGTTCCGCCAGCTCCTTCGGCCTGGACTACAACAGCCTGGTCAAGGTTGATGTCGATACCGAATTCACCGGCTACCACGCTACCAGCGGTTCGGCGAAAGTCGTTGCTCTCTATAAAGATGGCCAGTCCGTGGACGTCTTGAGTGAAGGGCAGGAAGGCGTTGTGGTGCTGAACCAGACCCCGTTCTACGCCGAATCCGGCGGCCAGGTCGGTGATTGCGGTTACCTGCAGGCCGGCAACAGCCGTTTCGACGTGCGCGACACCACCAAGACCGGCGGCGCATTCCTGCACCACGGCGTACTGGCGTCGGGCAGCCTGATCGTTGGCGCGCCGGTGGAAACCCACGTCGAAGCCGACGTGCGTCACGCCACTTCGTTGAACCACTCGGCCACGCACTTGCTGCACGCCGCATTGCGAAAAGTGCTGGGCGATCACGTTCAACAGAAAGGCTCGCTGGTCGACAGTCAGCGCCTGCGTTTCGACTTCAGTCACTTTGAAGCGATCAAGCCTGAGCAGATCAAGGCTCTGGAAGACATCGTCAACGCCGAAATCCGCAAGAACTCCGCCGTTGAAACCGAAGAAACCGACATCGAAACCGCCAAGCAGAAAGGCGCCATGGCGCTGTTCGGCGAGAAGTACGGCGACAACGTGCGCGTGCTGAGCATGGGTGGTGATTTCTCCGTCGAGCTGTGTGGCGGTATCCACGCCAACCGTACCGGCGACATCGGCCTGCTGAAAATCATCAGCGAAGGCGGTGTGGCATCGGGTGTGCGTCGTATCGAAGCGGTCACCGGCGCTGCGGCGCTGGCTTACTTGAACGCTGCTGAAGAACAACTCAAGGAAGCGGCCAGCCTGGTCAAGGGCAGCCGCGAAAACCTGATCGACAAGCTGTCGGCCGTACTGGAGCGCAACCGCGCGCTGGAGAAGCAGCTCGAGCAGTTGCAGGCCAAGGCCGCTGCTGCCGCAGGCGACGATCTGTCGGCCTCGGCCGTGGACGTCAAGGGCGTGAAAGTTCTGGCCGTGCGTCTGGATGGTCAGGACGGCAAGGCGCTGCTGGCGCTGGTCGATCAGCTGAAAAACAAACTCGGCCGCGCAGTGATCCTGCTCGGCAGTGTCCATGAGGAAAAGGTCGTACTGGTTGCAGGCGTGACTAAGGACCTGACTGGCCAACTCAAAGCCGGTGATTTGATGAAACAGGCTGCTGCGGCAGTGGGCGGGAAGGGCGGTGGTCGTCCGGACATGGCGCAGGGCGGCGGTGTCGACGCCGGCGCACTGGATAGCGCACTGGCGCTGACCGTTCCATTCGTCGAGCAGGGTTTATAAGACGGTCTGTCGGGCCCGCAGTCTAGTGGCGGGCCCGGCGGCTGTTCGAGTGATTATTGGGCGCCCTTCATGGGCAGAGGCGGCTTTGAAATGGCTTTGATCGTACAGAAATTTGGAGGCACCTCGGTCGGCACTGTCGAGAGAATCGAGCAGGTCGCCGACAAGGTTAAGAAATTCCGTGATGCCGGCGATGACCTGGTGGTTGTGCTGTCTGCAATGAGCGGCGAAACCAACCGTCTGATCGATCTGGCCAAGCAAATCAGTGGCGAAGATCAACCGGTTCCGCGTGAACTGGACGTGATCGTTTCCACCGGTGAGCAGGTGACGATCGCCCTGTTGGCCATGGCGCTGATCAAGCGCGGTGTGCCGGCGGTGTCGTACACCGGCAACCAGGTGCGGATCCTGACGGACAGTGCGCACAATAAAGCGCGTATCTTGCAGATTGATGACCAGAAGATTCGCGGTGATCTGAAGGCCGGTCGTGTGGTTGTGGTCGCCGGTTTCCAGGGCGTCGACGAGCACGGCAACATCACGACCCTGGGTCGTGGCGGTTCCGACACCACCGGCGTGGCGCTGGCCGCTGCGTTGAAGGCTGACGAATGCCAGATCTACACCGACGTCGATGGTGTCTACACCACCGACCCGCGTGTGGTATCGGTTGCTCAGCGTCTGGACAAGATCACGTTCGAAGAGATGCTGGAAATGGCCAGCCTCGGTTCCAAGGTGCTGCAGATCCGTGCCGTGGAGTTTGCCGGCAAGTACAACGTTCCGCTGCGCGTACTGCACAGCTTCAAGGAGGGTCCGGGCACCCTCATTACTATTGATGAAGAGGAAACCATGGAACAGCCGATCATTTCCGGCATCGCTTTCAATCGCGATGAAGCCAAGCTGACCATCCGTGGCGTGCCAGACACCCCGGGCGTGGCGTTCAAGATTCTCGGCCCGATCAGTGCCGCGAACATCGAAGTCGACATGATCGTGCAGAACGTCGCGCACGATAACACCACCGACTTCACCTTCACCGTGCACCGCAACGACTACCAGTCCGCGCAGACCGTGCTGGAAAACACCGCTCGCGAGATCGGTGCCCGTGAAGTCGTCGGCGACACCAAGATCGCCAAGGTCTCGATCGTCGGCGTCGGCATGCGTTCCCACGCAGGCGTGGCCAGCCGCATGTTCGAATCCCTGGCGAAGGAAAGTATCAACATCCAGATGATCTCGACTTCGGAAATCAAGGTTTCCGTCGTGATCGAAGAGAAATACCTGGAACTGGCCGTGCGCGCCCTGCACACGGCTTTCGAACTGGATGCTCCAGCCCGTCAGGGCGAGTAATCCTGGTCAATGAAGGGCGCGGTCTGACCGCGCCCTTTATTTTTTGAATGGCGCGAGCCCTGAACTGTTCTTTTGCTCGCGCTGGTCAATACTCAGGCATGTAGGGCTACGATCGCTCCGGTTGTAGGTCGGGTGCCTTTTTTTTGCAGACTGTTGTCCCTGAAATGATTCGCGTGAGGAGAAAGGTATGCTGATTCTGACTCGTCGGTGCGCAGAAAGCCTGATTATCGGTGATGGCGAAATCACCGTGACCGTGCTCGGCGTCAAAGGAAATCAAGTGCGTATCGGCGTCAATGCCCCGAAAGAGGTCGCCGTGCACCGTGAGGAAATCTACCTGCGTATAAAGAAAGAGAAGGACGAAGAACCAAGTCATTAATTTTTATTGATTTTTATGTTTGCAAACGGGGAAAAGGTTGGTTAAGATACGCCCCGTGTTGCGGAGAGCTGGCCGAGTGGCCGAAGGCGCTCCCCTGCTAAGGGAGTACACCTCACAAGGGTGTCGGGGGTTCGAATCCCCCGTTCTCCGCCATTATTTGCTTAGTACGTTGTAATCTGGCTTTTTCTGTAAGTTGTTGAAATTAGTAGAAAAAGTGGTTGGAATAGAGATTAGACGGGCTATAATGCGGCGCAACAAATGCACTCGTAGCTCAGCTGGATAGAGTACTCGGCTACGAACCGAGCGGTCACAGGTTCGAATCCTGTCGAGTGCACCATTTAAGAGTCAGTTGCAGCAATGTAAGTGACTCGGCTTCAACCAGGTGTGATCTGGTCTAACAAACACAAATGCACTCGTAGCTCAGCTGGATAGAGTACTCGGCTACGAACCGAGCGGTCACAGGTTCGAATCCTGTCGAGTGCACCATTTAAGAGTTAGTTGCAGCAATGTAAATAACTTGGCTTCAGCCAGTTGTGGTCTGGTCTAAAAACACAAATTGCACTCGTAGCTCAGCTGGATAGAGTACTCGGCTACGAACCGAGCGGTCACAGGTTCGAATCCTGTCGAGTGCACCATATACCAGAAAGCCCGCGTTTAACGCGGGCTTTTTGCTGTCCGGGATTTGAGTTTTCCTGTCACGCATCCTTTCTCATCAAAATCGACCTGAGCACTGCGGCCTCGCTTGAGGTCGTAACGATAAGTCGTTGCCGAATTGCGGATGCTGATCTTGTCAGGCTTTCCCAGGGCGCTTTCAACATCCTGCTGGCTCATGCCGGCGATGATTCGTTGATTGATGATTGCTTCGCGCTTCTGTCGTGCGTCGATCAGGTCTCCGCATTTGTCTTGGGTGCGCCCTACGACGGCCATTTCCCGCTTTCTGATATTCATGCCGGATATTTCTTCGTGTCGGGCTTCGGGTATCAATGCCACTGTCGAGCCGGGCGAGTAGGGGCGTACCTCCTGAAGTGAAAGGCGCTCATTGTTGGCGCAACTCAGCGTCGTGAATGTGAGGCTGCCGTCAGCAGCTTCGCAGCGGTGAAGTGTCGTTGTGTTCCCTGTGGATGGGAGGCAGAGCAGGGTGGTCAGCATGAGTCGGGATGTTTTCGATGGCATTCGGCGTCCTCCATGACGATCCCTTTCAAGCGTAGCCGGCAGTTTTTTCAGCGCCGGTGTGTTTTCTTTTCAGGATGAGTCGTCGGAGTCTGAAGAGTCAGGACGGCGCTCAGCTTTGTCTCGCAAGCGCTTGTTTCAGCCTAGATTTTTAACGTTTAAAACCGTCAGGCGGTGTATCATTGCGCCCGTCAGCCCCGCCGGGGCTTATGGAAAACTTCCATGGACTTACCCAGTAGATACTCAGTACCCCGTTTTACCAATCATGAATTGACTGATTGATCCTTCCGGCGTGCCCCGCTGCTGGGAGTGGAGTTCGCCTATGTCCGAAATCGAAGTAAAGAAAACACAGGAAAGCCTGCAGGATCGCCTGGCTCAGGTCGTTGAGCTGCTGCAGCGCCAGCGGGTCGTCGAAGACCTGACTCACCGCCAGGAAGGCGCACATCATGACCGGGTCGAGAACCTGGTCCACCGGCAAAATCTCGTCGAGCTGCAACGCAAGCTCGATGATCTGCACTCCGCCGACGTTGCCTACATTCTTGAAGCCCTGCCGCTGGACGATCGTCTGACGCTCTGGCAGTTGGTCAAGGCTGATCGCGACGGCGACATTCTTCTCGAAGTATCCGACTCCGTCCGTGAAACGCTGATCGCCGACATGGACGATCACGAGCTCCTGGCTGCTGCCAAGGACATGGATGCCGACGAACTTGCTGACCTGGCCTCCGAGCTGCCGCGAGACGTCGTCCATGAGCTGATGGAGACTCTGGATCAGCAGCAACGCGAGCGCGTGCGTTCGGCTCTCTCCTACGACGAGGAGCAGGTCGGTGCGCTGATGGACTTCGAGATGGTGACTATCCGCGAGGATGTCAGCCTCGAAGTGGTCCTGCGTTACCTGCGCCGTCTCAAAGAGCTGCCGGGTCATACCGACAAGCTGTTCGTGGTCGATTACGACGGTGTGCTCAAGGGCGTGCTGCCGATCAAGCGATTGCTGGTCAATGATCCGGAGAAACAGGTTTCCGAAGTGATGGCCAGCGATCCGGTGAGTTTCCACCCGGACGAAGATGCCTACGACGCCGCTCAGGCGTTCGAGCGTTACGACTTGATCTCGGCACCGGTGGTCGACAAGAACGGCAAGCTGATCGGTCGTCTGACCATCGACGAAATGGTCGATCTGATTCGTGAGGAGAGCGAAAGCGAAGTCCTCAACATGGCGGGGCTGCGGGAAGAGGAAGATATTTTCGCTTCCGTCTGGAAATCCCTGCGCAACCGTTGGGCGTGGCTGGCGATCAACCTGATCACGGCGTTCGTCGCGTCGCGGGTGATCGGCCTGTTCGAAGGGTCGATCGAGAAGCTGGTGGCGCTGGCCGCTCTGATGCCGATTGTGGCGGGTATCGGCGGTAACTCCGGCAACCAGACGATCACCATGATCGTTCGCGCCATGGCACTTGATCAGGTCAGCACGGGTAATACTTCGCGTCTGATGCGCAAGGAGCTCGCCGTTGCGTTGATCAACGGCCTGGTCTGGGGTGGAGTGATCGGTGTAGTGGCTTACATGCTCTACGGCAGTTGGTCGCTTGGCGTGGTGATGACGGCAGCGATGACGCTCAACCTGCTGCTGGCGGCGTTGATGGGGGTGTTGATCCCGATGACGCTGGCCAAGATGGGGCGCGACCCGGCAATGGGGGCTAGCGTGATGATCACGGCCATGACCGATAGTGGTGGCTTCTTCATCTTCCTGGGGCTGGCGACGATTTTCCTGCTCTGATCTCCTGTATCGAACAGCCCGCCGATTGGCGGGCTTTTTTTCGTCCTTGAAATCCCGGATTGCGGGCAAAAAAAAGCCAGCATTCATGCTGGCTTGAGATATTCGATTTGACTCAGGATGCGTCTGCGGCCATTTCGGCATCGTGGGCGATCAGCGAAACCAGTGCGTTCTGCTGGCGGTGGGAGAGTTGACGGAAGCGTTGCAGTAACTCGCGTTCGTGCAGCGAAAGCTCCGGGCTGTCGAGGCGCATGCTCAGCTCTTCGCCCAGTGCGCCTTCCTGAATAAGACTCTGCTCAAGGCGCGCAATGATCTCGGAGTTCATGCTGCGATGATGATTGCGAGCCACCTCGGCAATGCGTTCACGCATTCCGTCTGGCAGGCGTACGACGAACTTGTCAGCCGTACGGCTGGAATAAATTGCCTGTTTCAATGGGCGCATATATTTAACCGGTTAGTTCAGGGGAGCGGTTCTCGGGATTGGCCGCAGGATGAGTCGTAGGACAAGCATCCGCGCCAAATGGTTCAACCTGAATTGTTAAGAGGCTCGCATCATGCCTCAAAATTGCCAGATCATTGGCGTCAATTCTGTGACAAATATTGATCTGGGTAAAGGCGTAATGCCAGCACCAATTATCAGAAATGCGGACTGGTTTGAAAAGAATGAGCCGGCCCGTATCTCTGACCGCGTCCTGATGTGCAGGAACTGATGCCCGAAGGCGCCAGACCGTGCATGCTATGCGGCTAGAATCCTTGTTCCTTACCTTGTACAGGATAGTGGCAAATGGCCGATTTACTAGGGGCGTACACCTGCTCGGGGGCGTTTTCAGGATGGATGGCAAGCTTATTTATCTGATGGGGCCATCTGGCTCGGGCAAGGACAGCCTTATCGAGGCTGCGCGTGAGCGTTTGCATCTGCTGAATTGTGAGGTCATGCGCCGCGTCATTACTCGGTCGGCGGAATCTGTGGGGGAGGATGCGCTCAGTGTCACTCCTGAGGAGTTTGATCGACGCCGACGCGCCGGTGAATTTTCATTGTCATGGCAGGCGAACGGACTCTCCTATGGTATTCCTGCTGAAATGGACCAATGGCTGAAAACAGGGCGCCACGTATTGGTAAACGGATCGCGCGCGAATCTGCGCCAAGCACTGGAGGGTTATCCGACGCTGTTGCCGGTTTTGTTGACTGTCAGGGAAGAGGTGTTGCGGGAGCGTCTGCTTAAGCGTGGACGAGAGACGCTTGAGCAAATCAATGCCAGGCTTGCTCGCAACGCCTTGTTCCTGGAAAGGAGGTCAATCAGCAGGCCTGTGTTCCATCTCGACAATTCTGGCGAGTTGGCGGTGGCCGCTGATTATTTTGTGGAGTGGGTGAAGCTCAACGTAGTACCGGATCAAATTTGAACTTGCGGCCGGCTGCCAGTGCAAGCAAGAACAGCACTGCAAAAACGGCGCAACCGATCAGGGGCGGGGTGACTTCGGTTTGTTCGAACAGCGAAAAATGCAGGGCGCCGCTCAATAAGGCGAGGATCAAAAATCCTGCCGCTGACTTGGACATTCTGTACTCCTGAAGATGATTCAAAACACCAGGCGATCGATTGATTTGGCTTGCGACGTCTCGAGAGGGTCGCTGACTTCTTGCGAGTGGCTGCGCTGGTCACTCAGCACTGCCCACTGTGGCGCCTTTTGTACCTGCAAGTAATGCGGCATGCGCTGTGCAACCGGTTCAGTGCTCTCGGGGGCAAAGTGAAAGCCCACCAGAATCGTTAAAGCGATCGCGTTTGCAAGCAAGAGGGGGCGGTTCATGAGGCTGATCTCCGATCGTTCTTCTGCAGAGCAGCGAAGCAGTCGTCATGCCAACAGTTTAACCGCTGTTAAGTCCTTAAAAAACAATGATTTAAGAGGGTGGTTAAAAAATGGCGCATTGCAATGTGCAATGACGGTTATTTTTTGATGATGCAAATTGCACGGTAAATCGCCCTTCGAGATTGCGGGGCGCCTGCCTACACTTAAAATGCCCTACGGACGACATGACAAATCAGGGTTCGGCCGTTAACATGCTCGCCGTCCGTCGCGCAGCGTCTGCAAGCGACAACGTGTATGTCTCAGTAGCTCAATTGGATAGAGCATCCCCCTCCTAAGGGGAAGGTTGGCAGTTCGAACCTGCCCTGGGACACCATCTATACAAAACCTTCTTTGTTGATGTCCGCCGGTCTCACGGTTGATTACCGCTGTCTGTTGTTTTCATACTCCTTTGATTTGCTGAAGCGGCGCGGGCTGGTTGTGTCTCGTGGGTGGCTCATTGCTTCTGAATCGAACCTCAGCTTCCTGTCTTGTATTGCTTGGCTTTGCGTTTTCATGGAGCCCGAATGTTCTTCTCTCTATATAGAGGAGCATGAGGGGGGCAGTTGCTCGTTGCGCTGAATGCGCGCTGATTGGATCTTTCGACGGTACTGAGCTTCTGACTGATAGAAAAATC
>NZ_JALJDY010000038.1:0-313 GCF_023242425.1 Pseudomonas sp. MWU12-2029 | reverse complement strand
CTACCAACGTGATGCTGCCGGACGTCTGCTGCTCAAGACCCTGCCCGATGCCAGCACGGTTGAATACCGCTACGACCGCCTCGGTCGGCTGACTGGGGTCGACGACGGCCAGAATCACCCGCTGGCCTTCGAATACGACCTCCAGGACCGACTGGTCCGCGAGCATCAGGGCTGGGGCACCCTGCGTTACACCTACGACGCCTGCGGCCAGCTCACCCGGATGCGTCTGCCGGACAACAGCAAACTCGATTACCACTACGCCAAGGGCGGCGCGCTGACCGCGATCGACCTCAACGGCGCCTTGCTGACCCGC
>NZ_JALJDY010000037.1:0-467 GCF_023242425.1 Pseudomonas sp. MWU12-2029 | reverse complement strand
GCTTGCAGCAGAGGCGAAGCCTTGTCGTAGACCTTGGTGATCACGACTGGCTTGTGCACGCGCTGACCGGTTGGCTGACCGGATTGCGGGTCACGCGGGATGATCACGTCGTGGGTGAAAGCCTGAACCATGACCTGGTCTTCGTGGCCTTCCTGGTAGGTGTTGCCAACGGAGTCGGCAGTGAAGGCGCCGGCAGTGATCAGGCCTTGTTTTTCGCCGGTAACCGACATGTACGCGGGTGTTGCCATGGGGTGTGCTCCTTGCTCGATAGACAGGACCGGACGGCGTGATTGCCTGTCCAGGCGGCAAAGGAGGAATCAAAAGTCATGCCAGCCATCACATGGCCATTACCCATCAAGGGCTTACGAATCTCGCGTGAGAATTTTCCATCCTTTGCTGTAGGAAACAGCGAAAAAGTGCGCAAGAAGTTGCGCAGTACTGTGCAACTTCTTGCGCACTTGGCTGGA
>NZ_JALJDY010000036.1:0-475 GCF_023242425.1 Pseudomonas sp. MWU12-2029 | reverse complement strand
GCGCTGTACCGCCGCGACTTTGCCTACAGCGCCAACGGCAACCTCGAACACATCGCCGACACCCGCCACGGCCAGCGCAGCTACCAGTACGACGCCCTCGACCGGCTGATCCGCGTACGTCACACCCGTGACGATGTGCCGGAAAACTTCGCCCACGACCCGGCCGGCAACCTGCTGACGCAGGACCGTCCGGGCCCGACCAGCATCAAGGGCAACCGCCTGCTGATGCAGGGCGACCGTCATTACGACTACGACGCCTTCGGCAACCTGATCCGCGAACGCCGCGGACGCGCCCAACAGCTCGTCACTGCATACCGCTACGACAGCCAGCACCGCCTGATCGGCCTGACCCGTCCCGACGGCACCAGCGCCACCTACCACTACGACGCCTTCGGCCGCCGCATCCGCAAGACCGTCGACGGCCGGACCACCGAGTTCTTCTGGCAAGGCGACCACCTGATCGCCGAAAGCAGCC
>NZ_JALJDY010000035.1:0-476 GCF_023242425.1 Pseudomonas sp. MWU12-2029 | reverse complement strand
CCGGTGTGCACACCGGTTTTCAGGTTCAGACTCACACCCACGCTGGTGGGTACATCCTCATAACTGGCGATGTCAAAACCTGCGCCGCCAATCAGTTGGTCGGCACCTGCACCGCCCATCAAAGTGTCATTGCCGGCACCGCCGGTGATGATGTTATCGGATGCGTTGCCAGTACCGATAAAGTTGCCAGTCCCGGTGAACGTCAGACGCTCGACCTCCGACGCCAGGGTGATGATGTTCAGGGTGGTACGGACTTCATCATCACCACCACCGGCCGCTTCCACCACATTCTGACTGGCCGAACCGTTGATGATGTACACGTCATTGCCGGCGCCACCGTAGAAGGTTGTGGTGCCAGCCGAAGCGGTAAACACGTCGTTGTAGTTTGTACCGATGATGTTTTCGAAGTCGGAGAACGTGTCGCCCTGAGCGTCGCCCCCCAGGCCGGTACCCGACCGTGCAGCCGTCATGGTGAT
>NZ_JALJDY010000034.1:0-589 GCF_023242425.1 Pseudomonas sp. MWU12-2029 | reverse complement strand
TACGTCTACCAGAACGGCCGCGAGCAACAGCGCCAGCAGGGCCTGCTGCTCAGCGAATATGCCTACGACGAACAGGGCCGTTTGCTGTCCCACGCTGTCGGTCATCAACGCAGCGCGCTGTACCGCCGCGACTTTGCCTACAGCCCCAACGGCAATCTCGAACACATCGCCGACACCCGCCACGGCCAGCGCAGCTACACGTACGACGCCCTCGACCGGCTGATCCGCGTACACCACACCCGCGACGATGTGCCGGAAACCTTCGCCCACGACCCGGCCGACAACCTGCTGACGCAGGACCGGCCGGGCCCGAGCAGCATCAAAGGCAATCGCCTGCTGATGCAGGGCGACCGCCATTACGACTACGACGCCTTCGGCAACCTGATCCGCGAACGCCGCGGCCGCGCCCAACAGCTCGTCACTGCATACCGCTACGACAGCCAGCACCGCCTGATCAGCCTGACCCGCCCGGATGGCACCAGCGCCACCTATCAATACGACGCCTTCGGCCGCCGCATCCGCAAGACCGTCGATGGCCAGACCACCGAGTTCTTCTGGCAAGGCGACCACCTGATCGCCGAAAGCAGCC
>NZ_JALJDY010000033.1:0-699 GCF_023242425.1 Pseudomonas sp. MWU12-2029 | reverse complement strand
GCGGTGACCAGCGTCGAGCCGTCGTCACCGTACTCGGTCTTCTCCAGCAGGTGGCCGTTGCGGTCGTAGGCGTACGCGGTACGCCGCCCATCAAAACCGGTTTCCTGTCGGATCAGTCCGGTCGGCGTGTAGTCCAGAAGGTATTTTTCACCGGACTCGTTCTCGATCTCCGTGAGCAGCAGCTGCGCATGGTCGTAGCGATACTGCAGCCGCGTGCCGTCGGGGTTGATCCGGCGGCTGACCAGGTGCAGGTCGTCGTCATACTCGTAGCGGGTGATGCGCCCCAACTCATCGCGTTCGGCGGTGATCTGGCCGTAAGCGCTGTAGGACCAGGCCCGCGTCGCTCCGGTGGGAAGCGTGATCTGGATCAGCCGGCCAACGGCGTCCCACGCATGACGAGTGATCGCGCCGTGTTCGTCCTGCGCAGTAATCCGTCGCCCCAAAACGTCGTAGGAAAACTTCCGAACCCCGCCGTCCGGCAGACTTTCTTCGACCAACTGGCCGAGGTCGTTCCACACGAACACGTGCCGGCCACTGTCCGGATAACGGATCGACAGCAGCCGCCCCTGCGGGTCGTAGTGGTAGTGGGTGACATGGCCGTCGGGATCGACCGATTCGGTGATATCACCCTGGGCATTACGCCGGTAGGTCCACTCCGCCTCGCCCCGGCTACGGCGGTGCAGGAAACCGTTGCGGTAC
>NZ_JALJDY010000032.1:0-699 GCF_023242425.1 Pseudomonas sp. MWU12-2029 | reverse complement strand
CCGGTGACCAGCGTCGAGCCGTCGTCGCCGTACTCGGTCTTTTCCAGCAGATGGCCGTTGCGGTCATAGGCGTAGGCGGTGCGGCGACCGTCGAAGCCGGTTTCCTGTCGGATCAATCCGGTGGGCGTGTAGTCCAGCCGGTACTTTTCGCCGGACTCGTTCTCGATCTCCGTGAGCAACAGCTGCGCATGGTCGTAGCGATACTGCAGCCGCGTACCGTCGGGATTGATGCGCCGGCTGACCAGGTGCAGGTCGTCGTCATACTCGTAACGGGTGATGCGCCCCAGTTCATCGCGTTCGGCGGTGATCTGCCCGTAGGCGCTGTAGGACCAGGCACGGGTGGCACCCGTCGGCGAGGTGGTCTGGATCAGCCGGCCGACGGCGTCCCACACATGGCGGGTGACGGCGCCATGTTCGTCCTGCGCAGTAATCCGCCGTCCCAAGGCATCGTAGGAAAACTTCCGAACCCCACCGTCCGGCAGGCTTTCCTCGACCAGTTGCCCAAGGTCGTTCCACACGAACACATGCCGGCCGCTGTCCGGATAACGGATCGACAGCAACCGCCCCTGCGGGTCGTAGTGGTAGTGGGTGACATGACCGTCGGGATCGACCGCTTCAGTGATGTCACCCTGGGCATTGCGCCGGTAGATCCACTGCGCCTCGCCCCGGCTACGGCGGTGCAGGAAACCGTTGCGGTAT
>NZ_JALJDY010000031.1:0-854 GCF_023242425.1 Pseudomonas sp. MWU12-2029 | reverse complement strand
GCCGAAGTCAGCTCCGCCAACCGCAACGCCGACGCCGCCAGCCATTCCCGGGTACGTGGCGACTTGATCTTGCCGAGCACCTTGGCGCTCAACCGCAGCGGCACGCCCATACCGCCCGACATGCACATCAGCAGAAAACTGACCAGTAACTCCGCCCGGACTTCAGCCACCACCTCGGCGAGGTACTGCGGCGGCAGCATCTTCAGCCAACTGGTAAAAGCTGCCAGATGAATGAACAGCAACGGTTCGTCGCTGAGCATCAGCAAGCCATTGGCGATGGCCTCGGAGGAGGCCTCGAGCAAGGCTTCCAGTTCGACGCCGGACAGGTATTGCAGAAGTTTTTCGCTGTTGGCCTGTAAGTCGGCGAGCAGGGCGAACAGCTGTTTCACGTCATCCCAGACGCCATTCAGCGCCGTTTCGAAACCGCGCCAGTCGGCCTGCTGCAACTGACCGTAACGCTCCAGGAAACCCGCGCTGGAAAACTCGGCCCATTGCGGTTGAAACCCGACCCATTCCTCACGCAACCATTTTTCCAGGCCATCAATGAGCCCCTGATACGAGGCATATAGCGTCTGGATATGCGCCGTGGAAACATCGGGAAAGAAGGTGATGCGATAACGCTGGCCCCGGTCGCAGTCGTCGACTTCGAGAATGCCGCTGGGGCCGATGGTGTAATGCTTCGGTTCGCCGAATTTCAGGACACCGCCGACATCGGAAATGACCGGTTCCAGGGTCACCGGCGTATCGCCGATCGGCACGAAGCGCGCGGCTTCGAACATGTGCACCAGCGTCAGGGAGCCAGTGGCAGAACACATGGCCACTGAGGAGCTGATGGGTTTTCGGCTGGCAATCGG
>NZ_JALJDY010000030.1:0-982 GCF_023242425.1 Pseudomonas sp. MWU12-2029 | reverse complement strand
CACGCAGCGCGCGGCCTTGCCGGAACGCTCCCACTCCCAGAAGAAGCTCGCGCCGCCCGTCAACTGCCGCTGCAGAATGACGTGCCGGTCGTCGTAGTCGTAACGCTCGCTCTCGCCGACGGCGTTGGTCGCCTCGATCAGGCGGTGACGGGCATCGAAGCGGTAACTGACCAGCGTCTGCTCGGTACGCCAGGCAGACTCCCGAAAAACCTGATAATCGACCGCGACCAGATGCGCCCGCTCATAGCGCAGCAACAACGAACGACCGGCCCCGTTATCGAGGCGCTCAACGCGATCCAGACGATCACGCGAAATGCGCAACCGGTTGCCGTAGGCATCGCTGACAACCGTCAGACGCCCAGCCCGAAAGTGATAAAACCGCGCTGCGTCCCCCGCCAGCGCAACGATCAACTCCTCAGGCTCATCCCCAAGAAAGATCGCCGCCCGCGACAGACTGTTGTGAATCGCCGGCCGCTCGACATTCGGCGAGGGAAACCGCGTGCGCCGGTTCTCATGGTCAACCCAGACCACACCGTCGCCCTCGATTTCCAGCCGATGCGCCAGCGAATGACTCCAGCCAAACCCCAACCCGACATCGATCTCAACCGCACTGGTGCGATACAACCGGCTGAACTCGAAGGGCAGCAGCCCATCCAGCACACCGTCAGTCAGCGTCAGCAGCTCTTCGCCAGTGACCATCGACACCGGACACCCGTTGGTGCAGGTCAACGGCGCGCAATCGGCGCTGTCACCGTTAGGGTTCTTCGCCTGAGCCGACGCATCGTCGCGAGGCTCATGCCGCTCCATTCGGGTCGTGCCGTGTGACTTGTTACGGGCAATGGCCGCCGGATTGGGCACCGTCAACACCCGCGCATCCGCCGTGCGAATCTCCAGCGGAACCGCAGGTGTCGGCCGCAATGGTGCCGGACGTGCATTGATCATCAGCGGTTTCAAAGCGCCCGCATGCCGCGTCAGATCGGGT